>CAWBSV010000024.1:0-116002 GCA_963791505.1 uncultured Acidobacteriaceae bacterium
CCCCCGGCCTCTTCACCATGCTGCATATGGGTCCGGTGCTGGGCCGCAACTTCATTGCCGGCGACGGCGAGGCGGGCGCGCCGCCGGTTGTCCTGCTTGGATACGGGGTTTGGAAGCAGCGCTATAACAGTTCCCCTTCCGTCCTTGGTCGATCCGTACGCGTGAATGGAAAATCGGCCACCATCATCGGCGTCATGCCGGCAGACTTCAAATTTCCCGTCCACACTGACCTATGGATGCCGATCGCGCCCTCGGCCGCTCTTGAGAATCGCGAGAACCGCTGGTACGAAGTCTGGGGCATGCTCAAACCCCGGGTCCCCATCACCCAGGCGGCTACGGAAATCAGTGCCATTGGCGGGCGTCTCGCCACCCAATTTCCCAATACCAACAAAGACCTGACCCTGCGCGTCGAGACCTTCAACCAGCGATACAACGGTGGTCCGGTCAAGGTTGTGTTCCTGCTCATGCTGGCATCGGTCGGCTTTGTGCTGCTCATCGCCTGCGCTGATGTCGCCAACATGATGCTCAGCCGAGCCCTTGTCCGCCAGCGCGAGATGTCGATTCGAGCGGCGCTCGGCGCCACGCGCTGGCGCGTCATCCGCCAATTGCTGATCGAGAGTATTCTGCTGAGCATACTGGGCGGAGTCCTCGGTCTGGGGCTGGCCGCGCTCGCCGTCCATGGCTTCGATCTGGGCACACAGGACGTGGGCAAACCCTACTGGATCGACTTCAGCATGGACTACTCGGTCTTCGGCTACTTCGCCGCCCTTTGCATCGCCAGCGGCGTCCTCTTCGGCATCGCACCGGCCCTCCGCGCCTCCAAAGTCAATCTCAATGACGTGCTCAAGGAAGGCGCGCGCAGCGTCGGCAAGCAGCGCGGCGGCCAGTTCTCCGCCGTCCTCGTGGTGATCCAGTTCGCATTGACGCTGGTCCTCCTTACCGGAGCGGGTGTCTTTGTCCATCAGCTCCTGCAGACTCTCACCGCAAATCGCTTTGTGCCCGGAGACACGCTCACAACCGCGCGCGTTGAACTCCCCGAAGAACGGTATAAGGACATCCCATCGCGGCAGCGCTTCTACGATCAGCTCATTCCCCGATTGCTGGCGCTGCCCGGCGTCTCGCACGCTGCTATCGTCTCCGATCTGCCCGGACTCGGCGCCGCTCATCGAGACCTTGAGATCGAAAATGCGCCCAACAATGCTGGATCTGCACGTCCGCAGATCTCCATGGTTGTTCAGTCGCCCGGCTATCTCGACACCATTCATCTGCCTCTTCTGCTTGGCCGCGACTTCAATGCAGCCGACGGGACCGCGAATCACAAAGCAGCCATCGTCACTCTCGAATGCGCGCATCACTTCTGGCCCGGCCAGTCGGCTATCGGCAAACGCTTCCGGCTCTTCGATGAGAAGAACGCGCCGGGAGACTGGACGACCGTGGTCGGCGTTACCGCCGACATGAATCAGGAGCTCAATGAGAAGAAGCCCAACCCGTTGCTGTTCGTCCCCTTTCAGCAGCAAGGCTGGGGTGGGATGGCATTGGTGATCGAATCCAGCGCCAGCGTCAGCCCGGCCGTGCGACCCGCCGTCGCGGCTATCGACCCGGAACTTCCTTTGCGCGACGTCTCTGACCTGAGCGAGACAATCGCGCACCAGCAGTGGTTCTTCAAGCTGCTGACTATCGTCTTCATGAGCTTTGCGCTGATCGCTCTGCTCATGGCATCGGTGGGCCTTTATGCGATCATCGCCCACGCAACCGCGAGCCGCACCCAGGAGATCGGGGTGCGGATGGCCTTGGGCGCAAGCACGCGCAACATTACGCTTCTTGTCATGCGCCGCGGGCTGTGGCAGATCATTGCGGGACTATGCCTGGGCCTTGCGGCTGCATTCCCGGTGACGCGCGTCATGGTCAGTCTTCCCATTGGCGTCTCGCCCACTGCCCCGGGCGTCTTCCTCTTTGTTGGGGCGTTGCTCGCCGCCGTGGGCCTGTGCGCCTGCTGGATCCCGGCGCGCCGCGCCGCCGCTTTGGACCCGGTCAAGGCGATCCGCTACGAGTGAGGGCTGCCATGCTGACTCGCTGACTTGCTGAACACGCGCAGCGTGGCTAACTTGCTAATTCACGTACCCGCACATCTCGGCCTAGCCCAGATCACACGCCAATTCGCAACCTGCCATCACGCGCAGCGTGGCCAACTCGCCAAACCGCAAACCGTCCCCCTGCTTCCTGCAAACCATTGAAAACAGGTGAACCAAAACGCAGTTTGGCCGTCGTGTGTTCTGAGAATCTTGGAAAGGATTTGGTGGACCTGATCGGGATCGAACCGATGACCTCTTCCATGCCATGGAAGCGCGCTCCCAGCTGCGCCACAGGCCCACATAGGAAGGGACGAACTCTCCTATTGTCTCTGCTGGGGTTCGATTCGTCAAACCGCAGACGGTTCTCGGGTTGAATGGCTCCCAGAGCTATTTCTCCATTCTTTCGGAACACTTTGAGGGGCGCCGGTGTCTAAACAGGTGAGGGCGAACCTGCCCTCGACTTGGCTGGGCTCCGAACAAAGGCTTGTGACCGGCCCGGTGGCCAAACGTGAATTGATTGCGGTAAGGTGGGAGGATCAAGTCTGATGGCGGATCTGACCATGGGTAATCTTGCCAGCGCACTCTCGCTCCAGTCTGAAGAGTCAGCTCTTGTGGCGGAGTTGTGCGCCGGGTCAGAAGAAGCTTTTGCCTGGCTGATCGCTCACTATCACAAGCCCATCTATTCTCTGCTGGCCCGCACTGTGCAAGATCGCGCCGACGCGGCTGATCTTACTCAGGAAGTCTTTGTGAAGGTCTTTCGGGGCGTGCACACCTTCCACGGCGAGTCTTCATTAAGGACCTGGATCTACCGGATTGCGCTGCACGAGGCTTCGAATCGCCGCCGCTGGTGGATGCGCCACAAGCAGCAGGAAGTTCCCATCGAGCAGGAGATCGCGGAAGGGGATGCAGGGAACCAGATCCGGCTGAAAGAGTTGCTCGTCGATCAGGCCGAGTCGCCGTACGATATGGCCGTCCATGCGGAGAATCGGGCGCGCGTGGAGCTGGCCTTGAGCAAGGTGCCCGAGCCGTATCGGACCACCCTGATCCTGCGCGATATCGAGGGCTTCGTCTACGAAGAAGTGGCCGAGATGCAGGGTGTGAACCTGGGCACTGTCAAATCGCGGTTGGTGCGCGGACGGGCGATTCTGAAATCGATTCTCAACCCGCAGGTCCCGGCCGCGGCGCCTGCTCAGGGAGTCGAAAGTTTTGAGATTTCACTTGGAGAGGAGGCGAGATGAGCGGCTGCAAGAGTATTCAGGCCAGGTTCACGGAGTATCTGGACGGCCGTTTGAACGGACGGGAGATGCAGCAGATCGCCGGCCACCTTCAGGATTGCGGACTTTGCTCCAATGAGTGGACTCTCGCGCGCAAGACGCAGTCTTCGCTTGCCGCGCTGGGGCCTGTGCCCGAGCCGCCCGATCTTCTCCTGCGGGTTCGCGTGGCGGTGAGCCGCGAGCGCGCACGGTCGCCGTCGCGACCCCATGGAAGCCTGGAAGCTGGCCTGGAAAAATACCGTCGGACCCTTTCTGCTGCAGGCGACCGCCGGCTTCGCCAGCGCGGTTCTGCTGATGGGCAGCGTGATCGTTCTTGCCACGATGTTTACGCATCCTGAAAATGCAGTGGCGAGTAAAGATGAGCCGCTGGGCAATGCCACCGCTCCGCGCCTGGTCCAACTCGCGACGGGGGCGGGCAGGAACGAGATTGGCGCTGTTTCCGGCCCGGTGGTTGTCGAGGCCTACGTCGACGGCATCGGCCAGGCCTACGACTATCGCATCGTCTCCGGCCCGTCGGACGCGGCCACGCGGGCGCAGATCGAGAACCTTCTGTTGACCAGCCGCTTCGAGCCGGCGCGGTTCTTTGGCCAGCCTGTGCGCGGGCTGGCGGTGCTTTCGTTCTCGGGCGTTTCGGTTAAGGGGTAATCGGCCTCAGCGTGTGATAAGCACAGTCCTCACTGATTAATGCGGAAGAATTCGATCGGAAAAGGATAGATCTCGCTGCGCCTCGGGTTGGTCGGTAAATAGAGCACCCAGCAATTTAAGTCCGCCATATAGATGGAATCGCTTGGGCACCTGCCAATTTCCACCTCATCGTTGCTTGCATTCCTGAATGTGTAATCGGCGTATCGTTGACCTTTGGAAGGGCCATTCCATTCGGTTTTAGCGATACAACCACGAACGGCGATTCCTTGCACCGCAAGCTGGCGTTGCACTGGAAACCTTCTGATAAAAACCAAGCCGACGAATGAGAGAATTGCTGGTAAATACAGTAACCACAGCGTGGTATAGGGCGATTCTTCCCACGCAGTCGGGTGGTTGACATTTGGGTTTGCTGGAATGTAGCGGATTGGCAGTGAGTCACCCGGTTGCAGCTTCCTCAAATTATCGGTTGGCACTTCCGACTTACCGGTAAAAGTGAGTCCATCGACCGAAAACGAGTAACTGACGCGCCGTCGTGCGGTCCAAATGTCCGTCACCTGGCCCACCGATTCAGCGGAGCGATCTCGCAAAGCCTCCTGCGTTGCCGCATTGTGAATGACTTGCTCCACAATGGCGAGTGCTCCTGCTGCTCCGAGTGCGAGGAAGAGAGCGGCCGCAAGCAGATTCAGCCAACCAGTGCTCGTCAGCCGAACGCGACGCGGCGTCGGCCCTCCCAATTCTGCGGGAAAATCGTTCGACTCGTCTGGAGTACCTTTAGGATCCATTACGCGTTAACCCGCAGCTTTTGGATTGCAACTATTGTAGCGGCATCGGTTGATCGCCTTGGGCCGATCATCCGCATACGAATCCACTCCAGCATCCACCACCGTTTGACCCCGCCCGTACGTCTAACTAGACTTGCAGGCAGGGTTCTTGATGACTTTCGATTCACTTCCATCATTCACCGCGCGCGCGGCTGCACTGTTCTTGCTGGTTCCGGCGCTTTCCGTGACCGCGCTTCTGGCTCAATCCGACAGCAGTTCAAGCGGCAGCAAAGGGCAGGCCTCTTCCTCGCAGGGCATGCAGCAGGAAAAAGCACCGTCACTCATCGATCCAGCCGGGCCGACCGTTTCCCTCGTTCCGTCCGAGCCGGTGTTTATCATGGCGGCCGCGCTGAACATGTGCGGCTACGACGAAGGGCTCGAGTTCAGCGCCCCGGTGCGCAAGCATGTCCGCGATGAGATCAACCAGGTTCTGGCCCGTAGTGAGGATGCGCGCAACAAACGCGACAAGCTGTGTCTCTACATCGCCCAGCACCGGATCACGGGGACCGAGCGCGACATCGCGCAATACATCTCCCTCGCGCTCTATCTCACGCCGCCGCCCGAACTCGAGACTTCTGTCGAATTGACCGAGATGCCGCCGGACTCGACGCAGGTGGTCGAGATTGTCCCGCTGCTCAGAGATTTTGCCGCGGCTGTCGATCTTCATGGAATCTGGCTGGCAGTCCACCACACCTATGACGATGAGGCGGATCGCCTGCACGACCCGCTCTCGAAGATGATCGTGGCCACGAACCTTTATTTGAAGATGCCGGCATCCACCTATGAGGGCCGCCGCTTCATCGTGGTGATTGAGCCACAGCTTTCGCCGCGCATTGTCAACGCGCGCATCTATGGCACCGATTATGTGGTGGTGGTTTCGCCGGTCGATGGGAAGATTCAGATGTCGGACGTGCGGCACACTTATCTGCATTACCTGCTTGAGCCGCTCTTGAACGCGCGCGCCAACGCCATCGATCGCACCCAGCCCATCCTCAAGGAGATTCGCGAGGCCCCGCTGGAGTTCCGCTATCGCTCTGACACAGTCGCTCTCACCATTGAGTGCCTGATCAAGGCGATTGAGGCGCGCACCATGGACACTGGGATTCCGGAGTACAAGATCCCCGCGGGCGCCGATCGGTCTGACCTGCCGCGCTACGAGCGTGAGCGCCAGGCGTATCAGCAGAAGGTTGACGCAGTACGGCTCGCGACCGTGCATCACGACATGACGCAGGGGTTTGTGCTCACGCAATATTTCTATGAGCAGATGATCCAGTTCGAAAAAGACCCAGCCAGCCTGCGCGACACGATCGGCGAAATGGTCTACAGCATGGACATGGACCAGCAGGTTCATCGCGCGCGGCAGATCGAGTTCGATAAGGAGGCCGACGCCGAAGTGCTGGGGCGCAGCAAGCCGCGCAAACTCACTGGACTGGATCTGGCTGAGTCGAAGCTGGCCACGGGCGACGTGAAAAGCGCCACCGCGATGGCGCGCGAAGCCCTTGCACAAAAGAGCGATACGTTGGACGCCGTTGCCGACGGAGCGCGGGCCAATTTTATCCTGGCGCGCGCGGCCATCATGACGGGGCGTCCTGAAGAAGCGATCGACGACTTTCAGAAGACGCTGGCGACCAGCAAAGATGCGCGGCTGCTGGCCTGGTCGCACATCTATCTGGGACGCATGCTGGACCTTGACTGCAAGCGCGACGAAGCGGTGTCGGAATATAAGCTGGCGCTGGAATCCCGCGACGGTCAGCAGGATACACGGCTTGCGGCGGAGCGGGGCGTGAAGGCTGCCTATGCCGTCAAGGGGCATAGCTGCGATGAAGATGCGGAGGACGGTGGCGATACGAATGCGCCGCCGGGGGCGGGGAAGCCGCCGGCTGGGCCGGCCACGCAACCCAGTGTCCAGTCCGGTGCCTCAAAGCCGCAATAATTCTTCGCAGGCTGACGACATTCCGGTCGGGTGGCGTCTAATAGAACCATCGGCACGCATGGGCGCGCACCGCGTCGTGTGCTGTGATTTGCAACCCCTTACCCAAAGCCCGGAGGGCAATTGAAAGAAGCACTGGCCGCATTGGAGACCACGCTGGGGCACGCATTTTCGAGCCCCGAGCTTCTGGTGCGGGCATTGACCCATAAATCCCTGGCCAACGATCTGGCGGTGCATGAAAGCGACGAGGGCGCTATTGCGCAAATTGAAGCGGCCGCCGAGGGCCCGGGCAATAATGAGCGACTCGAATTTCTTGGTGACGCGGTGCTGGGCTTGATTGTTGCGGAGGAGCTTTTTTCCGCTCATCCGACCTGGCATGAAGGCGAATTAAGCCGCGTGCGCGCGCAACTGGTGAGTCGCAAGCATATGGCTGAAGTTGCCGTTGCGATCGGTCTGAATCATTACCTCCGTTTGAGCGCGGGCGAAGATCGGGGCGGTCTGCGGAACCGCGCCACGGTGCTCTCGAATAGCATGGAAGCAGTGTTGGCAGCGCTCTATCTCGATGGTGGTTTGGAGCCGGTAAGAATATTTGTGCGCCGATCTGTGATGGGAGCGGCAGCGGAGAAATTGGCGGCCGAGTTGCGTTCCGGCGCGGCGCTGGGTAACTTTAAATCCGCGCTGCAGGAACAGTTGCAGGCGGAGAAAGCCGGCACCCCCGTGTATCGCGTCAAGAGCGAGAGCGGCCCTGACCATCGCAAGCGATTCCTTGTCGAGGTTCGCCTGAAGTCGGACGAAGGGCAGCCCGGCAAGGCGTTGGCTCGCGGAATCGGGAGCAACAAAAAGCTAGCCGAGCAGGATGCCGCGCGCCGCGCACTGGACCGCCTCGCGGGGCGAACTACTCCCGTTGAAGGTTTGGAAAGAAGCGTCGATGAGGAGGAACAGCCAGCCTCATGAGTTCGCCGACGCCCATCAGCGCCCCCGTTCTCGCCCCGGTTTCGGACTCGAAGCCCGAGTTGGTTCCTGCGCACCATGAGCTGCATTGGAGCTTCCACCTGCCCACAGTTCCGGAGGCACTTGCCTCGTTGATGCAGACCGTCGTGGTGGCGCTGTTCCTGCTGACATTTGTTTTGCAGCCCTACCTCATCCCGTCAGAGAGTATGGAGCACACGCTGCTGGTGGGCGATTTTCTGCTGGTCAACAAGCAGGTCTATGCGCCCGCGGGCAGCTGGACGCGCTGGCTCCTTCCATATCGCGATGTCAAGCGCGGCGACATTGTGGTGTTCCACCATCCGCAGCCTCATCCATTTCTGGTCAAACGGGTGGTTGGGCTTCCCGGCGATCATCTGCGCATCGAAGATGGGCGCGTGCTGATCAACGGAGTCGTGCTCGATGAACCGTATGCCGCGTTTGAGCCGGTGCCGCCCAATCCGTTTCGCGACAACTTTCCGGCGAAAATCTACACCGATCCGCAGGTCGATCCCATGTGGTGGCGCGAGCTGCAGAGTCTTACCCGCAACGGCGAGCTGGTTGTTCCCGAGGGTCAGTTTTTTGTGCTCGGTGATAATCGCAACCACAGCGAAGATTCACGCTTCTGGGGATTTGTTCCGCGATCGCTGATTGTGGCTCGTCCACTGGTCATCTACTTCTCACTGTCCCGGCCCTCAACCACCGATGTCGAGCAGGCTTCAGATGATAGACTCGGACACGACAACGAATTGGCCAAGTGGACCGCATTTGCGCGCTGGAAGCGCATTTTTCGTGTGATTCACTAGAGCTTGGCCGCATATTCCAAAGAGTTCACTCCGCAAAGAGCGACAGGATGACGAAGAAAAAAGCGCAGGCTGTGAAGTCGCCGTCCGAACCTCAGTCGAACGAAGAAGCCGCCCCCGTTGTCCAGAAGGAAGTTGAAGAGACGCCCTTTGAGGCCGTGGCAAGCATCTGTTCCGTGCTGGTTGTGGGCCTCTTTATCCTCACGTTTCTGGCGCAGAATTTCGTCATTCCTTCAGGATCGATGGAGAACACACTGCTGGTTGGCGACCACCTTGTGGTGGATCGAATCACGCTCGCTCCCGAATCAAAGTGGATGCCGCTGGTGCACTATCGCGAGCCGCGCCGCGGCGACGTGATTGTCTTTATCAAGCCGGTCGCTGATCCCGACCCCGTTGACGGATCGCCGACCTATCCGTTTCTGGTCAAGCGCCTCATCGGAGTTCCGGGCGACCGCATCCATCTCCACGATGGCGTTGTAATCATCAACGGAATCGCGCAGAATCCGCCCGCAGATGGAATTCCGGCCGCGCGCCCAGGCGGCGAGTTCCTCGATGAATTTCCAGCGGTGCCGCCGGCAAGCGAACCCAGCGCGACGGAAGCGTGGGCAGTTGACTTTCCGAACCACATCGAAAATGGTGATCTGGTTGTGCCGCCCAATCACTATTTCATGATGGGCGACAATCGCCACAACAGCCTCGATTCGCGTTATTGGGGCTTTGTGCCGCGCGAAAACATCATCGGCCGCCCGCTGTTTAACTACTGGTCGTTCAAAACTCCTGATAGCGAATACGAGCAGACGGGAATCGGCAACAGCGTAGCCTGGATGGGGCATATTGTGCTGCACTTTTTCTCGGACACACGCTGGACACGCACCTTTCACGTCATCCACTGATGACGCGTCCGCGCAGACCCGTCTCGAGTCCCCCGGTTGCAATACCATAGACATATGAAAGATGAAGCTCGAGGCCGGCGGCGCCGTCAGACCAGGATCTGGCTTGCCCTGGGCCTGGTTGTGGTCCTGCTGCTGATCGCGATCGTGCCGCCGCTGGTGAGCATGAATCGCTTCAAGAGCAGAATTACGAGCCTTCTATCCGAATCCGTTGGCAGGCCGGTGCACCTTTCTTCTGTTGAAGCCCGGCTGCTGCCTGTGCCCGGGTTTGTTCTGACCGACCTGGTGATTGAAGAAGACCCCGCCTACGGTGCCGAACCCGTGCTGCGCGCCAGCACCGTCACCGCAAACATCCGCCTCATGTCGCTTTGGCGGGGACGCCTCGAGATCGGCCGCATCAGCGTCGACGAGGCAAGTCTTAACCTGGTGCGCACCGTGGACGGCAGATGGAATCTGGATTCGCTCTTCCGCACCGCAGCCGCAAAGTCGCAACCCGCCGCAGGCGCAGATCAAAAACCCAAACCACCGCTCCCCTATCTCGAGGCAACGAACTCCCGCATCAATGTCAAGAATGGTGTCGAGAAGCTTCCCTTCTCGCTGGTCGATACCGATCTCGCCTTCTGGCAGGAGCACCCCGGCGATTGGCGCGTGCGCGTGCGCGGCGAACCTTCGCGCACCGATCAAAGTCTGGATCTGGCGGGTAGCGGGGACACAGGCGTGGTTCGCTTTGAAGCCAGTGCCAAGCGTGCCGCTGAGTTGCGCGAGATGCCGCTGCACATCGACATGTCGTGGCGCGACGCGCAACTGGGGCAGCTCACCCGATTGCTGATCGGTTCAGACTCCGGCTGGCGGGGCGCCCTGACCGGCGAACTGCATTTGGACGGAACGGCGGACGCGGCGAAGATTGAAACGCGGCTGCGCGCCAGTGGTGTCCATCGCGAGGAGTTCGCGCCGGTGGCGCCGATGGACTTTGATGCTCGCTGCGATTTCCAATATCACTTTTCTAGCCGCGACTTCGACAACCTGGTCTGCGACTCGCCCCTGGGCGACGGACACATTCGCGTGGCCGGAGCCTCGTCGGGCGGAGCAGAAGCCCCTCATCTTACCGTTGAAATGGACAAGGTGCCCGTGGCCGCGGCCCTTGATGCCTTGCGCACCGTGCGCAGCGGTTTCGCGGCTGGGATGGAGGCGAAGGGCGTCGTCTCCGGGAAGATGAATTATCAGCCCGCGCCTTCGGCGGGGCCTGAGCCCACGGTTGTGCGTGCCTCCTTGAAGAGGGTCAACACACGCGCCGCGAAGCCGGCCAGTGTGCCGCCGGGCCCATTAACCGGCAGCCTGACGATTGAGAACTTTCAACTCAGTGGCGACGCGCTGCGCACGCCCATTCAGGCTGCGAAGATTGTGCTCAGTCCGGCGGCGAGCGGGACTCCCATCTCGGCCAGCAGTCAATCGCAATTCGCGATTCTGGTTGCCAATACGTCGATTCCCGCGGGTGGCACTGCGCCGCTCTCTGTGGTTGCCCATCTGCAACTCTCCGGATATCAATTGAACGTGCGGGGACCGGCCAGCATCGCGCGCGCCCGCGAACTCGCGAAGGCCGCTGGAGTTGCGGGCGCGGCTGCCCTTGATGGACTGGCCGGCGAACCCATCGCAGTGGATCTGACTGCGCAAGGGCCGTGGATGCTGCCCGAAGTGATCCCCTTCAATCGCACATCGCCCCCTTCTAACCCGCCGGCCAATCCGGCCCCGGTCGCGCTCAGAAAGAATGTGGGCCTTTCTGCCCCGAGCGTAATACCCTCGGCGCCCTCGCCCGCAGCAGACCACTATTCAGGAACGGTGACCTTGCGCAACGCTTTGTGGAAAGCGGATTACCTCGCGAATCGAATCGATATTGCAGAGGCCACGCTGCACCTGGACAACGGCGATGTGCGCTGGGATCCAGTTTCGTTCTCCTACGGGCCTGTGAAGGGAACCGCGAGCCTTGCGTTTCCTTCCGGCTGTGGTAACGCGCCAACCTGCATCCCAACGATGAACGTTCAATTTGGTGCGCTCGATGCGAGTGCGTTGCAGGCTGCAATGCTTGGCGCGCGCGAGAAGGGCACGCTGCTCTCTGAACTGATTTCGCGGCTGAATCTGGCGGCTCCGACAACTCCATCGGCGTGGCCGGAACTCGAGTGCGCCGTCAAGGCCGACTCGCTCATCCTCGGGCCCATCACGCTCAAGGGCGTGACCGCTGCCGTGCATATCGAGCGAACCGGCGCGGAGATCACGGACCTCGATGCAACCACGTTGGGCGGACACCTGCACGGAACGGGCGCATTGCGCACCGCCGGCTCTGAAGCGAATAAGCCCGCCTACTCCATGACGGCGACGTTCCAGAAGCTAAGCCCCGCGGCTGTCGGCCAGCTCGCCGGCTTGTCGTGGAGCGGCGGCACTCTTGACGCGCAAGGGACCATCGATCTTTCAGGATTTGCCGACAAGGACCTCGCTAGCTCCGCGCATGGCAACCTCCATCTGGACTGGCGTCACGGCAGCGTGAGCGGGCAACCTGAGTCCGGGCAGATTCCTGTTCCGTTGGCCCGATTCGATCGCTGGACCGGTGATGCGACCATTGCCAATGGAGTCATCACTCTGAACCAGAATCGCGTGCAGCAGGGAAGCCGCAGTTATCCCGTCGATGGATCGCTGACGTTTGGAGAGCCGCCGAGGGTCGCGTTCCCCGAGCCGCGCCCCGTGACCGCGAAGCGCTGAGAAATCGCACCGTAAAATAGATCCATGACTTCCCCAGTGGGGACTTCCCCAGTAAGCGCCTCGTCGCTCGTGATTCGCTGCAAGGGCGTTCTGTTCGACATGGATGGCATTCTGATTTCTTCGCTCGGATCGGTAGAGCGAAGCTGGACCCGCTGGGCTCAAATGCGTGGCATCGATCCGGTCTATGCCTGCAGCATTGCCCACGGGTGCCGCAGCATTGAGACGGTTGCGCTGCTCCGTCCCGACCTCGACGCTCAATTAGAAAATGACATCGTCGAGCAATTCGAAATTGACGACACTGAGGGTGTCCAGATATTGCCCGGCGTGCTGAAGTTGCTTGCCGCGCTTCCCCGCGATCGATGGACCGTCGTCACCAGTGCGACTGAGCCTCTTGCCCGTGTCCGACTCGCCACCGGTGGCATTCCGGTCCCCGACCGTATTATCACGGCGAACGACGTAACGCGCGGCAAGCCAGATCCCGCGCCGTATCTCGCCGGTGCAGCGCTCCTCGGCCTGCCGCCGCAGGATTGCATTGTCTTTGAAGATGCCGAGTCGGGCACCAAGGCGGGCCGCGCCGCGGGCTGCACGGTGATCGCAACTACGTTTTCGCACTCGGTGGAATCACTGCGGGCCGCGCACTACCTGATTGACGACTTGACGGGGGTTGAAGTGACCGAACCTTACGCCGATGGCAGCTTCGGCTTGCGCATCACGCCGCTCGAGCGCTGAGTCTTTACTCGTCCGCCGCAATCTTGCGCCCATGCGCATCCTGCAGCGGCCGCGAATTGAGCCGGTAGATCGCCGCAAACCTCCGGAACTGATCCTGGCTGATGCTGATCTCCTGCTCAAGAATGAACCACCGCACACCCTCGGTGCACGGCGGCGCGGTGAGCGATCCCATGTAGGTCCAGTACCCCTGATCTTTGGGCAGAAATCCTGCTGGATTCACAAAGTCCTTTACATCTTCGCTGCTGCCGGGCTTGGCGGGAAGATGGGGCCAAAGTGTCGCCAACACCGCATTGGGCTCGCCTCGCTCCTGGATCAGCCGCACCGCGATGACAGCGAATTTGCCGTCCGCGCTCTTATGCACCAGGTGAATATCCATGTCGGTGATCTTTCCCTTGACCGATTCTTCGCCGGGATGATGAAAGTGAAACTGCACCAGGTCGTAGCGAACGCCGCCGGCCACGATATAGCTGCCCGGAGCCACATCGGCGCGCACCGTGTGTCCCGTATTCACGAGCGTCACCGGGCCCGACATGTAGTGGAATTCGATGGGCTGCAGATTCTTATCGAGGCGCGCGCCGTGGATGTCGATTGGCGACTGCTCATGGCCTTGTGAGCATGCCTTGAAGGCCGGGTCGAGCTTGCCCCAGGCGAGCGTGCCGCGCTTTCCTTCGTAGTCCCATGGCGTCGAATCCGGCACGGCCGTTTGCGCCACAGCCACGGTGGCAAGCGCGAAGACAAGAGCACCCAGTGCAGGAATCCGCATGAAGATCTCCTTGAAAAATGGAAACTATCGACGAGCAGCTTCCCGATGAATTCTAAGCCATGCCCCTATGGGCTGAAAAAGAAATGGGACCCGCCAGGCGGATCCCATTTCTGTTGACGTTGCTTGATGCTGTTACTTCGCGCTGGCTGCGATTCCAGCCTGTTCCGCGAGAGCAGCCGCCTTGTCGGTGGCTTCCCAGGTGAACTCGGGCTCGTTGCGGCCGAAGTGTCCATAAGCCGCCGTCTTCCGATAGATGGGCCGGCGAAGATTCAGGCTCTCGATAATGCCCTTCGGCGTCAGCGAGAAATTCTTGCGCACCAGTTCAGTCAGCTTTGTCTCGCTCACCTTGCCGGTGCCAAAGGTTTCAATGCGCACACTCACCGGCTCCGCAACGCCGATCGCATAGGCGAGCTGCACCTCGGCGCGATCTGCCAAGCCTGCAGCCACAATGTTCTTCGCGATGTGGCGCGCCATGTAGGCGGCAGAGCGGTCAACCTTGGTCGGATCCTTGCCCGAGAAGGCGCCCCCGCCGTGACGGCCTGCGCCGCCGTAGGTATCCACAATGATCTTGCGCCCGGTCAGGCCGGTGTCGCCCATGGGACCGCCGATGACAAAACGGCCGGTTGGATTGATGTGGTATTTGGTGTGCTCATCGAGCCATGCGGAGGGAAGCACGGCCTGGATCACGTGCTTGAGAATGTCGGCATGCAGGTCTTCGTTGCTGACCGTCTCCGCATGCTGGCTTGAGATGACCACAGCATCAATGCGCGCCGGCTTGCCGTTTTCGTCGTACTCCACCGTGACCTGGCTCTTGCCGTCGGGACGAAGATAGGGCAGCTTGCCGTTCTTCCGCACTTCGGTCAGCCGCTTGGTCAGCTTGTGCGCCAGAGAGATAGGCGCAGGCATCAGCTCAGGGGTTTCGTTCGACGCGTACCCGAACATCATGCCCTGGTCGCCGGCTCCGCCCGTATCCACGCCCTGCGCAATATCGCCCGACTGCTTGTTGATGCTCGAAATCACAGCGCACGTGTTCGAGTCGAATCCATACAGCGCGTTGTCGTATCCGATGGATGCGACAACGCCGCGCACAAGGGACTGGAAATCGACGTAAGCCTTGGTTGTAATTTCGCCGGCGATCACCACCAGGCCGGTTGCCGTCAACGTTTCAGCCGCCACCCGGCTATAGGGGTCCTGCTCCAGGCAGGCGTCCAGAATCGCATCAGAAACCTGGTCGGCAATCTTATCCGGATGGCCTTCGGTGACGGATTCAGAGGTAAACAAAAAACGGTCGCTCAACTTCAGACTCCTCCCCATTCAAGGGATTGTTTTTGATTTGCCCGTCGCGAAAGCTCAGCTCAGCGAGATCGCTGTGGACGGGCTTGGCCTGCACCAGCAGGCTTGGCCTGTGGGTGTACTTCTCTCATGGTAATTGGGCCGGGCTGAGGGCGGCAAAGAATAACAGGCTGAAAGGTCTACACTTCGCACCGAAATGTCGCGGACGTCCCTTGAAATGCGCAGGAGAGGGACGAGAAAAAAGCGATGAAAAAAGATCAAGGCGGCTGCTAGCGCTTGAGCAGGTTGACTCTGGGCTGCGCGATCCATGAAGACGTCGAGTGCGCCGCTTTCACCGGGATGATAGAGGGCCACCAGCCGGCACGCTCGCCGTAGTAGCGTACGGTCAGGAACGCAAGAAATGTCACAACGACAAGCAGCAGGATGGCGCCCGCCCAGCGCAGCCTTGTCGTCGCTGCATCGTGGCGGAGGATGCGGGCTTTGCCGACATTCGAGGCGAACGCGGTCCAACTGCGATCGTCGTCGAGAACCTGCCCGGACGCGCTGTAGGCCTTGAGGAAGCGATCTGTCCAGTCCTGCTGGTCAAGGCCCAGCGCGCCTGTATAGCCGCGCACGATGCCTTTGCTGAGGATTCCACCGGGAAGAAGACGAAAACGATCCTGCTCCAGCGCCACCAGGTGGTGCTGGCTGATCTTGGTCACGGCGGTGATGTCTTCCAGCGCAACGCCGCGGGATAACCGCTCCATGCGCAGGTCTTCTCCAAAGCTGCCCATCTTTACCTAAATAAGGAGGGGGTTTTCCCCTCATGCCTACCATTTCACCATACCCCGTGTAAAGGAAGCCGTCAAAGTGTCCTACAACCTTTGTCCCTTTATTTTCATGAATCTGGGACCATTTTAGGTACCTTCGTACCTAAATGGGAACACCTGATTCTTACGAGGCATTGCCCAACTGAAATCGGTGTGCATCCCGCGCCTGCAAACTGCGATACCCTGAACAGGAAGTCCGCTCGACCACTGACTATGAACAAGCTCATTCTCGCCAATCTCGTGCACCGCCCCGTCCGCTCCATCATCAGTGTCCTCGCGGTGGCCATTGAGGTGATGATGATCCTCTCCATCGCCGGCATCTTCATGGGCATGCTCAACGACACCAAGGAGCGCCAGAACGGAATTGGCGCCGACCTCATGATGCGCCCCCCGAACACCTCGGTGATGGTTGGCGTCAATGGCGCTCCCATGTCCGTCAAACTCGTCGAAGTGCTGAGCAAATTGCCGCACGTCGCCATTGTTTCGCCGGTCAACTCGAAGTTTGTCACCGAAGGCAAAATCGAGATCATCAACGGCATTGATTACGACTCGTTCTTTGCCCTCAAGCCATTCGTCTTCCTTGCCGGAGGTCGGTTCAACGGCCCTGACGATGTGATCATCGACGATATCTTCGCCAGCTCTGGCAACGGCTATCACGTGGGCGATTCCCTCACCATCCTGAATCATCCCTTCCGCATCTCCGGGATTGTCGAGCATGGCAAGGGCGCCCGCAAAATGATTCCGCTGGACACGATGGGCCGCTTGACCGACGCCGACGGCAAGGCCTCGATGTTCTATATCAAGTGCGACGATCCGGCCAATGACAACCTGGTCATGCAGGAGATTCACGCCATCAGCGGCCTCAAAAACTATCCCGTCGAAACCGTCGATGAATACCTGGCCGAGATGACCCCTGACAAACTCCCCGGCTTCAACATCGCTCTCGAGGTCGTCACCTTCATCGCCGTCGTGGTCGGCTTCCTTGCCATCTTTCAGTCGATGTATACCGCCGTGCTCGAGCGCACCCGCGAGATCGGCATCCTTAAATCAATGGGCGCGTCGAAGCTCACCATCGTCGACGTTATCCTGCGCGAGACGGCAACCATGGCCGCTGCGGGCGTGATTCTTGGCATCGCGGGAACTTTCGGCATCAAGATCCTCATGGGACACGTCTTTCCAACCCAGCATTTTGAAGTGACGTCGCTGTGGGTCTTCAAGGGCGCGGGCATCGCATTTGCCGGGGCGATTGCCGGGGCCCTTTATCCCGCCTGGATGGCCGCACGCAAAGACCCCATTGAAGCGCTGGCCTACGAATAGGACGGGCTCTGGAGCGCCCCTCTCCAGCGCGTCGGCCCGGTACCGTTCTTCGCTGTCAACCCCCCGCTCGCTCAAATTCTCCGTAACTCACTTATTCCAAACGCAAAATAAATTATCGAAATTTGCATATTATTTCTCGCGATTGCGTAGCCTTGTACTCAGATGACTTACCGCAACCGCTGACTTGCTGACTCGCCACCACGCGCAGCGTGGCTGACTCGCTAATTGACCACACAGATCACCCGCCAACTCGCCACCACGCGCCGCGCGGCGAACTCGCCAAACCACAAACCCACAGACGCCCAGAACCTGGAAAGGAGCTCTCATGACCGGAGCGCCCCTGACCAGACTCCTAGACACCCCCCACCCCCCTTGTTTCCCGCAACCCATTGAAAACAGAGGAAGCAAAAAGATGCGACGAGTGATGTGGAACACAAGATCCCGGGAAACGAACTCCGCTAACTCCGCTAACCCCGCTAATCCCGCTAACCCCGCTACCCCCCTAACCCCGCATTCTTCAGGGCAAAAAAGCGTCCTTAAAAAGGGCCAAAAACCTGTGAACCCCTGCCAAGCTGCTTTTAAAAGAGCAGTTTACAAGGGGGGTGTCCACAGTTTTTGTACATTTTTTCGCTCAAAAACCGCCGGTTGAAGGGAATGGGGCGCGGGCCAACGAGCCCCGCTAACCCCGCTAACTCCGCTAACCCCGCCGCTACTTCTTGTCCAGCGCGTACTCCATCGACCAGATCGCGCCGGGACGCAGATACATGCTGGCGCGGAAGAATCCGTGGATGTCGTAGGCCTCCGGTGTGCGGAAGAAGTACCCGCGATCGCGCCAGACCACGTTGTTCACGCCCTTCGCGGTTGCAAAGCCTTCGTCCGTCAGCCCCTCGGCGATCATATGGCTGGCAATCGCAAACGTTGTCCCCGTCCACACTTCATCGATCTGTGGGTTGGTGTGCAGCGGAGCGCCGTCTGCAGCGATCCCGTTCACCGCACCCATCTCGCCTTTAGCGAACTTGCGCACGTTCGTGTCGTAGACCTTATGCAGTGCCGAAACCCGCATCGCCTTCGGAACCAGGTCGCCCAGGCCCGTCAGGTCCGCGTACCACTGACCGGCTAGCTGATCGGCCATGACGGCCTCCGTGTCCTGACCCTTCACCGCGTATCGGAAATAGGTCCCGTTCCAGAGCTTGCTCACATAGGCGGTCGCGGCCTTTTGCTCAAGTGCGTCGTAGGCCTTCGCGGTCTCCGGCTCGCCCAGCTTTTCGGCCATGCGCGCGGTGGCCTTAAGCGCGGCCAGATAGAGACCGCCCGTGTAGGCGCTCTCGCCGGTCGCAATCCAGTCATCGTAGGTCTGATCGGGGAAGCCACCGTTTTCAATCAGTCCGTCGCCATCCGTGTCGTACTGCTTGAGCGTCTCCATCGCCTGCTTGACCGACGGCCAACTGGAGCGCAGAAAGGCATGATCGCTGCCGCCAGTCAAAATGTAATCACGCCAAACCATCAGGACGTACTTCGTGTTCAGGTCGCGCCAGTTCGAAACGTCCTGATAGTTGTATTGGTTTGGGTTCATGATGGGATCTTCGTTGGGAGAGCCGAGATCGTGCGGCGCAGCTCCGGGAACCTTGCGCGTGTACTCCACGAGCCGTCCCTCGCGCGCAGACTTCCAGCCCCAGATATACCGCTGTGGATTGGAGAGCGGGATGGTCTCCGCGTACTCCCGCATCTCCTGCTTCTCAATCTCGGGCCAAAAGCGCAGCAGCGAAAACGATCCATAGAACCGCACGTCAAGGCTGCCGTAGAACGGGTAGTCGAAGCATTCCATGTAGGTGAAGCCGTCGCCCATGCCCTCTTTGGCGTTGCGGGACGAAGGCCTGGATCGATCCTCACCCCACAGCGTGCCCCCGTCAGCCAGAAAATAGAGCTCGTTGAACAATTCAGCACGATACCAGGCCGGCCGGCTCTCATCGGTAAGGATCGGCTTCTGCCATTTGTCGATTGCTTCGCTCCACTCCTGCTGATGCTCGAGCGCCGTGCGCACAATCTCCCAGGCGTGCGTACCCTCGGCACCGAAGAAATGGGTGTAGTGCCGATTCCATTTGCGCCCGCCGCCGAATTCAACCACCGGCAAATCCCAGCTCAGCGCCATGGGGATCACGCGCTTGCTGTGCGGCGCCAGCGTGAAGCGCACCGCGATCGCGCCCGCCATGGGATCGCCGCTCGATGCAACCGGAGGTGCGAGGTTCGGCAGCCTGCCGTCTTTGGAAAACGGCTTCCACACCGCGGACCCATCGCCCTGCGTGGTGTAGGTGGCGAGATAGGTGACCTCGGCATCATCGCCTGGAGCGGTGGCGATTGCGAACTGTCCGTCCCACTCGTTGTCGACGGACCCATCGCGCAGGCGATCGAAGACGATGCCGCTTGCCTGGCCCGCAGCAGTCTTCTCGGTCACATAGCGATCGACGTTTTGCTGGTTCAGTGCCCCACCGAAGCCGTGCGAGGTGTCGCGAAACCATCCCACCATATTGGTCCACGAAAAAAGGATCGAAACTGTAACCGGCCTTGCCGAGGGATTCTCAGCCATCCATCGATAGACCGCGACGGGGTAGCTGGTCTCTTTGTAGTTGTTCGGCAGCACCGGCGAAAACTGCTCGACCGTCAGCTTGATGGGAAGGGTCCTGGTCTCGTAGGTGAACCAGCTCTTGGGATAGACGGCGGCATACTCGCCATCTCCGGCCGGATAGTTCCAATTCCAACTGCCGAGCGTGCCGTCAGCCGGCTTGCCGACGCCGAGCGCCATTGAAACGGGGGCTTCACCCTCCTGCTGCGCAAACACGGCGAACTGGTTTGCCGGGACGTCCTGGAATTTGTTGGTGCCAGTCTTCAGATGCCAGCGCTCGAATTTTCCGCGATAACTGCGCGAAAAAGTTCCTGCACCAAATCCACCTACGGGCGCGCCCTGCCAGTAGCCGTCGTCGATGTTGCCGGGTCCAAGCTCAACGCGTGCAATGCCCGGGCCGGAGGGCGGCGTGCCGATGGGAATCCGCCATGCCGCGGCGGGAATCGTCTGCTGCGCGAACGCCGCGGATGCAACCGCGGCAAGAAATAGGAAAGCAGTGATAAATCGATTGATTCAAGCCTCCAGACCCACCGGACTAGCGGGGGAAGCATCATCATACAGAGGCGATTGCGCGGTGTGCAAAGAGCCGCGACCGAGAAGGGAACAGGAAATTCGCGTCGAGGTTTGACGACCTTTGCAGCAGAACTGAGGTCGCCAGCACGATATAGTAAGTGCATTCCCGCGAGTGATTGACCTTGACGACTTTCACCAAACGAAGTCTCTACGCGGTTTGGCTGATCTTCATCGGCGGATTTGCGCTGCTGCATGCGCTGCATCTTCGTGCGGACTTTCCCAATCACTCGCCGTGGTTCGGCGACTGGGCAAAGTACACAGATGAAGGCTGGTATGGAAACGCGGCCGTCCGCGCCCATCTCTTCGGCAACTGGTATTTGCCGGGGGACTTCAATCCCGCGCCGGCGGTTCCTGTCTGGCCGCTGCTTGAATGGCTCTTGTTCTTCGTGACTGGCGTCAGCATTCAGGCGGCACGCGGCCTGGCAGTTGCGTTTTTCTTCGTCAATTTGATGCTTGAGCTATGCGCTGCTGCGCGCGCGAGGGCCGCGCTGGATGGCGTTGCTCGCCGTGACGCTACTGGTCACAAGCCCGTTCCTTTACTGCTTCAGCCGGCTGGCAATTCTTGAGCCCATGTTGATCGCGCTGACGCTGGGGGCATTGAATCTGGCCGTGCGTCTGCCCAAAATGCGACGTCCGGTTTGGGCATCGGTAGCAATCGGGTTGATTTTCACGCTGATGATGCTGACCAAGACCACCGCGCTTTTTCTTTTACCCGCGCTGGGATGGGCGATGCTGGCGCCTCTGTGGTCCGACCGCCGCCGGGCCATTCAATGCGCTCTCACCGCGACAGCCACTTTTGTTGCGACCTTAGGCCTGTGGATGGCTGTGATTGCAGGCGCCGGCTTCATCGCCGATTACAACTATCTGTTCTTCATCAACAAATACATCAAGCCCACTGAAGTCTACTGGCCGGTGCTTAGCTTCTGGTGGTCGTTTCACGGTGGACTCTGGGCGGATCGCGTCTTGATTCCGCTATCCGGAGTTGATTTTTCTGGGCACAATCGCTGCATGGAAATTGTGGGATCGCGAGCGCGGCCGGGTTCTTCTCTTCGACCCGGTCTTCGGTGCATCGCTCTGGGCGATCGCCGGTTACATCCTTTTTATGACGTACCAAAATCATCCGCAGCCCCGGTACTTCGCGGTGGTGGCTTTCTTCTGCTTCTTCGTTGTGGCCCGCGGCGCAAACTCTTTGATGGACGCGGGCAAGGTGAGCCCGTCTGGCTCTGCCTCGCCGTTGCGGTGGATGGCCTGGGGCGTGGTTGGAATCGCCGGCGTAGCGGCTGCCGGCAATGCGCTGGTCACGCTAAACTATGCAACTCATCCTGAATACACCTGGGTCGATGCGGCCGAGAGGCTCACGCAACTATATCGATGCGCATCCCAACGGCAATCGGCTGCTGGTCTCCATCAGCGGCGACGAGATCTCGCTGATCACGCATCTGCCTTCGATCTGCGATGACTTCGGCACACAGGACCTTGTGTCGAAACTGGGCCGCTACCAGCCCGGCTACTGGGCCACTTGGAATGACATCGATCCCGGCACGCTTGAGGACCTGCACAATCGTTACTCCCTCGAGCAAGTAGCGGGTTTCCGTGCTTTTGATGATCCAGAACGAAATGTTCTTGTGCTTTTTAAGCTTCATCCGCTGGCGGGCGGGAGAATCCGCAATCCTTCCGAGGGGAATCTGCAGGTGGTTTTGCCGGACGACAAGATCGAGATTCCGATTCAATAGAAGTGACGCGCGCGATTCAGGGCCGCGCAATCATCACTTCAGTCGCCTTGATCAAGGCAACCGCGGAGTCGCCTGGCTTGAGGGCTAGTTCGCGCACCGCGTCGGACGTGATGATGGCGGTCACCCGTTGCTCGCCCACCGCCAGCACCACCTTGGCGAGCAGGCCATCCACTGTGACTTCGACGACGGAGCCGCTCAATTGATTGCGGCCGCTGATTTGTGCCCGTCCGGAGCCGGGCGATGGGGCTTGCATCATGGCATGCAGCGCCTCGATCGGGATGCGATGATGCCCCCCCGGCGTCTTCACCGTACGGATGCGCCCGGCAAGAATCCAGTGCTTGAGCGCGGCATAACTAATGCCCAGCTTATCCGCTGCCTGGCGTGGCGTCAGCATTGTGGGAGTGGCCATTTGCCTGGAAAAATCCCCTTCGCGGATAACTGTACACGGTCCTGGTTCCATTGTGGGCATCACCCTAAAGCACAGGAGCCCTTGTGACTGCAATCACTCGACAGCCGTGCATACGAATGTTAGGCTTCCGGTGGATTTGCCCTGGTGTCTTCCAGGGAGTGTTTTCGGAGCCGATTTCCCCGCGGCTCCTAACCTTGAGTCTGGGAGGACTTGTGACCGTCACAAATTGGGTGGAATTCTTTATGGCCGCCGGCGCCGTTTCGCTGTTCGTGGCCTTGTTCATCGCGCGCCAAGTCGGCGGCTCGAATTTTGGAACACCGCAAGCGCAAGAAATGATGGCCTTCCTCGCGCGGGTCGCAGAGACACTCTTCAAGCGGAGAATCAAGACCATCGTGGCCGGAGTTGGGGCGGCTGCTCTGGCTCTGCTGCTTCCCACATGCGCGCTTGCCCAGACCGATCATGCGGGTGGAGGCGAGGCAAATCTGATTCTGCCCGACCTGACAACCGTGCATTTCTTCGGCATGAATGGGCACAACCTGCTCCTGCTCGGGTTGCTCTTCTGCGTTGGCGGCCTGTTGTTCGGCCTCACGATTTACATGCAGTTGAAGAACCTGCCTGTTCACCGCACCATGAAGGAGATCTCCGAACTCATCTACGAGACCTGCAAAACCTATCTGGTCACGCAGGGCAAATTCATTCTTCTGCTTTGGGTCTTTATCGCTGTCATCATCTCGCTCTACTTCGGCTGGCTGGCGCCTGTCCCCAATAAGCCGATTTGGGTTACTCTTCCGATCATTCTGGGGTTCAGCCTCGTCGGTATTGCCGGTAGCTATGGCGTGGCGTGGTTCGGCATTCGGGTGAATACATTCGCCAACTCGCGCACGGCCTTTGCAAGCCTGCGCGGCAAGCCTTACCCGGTCTATGCCATTCCGCTGAAGTCGGGCATGAGCGTGGGCATGATGCTCATCTCGGTCGAGCTGCTGATCATGCTCGCCATCCTGCTCTTCATCCCCAGCGACTACGCTGGCCCCTGCTTCATTGGTTTCGCCATCGGTGAATCGCTGGGTGCCGCGGCCCTTCGTATTGCCGGCGGCATCTTCACCAAGATCGCCGACATCGGCGCCGACCTGATGAAGATCGTCTTCAAGATCAAGGAAGACGATGCGCGCAACCCCGGCGTCATTGCCGACTGCACGGGCGACAACGCGGGCGACTCGGTTGGCCCCAGCGCCGACGGCTTTGAGACCTACGGCGTCACCGGCGTTGCTCTCATCACCTTCATCCTGCTGGCGGTCAAGAGCCCTGACACGCAGGCCCAGTTGCTGGTGTGGATCTTCGTCATGCGCGTGTTCATGCTGATTTCGAGTGTGGGCGCATACTGGTTGAACTCCGCAATCGCCGGCGCGCGCTTTGCCAACGCCGACGAGATGGATTTCGAGACGCCTCTTACTTCTTTGGTCTGGATCACTTCGATCACGTCCATCGTGATCACCTACATCGTGACCTACCTGATGATCCCCAACCTCGGGGACGGAACACTGTGGTGGAAGCTCGCTTCGATCATTTCCTGCGGTACGCTAGCGGGCGCGGTGATCCCCGAGTTGGTCAAGGTATTCACATCGGTCAAGTCGGCCCACGTCAAAGAGGTTGTCACCTCCGCGCAGGAAGGCGGGGCTTCTCTCGGTATCCTTTCCGGGCTCGTGGCGGGCAACTTCTCTGCCTTCTGGCTGGGATTGAGCATGGTCGGCCTCATGGGCATGGGCTACTACTTCTCGACCGGCGACTCGATGGCAAATTTGATGCTTGCTCCGGCCGTGTTTGCGTTCGGCCTGGTGGCCTTCGGCTTCCTGGGCATGGGACCGGTCACGATCGCGGTCGACTCCTACGGGCCAGTCACCGACAATGCTCAATCTGTCTATGAGCTTTCGCTGATCGAAGAGGTGCCGGGCATCGAAGCCGAGTTGAAGAAGAACTACAACATCGACGCGAAGTTCGAGCGCGCCAAGCATCTGCTCGAAGCCAACGACGGAGCAGGCAACACCTTCAAGGCAACCGCGAAGCCCGTGCTCATCGGAACGGCGGTGGTAGGCGCAACAACCATGACGTTCTCCATCATCATGGCCCTGACCAACGGACTGACCTACCATGTCGATCACCTCTCGCTGCTGCACGCACCCTTCATGCTCGGCTTGATTTGCGGCGGCGCGATCATCTTCTGGTTTGCCGGCGCATCGATGCAGGCTGTGACAACCGGCGCCTATCGGGCGGTTGAGTTTATCAAGGCCAACATCAAGCTCGAAGGTGTTGAGAAAGCCTCGGTGGCGGACAGCAAGAAAGTGGTGGAGATCTGCACCAAGTACGCCCAGAAAGGCATGTTCAACATCTTTCTCGCCGTCTTTTTCGCCACACTGTCCTTCGCGTTCATGGAGCCCTTCCTGTTCGTCGGCTATCTGTTCTCGCTGGCCATCTTCGGCCTCTACCAGGCCATCTTCATGGCAAATGCCGGCGGCGCCTGGGACAACGCGAAGAAGATTGTCGAAGTGGAACTGAAGCAGAAGGGCACGCCTCTGCATGACGCAACCGTCATCGGAGACACGGTTGGCGATCCGTTCAAAGACACCTCATCGGTGGCCATGAACCCGATCATCAAGTTCGCAACTTTGTTCGGATTGCTTGCCGTCGAATTGGCTGTGACGTTGAGCGCGCAAAACCCAATGCTCACGCACATCCTGGCCGTAATCTTCTTCACCGTATCAGTGACCTTCGTCTACAGGTCGTTCTACGGCATGCGGATCGACGCCAAAGCGGGAAACTAATTTCCGCAATTCGAGGCTCAGGCCCAACAGAACAGCCCCATGCAATCAGCATGGGGCTGTTCTTCTGTCATTTCGGAATTTCTTCAACGTAGAACGAGACCACCCATCGGCCATCTGTGTTCCAGTAGCCGACTTTCACGTTGACTTTCCGCGGAAGCTGCCTTCCGTCGCAGGTCGCATCCTGGGCAGCCTGGTAAGAGAGCACGCCGGTCGTGGGGCTGTCATATTTCAACGCGAAGTCAGTGAGCTGGAAACTCTTCACCTCGCAAACGCCGGCTCCAAGCTGCGCAACGAGTTCGTCCGCATCTTTGGCGCCGGAATAGCTGGTTACGCTTGCCTTGGATCCAAGCAGCTTTTTAGCGGCTTTCGTGTCGCCCGTTTCGCGAGCGCGCCAGAGTGATTCCTGCTTTGCTTCGAGATCCTTCAACGATGGTTGCCGATAAGCGAGGGATGAGGTCGGATAGCCATTCATGTTTGCCCGTGCATCGACAGGCGGGTTGACTTGCTGGCAAAAACCGATTGGGCTGACAGACAGAAACATCAGGCAAATCATCCTGGCTTGCATGGCGTGATCCTTTCTCTGGACCGTCCATTTGACGAGCCGGGGCGTATTCGGTCACTTCGTTTCTTGCTGCGCCGCCGGCTTGGTTGGGTGCCACTGGCTCACGCGCTGTTCTGCGTCCGCCTTTTCCGCGGGCTTCATCTTACTCTCAATCTCGTTACGCAGCGCGGTCGCTTTCAGCAACGCATCGCCGTCCAGCTTGTCCATCGCCTCTGTGAGCCAGAAATAAGCTTCAGCGCGGTTCGGGCCAAGCAGCGGAGCAAGATCGTACTGTGCCCACGGATTGCCCTGGTCCGCGGCCTTGCGGTACCAGCCGATCGCCTGCCCCTTGTCCTTCTTTATGCCTAGCCCCTGTTCGTAGTCCATGCCAAGCTGATACTCCGCGTCTGGGTCGCCCAGGTCCGCTGCCTTGCCCACCAGCGTGAAAGCCTGTTTCTCATCGCGATTCACGCCCTGGCCCTTGGAATAGAGTGCAGCGAGATTGACCATGGCCTGAGCGTCATTTTGCGCGACCGCCTTCTGGAACCATTCCGCGGCCTGTGCTGGATCCTGCGCGACGCCCTTGCCCTGTTCGTAGGCAAGCGCCAGGGCATTCTGTGCCTCCGGAAGCCCTTGATCCGCGGCCTTACGCAACCACTGTGCTGCCTGGCTATCGTCCTGCATCAGGCCGCTCTCACGCTGCTGATACAGGGATCCCAGCTTGAACTGGGCGCGCGCATTGCCCAGGACTGCAGCCCTCCGGAACCAATCCGCAGCCTGCACGAAATCCCTGGGCACCAGGTCGCCCTTCTGGTACTCAATCCCAATCGCAAGTTCAGCGGCTGCGTCGCCTGCTTTGGCCTTAGCCAGCACAGCCTGGTCCAGGCCCGAGGACGCATCCTGCGCGGCAAGCGCAGAGAGCGCAACAGCGAAGATAAGAGCGTACATAGCTCGCCTTCTGGTATGGGTCATGGTTTCAAGCGGTTCAACCAAAAGATAGCAGATACCAGAAAATTACATCCCAAATCCCGATCAACTCCGCCTCATGTCCTGAACGGCGCTGCGATCCTGGGTGAAAGCTTTCCTTCCATCTTCGCCCAGATGTCCACATCCGGACCCCAAAATCCACCATTAAATCGCCTTGATGCGGTCTTAGGCGAAGACTAGGCTTTGATTCTAGAGCCATCCGAAGTCAAGGCCGCTTTTGCACATTAAGCGAGGCGATTTTGGGAGGTGTAAGGCCGCTCCACGACAGCGCGTTTGGAGCTTTCCACAGGTAAATCCCAGTATTTAGAGCGGTGATGCGAGAAATGTAAACAAAACACAAGATGTTGTGGTTTGTTGTTGACTTGCACCACAGACAGCGTTATTTTTTCATCTGCGGCCGTGAATGGGGTGTGAATGAGCAGAGCTCAAGAGCCGCAGGAAACCCGTTGATCGAGACGGTTGCGGCACTCTGACCACACCCATTTTCGACCCGTATCAGAAGTCTTTAATTTGAAGCACATCCAGGCCAGAACTTAGCCGGTGATGGACCGGCGTCACCTATTTTTGCCCCTGAGAGGAATTCGATGAACGAAGCGTACCTGCACTCCCCCTCCACGACCACCGCCCAAGCCCCCTACTCCCATAAAGGTCTGATCTTTACCCGCAGATTTTCGAACGCCGGCGTCTCGCCCTATGACGAGCTGACCTGGGAAAAGCGAACAGCCCTGATTACCGACACCAAAGGCAACACAATCTTCGAACAGAAAGATGTCGAAGTGCCGGTCGATTGGTCGATGACCGCGACTAACATTGTGGCTTCGAAGTACTTGCACGGGCAGATTGGGACGGCGGAGCGTGAGACCGGGGTGCGCCAGCTTGTGGGGCGCGTGGCCGAGACGATTCGCGACTGGGGCATTGCCGGCGGCTACTTCGCCACATCTGAAGACGCGGGCATTTTTCACGATGAGCTCGCGCACATGCTGCTGACGCAGAAGGTCGCGTTCAATTCGCCAGTGTGGTTCAACGTCGGCTGCGATCGTCTCGAGCCCGACTCCGACGGCCAGAACTGGCATTGGGATCCGGTCACCGGCGGCGTCAAGTATTCCGCCACCGGCTATCGCAATCCACAGTGCTCGGCTTGCTTCATCAACTCGGTTGAGGACTCGCTCGAGTCCATCCTGACCCTTGCCAAAACTGAGGGCATGCTCTTCAAGTGGGGTTCGGGCACGGGGACGAACCTTTCCAGCATCCGTGGTTCAAAGGAGCTGCTCTCGGGCGGTGGCGAAGCTTCAGGGCCGCTCAGCTTCATGCGCGGCTTCGATGCTTTTGCCGGCGTCATCAAGTCGGGCGGCAAAACCCGTCGCGCCGCAAAGATGGTGATCCTGAATGTCGACCATCCGGACATCATGGATTTCATCGACTGCAAGGCCAAGGAAGAGGCGAAGGCCTTCACATTGATCAAGGCCGGCTACGATGGCTCGGGGCCCGATTCTGAAGCCTACTCATCGATCTTTTTCCAGAACGCCAACAACTCCGTGCGCGTAAGCGACGAGTTCATGCGCGCCTACGAGAAAGATGGCGACTTCTCGACTTACACGGTCAAGGGCCACGAACCTGTCGCGACCTACAAGGCCCGCGACATTATGAAGAAGATTGCCGAAGCGACATGGCTGTGCGGCGACCCTGGCATGCAGTTCGACACCACGATCAACAAGTGGCACACCAGCAAGAACACGGCGCGCATCAATGCATCGAATCCTTGCTCGGAGTACATGTTCCTGGATAACTCGGCGTGCAACCTGGCCAGCTTTAACCTGATGAAGTATATTTCGCCGGCGGGCACGTTCGATATCGCGGCGTATCGTCACTCCATCTCTGTCGTGATCACTGCGATGGAGATTCTGGTCGATAACTCGGGCTATCCCACTGAAGCGATCTCGCGCAACTCACACGATTATCGGCCGCTCGGCCTGGGCTACGCCAACCTCGGCGCGCTGCTGATGGCCTTTGGGTTGCCCTATGACTCCGCTGCCGGTCGCGATCTTGCGGCCAGCCTCACCGCCATCATGTGCGGGCAGGCCTACCTGCAGTCGGCCGTCATTGCCGCCAACTGCCCGCCCATCGCATCGGCCACTCCTCTAACGGCGTCGGTAGAGCGCCAAGGCGGCGCCTGCCCCGGCTTCTACGTCAATCGCGAGCCGTTCCTCGACGTCATCCGCATGCATCGCGCTGAGGTCAACAATATCGGTAAGTCTCGCACCAGCGGAGAGCCCTTCAGCGTACCTCAGCTTGACGCGCTCATCGACGCCAGTCGCGAGTCATGGGATACGGCGCTTATCTTTGGCGAGCGCTACGGTTACCGCAATTCGCAGACAACGGTGCTCGCGCCCACCGGCACCATCGGCTTCATGATGGATTGCGATACCACCGGCATTGAGCCCGACCTGGCGCTGGTCAAGTACAAAAAGCTGGTCGGCGGCGGCATGATCAAGATCGTCAACCAGACCGTGCCATCCGCGCTTTTCAAGCTCGGGTACGACGACGACCAGGTCAACGCCATCGTCAGCTACATCGACGCAACCGGCACCATCGAAGGTGCGCCGGGAATTAAGCCCGAGCACCTTGCGGTGTTCGATTGCAGCTTCAAGCCTGCCAAGGGCACACGCTCCATCCAGTACATGGGGCACATCAAGATGATGGCCGCGGCGCAGCCGTTCCTCTCCGGAGCCATCTCAAAGACTGTGAACCTGCCCCACGAGGCAAGCGTCGACGATGTTGCGGAAGCCTACGCGGAGAGCTGGCGCCAGGGCATCAAGGCTGTGGCCATTTATCGCGACGGCTCAAAGGGCACGCAGCCGTTGAACACGAGCATGGATACCAAGAAAGAGCCTTCGGCGCTGGATGCGGTCGGATCGCGCGTTCTCGCGAATCTGGCAGCGAATCAGGCTCCCTCTGATGCCGATGTGAAGGCGCTTGAAGCCAAGGTTGGCGAGAAGCTTGAAGTCACGGCAAAGCAAGTCATCGCTGCTGCGAACGCCTTCCAGGGTGCTCTTGAGGAGATCGCCAAAGCCGCGGCCGTTCCTTTGATCACCGCGGCCCCTGCATTCACCGCACAGGAGATGCGCAAGGATCCAGCGCAGGATCCCAACGGGCCGCCGCGCGCTGTGCGTCATCGGCTGCCTGAGGAGCGCGCTTCCATCACTCACAAATTCTCGATCGCCGGGCACGAAGGCTATATCACCGTCGGCCTCTATCCCACCGGGCAGCCGGGCGAGATCTTCATCAAGATGGCCAAGGAAGGGTCCACTGTATCAGGCCTCATGGATGCCTTTGCCACATCCATCTCGCTGGCCCTACAGCACGGCGTGCCGCTGCGCGTTCTATGCGAGAAGTTCGCTCATACGCGTTTCGAGCCCTCGGGATGGACTCAGAACGAGCAGATCGGCTACGCGAAGAGCCTCATGGATTACATCTTCCGTTGGCTGAACCTGCGCTTCCTTTCCGGCACGCAGCTAAGCCTGTTCGCAAACTTCGCTCCGACTGCGCCGCAACTCGCGGCATCTCCGAGCATTCTGCCCGAGACCGAGCCTGAAGACGATGCAGTCACCTCGCAGAGTCATCTGGCGCGCCTCGCAGAAGAGGTGGCGAAGCGTCTGAACCAGGTCAATCCGCAGGCTGGTGGGTCGCCGGGTAGCTCGCCATCCGGCGGGGGCATCGCGCCGGAGCCGTATGCGTCTGCCACTCCAACTGCAAGCCCCACGCACGGGCCCACGCTGCAGGATCGGGGCATCTATCACGCCGCCGATGCCATGCGCGGCATGTACGAAATGGGCGACGCGCCGAGCTGCTCCACATGCGGGGCCATCATGGTCAGAAATGGCAGTTGCTATCGCTGCATGAGCTGCGGCTCAACCAGCGGTTGCAGCTAAAGGATCTAAAGCTCACAACGGGGGCAAACAAACACGAATGGCGCATTGGATCATTCCAGTGCGCCATTCGTGCCTTCATTCTCTAGACTCCGATTCAGATTGTCAGGGAATCAAGATGATCTTTCCACCCAGGCCGCCTTTTTCCGCGAGGCGCTGCGCCTCTTGAATCTCCGAAAGTTTCATCTTGCGCGCGATTGGAATCGTGAACTGGCCCTGCGCCGCGTCATGGGCAAGCTCTGCGAGTCGTGGCCCGTCCGGCGTGGCCGAAAAGGCTTCTACCCGAATGCCCTGTTCCTTAGCTCCAGCGGGCTCGCCGAGAACTGAGCCGATCACGCCACCATGTCGCAACGCCTTGTAGAGCTGCTGAATTGTTGTTCCCCCGACGGTATCGGCAATCGCATCCAGATCGTGAAGCTCGCCGATCTCATACGGGTCATCGATAGCCACCACTTCATGCGCGCCCAGGCTGCCCGCCTCTTCCTTCTCATGCAATCGAACTCCGGCAAGCACATACGCTCCGTGTTGACGGGCGACATGGATCGCGGTGCGTCCAACGCCACCCAGGGCACCGGTCACCAGCACGCGTTGGCCCTCTTTGGGCTTGACCGCACGCTCAATTAGTTGGGTTCCCGTCGTCGTGACCAAGGGAAGCGCAGCCGCCTGCTCAAACGTCATGGAGTCGGGAATCCTGGCAAGGATCTCAGCCTTCGCGACTGCATACTCGGCGTAGGTGCCGTTGGCCAGAGCAATCACACGCGCACCCTTCGTGAATTCAGTCACGCTGCTGCCCACCGCTGAAATTTCTCCGCAAAGATCCCGCCCCAGAATGGCCGGCAGCTTCAAGGGAAAACGTGCCTTCGCTGCCCCGCTGCGCAACTTCCAGTCGATGGGATTGATGCTCGTTGCCTTCATCCGCACCAGCACTTCGTCCGCACCGTAGGCCGGCATATCGGCTTCTTCATATTTCAGTTGCTCGGGACCACCGTATTCGTGAAGCACAACAGCCTTCATGGAACCCTCTCGCATTTCGTCGTAAGGTCGCTCCGAACAGTCCTGGAGCGTCATCCACTCTGATGCAGATTCATAAGCATACGTCGCAATCGACAAGAAAACACCGCGGAGGTTTGTATGCCGGTGAATCTCTGCAGCATGCGAAGATAAAGGCATAGCTGAAAAGTCCAGGTCCGAGGGCTCGGACTCCCCAAGGGAACCGGTCATGCATCGTGTTGCGCTCATTTACAACCCGGCTTCCGGTCAACACTCTTCCAGGCGGCGGAATGCGGTCGATCAGGCCGTCAGCATTTTGCGCCAGCAGGGGATTGAGGCCGAGACCCTGGAGACCGATGCGCCCGGCAGTGCGGGGATACTCGCTCAACAGGCAATCGACCGCGGCTGCGACGCCATAATCGCCTGCGGGGGCGATGGCACCGTGCACGAGATTCTGCAGATTCTCGTCGGCACCGAAGTTGCTCTCGGTGTTATTCCGCTGGGAACTGCCAATGCGCTTGCCGCCAACCTGGGCTTGCATCTTTCGCCAGCGAAGGTCACGCGGAAGCTGATTTCCGCATTGCCAGAGCGCGTCTCCGTCGGGCGCATCTCGTATCGCAACGGCACCAGCAAGGCGCACTCTGCCTATTTCACAGTGGCTGCCGGCGTCGGCGCCGACGCCCTATTCTTATCCCGCCTCGACGCGGGCCTGAAGCGCCGCTTTGGCTATATTCTCTATCTTGTCGAAGGATTCCGCGTCTGGGCGACGCATACGTTTCCTCTCTTTGAGGCATCTTTTGTTGAGGGAGAGAGCGAGAAGCCGCGCGTCGAACAAATCTCTCAATTACTGGCCATTCGCATTCGCAATTTTGGCGGCGTGCTGAACCACTTCGCTCCGGGAGCGACGTTGCACAAGGACGAGCTTCGCCTGCTGGCTTTTAAGACCCGCAGCCGGTTGCGCTATTCGCGCTTTCTGCTGGCCGTCATGTTTGGCCGGCAAACTTTCAAAGGCGATATCGAGATCCTGGATGCGGTTTCTGTCGAATGTCGTCCGCGCAATGGTTCCCGCACCAAAATCTTTGCCGAAGCCGACGGCGAAGTGCTGGGCAACCTGCCGGTGAAACTCGAGATTGTTCCGCAGGCGGTTACCCTGCTCATCCCCCGCAACGCGGAACCCTAAGGCTGCTCTTGCTCCCGCTGGCCATTGCCTGCAATGATCGCGTGTGCGTTTACGCGGAGAATTTTTCGATGAAGATTAGAACGTCATTTGCCTTTTCTTTGGCTGCAATCGCTTCGTGCATCTCTCTCACGGCGCAGTCAGGCTGGCCGCCCTCTCCGGATCATCTGACCATCCCCGTCTGGCCCGGCGCGGCTCCGGGAGCGCCCGCGAATCCCGCCCCTGAAAAAGACACCACGACGGCCAAGGACAATCTCATCGCCGGCAAGCCGCTCGTCCGGCTTGGGAATGTATCGAAGCCCACGCTCACTCTGTACAAGCCCCAGGGTAAAAACACGGGTGCGGCGGTGATCGTGTTTCCGGGTGGCGGATACAACATTCTTGCCATCGACCTTGAAGGAACCGAAGTTTGCGACTGGCTGATCAAATCAGGTGTCACCTGCGTGATTCTTAAATATCGCGTTCCGCAAACAGGTCCGTATCCCAAGTCGTCTGCGGCGTTGCAGGATGCGCAGCGCGCCATGGGCCTGGTGCGGGAGCATGCGGCGGAGTGGGGCATCGATGCAAAGAAAATTGGTGTGCTTGGATTTTCAGCAGGAGGCCATCTCGCCGCGGCCATCAGCACTCATTACGAGCAGCGCCTCTATGATCCTATCGACGCGGCCGACAAGCTGAGCTGCCGTCCCGATTTCGCCGTTATTGTTTATCCCGGTTACCTGGCGCTTGCCGACAAGAACTTCGCGCCCAATGCCGACATCAACCCAACAAGCAACACGCCGCCGACCTTCATCGTCCAGGCGGAAGACGATCCCATGCACATCGAAAATTCCGTTGTCTATTTTATGGCTTTGAAGAATGCAAAGGTCCCGGCCGAACTGCACATTTACTCCGAAGGAGGGCACGGCTACGGTTTGCGCCGCACCGCACTCCCCGTAACCACATGGCCCGATGCAGTCGAGGTGTGGCTGCACACGATCAAAATGATTCCGGCGCACTGAGCACTACAATCGTTCCCATGACGTTTGTTGTTCTCACCATTTCAGACCGTTGCTCGCAGGGGCTGATGGAAGACACGGCGGGTCCAGCGGTGGTTGCGCTGCTGCATGAACAATGGCCTTCGGCGGAGATTCAGGCCGGCTTACTTCCCGACGAGGAAATTCTCATCGCGGAGAAACTCATCGCTCTCTCGAGCGGCGATCATTCCGCAGCACTCATCCTTACCGTTGGCGGAACAGGCTTGAGCCCGCGCGATCGTACGCCCGAAGCGACGCGTAAAGTAATCGATCGGGACGTTCCCGGTCTCGCAGAAGCGATGCGGGCTATCGGTGCTCAAGCCAATCCTTACGCGTGGCTATCGCGCGGAGTTGCCGGGCTTCGTGAGCGGACTCTTATCGTGAATCTGCCGGGGAGCAAGCGTGGCGCTGAGGAGAGCTTGCGCTCGATCTTGAAATTGCTGAAGCATGGGCTTGAAGTTGCGGCGGGCGGGCAGACGCATCCGTGATGCGAAGCTAGTTGAGGAACATTGTGCGGTAGAGCGTGTCGCGCTGCACCGGCTTGAAGCCGGCGTCGCGGATGATGCGGCGAAGCTCTTCTTCCGTGGTGCAGTTCGAAGTTCCGGCAGCCTTGACGACATTCTCTTCGAGCATCACCGAACCCACATCGTTGCCGCCGAAGTGAAGCCCAACTTCCAGCACCTTGAGCCCCTGCGTCACCCAGCTTGCCTGCACATTCTCAATGTTGTCGAGATAGAGCCGCGCAATCGCCAGCACCTTCAAATACTCAACCGACGTGGCCTCATCCCAGCCACGGCCGCCCAGTGCGGTGAAGCCGGGCTGAAAACTCCACGGGATGAACGCCGTAAATCCGCCGGTTTCTTCCTGCAGTTTCCGCACCACTTCAAAGTGGTTGATGCGCTGCTCGAACGTCTCGCCTACGCCAAACATCATGGTCGCCGTTGTGCGCATGCCCAGCTCGTGCGCGGTGCGATGCACGCTCAGCCAATCTTCGGTGCGGCACTTCAGGCGCGCGATGCGCTTGCGCACATCGTCATCCAGAATTTCTGCGCCGCCTCCGGGAATCGAATCCAACCCCGCATCGCGCAGCCGCGCGATGGTGTCGCGCAGGCTCAGGTCGGAGTACTCTGCAATCGCCAGCACCTCAGAGGCCGAAAGGCAATGCAGCCAGATCTGCGGGAATCGCTGCTTGATGCCCGTGAACAGCCGCTCAAACCAGTCGATCTTCAAATCGGGATGAATGCCGCCCTGCATCAGCACGCCGGTGCCGCCCATCTCAAGGGTCTCGGCGATCTTTTCGTAGATCTTCTCGAACTCGAGGATGTAGCCTTCGTCGGCGCGCGGCCCCTTCAACGGGCGATAGAAGGCGCAGAAGGTGCAGTACTCGGTGCAGAAGTTGGTGTAGTTGATGTTGCGGTCGATGATGTAGGTGACCACGCCCTCAGGATGCAGGCGCCGCCGCACAGCATCCGCCTCAAACCCCAGCCCGATCAGGTCGGGCGAGTTGAAGTAATCCAGGGCTTGTTCGCGGGTCAAAGCCATACTTCGATTCTAGCAACTCCATCGTTCGGCGCGGCGAATTAATGCGGGTCTGTTGTCCCATCCTGGAGGCGTCCCACCGGGTAGCCTTTCTGTGCGCGGGCGGAAGAGAAACACTCCGCGTCCACGCACCGGACGGCTCTGGGTGCGGGAAAGATTGGAAGCCGTCGAGATTCCCGAGAACAACACAAAAAAGTCCCAGAAGGCACGCCAAGGGCTCCTTCTTTTGGTGGGGACGGGGGAATAAGCTTCGGGGTTGGCTTCAGTCACGATTCCACTCACACCCCATTGGAGCAGACTAACCGGCATTGGGGGTCCATCTTTTTTTCAAGCTTTCTGCTTGAGCTGCTAGCTGTCGGAGCCGGAGGTCGGCTTGATGGCGGGCTTGCTTGCCGGCTTGGGTTTTTCGGGGGCGCCGAAACGCCCATACTCATCAGCACGAAACCCAGCCCTTTTTTCAGCCCTTCGAAAACGCCCATCGCTTTCCAACTTTCCTGCAATAACTCGACTCTTCGATACGAGATTCAATTCTTTGCTGCTGGAACCATGGATACCGGGGCAATCTTGCCGTGCAGAATATCGAGCGCGGCCGGAGGCAATGGCTTATCGGCATTCGCCAACAGCAGGCTCACCTGCCACATCTGCGTATTCGAAAGAATGTCTTTGTACGCAGGCATGCCGGTCAGCCGAATCCCGTTCTGCACTTTCCAAAACGTCTCGCCCGGCGGGTCGTCGCTCACGCCCACCACATCGTTGTGGTGATGCTTCTCCCACAGCGGGGGAGCATCGGGATACATGTGAGGGCCAAACGACGACGGCTTGCCGCTGAATCCATGGCACGCCCCGCATTGATCGCGATACACCTGCGCCCCGGCCACAAGGTTCGCTTCCGTCACTTCGATGGGTGCTGTCTTCGGCGCCTCTTTGTCGATTCGTTTATCGAGCAGCGAGCCGGTGAGAACCCGCTCTTCAGGGAAAGGCGCGTCTGCCACGGCGACCGGAGGATGTCCGTAGTTGAACCAGACCAATACGGCGAGGGGAACCAGAATCACTCCCAGAATGATTCCCAGCAGAATGCGACCCATACTTCGAGCTCCTTGAAGGGCGAAGATTGCGTTGATGTCCATCGTAGTTCATCGGGCGCTGCGGCGGTTGACCTTCTCGTGCGGTGCTCTTGAGGCTTGCCGAAAAGAACAACCGCAGATCCTTCGACTCACCACCCCCAGGCTGAACTACGCCTAGGGCCCCGTTCGCTCAGGAGGACACCTCGATTGTGTTGAGAACTTCTGGGACGGGACACTCGAAATCAAGGGGCGAATCGAGGGCTCGTGCGTCCAAAGCAATACGTGTACCCCAAAAGGCTGCCTCGAATGGTTTAATACCTATTGGGGGAAGTGCCGCCCAATGCTGTTGGGTGCTTCCGTTATCCCGTGGAGGTTTTTCCAAGACGATGTCTTCATTTCGCGGTCGTTTCCTTTTGCTGGCGCTCGGTCTGACGGCCATGCAATTCGTTCATGCTCAGGCACCCGACTCCAGCAGCGCACCGGCAACGCAGCAGGCTCCTGAATCGACATCCGCACAAGCGCAGCCCCAGGTCAGCGTGCAGGCGCGCATCAAGGCGCGCCGAGAGCAGCGCCGCGCGGCTTCAATCCGCGAAGTGTATGACCACCTTTACGAGGGCTATGTCGGCGGCGGGTACCTGCGCTTCCGCCCCGGCACCAACCTGCAGCGCGTGAACGAATACAACTGGAACGGTGGCTTTACCCGCTACTTCAGCGAGCGGCTAGGCGCGACCCTCGATGGCCGCGGCTACTATGGCACGCCCTTTGTCGGATTGAACGAGACCGGCCTCACCAAGCCGGCCATCAGCGAGTATGCAGCGCTGATCGGTCCCACCTACCGCTTCTATATTCAGCCCCGCTATTCCATCTCCGGCCGCGTCATGGCCGGCTTTGCCGATGGCAATTTTTCCGGCGACACAATGGATTTGGCGGCACGACCCTCGGTCTCTGGAAAGACGGCCCCACCTACGCCGCCAGCGCCAGCATCTTTGCCGAATACAATCTCTCGCCTGGTTTGGGCGTCCGCATTGCGCCGGAGTATTTTCTCTCCGGCTTCGGGTCGACCCAGCAGAATAGCCTCGGGTTTACGGGCGAGCCTTGTTTATCGGTTTGGAAAGCAATAAGACAGGGGTCGGGGTTCTGGGGTCAGGGATCAGAACGACTGCGGGGCAGGAGAAGTCTGCAATGACATCTCCTGCCCCGCAGTCGTTTTAACTCCGAAGTGCCGACTCTATCGATTGGACCTTCACTGCTTATCCCTGTTTCGCTGCCGACTGATCCGACCCCTGCTTCACTGCAGTATTGGGATTCCGGCGATGCGCTGCTGCCACTCGGCGGGGCCGGTTTGGTGGACGCTGGTGCCTTTTGAATCGACGGCTACTGTGACGGGCATGTCGCGCACGTCGAATTCGTAGATGGCTTCCATTCCGAGATCTTCAAAAGCGAGTAAACGCGAGCCGTAGATTGCCTTTGAAACCAGGTAGGCTGCGCCGCCCACGGCCATCAAGTAGACTGCGCCGAATTCGCGAATGGCCTCAATCGCAACCGGGCCGCGCTCGGCTTTGCCCACCATGCCGAGCAGGCCTGTTTCCGCGAGCATCTGGCGCGTGAACTTATCCATGCGGGTTGCGGTTGTGGGGCCGGCGGGGCCGACCACTTCGCCATGCACGGGGTCGACCGGGCCGACGTAATAGATGAACCTGTCGCGAAAATCGACAGGCAGTTTTTCACCGCGGCTCAGCATGTCGGACATACGCTTATGCGCGGCATCGCGGCCGGTGAGCAGCTTGCCGGTCAGGAGCAATACCTCGCCGGGCTTCCACGTCGCGGCTTCGGCGCGCGTGACGGTGTCGAGATTCACGCGGCGCGCGCCGGAGACGTCGTAGGTCAGCTTGGGCCAGTCTTCTATGTTCGGCGGATCGAGAAACGCGGGGCCCGATCCATCGAGCACCACATGCGCATGGCGCGTGGCGGCGCAGTTGGGAATCATCGCTACGGGGAGGTTCGCCGCATGCGCGGGCGTGTCGACCACCTTCACGTCGAGAACGGTGGTCAACCCTCCCAGCCCCTGCGCGCCGATGCCGAGGCGGTTCACCTTGTCGTAGAGTTCGACGCGCAGTTTTTCGGCCGTGGTTTTCGGGCCGCGCGCAATCAGGTCCTGGATATCGATCGGGTCCATCAGCGATTGCTTGGCAAGCAGCATGGCCTTCTCGGCTGTTCCGCCAATGCCAATGCCGAGCATGCCGGGCGGACACCAGCCCGCGCCCATGGTCGGCACCGTCTTCAGCACCCAGTCGACGACCGAGTCGTTGACGGGTTGAGCATGACGAACTTCGACTTCGCTTCGGACCCTCCGCCCTTGGCCGCTACCGTGATGTCGACCTTGTTGCCCTTGACCAGTTCCACATTCACGACTGCCGGTGTGTTGTCTTTGGTGTTCTTGCGCGCGCCTGCGGGGTCGGCCTGCAGGGAGGCGCGGAGCTTGTTGTCGGGATCGAGATAGGCGCGGCGCACGCCTTCATCGACCATGCCTTGCAGGTCGAGCGTCGGCTCGCCGCCGTCTGGGCCCTCGAAACGGACATCCATGCCGACTTTCACGAAGGCATTGACGATGCCGGTGTCCTGGCAGATGGGGCGATGGCCTTCAAAGCACATGCGGCTGTTGATGAGGATCTGCGCCATGGCGTCTTTGGCGGCCGGCGACTGCTCGCGTTCGTAGGCCTTCGCCAGGCTGGTGATGTAGTCCGTCGGGTGGTAGTAGCTGATGTACTGCAGCGCGCCGGCAACGGTCGCGATAAAGTCTTCCTGCTTGATGACGGTCATGACGGTGTTCCTCGGAGTGCGTAACCCATCAAGGATAAAGGACGGGTTGGGACAAAGACAGCGAGTCAGCGCCGCGCGGCGGCGTAGCGAGTCAGCGAGTCAGTGGCCCTCAGTCGAGGTATCCCACCCATTCCGCGAAGAGCCGCGGAATGGGATAGAGCACGCAGCGGATGGGCCGCAGTTTTTGATCGGGTTTGCGTAATTTTTCCTGTGAAACTGTGGAGGGGGTGTCTGTAGCCTCATGATTCATCGTAGGTTGGTAGGGGTTCACAGTTTCACAGCCGTTTTCAAGGATGCTTTTCGGGTGTTTACCAAAGAGTAAAGTAACATGGTTACTGCCGGGTAGGGGGGTGGGTGTTTTTCGCAGAGCCCCCGGGCGAATTTGGTGGGATTTTGCCGGAAAAGTGTCAGGCATCGGGCTCTCCTTGGTTGACGGTGATTCAAGTGTGCGCTTTTCGGGGAAATAATATGCAAATTCCGGAAAACTTTATTTTGTTTGTAATCAGTTAGATAGAGAAATAAATGGGGCGCGGGGCTTGACAGCTTTTGAACTGGGTGGGATCGGCCGCCCCTACGGGGCTAGAGGGATGGCTGGTCGCGTTCGCTGCGCTTCGCTTGTCCTGGGCTATTATTCGAGTGCTTCGGCCATCAACGCGTCCTCTTATGAGATGGAAACATCCAAAATCTCCCCGATTCCTGCTCTTGGCTTTCTTGCTGGCGGTTGTGCCTCCGATCGTTGCGGCTCAGCAGACCGCCGACCAATGGCAGGGAACCTTCAATGCCGGTTCTGAGCCGCAACGCATCGTCGTTGAGACGGCCAGGAAACCCAACGGCGCGATGCAGGCGCAGAAGATCTATGTCGAATATTTTCACGACGACGCAAAGATCGATTCGTTCAACGTGAAGGGCAAGACGGTCCGGTTCTCGATTGAGGGGGGCAAAGGTGTCTTCGCCGGCAAGATTGGCGGAGCACGGCACAACGATCTCGGGCACGTGGACCTATGACAAGCGGTCGATGCCGCTGGTGCTGACTCTCGCGATAAAGGCGAATGCGTGGAGGACGCCGTTTCTCTACCAGTACCACATGAAGGACGTGACGTATCTGCGGCCTTCGCCGGATGAGAAGATCATTCCCTTTTCGCCGCAACTGCGCGGTTGATTATCTCGAGAAGGGCGCGGTTGCATGGACCGCCGACTGGGGATGCGTCGCCTGCCACACGAATGGCACCTACATGGTGGTGCGTCCGCTGATGACGCGGCAGTTGGGGGCGCCCAATGGCGGCATGCGGCTCTACTTCATTTCGGCTCTGCGCGCCGAACTCGCGCAGGACCCGGCCAAGCCCGACCCGGAGATCGAGCCCAAGCAGGCCGTCTACATTGCGGCAGGATTGGCGATGTGGGATGCCGAGGTGATCCACGAGCTCACCGACGAAACCAAACAGGCGATGGAGTACATGTTCAAGGTTCAGTCGCCCGATGGGGCATGGGTTGTTCTTCCGGATGACACCAATCCGCCCTTTGAATCGAGCCGTTTCCAGCTTGCGACCATCGCTGCGCGTGCGGTTGGCAATGCCCCGGACTGGGCGCGCCGCCAGATCGGCACGCCGGTTGAGCACAAGATCAACTTGATGAAAGATTTCTTGCGCGGCAATCAGAAGATGCAGGGCGACTACGATCGCGTCCATCTCCTGTGGGCTTCAGCGGAGTTGCCCGGGCTGATCGACGAGGGGCGCCAGCGCGCAATTGTCGACATGATCTTTGCGCATCAAAAATCGGACGGCGGCTGGTCGATTCGCAGCTTTGCGCGGCCTGACGAGTGGGGCAGCGGGAATCGCGCGGAGAAGCTTCGCGCCGAAGCGGAGTTCAGCGATCCGCCCAGCGACGGGCACATGACGGGGCTGGCGATTATTGCGCTGCGGAAGGCGGGCGTTCCGGCGGACGATCCGCGGATTCTGCGTGGCGTGCAATGGCTGCTGGCCAACCAGAGGGAATCGGGGCGCTGGTATACGCGGTCGCTCAATCGCGATGGCTGGCAATTTATTACGTATAGCGGGACTGCTTACCCGATGCTGGCGCTGGCTTTGTGTGATGCGCTGCGATCGGGAAGTTGATCGCGGCGTGGGCCGGGAGGCCCACGCGACAGCCGGCCAGGAGACCGGCGCTACTTAGCAGGCCGCAGATCCGTGTGCCCAAAGTCGTCGCCCTTGAAGAGAATGGTCTCTCGCTTTTCGCGCGCCAGGGCATAGCTGAAGCAATCGCCGAAGTTCAGATTGGCCGGGTGCCCGCTGCCTTTGCCGTAGTCGCGGTAAGCCTGGCGCGCGATGCGCGCCTGCGCCGGCGTAAAGGGCTCAATAGAGATGTTCAACTCTTCGATGAGATCGTCCAGTCTTGCGGTTCGGGCCGGGTCCTTTCGCATATCCAAGACAATCGCGGTTTCAAGGTATGTAGCGGCCGACATCGAAACGTCGGCGGTTTGGTCAATGATTCGTGCGAAGGGCGGACCCTCCGGTTCCCTGGTTGCGATGGCAATCAGCACTGACGAATCGACAATCATTTGGGCAACCCATGCTCGTCATAGAGCAGAGCATCGACATCCCAGGAGTGGATTGGGTTCTCGACTCCTTTCGAGTATTGATCTGCAAATTCCATGAGCAGCTCGTAACGGCTCTTCTTCGGCTTTGCAACCGCTTCTCGTTCTGCTCTTTCTTTATCCAGTTTCTCCTGGACAGCTTGGGTCACGGCCTCTACCAGCGTGACTTCTTTAAGCGCAGCGAGCTCTCGAATCATCTGAGTTGTCTTTGTATTCTTAATGTTTACGCTCACGCCCCGGCCATCCTTTTGCGGGAGGCCCTGCCCGAGTGTTGTGCTCATTTTGGACATCGCTTTTCTACCTTTCTACCATGTCATTCTACCATTCTACCATTTATCGAATTGAGTGCGCATGAGAACCTGCTTCGTCGTCCGGTGTTCCTTGAAATGTCCTAATCTAACTTTATGTTCGATTCCACTTTGGAACCGGCCGCAGCCGTGAAAGCTGCCGTCGACATTTTTGATCTTCTCGTCGTCGGCGCCGGCCCTACGGGGCTGGCGTGCGCCATTGAAGCGCAGAAGGCCGGCTTCCGGGTGGTGCTGGTGGATAAAGGGTGCGTTTGCAACTCGCTGTTCCACTATCCGGCGCACATGACGTTTTTCACCACGCCGGAGCTGCTGGAGATTGGGGACATTCCGTTTCCGAGCCCCAATCCGAAACCTACGCGCAACGAGGCGCTGCAGTATTACCGGCTGGTGGCCGCGTACTACAAGCTCGACATCCGGCAATACCATCGCGTGGAGCGGGTGACCGGCAGCGATGGCGATTTTACGGTTCACGTTGAAGACCGATTCGGGCGGCCGGAGCAATTCAGGGCTCGGAAGCTGGCCTTGTCCACGGGCTATTACGACCTGCCCAATCTGATGGAGATCCCAGGCGAGAAGCTGAGCAAGGTCCATCACTACTACAACGATCCGCATCCCTATTTCGAGACGGATGTGGTGGTGATTGGCGGCAAGAATTCTGCGGCCATCGCGGCTCTTGAGCTATGGCGCAGCGGCGCTCGGGTTACGCTCGTCCATCACGATCCCGAATTGCATCGCCACGTTAAATACTGGATCAAGCCGGACATCGAGAACCGCATCAAACATGGCGAAATCAAGGCCTACTTCAGCACGCGGGTTGTCGAGATTACGCAGGACACGGTTCAACTGCAGACACCCGAGGGGCCCAAGACGATCCCCAACGACTTTGTCTTTGCCATGACCGGCTATCATCCGGACTTCGATTTTCTGGAGCGGCTCGGGGTGCGGTTTGAAGGGGCAGACAAGCTACCGGTTTGCGACCCGGTGACGCTGGAAAGCAATGTGCCGGGGATTTATCTGGCGGGTGTGATCGTGGCGGGATCGCGCACCAATGAGATCTTCATTGAGAATGGGCGTTTCCATGGGCGGCAGATCGCCAAAGCACTTGCATCGAAGCTTAAAGCGCCACGCCTCGACCGTTTGCCTGTTGCGCGGGAAAGCTGAGGTGTTGACACGAAGCGAGGAGCCCGGGAATGCAGATACGCTGGTGGCCGCGGTCGATACGTTGGCAGATGCTTGCCGGCCTGCTGCTGCTTGAAGTCCTCTCCATCGGGCTTTTCGCGGCCATTTTGATCGAGCAACAGGGGCGGGAGGTGCGCGCGCACCGCCTGCAGCGCCTTGCGCACCAGGCGACCTCAATGTCTCTGCAAGCGAAGGAAGCTCTCTTGCAACAGCGTCCGCTGTGGGTGGGGCTCTCAGTGCAGATGATGGGAGAAGCCCCGAGTGTTGCGCTCGCCAAAGTGACTGACCCCCAGGGAAATGTTCAGTTCGTCAGCCGCGGGTCGGCACAGCAGGCGGTGCTCGACCCTGCCGAGCGCGCCCAAATTCCCCTCATGTCGAAGGATGAAGCACGCGTCTTCACCACGGGAAACGATCGCTGGGAGGGTGTTCGCCCTATTTATACCGGTGCGGGAACGGCTCAGGAGCTGCGCGGCTTTGCGTGGGTCGAGACCGATCGGGGATGGGATGATCAGCAACTTGAAACGGTGCGGAGCGGCACCGCGATCTTCGGCATCATCTGGATCAGCGCCTCGGTGCTGTTGGTGTTGCTGATGGCCCGATCGATCACCATGCCGCTGGCGATTCTCCATCGCGGGACGACGTCGCTGATGGCCTCGCCGGAGAGCGACGGTCGATTCCCATTGCCCGTGCCGGTCGACAACGAGCTGGGGGACCTGATTGTGGCCTTCAACCGCATGGTCGCATCGATCGCGGAGCAGCGCTCTGGCTTGAACGACACGCTTTCGCTGCTTGACTCGATGCTTGCCAACGCGCCGATCGGGCTGGCGTTTTTCGATAACCGATACCGCTTCGTGCGCGTCAACCAGGTATTCGCCGATATGACCGGGGTTTCTCTTTCGCGCCATCTGGGCCGCACGCTGTCAGAGTTGATGCCGCAGCCTGCTGCCAAGGAGTTGGAAGCCGCTGTGGAGCGCGTCTTCTGTGCAGAGGAGCCAGTACGCGACCTCGAATTCAGCGGCCAGAGCGGCGAGCCTCCGCGCCCCTTCACCTGGCTGGTGAGCGCTTATCCGGTTCGCACCACGCCGCACCAGATTCGCTGGGTTGGCGCGATTGTTCTGGATGCCAGCGAACGCAAGCGCAACGAAGAGGCTCTGCGCAAGACTGAAAAGCTTGCCGCAACGGGGCGTCTCGCGGCTTCAATTGCGCACGAGGTCAACAATCCACTTGAGGCAATCACCAACCTGCTCTTCCTGCTGCGCAACTATTGCGATCTGGAGGGAGCTGCCCTGAAGTACGCCACCATGGCTGAGCACGAAGCCAAGCGCATCGCCGAGATCACGCAGCAGACGCTGCGTTTCTATCGCCAGCCCAACTTGCCCGGCCGCGCCCGGGTGGGCGAGCTTCTCGACTCGGCCTTGAGTCTCTATCTGGGCAAGCTGAGCTCGCTGAGCATTTCAATTGTGCGCGAGTACGACGGCGAGATCGATCTGTTCTGTTTTGCGGGTGAACTGCGCCAGGTCTTCGCCAACCTCTTCGGCAACTCGCTCGATGCGCTGCCCAGCGGCGGACGCCTCATGATTCGTGCCTGCCCCGCGCACAGTTGGACCGCTCCCGCTCGAAAAGGGATCCGCTTCACCATCGCCGATACCGGCAGCGGCATGCCCCCTGAAGTGCGCAAGCGGGTCTTCGAGGCCTTCTTCACGACCAAGGAAGATACCGGCACAGGCCTGGGGTTGTGGGTGAGCCAGGAGATCGTCGCGCGGCACCAGGGGACGTTCAGAGTGCGCAGCCGCATCGCGACGGCTGGCAAAGACTCGGGGACGGTGTTTCAGATTTTTATCCCGGATGATACGGCTCTGGTTGCCAAGCAAGCCGCTGTCTGAGGGATGTTGAAACGAAATCATCGAAATCCTCAGCCGGTTGATCGAAAGCCAGCGTAAGATCACCTGTGTCTGTTGTCCCATCTGAAAAAACTAACGACGGGGAGAAACGAAAATGCCTGCTACCGCTGAAATGACCACCGCTGCTTACATCTACCGCGGCAATACCGGTTGGCTCAAGAAGAGCATCGACGGCATGTCAGACGAAGAGTGGAAGCGGCGGCCAAGCGAGACAACGAATCCGGTGATTTGGATTGTTGGCCATATTATCTCGACGCGGTCGAGTGGCCTGAAGCTGATGGGTGTGGAGTGGTCCCGCCCGTGGCTCGAGCTCTTTAAACGCGGCACGGAAGTGGCCGACTTCGACGAGTACCCATCCCCTGAAGAGCTCAGGGCGGATTGGAAGGATATCGACGCCCGTTACATGGCAGCGCTTGAGGACATGTCCGCCGAGGCGCTTGCCGCTCCCATGCCCAATCCGTCGCCGAGTTTCGATGGATCGGTTGGGGGCATGATCGCGTTCCTGGCGTTCCATGAAACGGCGCACGTTGGCCAGTTGATTTACCTGTCGCGCTGGTTTGGGCATGGCCGAATCAACGGGTAGGGAGACAGTGAAACAGTGAGACAGTGAGACGGTGGACGCCTACTGCAGCCCCAGTACCTTCGGCTTCAACAGGCCATCCAGACCGGGGCTGGTCCGCGCATGGGGCATGCAATGCATTCGCTGCTCGAAGGGCGCATCGTACGAGCGCGTCACGTGCAGGCGATCCATCACTATGTAGCGCGCTCGCAATCCGTTGATGATCTGGGGAAGCTGGGCCGGGATCTTTTTGCGGTCGACGTAAACCACCAGGGCCGCCTGCCGCGGATTGTCGAGGCTCTGCCCTACGCCGACTCCGAAGAAGGACGGATTCTGTTTCATCAGTGCGGACACCACTTGCAGCTTGGCCGCGATGGCGCTGTTCAAAACCGCGGAGGTCAAGGGCGCCGGTGCTGTGGCTTCCCATGGAGTTTGCGGCGCCGAGCCAACGGCCACTGCATGCGAATTTGCGGGAACCACGATGGTGCGCACGTTGCCTACCGTGGTTGGCACGCTGGGACTCATGGTCTCGTCGACGTAAACAACGATCGCCGCCTCGCCGACACGGTCGCTGCTCTTTCCGAGGGCGACGCCGAGAACCCCCGTGGAAGGATTGACGAGCGTGCGGGCGTCGGCAAGCGCCAGTTGTGCGCGGGCATTCTCGGCTGCGGTCAGCGTGCGCGCCTGCGCGGTGGCCACGGTGTCATCACCGTAGTTGAGGCAGCTCACGGCGTGATCGGCCCCGCCCACAAATGTGTACCTTGAGCCGTTACCGAGCTGCGCGTTCAGTTCATTGATCACTTCGGGCGCAGGATTCGCGACGCCTTCGCTTACGCCCGTTGAATCCGTTCCGCCGGCAAAAAACAGGCCAACAGGCTCAGCATTCGAAGCGTCGACCACGAGCGAGCCCGAGTCGCCTGCATCGCTGAACTGATTGCCGGTGATGCCGAGTTGATTGGTATAGGTCTTGGTCAGATAGGGCTCGGTCTCGGCGCAGTCGAGAAAATAATCGACGCGTACGTCGAGGCTCAGCGCCGAGATGTTGGCGCAGGTCAGCCCTGTTGTTCTGCCGCTTTTGGCCACGGTCATGGCGAGCTGGGCCGGCTCACCCACACCAGCCGTCGACGAAGTTCCAGGCGGTGCAGCGGACAGAGTGCCATCCTGTTGGCGCGTGCCCAGTTCAAGAATGTTGCCGTTGGTGTTCACGCCGCCGGGGTCGACTTGCGCAATCGCCGCGTCTGCGTTGGTTGCGCTCGAACTGAGTGGGAGCCAACCGGTCAGCGAGCCGACCAGCGTGGTCCCGGGCCCGTCGCCATTCGGCGTGCAGTTGTTGTCGATCAGCCCCGGCTGGATAATCGCATCGCCCACGGCGGCCTGATCGCTGCGCGCAAGGACGTGATTGTTGCTGAGCAGATACTGGCGGCCGCTGGTGTCCTCGAGTAGCGAGCCGAGCGTTCCGCTGCAGCAGTCGGCAATCTGATTGCCCGTCACATCGTAGTCGTTGTTGTTGCCGCCCGATGTTCCGAGCGCAATCGGCAGCGTCTCATCGGACTGATGGCTTGCGGGGTTGCTCGTAACACCAGCGGTGTTCAGCAGCAGATTTGCAGTCGCTCGCGAATTTGCGCCGCCCCCGATGGTCGCCACCACAAAGGTTTCGTTGGTTGCGGTCAATGAAGCGGGGGCCGAATAGGTCACGGTGCAGAAGGTGAAAGCGGATGCGCCCCGCTGGCAGGTTGTTGCTCCCAGCGTGCCGAAGCCGCCCGACGATCCGGTCGCGGAGTTGGCAAGAGCGAACGAGATGCCGCGGCTGCCGCCTGCTTCTGCCAGGTAGCCTGTGACTGTGACCTGACCGTTCGCTCCCAACGCGGAGTTCTCGGGAGTCAATGGCTGCAGGAAGCCTGGCGTCACAGTGAGAACCGACGTTGCCACTGTGCCGGCGTTCAAGGTTGCGGTCACGATGACCTGCACTCGATCCGCGGTGAGATAGCTTGGCGGCACGTACTGCCCGTCGGCGCTGATTGTGCCCGGCCCGCTGTTCGCGTCGCCGCCGGATACGGTCCAGGTCACCGTTGCCTCCGATCCGCTGGCCAGGGTTGCGCTGAACTGCTCAGCAGACTTGCCCTGCGTTGTGACGACATTGCAACCGGTGCAGTTGGTATCGATGGAAGCGGTACCCGGCGAGATGGAGAAAGTGCCATTCGAAGGATCCGCTACGACAGGGTTTCCTGCGCAGCCGGCAAGCAGGATCAGCAGCGGAGCCAGAAGCGCGGCAGCCGCGCGCAGTCCCCAACGATTGGGGCGAGCAGACGTCCGGAGCGAGGACTTCAGCCCCTGAATGCGCTCAGTTCGATTTGAAGGAATTTGAAGCAAAACGATCTACGCTCACCCGACCAGTTGTTGTTGTCCCGTCTATCCATTAGACACTTTGATCATGAAAATGGGGCAAACAACGGGCAGAATGAGAGCCTTTGCACACATCACCGGGGTACCTGGCACTGCTCGTATAAAAGGAGTATCTCGCTTCTGTGACGAGTTTTACGAGACAACGCGCTTGAGGAACCCTCGCAACCCCAACCGTCCCATCAGTGCGGTGAAAAACACCAGGGCTGTGAGGATGGCCCACCAGGGCATGTGCGCAATTTGCGGCGTAACAGCCGCGCGCAGCCCCTCGCTCATGTAGACGATCGGATTGAACAACACGCCGTATTGCAGCCAGGGGATTTTGCCAAGCAGCGCCCAGGGGTAGTAAACGCAGCCGAGAAACGTGATGGGCACGACGAGGATTGAGAAGACCAGGCCAATTTGTTTGGGGTTGACTGTCGATCCGATCACCAATCCGAGCGACCCCGCAAGCAGGCTGGCCAGAATCAGCACCACGGCAAACAGCGGCCAGTTGTGGATCTGTGCGCGCACGGGCTCGGTGGGAATGTAATACGCCATGGGGATGACAAGCACTGCCGCGATCATGCTCTGGATGGCGCTGAAGCAGACTTTCTCAAGCGCGACCGCCCATAGCGGCAGGGGGCACATGACGCGGTCGTCGATCTCCCGTGTAATTCCGAACTCGGCGGAGAGGGGCAAGGCTACAGCGGCGATTCCGGAGAACATGATGGCGACGGCCATCAAGCCGGGAAGAATGATGATGCCGAAGTTCATGCCGCCAGCCATGGCCATGGGGTTGCCCCCGCCCATGCGCGGCAGGATGAACGTGAACACAAACAGGAAGAGCAGCGGCTGCATTCCGACGCGGAGAAGGAAGGGGAGCATCTCGCGCATCAGCACGCGCGTGTCGCGCAGGAAAAGTCCAAAGAATGCCTTGAGCGAGACACCCGCGCCGAGATTGTGAGAGGCAATCGGAGCTTGATTATTCACGCAGATCTCTCCCCGTCAGATGAATAAACACGGTTTCGAGACTTGGCTCGGTGATGCCCAGGTCGCGCACGCCATAGCGCGCGGCGGCCTGCACCATCTGCGGCAAAAAGCCGTCCGCGTTGGTGGCGATCAAGCGTACCCCATCGGGCGTTATGTCCGCGCTCGTCACTTCTGGCCGGCTCTTCATCACGGTGACGAGCGATTCGAGGTCATCGTGGGAGCGGAGCTTCAGGTCGAAGATCGTCTCGGCTCCATAGGTCGCTTTCAGTTCGTCGGGGGTTCCGAGAGCGAGAACTTTCCCGTGATCGAGAATCGCCAGCCGGTCTGAGAGCGAGTCGGCTTCTTCCATGTAGTGCGTCGTCAACAGAACCGTGATGCCTTCTTTGCGCAGCCCCTCCACGGCCGTCCACATGGCCATACGGCTCTGCGGGTCGAGGCCCGCGCTCGGTTCATCGAGAAAGAGCACTGTTGGCCGATGCGCAATGGCCCGCGCAATCTGCACTCGCTGTGCGAGACCGCCGGACAGTTGCGCCGGATAAACGGTCTTGCGCTCGGTGAGCAGAAACTGCTCGAGCAATTCAAGCGAGCGCCCCTTGGCGTGGGCATGCGAGAAGCCGAAATAGCGGCAATGAAAGTAGAGGTTCTCGTAAACCGTCAGAGAACGGTCGAGGGTGTTGAACTGCGGAACCACCCCGATGTGCCGCCGCGCATGCGATGGATGCTTGACCACGTCGATGCCGGCAATGCGCACCGTTCCGCTGGTCGGCAGCGTGCGCGTGGTCGAAATGCTGATGGCTGTTGTTTTGCCGGCGCCGTTCGGCCCCAGCAAACCGAAGATTTCCCCCTGCTGCAATTCGAGATCGATCCCGTCGAGCGCAACGACGCGGAGTTTGGTCTCATAGATTTTTGTCAGGGCTTCGATTTCGACAATCAAGGATTTCACCGCGCAGGGAAAGGAAGATGCTTGCGACCTTCAGGATACTGTATGGGCGAGGAACGCCGCAGGTTCCCTTCGGTCACGTTCCGTTTCGTTGAGAATCGGCTGTGTGTCTTTTTAATCGCCCAGAAGGGAAGGGGCCGCTCACTCGCCCCTACGGGGCTTATGCGTTTGGGGGGGCGCGCATTCCCAGGACTGCGCTTCGCTTGTCCTGGGCTATTTTCCGTCGTCCCTCCGGGACGAGGATGCGAGGCGCGCTTGAGGAGTTTTACGTTGCTCACCGCGCCACACAGTGAGTGCTAAACTTGCAGTCAGGTTTTGCGTTTTTTGAGGAGATCCAGACGAATGGATGAACCGCAAATCTACGAGCGGCTGACCCCGATTTTTCAAGAAGTGTTTGACGAGGACTCGCTCGAGGTGACTCCGGGGCTGACGGCAAAGGATGTGGATGGATGGGACAGCCTGAGCCACATCCGCCTGATGCTTACGATCGAAAAGGCATTCAAGATCAAGTTCACTACGTCCGAAATCGGCAAGTTTGAAACAGTCGGTGAGTTGGTGAAGGTGATCGAAGCGCGCGCGTGATTAGTGATCCGGGAGCTGGGATGTCTGCAAACTGTGAACTGCGAACGATGAACTGTGAACTGTTTGTATGCCCATGAATGCTCTCTACTCGGAACTTCAATGGCTGCCCGCCGCTCCGGCTGATTTCTCCGCGCGCGTCAAGGCCGTGAAGGAACTGACCCATGCAGACGGGTCGCTGGGAAGGGAGCTGCAGAGCCTCACATCGCACCGCCTCAATCTCAATCAACTCACAAAAGTTGCCGGCGCAATTGCGAAGGCAGAGGCGGCTGGCAAATCGCTCGATCCGCTTGTCCCGTTTCGCCTCGCCGTTCTCAGCAACGGGACGATCGACCTGATTGTTCCCGCATTGGTGGCCAGCGCCGTGCGCCATGGCATCGCGCTTGAGGTGATTCAGCCCTCATACGATCAGGTGGCGCAGGAGGCACTGACTCCGGATTCGACGGTCAATCGCGCGCGCCCAGATGCAGTTTTGTTTGGGCTCGACTACCGCGCGCTGCCCTTGAAGATTGCGCTGGGTGATTCGGATGCTGCGGAGGCAACTGCGCGCGGCGCGCTTGGCTACCTGGAGAGTTTGCGCAAGGGCATCCAGGCGAACAGCAAGGCGGTTTGTATCGTGCAGACCTTCGCGCCACCGGCAGAGTCATTGTTTGGAAGTATGGACCGCGCGATTCCGGGCACGCTGCGCAGCCTCATTGACGGCATCAATCGCGATGTCGCCGCGATGGTTACGTCGTCCACTCATGGGGATGTGTTGTTCGATGTGGCCGCGCTGGCAGAGACTGTGGGCGTGGCCAACTGGCACGATCCGCAACTGTGGAACATGGGCAAGATTGCTTTCTCGGACGAGTTCATCCCGCTCTATGCGGATCACGTGGCTCGCATTGTCGCGGCGCTGCGCGGGAAGAGCCGCAAGGCGCTGATCCTCGATCTCGACAATACGCTTTGGGGCGGAGTGATCGGCGACGATGGGCTGGAAGGAATCAAGATTGCGCAGGGAGATGCGAGCGGGGAGGCTTATCTCGCCGTGCAGCGTTTGGCTCTTGATCTGCGCCAGCGCGGTATCGTGCTCGCCGTCTGCTCAAAAAATACTGACGCTGTGGCGCGTGAGCCCTTCGAGAAGCATCCAGAAATGCTGCTCAAGCTCGATCACATTGCAGTCTTTCAGGCCAACTGGGAAGACAAGGCAACCAACATTCAGAGCATCGCGGATGAGCTGTCACTGGGCCTCGATGCGCTTGTTTTTCTCGATGACAATCCCGTTGAGCGCGGGCTGATTCGCAAGCTGCTGCCCCAGGTTGCCGTGCCTGAGCTGCCGGAGGAACCTGCGTTTTTTGCGCGCACTCTTGCAGCCGCCGGCTACTTTGAGGCCGTGGCCTTTGCGCGCGAGGATCTGCAGCGCGCCGGGTTTTATCAGGACAACGCACGCCGCGCGAATCTGCAAAAGCAAATGGGCGGCGTGGATGCGTATCTCGAGTCGCTGGACATGACGATCACCTTCCAGCCTTTCGATGCCACGGGCCGCGCGCGCATCGTGCAGCTCATCAACAAATCGAACCAGTACAACTTGACGACGCGCCGCTACACCGAACCGGAAGTTGCCGCAGCGGAGGTCGCCCCTGAAGTGTTCACACTGCAGGTGCGCCTGGCGGATATCTTTGGCGACAACGGCATGATCAGCGTTGTGATTTGCCGCCCTGCGGCTGTCGGCGTTTGGGAGATCGACACCTGGCTGATGAGTTGCCGCGTGCTTGGCCGCAAGGTGGAGCACATGGTTCTGCGCGCGATGATAGATCACGCGCGGGCCGCCGGCATTCACACGCTGCGCGGCACATTTCGGCCTACGGATCGCAATCAGTTGGTTATCGATCATTATGCCAAGCTGGGTTTCTCGAAAATCGATGAAGATTCATCGGGCATCACGCGCTGGGAGTTGGCTGTCGATGCAACCCTGCCGGAGGCTGCGCCCATGAAGGTAATCGCGCAAGGATTTGTGCATCCCGGCAAAGGGGTGCCGGCGTGACTATTTCTGCAACAGCTCCACGAGCAGATTGACGTCGGTCATTAGCCACGCGATCTCGCGGCCACCGAATGCTACGGCCGGGTCAGGTCCGCTCACCAGCAAAGCGTCGTGGCTCACCAGATGCTCGATTGCCGCGCGAATGTCCTTAACCTCGTAGCAGACGTGGTAAGTGCCGCCACCGCTGCGCAGAATGCGGTCTACCGGCGACTTGGGCCCGAGCGGCGCCACCAGCTCAATCATGGGATCGCCCCAACCGCGGCTCATCAAGCAAACCGACACGTTTTGAATCGGGTCGTCAAAGGGGCCCATGACGATCTCATACTTGAAGAGCTCTTGATACCCGGGAATCGCGACCGTCAGATCGGGCACTGCGATGCCAACGTGATGAAATTCAAAATCGCGCATGCGTGGCGCCGCCTTTCCGCATCTACCCTACGGTTAAAACCAGCTTGCCGAAATGGCTGCCTTCTTCCATCCGCGCCAACGCTTCGCGGGCCTGCGACCAGTGGAAGTTCTCGCCAACCGGACGCAGAATCGCCAGGCCGATGGCCCGATTCAAATCTTCAAAATCCTGCCGCGACCCCACATAAATTCCCTGAATCTTGATTTGCTTATGCAAAATGGGCGCGATCTGGAGAGCGGTTAAATCTTCAGAGCCTGAAAGGACGCCGACCTGGGCGATGGTGCCTCCATGGCGAACGGCACGGAGCGAACGCGGCAACGTGCCCAGGCCTCCGACCTCAATCACGAGGTCGACGCCCTCGCCTCCCGTCTCATCGTGCGCCCAGCGATCCCACTCCGGGTTCTCGAGATAATTCAGTCCCGCATCGAGGCCCTGCGCGTAGGCTCTTTCGAGCTTGGTGTGGCTTGACGAAATCCCAAGCACGCGGGCGCCCTGGAGCCGGGCAAGTTGAAGTGCGAAGAGCGAAACGCCGCCCGTGCCCTGGATCAGGACCGTCGCGCCGGGTCGGAGACATCCCGCTGCCAGCGCATTCCAGGCGGTCACGGCTGCGCAGGGAAGGGTGGCCGCCTCCTGAAAACTCAAATGGTCGGGCAGGCGAATCAGGCCCGTCTCCTTGAACACGACATACTCGGCCAGAACGCCGTCGACGTCGCCGCCCAGCGCGCCCTTGGCCTTTGTGGGGGTCAGTGGCCCATCGAGCCAGTTCTGCATGAAAATTCCGGCGACGCGATCGCCCGGTTTCCAGAGGGTGACGCCTTCGCCGACCCCCACAACTTCGCCCGATCCATCGGAGCAGGGAATGCGCGGCAGCTTCAGTTTGGGGTTGTAGAGGCCCTTCACCATCAGCAGATCGCGATAGTTGAATGAAATCGCACGAATCCTGACGAGCACTTCGCCGGGCCCCGGGGTGGGCGTCACGCGCTCAACAAACTCTAAAGAATCAATGCCAAACGCTGAGATCTGCCAAACACGCATCCTTGATACCTCCAACCTCACAAGAGGCTAAATCCATTCTGAGGGACGCAATCCGGCCAAACCCCCGTAGAATGAAGATATGGCTCGCGGATGGGAAAGTAAATCGGTGGAGGAACAGATGGCAAATGCTGCACAGAAAACTGAGACTGGTCCCAGTGGCTTCGTGAGTGAAGAACAGCGGCGCGCTGCCGACAAGGTTCGAACGATCAAAGAGCGGCAGAAACAGGCCCTGGTGCTGCAGCGGGAGAATATTCTTTCGCAGCGGACCTCGAGCCCGGCGCGGCGGTCGGCGCTGGAGGCTGCGCTGGCGCATGTTGAGTCGCAGATTCAGGCGCTGGACTAGGCGCGGGTCTGATCGAAGAACAACCGCGGATCCCCTTCGGCTTCGCTCAGGGCAGGCTTTCGACTCACCACCCCCGAACTCCACCCCGCAGACGAAGACCCGTCTGCCGGGGCCCGGAACTGAAAAGCGTTCGGGGCCCCGTTCGCTCAGGATGACAGTTCAATCATTGAAGGACACTGATCCCTGATCCCTGACCCCTGTTTTCTGCTTCAGTACTTCCAGCTCATATCGGCGCCGGCGGGGGCGGTTTTGGCGATTCGGTCCATGATCTGGGGCAGGTACATCCAGTTGTAGTGCAGGCGGGAGTAGGCGTTGGGCAGAGTGGGGTCGCCGTTCCAGCAGTGCTCGGCGCGGGGGCCGTACTTGACCTCTCCCTCATAGGGAACGCCGTGTCCCGGAGTGCCGGTCGTCTTCAGGAAGTCTTCCATCAGGTAGACGGCGTCGTTCAAGAAGTAGGTGTCGTCGGAGCCCACATATATGTGGAGCTTGCCCTGCAGCTTCGGACCGAGCGTGTCCCAGTCGCGCTTCATTATGGCATCAAGATCGTAGTGTTCGCGCCAGTACGCGGCGGTGTGATGATCGATGGCGCCGGTCTGCTTGTCGAAGATGGGCTGCGGATAGCCGTCTGCGCCGACCGGGCCGTACACCGCCTGCCAAATATCGAACTGCTCGCCTGAGCGGCCATGATCGCCCAGAGCGGCTTCATAGGCCACGTTGTCGCGCACTGAGATCAGGGTGTGCCCAAGGTAGTCGCGCATGGCGGGCTGCTCCACCTGCTTGTTGGCGCCTTGCAGGTAGAACATGTTCGGCTGTTCGTACAGATCGGTCGTCATGTAGGCATGAAAGTCGACGGGATCAGGGCAGGCGACAAAGGCGCCGTTGTAGTGGTCGGGATAAAACATCTGCACCGCGAGCGACTCCCACCCGCCGGTTGAGCCGCCATACAGGAAGCGGGCCCAGCCCTGGCCGATGCCGCGAAATTGCTTTTCAACGGCCGGCATCAGTTCCGTCTCGATGGCATCGCCGTAGGGGCCGACGTTGGCCGAGTTCACGGCGTACGAGTCGTCATAAAACGGGTTCGCGTGCTGAATCTGAATGACCAGGACGCGCGGAAATCCAGGGCTGATCCACTTCTTGTACTCGTCGTACGCTTCCTGTTGTTGAATGCGGTTGTACCCGGCAAGATGGAAGCGGAAAGAGTAGTCCGGCTTCAGGTTGGGATCGGGAGGCGTGGTGCGAAAATCGCCAAACCCGTCGGGAAAATGTCCCTCAAACACCATCTCGGGGTAATGCGCGGTGGGATGGTCGTCGAACCCTTCGGGCAGCAGAACAATCGCCGACAGAAACATTGGGCGGCCCCAGAACTTGGTCAGCAGGGCGCTCTGGATGCGCAGGTGCTTGATGTACTTTGTGTCGGGCTCAGCGGGGATCGGGGGAATCACCTTGTCGAGGGTGACGGCGATGGGCGCAGCCCCCGGGCCCACATGCACCTTGCGGGGCGTGCTGTATAGATTGCCGGGCGCGAGGTTCCAGTGCTGTCCCTCGCCGCGATCGGGGGCAAGCTTGATGGTTTTGCCGTCGCTGCGGTGGAACGTCTCGTACACATTCAGCACTGCCTGCACGGTGTAGTCGCCCGGGGGAACGTCTTTGATGGACCGCACCGGATAGCCTGCCGCCGAGGCATCGATGGTGACCGGCTCGCCCGGCTTCAGGCCATCGACGGTGGTGCCGAAGACCATCTGCGAGCGAGGCGTGTCGTCGATCTGCATGCGCGGCTCGTCGGTGGGGTCGTTTGACAGCAGGAAGAGGACGCGGCCATCGAGTGGGTGACTCGAGAGCGAATCCGGAAAGGTGACCGTGATGGTCTGCGCGGCAACGGTGGACGCGGCCGCGGCGAGGAGGAGGGAAGTGAGGGTGGGCTTGAGACGCATGTTGGAAGTATAGAGAAGCCAGTTCACAGTTCGTAGTTCGCAGTTCGGAGGCAACGCACATCCATGTTTTTCAGCCGCCCCTACGGGGCTCAAGCGATCGAGGCGAGGGCTGATCCCAGGGCTTCGCCCTGGGCTACTTTCGAACCGTCCCTGACGGGACGATCGCCGGAATGCGAACTGCGAACTGTGAACTACGAACTGCGAACTGCTCTTAAGACTTGCGGTTGAACATGAGGGAGTTGGCCTGATCGATGGTCGTCATCGTGATGCGCGCAATGTTGACGTGCGCGGGACGGCTCGCTGCCCACAAGATTGCGTCCGCCACATCTTCAGGCTTCAAGGGAGTGATGTTTTTGTAGACCTGGGCGGCGCGCTCCTCATCGCCGCGAAAGCGAACCAGGCTGAAGTCCGTCTCGACCATTCCAGGATCCACGCTTGTGACACGCACAGGCGTGCCCAGCAGGTCCTGGCGCAGCCCGTCGTTGACCGCCCGCTCGGCGGCCTTTGAGGCGCAATAGACTGCGCCATTGGGATAGGTCATCTCGCCCGCTGTCGAACCCATGTTGATGACGTGCCCTCGGCCGCGCACCACCATGCCCGGCACCACCGCGCGGGAGACATAGAGGAGCCCCTTCACGTTGGTGTCGATCATCTCGTCCCAGTCCTCGACCTTGCCCATGTAGAGCTTGTCGAGGCCGCGGCTGAGGCCGGCATTGTTGACCAGCACATCGATCTCAGCCCAGTCCGCAGGCAGCGCGTCGACGGCGTTTTGCACGGCGCGGTAATCGCGGACGTCCAATTGAATGGAGTGAACCGCCGACGCTCCCCTCTCCCGTGCGAGCGTGGCGACCTTGCTTAACTGCGAAAGCCGGCGGGCGGCAAGCAGCAGCTTAGCGCCTTCCGCTGCGAAGGCCAGTGCCGTAGCCGCGCCAATGCCGGCGCTGGCCCCGGTGATGAAGACGATCTTTCCATTCAGGCTCATGACCCGATCTTAACTTGCGGCCGCTGCCTGAGAAAGCGGTCGCGATCACGATGAGTCGTGATGCGGGGCATGCATCGCAGATTGTTGGGGCCGGGGTGCTGAGGGCCGGGAGGCCCTCAATACAGCCGGCCGGGAGGCCGGCGCCACAGATGCCAAAGGCGCGCGAAATGCAGCTCAGGTCCGCGATCGGCGCTGGGCCATCTTGTATTGCCCGACGGCCCAGTCGGTGTTGCCCAGTCCGGCTTGCTGGGCGTCGGCAAAGACCTGGGCAAGATTGTCGGCCAGGGTCAATCGCGTGCCGGTGGCCTTGGCGGCTTCGCGCAGCAGGCGCAGATCTTTGGCGCCCAGGTCGATGGTCGCGCCGGGCTGCTCGGGAGGGTGCAGCATCACGTTGCCGTACGCGGCATAGAAGGGAGATTGGAAGAGTGCGCTGTTGACCGTTTCGAGGAACACTTCGGGCTCGATGCCCTGGGCCGATGCATAGACAAACGCTTCGCCCAGCGAATGAATCATGGCGCTGATGAGGAAATTGCCGCCCAGCTTCAAGGCATGGGCTTGCCGCGGCTCGCTGCCAATGACGGAGATGCCGCGCGAGAAGAGCTCCAGCAGCGGGCGAATCGTTTCAATCGCGTTTGTCTCTCCGGCGACGACGACCCAGAGTTTGCCTGCCTCAGCGATATTGGGCCGGCCGAAGACGGGCGCGGCGACGAAACGCTGGCTGCGGCGCGCGTGTTCCTCGGTCAGGCGCTCTGAGAGCGCAACGCTGATGGTGGAGAGGGAAACGTGAATTGCGCCGGAGGGGAGAGAGCCGAGGACTGCGTCGGAGCCGTCTCCAGTTGGGCCGAGGAGGACTTCTTCGCTGGCGGCGTCGTCGAAGAGCATGGTGAAGACGACATCGGCGCCGTGGGCTGCGGCGGTGGCGCTGGCGGCGACGTTTGCGCCACGAGCGGCAAGATCCTGCGCGCGCTCGGGGTTTCGATTCCAGACCGTAAGAGGATGTGCGGCGGAGAGGATGCGGCCGGCGATGGCGAAGCCCATCTTGCCGAGGCCTAGAAATGCGACCTTCATGAAGAAACTCCTCAAATCCAATTTAGTGGGTTTGAGGAGTTTTGTTGAAATCCGGGTTGCGGCGGACCGAAGAACAACCGCAGATCCTTCGACTCACAACCCCCAAACTGAACGACGTTTGGGGCCCCGTTCGCTCAGGATGACACGCTCAGGACTTTACGTTGGCTCGACCAGGTGGTGGGCGATGGCGAAGAGGGCTAGTTCAAGACGGGTGGAAACGCCGGTTTTGTCGAAGATGTTCGACAGGTGGCGCTTCACGGTTTCTTCGCTGAGGTTGAATTGCTTGGCGATGTCGCGGTTGCTGCAACCTTCAACAATGCAGCCCACAACCTCAAGCTCGCGCGGGGTCAGGCCGTAGGTTTTGCGCTGGGGAACGGTGGCTTGCTGCATCAGGTCGTGCAGCGCGGAGACGAGATTTACGACGCGCTTGCCGCCGATCCAGTAGTCGCCGGTGTAGACAGTCTTGATTGCCGTCTGCAGATGACTGGCCAAGGCATCTTTGAGCACAATGCCGCGCGCACCGATATGCAGCGCCTCAATAATCTGCTGGGTCGTAATGGTCGATGTCAGCAGCAGGATCTTGACCACCGGCGTGCCATTCATGATGGCGCGCATGGCCTCGAGGCCGGGCAGGCGCGGCATCTGCACGTCGAGCAGCAGGATGTCGGGCTCAAGCTCAAGGGTCGAGGTGATAGCTTCGTCGCCGTCGGAGGCCTCGCCGATCACGTCGAAGCCCTCTTTTGCGGTCAGCATGTTGCGCACACCGATACGGACTACGGGATGGTCGTCGGCAAGGATAATGCGAATTGGTCGTTCCACGATGGGGGGTAACCTCCACTGACCGATCGGACGGCGTTTGACAGTGTGATGCGGTTCAGACGATTGCTGGTTGGGAATGCCGCAGGCCGCGAGGCTTTCGAGACGAGATTCCCTAGTTCGAGAATTCCAGCTCAAGCATACGCTTCAGGTTCAAGATGGCGCCGCGCAAATCCTGAAGCACCTGAGTGCTGTTATCCAGATGGTAAATCACTGAACCGTCAGCTTGCGACTCGGCGCTTCCCGCCTCTTCAAGGGTTGCGCCGATGCGCGCAGCCTGGACCGCTCCCGCCATGCCGCAGCCGCCCTTGATTGCGTGCCCGATCCGCCTCACTTCAACCACATCATCCTTGGTTACGGCTGCCTCAAGCAGGGCCAGGCGCTTGGATAGGTCTTCGATGATCGCGTCGTAAATCTGCCGTACCGCCGAGCCCGGCATTAGCTCCCGCAGCTGCGCGAGAATCAGGGGATTCACGACAACTTCGCGGGGATCGAGCTCTTTTTTGGGTTCCGGAGCAGCAGAAGCGCCGGTCTGCTTATCGAGGAGCGCCTGCATCGACTCGGCCGTAAAGGGCTTCAACAGAAAGCCGTCGGCCGCAGCCAGCACGTCATCGCCGGGCCTGCTGGCACTGATAGCGAACACTTTGGCGCGGGTCAAAGGACGAATCTGCGCGATCAGCTCCGCGCCCTTGAGGCCCGGCAGTTGCGCATCCATCAAAACGATATTGGGGGCAAAGTCCTCAGCACGCAGCAACTCCAGTGCCGCCTCGCCGTCGACAGCGGTGTGCACGGGATACCCGCTCATGGTCAGGATGGTGGCCATTACTTCGCGGCTGACCATGTCGTCATCGATCAGGAGCACGGCCGGAAGTTCGCGCTGGGTAATAAAATCAAGCATATTTTTAACTACGGGATTTAGCACATAGTATACGGTTCGCCTCAAAAAACTGCTTCATTTGTTTCCTGGAAGTGATTCCGAAAGGCATCAAAGGCTAACTCCAGTCAGACTTAGTTTCCAATCACCAGCACTTGAAACGAAGACTCGATGGGGTTGATATTCAGCTTGCCAATGCCGTTTGCCGGCGGGTTGTTCACTTTCACTCCAGAAAGAACCGTGACCACGTAAACCCGGCTCGTGGCCGGATCGACGACCGCGGTGCGGGCGTTGGGGCGCGTGGGGAGAGTCTGCACTACCGCATAGGAATCCGGAATGGTCTGGCGGATCACGGTGAGGGTTCCCGTGCCCGCGCCGTTCGCTGAAAAGAGCAGGTTCCGCTCGGGATCGTAGGCGATTTCTTCTGCGCCCGCGCCGATGGGGATGCTGGTAACAAGGTTGCCGGACCCGGCGTCGACCACAACCATCCGCTGGTTTCCGCAGGAGGCAAAGAGCTGCTGGTTATGCGTGTCGATGGTCAGGCCAGTTGGCTCGCGGCAATCCGGCGCGACTCCGATGAGCGTCAATTGGGGATTGGGGCTCGCTTTGTGTGGTGTGCGTTGTGCTGTCACGTTGCGCCAGTCAATGAGGGCGTACCGGTCGGCTGCGGCACGGTTCCCGGCCGGCTTTTTTTCAGCGGCGTTCAGGCGATCTTTAGCCAGTTCAAGGATGTCTGAAGCGCCCAGGCGCGCAATCTCATCGAGAGAGCTGAGATTGAAATAGACCTGGCCATCGGCGTCGGCCGCGGCCCCAGCGACGGCTCCGCAGATTTCGATCTCCGCGACTCTTGATCGCTTTTCTGTGTCGATGATGGAGACAAGCGACTGCTGGATGGGATTGCCGTTGCGGATGCCGCAAGGATGGGAGCCGCTATTGCGATCATTGCGCGCTCGGGCAATCGAAGAGCGGCCGTCGCTGACTTGTTCCGAAACCTGTTCTGGGCCAAAGACAAACAGCATCTCAGTCTGCGGCTCGAAGACCAGCGCGCGCGGACTCGATCCGACGGCAATTGATGCGATCACCTCGAGCGTGCTTCGATCGAAGACTTTGACCTGGTTGGCGCGGCCGTCACTGATATAGCCAAATTGGCCATTCGTGTCGAGCGCGATGGCGTGCGCTTCTCCCAGGTGTGCGACGGCGCCGGCAAGCTGGCCGGTCTCTGTATCGACCACTTGCACGGTCGCTCCGTGCGCGATGAAGAGCCGATGTGCCTGCGAGTCCATGGTCAGGGAATCCCAGCCGCCTGAGCCGCCGATGATCCATGTCGATTTGACGAAGAACGGTTTGGAAGGAAGGTCGGTGGGGCCGGGCGGCTGCTGGGCGGGGAGATTGGAGCAGGCAAGAAGAATGATCAAAGGAGAAAATCGCATGCCGGCTCCTCCGGACTGAGCAAAGCTGGACCAAGGACGCGGAAGAGTCGTCAACCGCTCGGTCTAGTCGTTCATTGTGACTTCATGGAGCCAGCCGGGAGCCTTGAGCAGTTCGCGGGGACGCGAGCCGTCCGCCGGTCCGACCAGGCCATCGCGCTCCATCAGGTCGATTAGATGCGCGGCGCGGCCATAGCCGATGCGCAGGCGGCGCTGCAGGAGGGAAGTGGAGGCTTTGCCGAACTCGAAGACCAGCCGGACTGCGTCGTCGAACATGGGGTCGTTCTCTTCGGGATCGCTGTTCGATCCCTCGACTCCCGGCTTCTCATCCTGCGGCGATTCGAGGAAGCCTTCGACATATTCGGCTTCGCCCTGCGCCTTCCAGAAGCTGACGACGGCCGCGGTCTCCTTTTCGCTGACGTAGGGCGCGTGCAGGCGCATGAGGCGGCTGGTGCCGGGAGGAAGGAAGAGCATGTCGCCGCGGCCCAGCAGAGCTTCGGCGCCGTTGGTGTCGAGAATGGTGCGCGAGTCGACTTTGGTGGCCAGGCGGAAGCTGATGCGGGTGGGCACGTTGGCCTTGATGAGGCCGGTGATGACGTCGACGCTGGGGCGCTGCGTGGCGAGGATCAGATGGATGCCGACGGCGCGGGCCATCTGCGCCAGACGGGTGATGGACTCTTCGACGTTGGCGCGGTCGAGCATCATCAGGTCGGCCAGCTCGTCGATGATGATGACGATGAAGGGCAGCGGCTCGTTGTCGTCTTCATCGTCGAAGAGCGAGGGCATGGTGCCTTCAAAGAGCTTGTTGTATTGGTCGATGTTGCGCACGCTGCGGCTGGCGAGCAGCTTGAGGCGGCGCTCCATTTCGCGGACGGCGTTGCGCAGCGCGTTGGCGGCTAGCTTGGGCTCGGTGATGATGGGCGTGAACAGATGCGGAATGCCCTCGTACATGCCCAGTTCGACGCGCTTGGGATCGACGAGGATGAGGCGCACCTGGCTCGGCGTGGTGCGGAAGAGCAGGCTCATGATCATGGCGTTGATGGCCACCGATTTGCCCGAGCCCGTGGAGCCGGCGATGAGCACGTGCGGCATGGAAGCCAGATCGGCGGTGACGATGCGGCCGTTGATGTCTTTGCCCATGGCGAGGGTGAGCCGCGACTTGGACTTGGCAAAGGTTTCGGACTCGATCACGTCGCGCAGGTGGATGGTTTCGCGCTCGTGGTTGGGCACCTGGATGCCGACCGTGCTTTTGCCGGCCATGCGCTCGATGAGGATGCTTTCGGCGCGCATGGCGAGGCAGAGGTCGTCGGCCAGGCCGGTGACGCGGGAGTATTTGACGCCGGCTTCGGGCTTGAACTCGTAGGTGGTGACCATGGGGCCGGGATTGATCTGGACGACCTGGCCGCGCACATCGAACTCGCCGCATTTTTCGACCAGCACCTTGGCCTCTTCGCGCAGCGCATCTTCGCGCACTGCCTGCGGGCCTTCGCCGGCGTTGAGCAGCGTGCTGGGCGGCAGCTTGAATCCGCTGACGTTCTTGGGCGCGACGGTGGCGGTGCGAAGCTCAGCATCGGCGCGGCCATGGATGGCGATCTCGCCGTCGGCTTTGGCTGCGGGAGCATCTTCAAAACGAAGCGGGGCGGGGCGCATCTCGGCGGGTCGGGCGGGGGCGTCATTTTTTGCCGGAAGACGCGGATCGGGTACGAGCACTGGTGTTGACGCGGGAGCTGCTTCAACAGCGGGCCGCTCCCAGAGACTTGGCCTCCGCAACGGGGCCGTGACTGGAATCTCGTCGTCGACGGGCTTGGGTGCGGCGCGTTTGAACGCAGGAATCTCTTCGATTGGATCGGAGTAACTCTCAACCAGCGCGGGCTTGCGATTGAAGAGCCGCGCGAAAAAGCCTGGGCGCGGGGCCTCAAATGAGGGCTGGGCCGACAAGGGCTCAACGGGGGCCTCAGGTTCCTCTTCTTCCTGGAGGTCGGCCTTGCGCTCGGCGCGCTCTTCACGCCAGTTCCGCCAGCGATCGTGCCAGGCGACGACATGCAGCCAGCGCTCCTCAAAGCTTTCTTTGAAGGCCCAGAAGCTGACTGCTGTTGCAAAATACAATCCTGTCGCGGCAAGCACGGCGGCTACCAGCCACGCTCCTTGCACGTTGATCCAGCCGACCAGCATTCCCGAGATGAGGCGGCCCACGACACCTTCAACCGGAAGGACATGCAGCCAGCGCCAGTGCCAGGGAATCAGTCCGAAGACAGCGGGCACGAACAGCAGCGCAAGGAACGTCCCCGCCCAGCGTAGATAGCGCGGAGCCGTTGGGCCGCGAATGCATCCATGTCCAGCCGAGGCCGCCCAGCCAGATGGGAAGCAGGAAAGCGGTCAATCCGAGGGATTGCAGGAGCAGGTCGCTCCACCACGCGCCAAACACGCCGACCCAATTATGAATGGGATGTGGCGCGGCGGGATCGATCGCCGTGTTCAGCGAAGGATCGGATGCGTGATAGGTGGCGAGCGAGAGGAAAAGGAGGAGCGAAACCAAAAGCAGCATGACCCCGAGAAAGACGTTCAAGGGGCGGCTTCGCGTCGGCGACAGAACAATGCGAACAGGCTTCATTGGCGAGAGACGCTCCGCTCGTGGGCCGCTTGGGAAGTCTCAAGCGAACGAGCGATCGAGCGGCCGAGAAACTCCCAGAGCAATCCTTATTATCCTTTTCTGCCGGTGGGTCAACGGGGAAAAGCGGACGGGGGGAATCTCGATGCGAACCCCCGGGTGGCGATAGGGAGGTGAAGACTCCCAGGTCTGAGAATCCAGACCTGGGGCACCCAGTTTTTGTGGAAAGTCAGACTGAGTGCCTAATACGCCATGATGCGGGCGCCCCAGATGAGCAGGACGATGCCGATGACGATGCGGTAGATGGCAAATGCCGCGAAGCCGTGGCGCCTCACCCACTGCAGGAACCACTCGACGACGCCGAGCGCAACAATGAATGATACGGCGGTGCCGATCAGTAGGATGATCCAGCGTTGCGCATCCATCTGAACGTGCGCGACCGCGTGGGCGGCGAGTGCCGACTTGCTGGGATGGATCTCTTTGAGAAGATCCCAGCCGGTAGCCGCGACCATGGTGGGGATGGAGAGCAAAAAGCTGAAGGCAAGTGCCGTGGGACGATCGAGGCCCGCAATCTGTCCGGCTGCAATGGTCGACATGGAACGCGAGGTCCCGGGGAAGACCGCGGAAAGGGTCTGGCAGATTCCGATCCAGACTGCCTGTAGAACCGTCATCTGTTCTACATCGACGGTGCCGGCATCCTGGCGCTGCGACCGAATGTCGACCAGCCACATGACGACGCCGCCGAGAAGCAACGCCCAGGCCATGGCGGAGATACTGCCGAGGTGTTCATCGCTCCACTTATGCAGCAGCAGGGCGGGCACCGAGGTGCAGGCGAAGGCAATCATGGTCAGCGAGATGGGATGGTTGAGCCAGGTGTGTTGTCCGTTTTCGCCTCTCGGGAAGGTGCGGATGTATTCGACGATTCTGCTCAGAAAGAGAATTGTGAGCGCAAGGATCGCGCCGATCTGGATGACGATCGTGTACATCTTCCAATAAGGATCGTCGAGGGGAATTTTCATCAGCGCTTCTGAGATGCGTAAATGCGCCGTCGAGCTTACGGGGAGAAACTCCGTCAAGCCTTCTACTATGCCCAAAAGAACCGACTGCAAGTAAGGGTTCAAAAGTCCTCCACCGTGCAAAGGCCAAATCCAAACCGAAGCAGCATGCGCTTCGGCATGCCCTCACTCCCGGTCAATTCCGTATACAGGGATACCCTCATCCAATTTGTACACCAGCATCGCGGCGCGAAAAGTGAAATCCGACTGGGCGAACTTTTCCTGGAGGTGACTAAAGAGTTGCTTCGCCCGCGCATGCGCTTCGTCGGCCTTTTTGTCGCTTCCGTCTGAGCCATACATGTCGACCAGCACAGCCTCGCGGTACACGGCCTGATATAAGGCCTGTGCCGTCTTCGGGCCCATCCGGGTACTCCTGGGCATATTTTTCGTAGTACTCGGCCTCTTTTTCAGGACACTTTTCCGATCCCTGCCAATCGCCGCACAGTTTGTTCTCGATCAATTCATAGGCAGCCATATCCGCCTGCCGTGTATGAGGGTAATTCTTGATCACTTTTTTCAGCTCATCCTCGTCCATCTGGTCGCGCAGGTAGGCTTCTTTCTCTTTGGCCGAGGGTCGCGAGGAGGCGTCTGCTTTCTGGATCTGCCACAGCACATCGGCTGCTCTCCAGGCGGCCTCCGGGGCGAGCGGGGAGTTGGGAAACATCTCGACCAGGCGGCGGTACAGCAGGCGTGCGTTCTGTGCAGCCTTGGCCGGGCCGCGCGGATCGGAGGCGAGCGACTCCTGATTGGCGGCTTCGCCCATCAGAATCTGATCGCCATTCGGGGTGCTCTCGATCACGATTCCTTTGGCCTGCATCCAGCCTGAAATCGGAGGAGGTGTTTCGTCGCGGCCAAAGGTCGGCGTATCTTTTTCGCTGATCTCCTGGATGTCGGTGTTGGCGTAGACACGCAGCCAGGGGCCGCTCTTTTCGGCCACGACCATCTCGCGGCCAATCTGCACGCGGTCGACCTTTTGCGATCCCGTATCAGGCGCAATGTAGAGCCACGTGATACGCAGCGGCGTTGCGCGCGGGCCGGCAATCGGCTTCTCAAGCTGCGATTTCTTTTGCGCGGAGAGGGGAAGGGATACTAAGGACCAAAGCGGCCAGAACAATCAAGGAGGAGAGGGCTGTTCGGTTAGCGCGGAGGCCAGATGCATTCACAGGACAAATCATAGACGAACGACGCTAGCCGTTGCTTTCTGTGAGCACGTCAGCCAGTTGTCTGGGATCGACATTGCCGCCACTGACCACGGCAACCGCCGTTTTGTATGCGGGCAGCTTGGATGAGTGAAAGAGAAGAGCAGCGGTCGTCACTGCGCCACTCGGTTCGGGAACAAGGCGGGTGGTGTTCACGATGGCCCGCATTGCCGCGCGAATTTCGGCTTCAGTCACGGTGATGATGTCGTCGACGAAGGCCTGAATGTGGGCGAAGTTGAGCTTGCCGACACTCTGCGTGCGCAGGCCATCCGCGATGGTGCGGGAAGTGAGCTCGGCCGGCCAGGTCACGATGGAGCCGGCCTTGAAGCTTTCCGCGGTATCGCCCGCCAACTCCGGCTCGACGCCGATCACCTTGGTCTTGGGGCTCAGTTGCTTGACTGCGGCCGCAACGCCGCTCAACAGGCCGCCGCCGGAGACGGGCGCGAGAACCAGGTCGATATTGGCGAGCGATTCGATGATTTCAAGGCCGCAGGTTGCCTGCCCGGCAATAATCTGCTCGTCATCATAGGGCGGAATCACAACGTAGCCGTGTTCGCGGATCAGTTGCTCGGCGACGGCAAGCCGCTCACTCGACGCCAGGCCCACATCGACGACTTGAGCTCCAAGCGCAAGGGTAGCGGCCCGCTTGATGGCCGGCGCATTCGACGGCATGACGATGACTGCCCCGGCCCCGACCTCGCGCGCGGCATAGGCAACGCCCTGCGCGTGATTGCCGCTCGAGTAAGTGATGACGCCGCGCGCGATTTGTTCCGGCGTCAGTTGCAGAATTTTGTTGGCCGCGCCGCGGATCTTGAAGGCGCCGATTGGCTGCAGCGATTCTGCCTTGAGGTAAATCTCCTTGCCGGTTCCGCGGCCAGAAAGCCCGGGAAACGGGGCGCGCACCAGTGGAGTTTTCACGGCGATGTGGGCGATGCGCGCGGCTGCGGCGCGAATGGTCTCCACATCAACCAGGGTGTTCGCGACCGAGGTCATGGGAGATATTTCTCTGGGATCTTTTCGTCAGCCGACTCGGCTTGCCACAGGATCTCGAGCACCTTCCATTGCTTGCCGTCGTAGAAGGCCTGAATGCTGTTGATGCCGCGGATGGTGGGCGATCCGGCCGGCTCGACATTCAGTTCGTAGGTGCTCCACAGGTGGGCGAGGTGTCCCCAGGTTTCTGTCTTCACCTTGACCTGGTGTTCCTTGAGGACGGAGGCGCCGCGCTTGGCGACCGCGTCGATCCAGCCATCGACGGTGAGGATGTGGGGCCCGATGCTTCCGTCGGCTTGCTTGCCCAGAGGCGCGAGGCGCGCATCGGGGACGAAGAGCGCGCGGAAGCAGGCGCGGTCTTTATTGGCCGGGCCGCTCACCGCGTCGTCGACGGCCTTGATCAGCTCGTCGAGGGTGGCTTGCGAGGGGCAGGCTGTCGGAGCGGAGACCGCGGCCGGGGCTTGCGCAAGGAGCGCGGACGAGGTGCAGGTCGCCGCCAGGACAAGAAGAACAACGATCCGTTTCATAGGGGGATTTTACAGAAGGACCCCGACGCGCAAGAATCGGGATGCACATATCACGCTGGACATGCCAAAGCTTCCCTCAGGGGCTAAAGTCCTGGATTCATAGGCACATCACGGCACGACTGAAGTCGTGCCCTTTCAAAACCGCATTCATGCCGTCTAGATTTCGAGGATGACGGGCATGATCATCGGGCGGCGGCCGGTGGTTTTCTGGATCAGGCGCTTGAGATCGGCGCGTACCTTCTCTTTCACCATGCCGTAGTCGGACTTTTGCTCGGTAGTCAAGCCATCCAGCGTCTTCATCACCAGCTCGCGGGCCTGCTCGGTGATGTCGGCTCCGCCAAAGCCGCGCATCACCACTTCGGGGGCCTGCTCCACTTTTCCGGTTCGCTTGTTGATGGCCAAGACTGCCAGCACGATGCCGTCCTCTGAAAGAATGCGGCGATCGCGGATGACCAGATCCTCGACCACATCAATGGAGGAGCCGGAATCGATCAGCACGCGGCCTGCGGTCACTTTGTCTTTCTTGCGCGCATCATCCTTGTCGAGTTCGAGCACGTCGCCGTCTTCGATCACGATGGCATGCTCCACCGCGCCGGTTTCCATGGCCACACGCGCATGTTTCTGCAGGTTGCGGTAGTCGCCGTGGACGGGGATGAAGAACTTGGGCCGCACAAGGTTGATGAGCAGGCGCAATTCTTCCTGGCTGCCGTGGCCGCTGACGTGAATCAGCCCGCTGGCGCCATCGTCACAGATCACGACGGCGTCGCGCCGATAAAGGTGATCGATCACGCGGAAGATACTCTTCTCGTTGCCGGGAATGATGCGCGAGCTCAGGACCACGGTGTCGCCGGCATCGATGCGCGCGTGCTTGTGATTGTCGACGGCGGCCCGGCTGAGGGCACTCATGGGCTCGCCCTGCGTGCCGCTGATCAGGATCATCAATTGGTCGGGCGGGTAGTCCCGCATCTGGCCGGGCTGAATTACGAGGCCTGGCGGAATATCGATATAGCCCAGGTCCTGCGCGATCTCTGAGCTCTCCATCATCGACCGGCCGACGATCGCGACCTTGCGGCCGTGCTTGCGCGCCAGCTCCATGGCAATGCGAATGCGGTAGATCGACGAAGAGAAGCAGGTGAAGAAAAGCTTCTTTTTGGTCTGCGAAAAAACCTCGTCCAACCTGGGAATGACTGCGCGCTCGCTGGGTGTGTATCCCGACCGGTCGACGTTGGTTGAGTCCTGCAGCAGCGCCAGCACGCCTCGCTTGCCGTACTCGGCAAAGGTGTGCAGGTCAAACGAGTGCGCATCCAGCGGAGACAGGTCGATCTTGAAATCGCCGGTGTGGATCACGACGCCGGCCGGTGTTTCGATGGCCAGGGCAACACAATCGACCAGCGAGTGCGTTACCCGGATCGGCTCGATGGTAAACGGACCCAGCGTAAATTTTTGTTTGGGCGCGATCTCAACCAGCTCGGTCTCGTCCAGAAGCTGATGCTCTTCCAGCTTGCCTTCGACATAGGCGAGGGTGAACTCGGTTGCATACACCGGTACCTTGAGCTCGCTGAGAATCCAGGGCAGGCCGCCGATGTGGTCCTCATGTCCGTGGGTCAGGATAATGGCGCGAACATGCTTCCTGTTTTCGACCAGGTAGGTGATATCAGGAACGACAATATCTACGCCGAGTAACTCGGACTCCGGAAACATAAGTCCCGCGTCGATCACGATAATGTCATCTTCATAGCGAAGTGCAAGGCAGTTCATGCCGAACTCGCCAAGTCCGCCGAGAGGAATAATCTTCAGTTTTTTAGTTTGCATTTGTCCTATACGATGCTAACACCTTGCAGCATCGGGCTCCGGCAGGGCCGGCAGGCGCCTACTCCATCGCGGCGCGCTGCAATTGAGCAATATCGAGCTTGACCATCGTCAGCATGGCGGCGAACGCGTTGGGATTGCGGATCAGGTCGGGCAGTTGCGCGGGCACAATCTGCCAGCACAGTCCAAACTTATCTTTCAACCAGCCGCATTGGATGGCCGTGCCGTCCTCGACAAGCTTCGCCCAGTAATAATCGACCTCTTCCTGCGAATCGCAGCGTACCGTGAACGAAATGGCCTCAGTGAATTTGTAAATCGGGCCGCCATTCAGCGCGGTGAACTGGGTTCCGTCGAGTTCAAAGGCGATGGTCAGCACGGTTCCAACCGGCCCTTGGCGTTCGTCAACATTGCGCACACCTCGCAGCCGCCGCGAGTTCTTGAAGATGCCCAGATAGAAGTTCACGGCGGCTTCAGCGTTGGAATCGAACCAGAGAAAGGGAGTAACACGAGAAAAGTGTTGAGGGCGCTCACTTGAATCTCCAGGCGTTGAGGGTCAACATCCAGTTTCATTAAGGAGGGATCAATCCTTGGCTTGGCTTGTCCGGCAATCAGCATCGACTGCAGAATCTGATCGGAGACGTCTTTGACTGCGGCCGGAGAATGCGCCAGAAACAGTGTGCTGGTCTTGTCGCTCTCGCCGATCGATTTCAGGGTATCGAAATACTGCGTCACCAGCACCAGTTGCATGACTTCTTTTGACGTCGCGCCTTCAACGGCTTTCTGAAACTGCTCCACCGATGCCTGCAGCCCTTCAATGATCGCCTTGCGCTGGTTGGCGATGCCCTGCCCCTGCAGCGCCTTGCTCTCCGCTTCCGCCTCGGCTTTCTTGACGACCAGAATCTTCTCCGCTTCGCCCCGCGCGTTTGCGGCCACCTGTTCGCGTTGCGCGGCGTTGATGTCGTTCATGGCCGACTTCACCTTCTCGTCGGGCACAATGTCGGTCACCAGCACATTGACGATCTCGTAGCCGAAGGTCGCCATGTCCGCATCCAGCTCTTGTTTCACCGCGGCGGCAATGCTCGATTGCGAGGCGAAGACTTCATCCAGCGTCATGCCCGGCACGTGCCCCAGGATGACCTGCTCGACGTACGACTTGATCTGCGCGACCGGGTCGGACAGCTTGTAGTACGCGTCGTAGACCTTCTCCGGGCGCACGCGATTCTGTACTGAGATGGGGATTGTGACGAAGACGTTGTCCTTGGTCTTGGTCTCCATGGTGAGGGTGATTTGATTCACGCGCAGGCTGACAATGCCGGCGACGGTGTCGAAGAACGGACTCTTCCAGTTCAATCCCGGGTCGGCAACGCGAAGAAACTTGCCGAAGCGCGTGATGACGCCACCTCAGCCGTGCTCACGGTGAAGAAACTGCTCAGGATCAGGATGAGAAGAATCAGGGCAAGAAGCGCGACAGGGATCAGGATCACCACGTCCATTGGGGTCCTCCGGTGGGCTTACGGGTGAGCAACGCGGATTATACAGGAATTTTTTGTTGACCTTGGTCGGATCCGTGCGCGGGAAGGCTAGCGCAGCAGCTCTTCGAGCGTGGTGCTCAGGTCGGTCTTTTCGTCGCGGTATTTCACGATCACCGGCGCATACAGGCTGAGCCCCCACTCCTGCCCTTTGCCCCTGGTGACGCTCTCTTGAGCCGGGCACGACCACCGCGTTCTCAGGGATCATGAGCGGCAATTCGGCGGTGGCGCGCAGAACCGCGCCGTTGACCAGGTCGTAGACCGGCGTTCCCCGTGTCAGGATGGTTCCCGGCGCAAGCACCGCGCCCTTGCGCACGATCGTGCCCTCATACACGCCGCAGTTTCCGCCCACAAGCACGTCATCTTCGATGACCACCGGGCTGGCATTGACTGGCTCGAGAACGCCGCCAATCTGCGCCGCCGCGCTCAGATGGACGCGCTTGCCGATCTGCGCGCACGAACCGACCAGCGCATGGGAATCGACCATGGTTCCCTCGTCGACCCAGGCGCCGGCGTTGATGTACATGGGCGGCATGCATACAACACCGCGTGCGATATAGGCGCCGGTCCGGACGGAGGATCCGCCAGGCACCACCCGCACCCCGTCGCCGGGGAGAAAGCGGCGGATGGGATACGTGTTCTTGTCGACAAAAGAGAGACCATCCGAAGGGAACTCTGCGAGGACTCCCAGGCGAAAACCGAGCAGGATGCCCTGCTTGACCCACGCATTGACGCGCCATCCGGTCGGCGCGTCTGGATCGGGGGAGGCGGAGCGAATCTTGCCTGCCTCGAGCGCGGTGCGAAGCAGGTCGAAGGCGTCTTGCGCGCCCGGGTCGTCGATGGCCGCCGAGCCGGCGTGGAAAAGCCGCTCAATCTCTGTTTGTAAGTGGGAGAGTTCCATTGACCCCAAGTCTACCAAGGACAAACAGAGCGGCCATCGCGCTGAACTGGCCTAGGAAGATGAAGTGGCTTGAGGAGAACGTTTTCATTGCGCTCCCGGTTCAAGGCGGCGCCTTCGTCGCGTCCGTTCCCAGCCGTCAGGAGTGCCCGCGGGTCGCGACAGGCCGCAGGCGGAAGGAATTCTTCCCAGAGGGGATCATCGCCAGAGAAACCGGAGCATGATCTGTGCGTCCCTTAAGGTTCTTCGATTCCAGCCACACGCATAGCCGAGGATCGTGGATCTCCGGCTGATCCTGCCAGAAATTCGGTTCCAGCCCGCATTGGATCCTGAGGTGATCCAATTGCAGTTCGATCACAGACATATCTTTGGGAAAATAGCGGCGAACGTTGGTGGCCCCAACATGGAGTCCGGTAAGGCCACGACCCTTGCTTTGTGTTTTAACGACCATAAGCGCCTTCTCTTCAACACCGATTCGAGGAGTCCAGGGAAGGAATTCGAGAATTGCCTTGCTGGGAGATGAAATGTCTGAACGCATTCCATTCGAAACACACCAGCAGAGAAGCCGTCTCTGAGGGCCGGGATAGGCCCACCATTCGTATGAACAGACAAACCGGGTTGATTCAACGTTGCACAATCGCGCGTGCTATCTAAAAAGATGCACCGAGAGGTCGGATGCGGTTGCTGAAAAAAGCAGCCGTGCCTCGAAAAGTCTTTCATCGGCAACAGTGCAACGTTGACTAGTCAGTGAGAAGTGTTAAAAGCCGATATTCTGGCTTTTGCCTTGAACTACTTGGTTGCCTGCTTGGCGATGACCAGGTTGACAATTTTGTTGTAGGTGGCTGCGGGTACGATGTTTTTGGTCTTCAACTGCGTTTTGTTGGAATACGGGCGGCCGTCGATGATCTTCTGCGAGTAGACATCCCCGACACCGGGCAGAGCCTTGAGCTGGTCCTTGGTCGCCGTGTTCAGGTCCACCAGATTAGCGGTTGATGCGGTCGCGGAGGGCTTGGCGGCTGGGGCTGCGGGCTTCGATTGCAGCGCAACGGCGGGGACGGTCACGAGCAGAATGCCGGCAACGAGAGTGAGTAAGCAGGTTTTGATGCTGGTCAACTTCATGGGTGCTCTCCTTGAGATTCGGGAATGACTCTTTCTGTTTTGGGTGGAATTGAATTTCAGCCCTTGTTGCCGAAGAATCCTTCAGCAACGCTCAGGATCGAACCCATCTCTCCGCCAGCGGCGGGGGCTGCCTGGCCGTCCTGGCCTGTCGAAGAGCTGCCCAGGAACTGCTCGACGATCCCTTGAAACTGGGGTGGAACCTTGGATTTCAGCAGTTCGACAATCTCCTGGGCAACCTGTTGCGACTGTTCGGGGCTCAACCCAGCTCGCTGCTGCAGCAACTGCTCAATTTCATTCATGGGAAATTCGTCTCCTGGATTAGGGATCACGGCTGGCCGGATCGTGGCTATGGATGAACGTCGGACGGCAAAACGAAACTCACTCTGGAATACCCTGCGCTCAAGTTTGGATTCCACAGAGCAACAATGAGGGCCGGGGTAGCTCGACAAGAATAATCCCAAAGACTTAAGCGGCGCAGAGGAAATCCAGTCCGCAAGGATTTTTTTTGGATCAATTTTCTCGATCAGGAAGTAAAGCGGGCTGCTTCACGAGTAATCGTTCAAGATCGACCGTGGTTAGAATCTGCGCAATCGTCTTGGCGGCGCTCCCGTCCCCGTAAGGATTTGCCATGCCCCTCACCAGGCTGCGGAACTTGGCCGACAACGCCGTTTGGATTGCCGACTCGATCTTTTCGGCATCTGCCGGCACGGTGAGCACATTGGCCCCGCGCTCACGTCCCTGCTGGCGCATCCCGATGTCGACAACCGGAAGGGCAAAAGAGGCGGCTTCCATAATGCCGCTCGAGGAGTTGCCGACCATTGCGTCCACTTGCCCGAGGAGGCTCCAGTAGGTGACGGGGTCGAGATTCAGAAAGAGGTGCGTGTTGGGGCGGGTCAGCGCCAGGGCCCGCGTGCGGTCGATAAGGGCTCGGCTGCCGGCGTCGGCGTTTGGGTAAACGAAGAGCAGTTGGCCCGGTGCCTGCGCGAGGGCCTGGAAAACCGCGTCGGCTTCAACGGTGGTGTCTTGCAGGATGGTCACGGGGTGATAGGCTGCCAGGATTGCCGGTGATGTGAGACGGATGCCCAGGCGGTCTTCGAGCTCCGGCCGCGCCAGCAACTGGGAGCGCTTCATGTGATCGAGCGAGGGGGCGCCGGCATGATGGACGCGCCACGGCTCTTCTCCCATCGCGATCACCCGCCGCCGTGCTGTCGGCGTCGAGGTGAAGTGGACGTGGGCCATTTTGGTGAGGGCATTGCGGACCTGGTCGTCGATTGCGCCCTGGGAGATTTCTCCGCCCTTCGATGTGGGCGATGGGGATGCGCATGGCGACGGCGACAGAGGCGGGCGCAAGCATCTCAAATCGGTCGGCGATGAGCAGCAGAATGTCAGGGCGCCAGGCGGCGAATGCGTCTGCCAACCCCAGAATGGCGATGCCGATGGTCTTGGCCATGCCTGTATCGGAGTCGGAACTGAGCAGGCACTCGATTTTGGCCCGGATCGCGAAGCCGTCGCGCTCAACTTCCTGGATTGTGCTGCCGAACTCGGGGGAAAGATGAGGGCCGAGGGCGAAGATGCCCAGATCGATGCCAGGATTCGACGGCCAATTCCCGCAGCGGCCAATAGAGATGGCTGTAATCGGCTCGCGAGGTGGTCACGACGCCGATGCGGCGCTTGTTTCCGGAGACGATACTCATTCTGAAGAGGCTCGTGAACGACGCGATCCAAACAGAAGTATAGCTGTGAGGCGAATCGGCTCGCTACAGGATCAAATCGTCAATCACCAGGCCGATGCGCATCAATTGGCTGCTCGCATACACTGGAACCGGTCTCATCTATGGATTGGAACGAGAGAGAAGCGTCCTCAGGGGCTAAAGCCCGCTCTTACTTGGTGGCATTTGCGGCACGACTGAAGTCGTGCCCTGTTACAAAACTCTTCGGTATTTCATTTTGTCAGCGATCTTCAGGGACTTGGTCCCTTGCTTTCGTCCTGGCCTTAACGAGCGCTCCGACCGCGCATGGGCTCATTGACCCCGAGGCGGCCAGGATCAACAATCGCGGCGTCGCGCAGATGGGCCAGCAGTTTCCTGAGCGGGCAGCCGCGACTTTTGCTGAAGCGTTCAAAAAGGATCCCAAGCTCGTGCAGGCGGCGGTCAACGAAGGCATTGCGCTGATGGCCCTGCAGAAGCTCGACGAGGCAAAAGCGGTTCTGAATCAGGCCATCGCTCTCGATCCGCGCTCGCGCAGGCGTGGTACAACCTCGGTCTCGCCCAGCATGCGGACAACGAAGTTGATGCGGCGCTGAAGAGCTTTCGGCAGGCGGTCGAAGTTGATCCTCGCGATGCGGATTCAATGTACTTTGTCGGCGTGTGCCTCGGGGAGTTGAAAGAGTTCGACAAATCCATCGTGGTTTTGAAGAAGGCGCTGGAGATCGATCCGCTGCATGCGTCGAGCGAGTTCCAACTTGCGCGCGCTTTGCAGCGCAGCGGCGATACGGCCGCGGCGCGCGAGCACTTCAAGCGCTTTCAGCATTTGACCAGCACCAAGATTGGCGCTCCGATTGGGCTGGCTTATGGCGAGCAGGGACACTATTCGACTGTGTCGCCGGTCAAGATGGATGAGGCGGCGGTGAAGGCGATGATCCCCGTGAAGATGGTGGCGCAACCCACGATCCCATCCTCCGTGTTTACTACCACCGGCGGTGGCTGCATGATTGACGCAACTGGAGACGGCCGCATGGATCTCGTGCTGATGCAAAACGGCCCTCAGGCCATCCGCGTTCTGTACAGCAACGGCGACGGCACTTTTTCTGATTGGGATGCTGAAGCCGCGGGCCTCAAAGCCTCGGGCCACGCCGTTGCCTGCGCCGTGGGCGACTTTGACGGCGACGGGCTCAATGACGTGGCTGTTGCGCTCGACGATGCGGTGCTGCTGTTTCGCAATCTCGGCCGCGGAAAGTTTCAAAATGTGACCTCTGAGGCGGGCCTGGTGCAGCGCAATCGTCCGACGGGGATTACATTCGTCGACTATGACCACGATGGCGACTTGGATTTGTTTCTGACCGGCTCGTCAATTCAGGCGGGCCGTGCGGCCAATGTGCTCTGGCGGAACAACGGCAATAAAACCTTCACAGAGTGGACCGAGCCCACCGGCCTTGGCGGCGGCGGCCAAAGCAACGCCGCCATTCTTACCGACTTCAACAACGACCGCGCGGTCGATATTGCGGTGACCGGCGACAGTCCCGCGCCGCTGATCTATGTCAACCCGCGGGAAGGGAAGTATCCGACGCAGCCTGTGTATGAGGGCGCAAATCTGCCCCCAACAGCTGGCATTGCGGTTCTCGACTTCAACAAAGATTCCTGGATGGATATCGCCGTGACCCACTTTGCCGCGCCCGGCATCAGCCTCTGGCGCAATGTCGCCTGCAAAGACAACATCGGACGTCGCTTTGAGCGCGTTGACCTTCCGAATACGAGTGACATACTGCGTGGCTGGGGTGTGACCCCGATCGATATTGACAACGACGGCTGGATCGATCTGGCGGCGATTGTCGAAACGAAGGCCGGTCTGCAACTGCGCGTCTGGCGCAATCGGGGCGACGGCAGCTTTGAAGACGTGAGCCGCGCCCTCGGCCTCGATGGGCTCAAGCTTCACGAGCCACGCGGGCTGATTGCGACGGACCTCGACAACGATGGCGCGGCTGATCTGATCGTCACGCAGGTGAATGCGGCTCCGGTGGTTCTGCGCAATGTCGGCGCCAACAAGAATCACTTTGTTCGCCTCGATCTCACCGGGCTTGCGGACAATAAAACGGCCATCGGCGCGAAGGTCGAGATCTTCGCCGGCGGGTATTGGCAGAAGTGGGAACTGGCGGGCGCCTCTGGCTACCAGACGCAATCCGCGCCGCAGATTCTCGCTGGCCTGGGCGACGCGGATGGCATCGACCTGCTGCGCATTCTGTGGCCCACCGGCGTTCTGCAGGATGAGATCGATCTGCCCCAAACCCGCGTTGTGGCCATGAAAGAGGCCGATCGCCGCGGCAGTTCCTGCCCGGTTCTTTTTGCGTGGGACGGTCACAAATACAAACTGGTCACCGACGTCATCGGCGCGGGTGTGGTGGGCCATTGGTTCACACCGGAGCGGCGCAACATTCCCAATCCCGGCGAGTGGATCAAGGTCGATGGCGCATCTGTCGCGCTGGTCGACGGCAAGCTGAGTCTGCGTTTTATCGAGCCTATGGAAGAGGTCAACTACATTGACCAGCTCCGCCTCGTAGCCGTCGACCATCCAGAAGACGTTGAAGTCAATCCCGACGAGCGCTTCCTCGACGATCCGCCTTTCGCTTCGGGGCGCGTCGTCGCAACGTCAAATGCCCGCATTCCTCACGGCGCGTGGGATGGCGAAGGCCGCGATGTGCTCGATGCAGTCACGCGCCGCGATCACGTCTTTGCGAGCGGCTTCACGCCTACGGCCTATGACGGTTTCGCGAATACGCATTCGCTGACGCTTGATCTTGGCGACGTTCGCGCTGATCACGCCGCTCAAGCTGTTGATGACCGGCTATGTCAACTACTTCAGCGCCACGTCGCTCTATGGCGCATGGCAGGCTGGGATCAAGCCGATCTCACCCTACGCAGAGGCGCAACTCGCAGATGGATCCTGGAAGCGCATCGCCGATGATGTGGGATTTCCCGCCGGACTCGAGCGCACGATCGTCGTCGACCTTACCGGCAAACTGCCCGCGGGCGCGCGGCGCATTCGCCTGGTCTCGAACCTTGAGATTTACTGGGACCAGGTGCTCATCGACAACCACGCCTGATGCGCAAGCCCGATCGACCGAAATCCCGCTGGCCTCCGCTACTCTGCACTTCCGCGGCTACCCGAAACAGATTGAAGGCGCGAGCCCCGGCGATCTCGACTACGATTACGACCGCGTCAGCCTGACTGGGCCATTTCAGCGGCAGCGCGGCAACTACACGCGCATCGGCGACGTCACGCCGCTGCTCAAGAGCATCGACGACCGGTTCGTCATCTTCGGCAGCGGCGAAGAGATTGCCGCGGAGTTCGACACGCGCGCCGCTTCCTGCGCTGCCTGCGCACTGGAAGCGCGACTACTTCTTTTACGCCAACGGCTACGTCAAGGACATGGACTGGTGGGATGCGTCGCCCTTCACCGTTGCGCAACTGCCGTTTCATGGGATGAGCAGATATCCCTATCCGGCGAGCGAAAAATTCCCCGACGATCCGGCTGCGCTCGAATACCAGTTGAACTGGAACGACCGCTTCGACTCGGGCGAATCCGGTGCGGTCGTATCGTTTCGATTACCGTACGCTGCACGTCCACGCCTGCGGACGATCTGCCGGTCTCCGCCGCTGAGGCCGCGCAGCAATGAGCGATCTGGTGCTCGAGCCGGCGGTTCGTCAACTCGAGCTGTTGCGCTCCGGCAAGCTTTCCGTCGCCGAATTGGCTGAAGCCCACATCCGCCAGATCGAGCGGCTCAATCCGACGCTGAACGCGCTGGTTGACTTTGATGCGGAGCTCGTGTGCGCATGCGAGGCACGCGCGATGGATGCCGCCCCGCGGTCTGAGCGCGGCGCGCTCTTCGGCTTGCCCGTCACGGTGAAGTCTTCGATTGCGACGGCGGGATTCAAGTGCGAGATCGGCAGCCTGCTTCACAAAGGCGACGTTCCGCGCGAGGATGCGGTCGTGGTGGCGCGCCTTCGCGCTGCGGGCGCGCTGATTCTGGGCACGACCAACTGTCCCGAATTTCTCATGGCCTACGAGACGGACAATCTGCTCCATGGCCAGACTCGCAATCCATGGGATCTTGACGCGCATCGCCGGGCGGCTCCAGTGGTGGCGAGTCGGCGGCGATCGCGGCCGGACTCTCCGCTGCAGGCCTTGGCAGCGATAGTGGCGGCTCGGTTCGCCTGCCTGCGCATTTCACGGGGATCTGCTCGCTCAAGCCCACGCCCGGACGCATTCCAGGCCGCGGCCATCTGCCGCCGTGTGTCGGGCCGTTCTCGATTCTCGGCGCTATCGGGCCCATGGCGCGCACCATCGCCGATGTGTCGCTGCTGTTTCGTGCGCTGCAAGGCCAGGACCCCGGCGACCCGGCCAGTCCGCCCGTGGCGTCTCCGCGAAGCCATCTCTCGATGAACTGCGCGCAAACACAATCGGGTTCTTTGAGGACGACGGCCTGGTCCCGGTCACGCGGAAACACGGGCAGCCGTGCAGGCCGCTGCGGAAGCATTGCGCGACGCAGGCTTCCGCGTCGAGCCGTTCCGGCCTTCCACGCTTGAGCTGCTGCGCAAGCTGTGGCACAAGTTTTTTGTGCAATGCGGGGCCATGTTTTACGCGCCCGCGATTCGCGGCAGAGAAGACGAACTGAGCCCCATCTTCCGGGAGTTTCTCTCCCTCGCTGCCGCCGCGGCTCCGCTCTCCGCAGCGCAACTGCTCGACGCCTGGGCACAACTCGATCTTGTGCGCGCGCAAACGCTCGAGGAGATAAAGAGTTTTCCGATCCTGCTGTGCCCCGTGGCCAGCATCCCTGCATTCCGTCACGGAGAGCGATCGTGGATGATTGAGGGCCGCACCGTCGACTATCTCGACGTGATGCGTTTCACCCAGTGGTTTAACGTGCTTGCCAGTCCCGCCGCCGTCGTTCCTGTTGGTACCTCGCCCGAGGGACTTCCCATCGGCGTGCAAATTGTGGCGCGTCCTTTTGACGATGAAGCCGCCTTAGCGGTTGCGGCAGTCGTTGATGCAGCTTTCGGCTATCGCCCTCCGCCTTTGGTTGTTGGCTAGCCGAGACTCAGACTCCGTCCAGCACCTCGACTCGTGTGTTCCCCATCACACATCAGTGTTCACCCACTCTCAATTCCACCCTTCGATTGAGGGTGCTTTGCGCGACCGCGCATAGTCTGAGCCTTCTGGATAGGATCGGACCGATGCAAAGCACGTGGCTTAAAAAGTTCGCGAGTACCCCGGACGTGCTCAAGTCCGATCGCCGCGAACAGACGGTCATTTCGGTGCTGGACCTCGAGATTGGCGGCGGCGAGTTTGTGACCATGGCGGGGCCGTGTTCCGTCGAATCTGAATTTCAATTGATGGCAACAGCAAACCACGTGCGCCGAGCGGGTGCGCGCATCCTGCGTGGCGGCGCTTTCAAGCCGCGCAGTTCGCCGTATGCGTTTCAAGGTCACGGTCTTGAGGGGCTCAAGATGCTCGCGCGCGCTCGCGAGGAGAGTGGGCTCGCCATCGTCACCGAGGTGATGTCGGAGGCGGACGTCGATTTGGTGGCTGAATACGCGGACATTCTGCAGATTGGCACGCGCAACATGGAGAACTATGCGCTGCTTGAAGCGGCGGCGCGCTCGGGCCGGCCAGTCTTGCTGAAGCGCGGCATGGCGGCGACGATTGCGGATTGGTTTGTGTCGCGCGCAGCTCATTCTCGACAACGGGAATCCGCAACGTGATTCTTTGCGAGCGCGGCATTCGCACCTTTGAGACTGCGATGCGCAACACGTTTGATGTCGCGGCCATCGCGCTGCTCAAGCAAATCTCGCATCTGCCCGTGATTGCCGATCCCAGCCACGCGGCGGGCCATCGCGACCTGGTGCCTGCACTGGCGCGCATTGCTGTGGCTGCCGGCGCGGATGGCCTTCTTGTCGAGGTTCATCCCAACCCCGATAAGGCATGGAGTGATGGCGAGCAGTCGCTCGACTTCGCCGGATTCGATGGGATGATGAAGGATCTGCAGCCCTGGCTTGAACTTCGCGCCCAGCTAACTCTAGTGCGTCCAGCCGAAGCGATGGAGGCGATGGGATGAGGCTGCGGGTCGCGCGGTTCATCTTCGCTTCTCTTTTTGCGGCATGCATGAGCCTCAACGCGTTCGCGCAGTTTGCGTCGCGGGTGAACGCGGCATTGTCCGACGCACAAATTATTGTGACCGCGGCGCCCACGTATGAGCCGCTTGCGGCACTGCACGGTGGCGAACGCTTTCCGCAGGGAGCCCAATTGCTCCTGATTCAAGCCGGCAAGGCGGAACGTCTCGTCCCGGATTTTGCTGCGACCGCCGATGCCAATGTGTCCTTCGACGCGTCAAGGGTTCTGTTCTCGGGGAAGAAAAGCAAAGACGATCCGTGGCAAATCTGGGAGTTCTCGCTGAAGGATCATTCGCTGCGGCGCCTCATCGCGCAGCCCGGCGATGCGATTCGTCCCATGTATCTGCCCGCTGGTCAATTTGTTTTTGCGCTTCATACCGCGAGCGGCTTCCAGCTTGAAGTTGCCGGCAAGACCGCGCCTTCCATGCAGGCGCCCATTCCTGAGGATGCCGGCGACGCCATCGCACCTCTCTCATACATTCGAGCCAGCGCGATTCCGTCTGACGTTCTTCTGGACGGGCGCGATTCTTTTCGAATCGGGATACCCGCTTGGCACTGGATCGACGCCGGAGCTCTTCCTCGTCTATTCCGATGGCAGCGGGGTGGAGTCGTATCGCTGCGATCACGGGACGGCGCGCTGGGGCGGCAAGCAGCTCGCCTCTGGCGATGTCGTCTTTTCACAAGGCCGCACACTTGCCCGCTTTACCTCGCCTCTTGCGCACGCTGTGCCCGTTCCTGCTCCGCCCGCCGACTTCGCAGGCTCCCCGGCTGAGGCGCCTTCTGGAGCGTGGCTGTTGAGTGCCAGAACGGCACCAGCTGGGCACTACGCGCTCAAGCAAATCAAGCCCGGCGCGACGTCCCTGCAGAAGGTCTTCACCGATCCGGCCAACGACCTTGTCGATCCTGTTCTCGTCGTGCCGCGCTCTCGTCCGCATCGCCATCCATCGGGCCTCCACGATTGGACCTTCGCCAACCTCCTGGCCCTTGACGCGCGTCAGTCGCGCCTCGGCGACCTGCGAGAAGCTCCGGTGCAGGTTCGGCTCGAATCGATGGACGGGAGCGGTCATGTGGTCTCGCAGGGCGCGGCGACCGTCGAAGCGGACGGCTCGTTTTTTGTCAGCACTCCTGCCGATCGTCCCATACGATTTGCCTTGCTCGATGGTAGGGGCGATGTGCTGCGCCAGGAGCAGGGATGGTTTTGGATTCGTCGCGGCGAGCAGCGCTATTGCGTCGGGTGCCACACGGGACCCGAGCGGTCCTCAGAAAACAGAGTGCCTGCTGTGCTGCTGCGCACGACGACGCCTGTCGATCTCAGTGGGAAGTTACCGGCCGCCAACAACCAGGTTAGCGGAGGCGGTCGATGAAGCTGACCGCCCTCGTACTTGTTGCAGTTGGATTTGCTTGTGCACACGACTCGGCGCGCGCGCAATCCAGCGTGACTGCGTGAAAAGCCACCATCCAGCGCTGCTGCAATGCTCACGCCTGAGATTCGCTTTGACGATGCGAGCGACGCGGCCGGCATCAACTTCACGCACAGCTTCGGATCGCGCCAACTCGGCTCGCTGCTTGAGGGAACGGGCGCCGGCTGCGTGTGGTTCGACTTCGACAACTCCGGGCTGCCGTCGCTCTACGTGGTGAACGGCAAGCCGCTCGACGACTCGATGCATCCGTTCCCGCTCAAGGAGAAGCCGGTCCCGGCGCCGCACAATCATCTCTATCGCAACGACGGCAACGGCCAATTCACGGATGTGACCGAGAAGGCTGGCCTGAATCCCGACATGTACGCAGTCGCCGTTGCCGCGGCCGACTACGACAACGACGGCCACGAAGACCTGCTCGTCACCGGCTACGGCAAGGTCGTTCTCTATCACAATGACGGCAACGGGCACTTTACCGACTTCACAGAAAAGGCTGGAATCAAGGTCGATGGCTGGGCCATCAGCTCGACGTGGCTCGACTACGACAAGGACGGCTGCCTCGATTTGTTCGTGGGTCGCTACGTCAAGTTCGATCCGAAATACCGCGCCTACTATGCGCCCGACAACTATCCCGGGCCTCTCGACTACGAGGGCGAAACCAACAAGCTCTTCCACAATAACTGCGACGGGACGTTTACCGATGTCACGGAAAAATCCGGCATCGGCGCTTTCGTGGGCCGCACCATGGGCGTCACTGCGGCTGATTTCGACAACGATGGATGGGACGACATCTACGTCGCCAACGATCGCACTGAGAACTTCCTGTTTCGCAACAAGCATGATGGAACGTTCGAGGAAGTCGCAGGCGATACCGGCACAGCATTCGGACAAAATGGCGAGTCAACGTCGTCCATGGGGCCGGTTTTCGCCGACTTTGAAGGCCGCGGCATGCTCGATCTGTGGGTCACCGATGGCCATTACAACCGCTTTCTCCGCAACATGGGCAAGCAAGGATTCGAAGATGTCGGAGCCACGAACGGAATCTCGCAGACCAATGCGCAGTACGTAAGCTGGGGCACAGGGATCTACGACTTCGACAACGACGGCTTTGCCGACATTCTCATCTTTCACGGCGGCCTCATTCATCTCATACCGCAGGAGCACACGCTGTTTCGCGGCTTGGGAGAAGGAAAATTTGCGGATGTCTCCCGCCAGGGAGGCGCCGTGCTCAGCACGCGCACCACCGCGCGTGGCGCCTGTTTTGCGGACTACGACAATGACGGGAAAATCGATGCCTATGTCGTGAATCTCGGCGCGAAAGGCACGCTGCTGCGTAACGTTTCCACGCACACCGGTCATTGGATCGAGTTGAAACTCGAGGGCACAAAGAGCAATCGTGACGGCATTGGCGCGCGCGTTGAAGTTGATGCAGGCGGCAGGCGATGGACTGAGGAGCGCGTTGCTTCTTCCGGTTATCTCTCGCAAAACGATGGCCGACTGCACTTCGGTCTGGGCGCGGCCTCAAAGATCGACAAAATCATCGTGCATTGGCCGAGCGGCCGTGAACAGACGCTCGAAGAATCTGGACGTCGATCGAATTCTTCTCGTCAAAGAAACAGCGACCGAGGCGGCCAAGTGAGAATCGCAGCTCTGTGCCTCGCAGTCGTTTGCATGCTTTCGCGCGGCCTCAACGCGGAGGCGCACGCTTCTGATCATTACGCGTCGCCGCTTGAACTGGTTCTCTCGCCTGACGCGACCCGCCTCTATGTGCTGTGCCAGCAAAGCGAAGAAGTGCGCGTGCTGGACGCTTCGGGCTTCAAGACCATCAAGACCATCTCAGTCGGAGCTGTTCCGCGCGGCATATCCCTCTCGCCGGACAACTCCAGGCTCTTCGTGACGAACTCCTGGGACGATACGCTGTCCGTGATCGACACTAAGACTCTCGAAGTCGCGGCCACGTGGCCCGTGGGGGCCGAGCCCTCGAGCGTCGTCGAAGACAGGCAGGGCAAACATCTTTTCGTAGCCAACCGCATCTCGAGCGATGTAGCGGTGCTGAATCCGCGCGATGGATCCGTGGAGAAGCACCTTGCCGCAGGCCGCGGCGGCAGCTACCTCACGGCTTCGCCCGATGGCCGATTCCTCTACGCCACGCACGTCTATCCCAATCCCTCCCCAAAGCCAACGCTCGAGGGCAATCGCACGGTTCCCGAGTCGGAGATCACGGTCCTCGACGCACGGAGGGCGACGGTGATTGACCGCATTCCGCTTCACTCCGTAGCGGGGGCTTTCCATTCCGTCCTGACAGCGGACGGTCGCCTCGGCGTCGTCGCTGAATACCATCCCAAGAATCTTGTCCCCCTTGCGCACCTCGAGCATGGCGGCGCCTTTGAAGACACGCTGACCTTGTTCGGCGCCGATGTGGGCCAGCCGGTTGAAATCCCGCTAGACGAAATGGAGCGCTACGCATCGCAGCCGTTCGGCGTTGCGATTGCTCCGGACAAATCGCGCATTTATGTCACCATGCGGCGGTTCTGAGTCGGTGGTTGTCATCGATTTGCCACGCCTCTTGCGCTTCATTCGCACGCATCCGGGCTCGTTCGTAAACGATCTCTCAGCCAGCGCCAACTACGTTGTTGCGCGGATTCCTGTGGGACTTAATCCTCGGGGTCTAGCTCTCACGCGGGACGGGCGAACCCTCTACATTGCCAACCGGCTCGACGACACCATCAGCGTCATCGATACGCGGACCAATCGCGTGGTCCGCACCATCCAACTCGACAGCCCTCACGAGGTGACTGCGCTGCGTCGTGGCGAGCAGACTTTTTATTCGGCACGCCAGTCGTTTCAGGGACAGATTGCCTGCGCCACCTGCCACATTGATTCGACGTTCGACGGCCTTACATGGGACCTTGAGCCCGACGGCTTTGGCCGCGACGTCGTCGACAATCGCCTGATCGAAGATCTGCGAGGAACAGAGCCTTATAAGTGGAATGGCGGAAATCCTAACATTCCCACGGAATGCGGCCCGCGGACTGAGAAATACTTCTGGCGGTCTGAGCAATGGGACAACCGCACGCTCGCCGATCTGAGCCTTTACGTGCTGAGCCTTCCATCGCGGCCGAATCGGTGGATCGCTACGACGCGCGAACTCACGCCCGCCCAGGAAAGGGGCAAGGCGATCTTTGAGCGCGCACAAGATAAGTTCGGCAAACCGATCCCGGAGATGAATCGCTGTGTTTTTTGCCATAGCGGACCAAAGGGAACGAGCCAGAAATCCTTCGATGTTGGGACACGGAAGGCGACGGACAACACTGGTCTGCTCGACACGCCGCAGCTCACGAACATCGCTCTTACCGCTCCGTATCTGCACGATGGTTCGGCGCGCACTCTCGAAGAGATCTGGACCATCTTCAACCCCCAGGACAAACACGGCCGCACCAACGATCTCACCAAAGATGAGCTCAACGACCTGGTCGAATACTTGAGGACGCGATGAAGAAATTGCTTTTCCTCTCCGGCTTTCTTCTCACTGCGGCGGTCGCGGTCGCCGCAGTGCAGACGCCCGTCGCCAAGGTCGTCCAAAAAGCCCATGCGGCGCAAGCCGCGTCTGCCGCACCGCAGGTGCCCAGGTTCAGATTTGAGAACTTCACCACCGCGAACGGGCTTCCGGACAACCATGTCTTCTCGGTTCTGGTGGATGGGGATCGCATCTGGGCCGGGACCGAAAATGGCCTCGCCCTTTATCAAAACCACGCCTGGAAGACCTATACCACCGCCGATGGCCTGGCGCATCGCGCCGTGCTCTCCCTGGCGCTCGACAAGAACACAGGGGACCTCTGGGCCGGCACAATGGGTGGTCTGAGCCGCGTCTCGGGCGGACGAATTGACACCTATACGCAGCTCAATTCCGGCCTCAGTAACGACGTCGTCTACGGCGTCTCGGTGGAGGGCGAGAATGTCTGGGTGGCCACCGCGGCTGGCGCCTGCCTGCTCGATCTCCCTCCGGACGATGGACCCTCTACAACGAACGCAATACTCCCATGGAGGAGATCTGGGTTTACGGTGTCTCGGCCACGCCGACAAAGGTCTACTACGCAGTCTGGGGAAGCGGGGTTCTAGAATTGGACCAGAAGACCGGCCGCTGGGACACTACGACGATCCCGACGGCGAAAACGAGATGGTGCTGTTCAAGGATCAGGGGTTGATCCACGAGATTGTCACATCGGTCAGTTACGTGGACAATATTGTCTGGGCCGCCACATATTTTGGCGACAGCCGGTACGATGGTCGCTACTGGCACAATTTTCTGACAAAAGACAGCGGGCTTCCCTCGAACTTTACCAATTCATCAAGGGCGTGGACGGCAAATCGCGCCTGGTTCGGCACGGACAAGGGCCTGGCGTACTTCGACGGAGTGAACTGGGCTGTCTATCGCCCGTCGCTGAAGGACGGGTAAGCCCGGAGATGACGGTGCGCGACGCGCAAGGGAAGGTAACACCGGTGGCAGTCACGACCGCGCCGGCCCACAATTACATTCTCGGCATCGACTTTCATGGCGACGACATTTGGGTCGCGACGGCCAAGGGGTTGAGCCATGGAATCAGACAAAGGATAATCAAGGAGCCAAAACGGCAATGAATTCATTCGCAGATATTCTGGAGACCATCGCGCACGCGCCCATTCAAAAGCGCGCTATGACCAATCACGGCGTGCTCAACGAAGCCTACGCCTACGCCAAGCCCAGCTCGTTTTCGCGCGGCATGCGCATTGACATTGGCGAAGTCACAATCCTGCTGATCTCGGGCACCGCCTCAATCGATGAGAATGGCGTCAGCGTTCACATTGGCGATTTCCCCGCGCAGTTGCGCCGGACCTTCGACAACATCACCGGCTTGCTCAAGAGCGAGGGTGCCACCTGGCATGACATCGTTCGCACCAGTTGCTACCTGCGCGACATCGACCGCGACTACGACGTGTTCAACCTTGAGCGCACCAAGTTTTTCAAGGAGCAGGGCCTCGATCCGCTGCCTGCCTCCACCGGCATCCAGGCGCATCTCTGCCGCCCTGAACTGCTCATTGAGATTGAAGCCATCGCCATGTTCCGGAATGAAAAGGCACCAAAGCAAGGGGTAGCAAGTCATGCGTAAGGAGGGTTGGGCAGAAGTTTCTGCCTTCTGGCAACCGCAATGTGGGCCGCATCCAGCGTTGCGGCCCAAGACCCACCGGCAAAAATCTGTGAGTGTGGCGTCGCACCCGCCAGGCCCTCCCAAAGACCGCGTCGTTGCACCCTATGCGGGTGAGCCGGACCGACTTAAGCCCTATTCCAAATTTGCCGCTCCCTACGATGTGAACTATGTGCGCCCACAATATCTATTCCGGAGCGGGGCGCGACATTCCCGATCCGAAAGATGTCTCGGAAGTCCGCATCGGCTTCTTCGGGCCCATTGAGCACAATCCTGACTCGGTCTTCGGTCAGCGCATGCTCAACGGCGCGCAGATGGCCGTGGATGAAGCCAATGCACGCGGCGGTTATGGCGGCAAGCCCTTCAAGCTTATGCTTCACAACGACTACGACAATTGGCAGGCCAAGGCTGTTTATGGCGAGGACCGCCCAACGGACCCCGCGATCTGGGGCTCGGCGTCGAACGAAGTCGTGAAGATGGTTTATGACGATCAGGACTGGGCGATTTTCGGTTCGATCAGCTCGGAGTCGACCCACATCGCGTTGCGTGTTGCGCTGCGCGCCGAGATTCCCATCGTCAACTCGGCATCGACCGATCCGACGATTCCCGAGACCTACATTCCCTGGTACTTTACCGACCTGCAGGATGACCGGGTGCAGGACCTGACTCTGGCCCGTCACATTTACTCGGAATTGGGCTTCAAGCGCGTCGCCATTCTGCGCGTCAACAATCGCTATGGCCGCTTCGGCGTCATGAAGTTTCGCGATGCGGCGCGACGGCTTGGCCGCCCGGTTGTCATCGAGCAGAAGTTTCTGCCCGGCGACTCGGACTTCAGCAAGCAGCTCAGAGTCATTCAGTCGTCTCGCGCTGATGCGATCGTGCTGTGGGCCGACGAAATCCCCGCCGCGCAAATCCTCAAGCAGATGAGGGCGCTCGGGATGAAGCAGCGCGTCTTTGGTGGATATCGCACGCTGGGCCCTGAATTGCTTGCGGAGGCCGGACCCGCGGCGGAAGGTTTTGAGGCGGTCTTTCCCTACGACCCAACACGGGACGATCCACAATGGATTGATTTCAATCGACGCTTTGAAGCCCGCTTCCACGAAAAGCCCGAGCAGTTCGCATCACTGGCCTTTGACGCCATGAATGCGCTGCTAGATTCCATTTGCAAGGCTGGCCTGAATCGCGCGCGGATTCACGATGCCCTCGCCGACATCGAGCAATACGATGGCGTGACCGGGCACATGATCTTCGATCCCAACCAGAAGAACGTCGCGCCCCTCTTTCTGGGGACCGTTCACGATGGTGCGATCACTTATCGCCCGGCAAGCATGGAGAGGACGCCCATTGGGACGACTGTCCCGACTGCTACGAAGGTCAACCAGGCCGCCCAACCAACCAGCGCCTCGGACCTGCCGGGTAGCTCGAACCTGCCCTATGCACGCGTCGGTGAGGACGGAGTGGGTCTGCCTGGCCCGAGGGACGCCGGCGCAGTTACGGGACCGGTGCCTATTGTGATTTTTGGCGCCCATGCGGATGAGATCGCGCGTTCTCAAGAGATGCAGGCAGTATTGGAGGGCGCGCGCACCCGCGGGCAATTTTTGAGGCTGATCCCAGTCGCGGCACAACAGAATTGGGGCGCGGCTTCGACGGACCTGGTCAATGCACTCACAGACGGACATGGGGTGGCTATCCTTGCTCTGGACCGTGATGCAGCTCACCTTGCCGAGCAGTTAGCGCTCAAGATGTTCGTGCCCGTGATCGCGCTTTCGGACGACAGGACGCTGACCTCAACGAACGTTCCATGGATCTTTCGTCTACCAGCTCACACGGGATGCTCGCAAGCTCTGCAGGTCATCGAACAGGCCCTGCGACAAGCGAAATGCAAGCCCGCATCGCAATCCGGGCGCACTGGCCTCGGGGCGCGAGTTATCCGGCATGGCACTTTGAGCAAACCGGTGAGCCAGCCACTTCATTAAGTGATCGAGATCACGAATAGAAGAAAAGAGCGCGCCTCTAAGTTACCTAGGTCTATCTAAGGGATTCGTCACGCAACGCGTCGCGCCGAGAGTTAGAATGTTTTCGGCTTTTTGTCATGAAGCACTTACAGCCATTGTCCACTCGCCCCGAGCGAACTGCAATGCGGAAATAAAGAACAAAACCGGCGTTGCCGTTCAATGGCGCCTTCCACTATAGTCTTCCTATTCGGGTGTAAGTGTCTCCTTCAAGACAAGGCACGCACCGCCTCCTATTCTTCGGGCCAACTTATGCCCAATCCCAACGATCTGCATCGATTCGGTCTCTCGAAGGGGCTTGAGAAATCATGCCGAAGATGCGTTTGGATTCCTGGAAGTCGATCGCTCAGTACTTAGAACGGAGCCCGCGCACTGTGCAGCGTTGGCACGCATGCAACGCGTTGCCTGTGCATCACCTGGGCGGCGCCAAAGGGTCTGTCTTTGCCTTTGCAGAAGAAATTGATCAGTGGCTGATTGGTTTTTACGATGAGCCTGAGCGCTTCCATGCGTCCACGGATGTTGCACTGGGCGGAACGCGCGCCCAATCTCTCGAACTTACCAGCCGCGCTCAGCAGATGTGGGAGGCGCGCTCGGAGCAGAATTTGAATGCGATCATCCTGCTCTACCGCAAAGCCATCGATCAGGATCCAGGCAACGCACGCGCCTTGACCGGACTCGCCAATGCAATGATCTCGGCAGTTTTGCAGGGTGTTTTGGATGGCGCCGTTGCTTTCCCCTCAGCTCTTGAGGCCCTTCGCCTGGCACGGCAGATCGATCCCACTGATCCCCAGACTCATTGTTGCGCGGCGTGGCTCGATCTGATGTACGAGCATAAGTGGCTGCAGGCAAAGCAGGGTTTCGAATGGGTGCTCAAACATCAGCCGCGAAGCTCGTTCGCGATGGGCGGCATGGCTCTGCTTCAGGTTTCTGAAGGCGACCCGGGGCGCGCCTCGGAGTGGGCCTGGAAAGCCTGGCAGCAAAACGTGCTCGTTCCTGCTCTGGGGGCTCTGGTTTGCTGGTGCCAGTATCTGTCAGGCGAAGTCAGCGCTGCCCTCGATTGGCTCGGTCAAGTGCGCATGACCGGTGGAGGCGGCGCATTCATCGCGATCGTTGAGTCGATCGCGCTGTTGCAGACAGGTGACCCTGTGTTCGCGATCGAGCGCATTGAAGAGCTGGCCGAAGAGAGTCGTCACGACCGAATCCTTCAGGGCGTTCTGGGGTATGCCTATGCCGTCGACGGGCAGTTGAACAAAGCGAGAAGACTTCGGGACGCGATCAGCAACCCAGGCGCGCCGAATACCAAGAGCAACGCGTATGGCATTGCCCTGATCCATATCGGCCTGGGCGACAAGCAAGCGGCGCTGCGTTGGCTTGAGATTGCCTTCGAGGAGGGTTCGATCTGGAGTGTCGGGTTCGGATCCGATCCGCTGCTCGCGCGCTTGCGGGGCGAACCTCGCTTTGACGCCCTTCTGCACAAGATTGGATCGAGTCAGCCAACCCATCGAGTGGGTGCACTCAAGTTGGTTGCGCAGGCGATGTAGCGGCGCATTGCCACAAGCGCGGCAGTTGCTGTGAGCGCCCACTGAAGCTGGCGTCATATGGCGCGATTCGTCGCATCTTGCCGCTTTCACCAAGTCACGGTGCAGCTTACTCTCAGAGCATCACCCGGTTCCAGAGAGAAATGGCTTGACGAGGCGGAAATTTCGGCATGAATCCAGGTATGAATTCGGGCACAACACACTTTTCAGTGGAGAGCACGTCGCTTTGGAATTGCTGCGTGGCGCAGCAGGAGTTGGAACGACGCTGGTACGCAGTCTTCACGCTGCCTCAGAATGAGAAGTCCGTGGTGCGCCATCTCGATATCCGCAATATCGAGTCGTTCCTTCCCACGTATGAGACCGTTCGGATCTGGAAGAACCGCCAGCGTGTCAAAACCATCTTGCCGCTCTTCCCGACCTATCTCTTCGTGCATATTCATGCTCGCGAGCGCGCGCGAGTCCTCGAATCTCCCGGCGTGTTGCAGATCGTGGGCAGCGGCAAGGAATGTGCGGCGGTGGCCGACGGGGATATCCAGCTTCTTCGTACGGGATTGAGCGGCAGGCGCGTTGAGCCATTTCACGACCTGGTGATTGGCGAGAGGGTGCGGGTGAAGAGCGGCATGATGCAGGGGATTCAAGGGACTCTTGTAAGGCGCAGTGGGATTGACCGCTTTGTGCTCACCCTGCAACTCATCAATCAGCATGCCGCCGTTCAGGTGGATGCTGCAGACCTTGAGCTTCTGACGAGTTGAGGGCCGCAGTTTGCCGCATCAGCAAAACTCCTCGCGCTCGGACTTCCTCTTGCGGGAACGGATTGCCCCGATTAGAGTCGTTCCTTAAGGGTGCGCATGACGCGATTGCTGGTTTTTGGCCGTTCTGGCCAGTTGGGGTGGGAGCTCAGTCACAAGCTTTCCTGCCTTGGCGCGGTCAAGACGGTTGGATCAAGCGAAGTGGACTTCGCCAACCCGGACGCAATCCGTCAAGCAATCCGCGACTTTGAGCCGTCGATCATCGTCAACGCCGCGGCCTATACGGCCGTCGACAAGGCTGAGTCGGAGCCGGAGGCGGCGTGGGCCATCAATGCGATGGCGCCTGGCGTGCTCGCCGAAGAATCCAAGCGAATCGGCTCGCTGCTGGTCCACTACTCGACCGACTATGTTTTTGATGGAAGCAAGGATGGATTGTACGTCGAGTCCGACGCGACCAACCCGCTCAATGAATATGGAAAATCCAAACTTGGCGGCGAGAAGGCAATCGCGGCCGTGGGCGGCGACTCTCTGATCTTGCGCACATCCTGGGTCTACGCCGCGCGCGGAACCAACTTCTTGCTCACTATGCTGCGACTCGCCAAGGAAAAGCCGGAGTTGCGCATCGTGAATGATCAAACCGGCGCGCCCACATCGAGTGAGTGTATTGCGCAGACGACGGCTCACATTCTCGGGCAGATTCTTTCCGGACAAAGGTCTTCTGGGCCGGGGAGGTCTCTATCACCTGACTTGTGCGGGAGCAACCACGTGGTTTGGATTTGCCGAGGAGTTTCTCAGCAAGACATTCAGGGAGTCAGGAGCGCCGCACCCGAAGTTGATTCCCATCCCGACCAGCCAATTTCCTCGGCCGGCAAAGAGGCCATCGAACTCGCGACTCTCCTGCGCGCGCCTTGAAGAAGCATTCGGGGTGAAGATGCCCGCGTGGCAGACTTCTCTTTCGTTCGTACTGGAGACCCTGCCGCGCTAAGCTAAGGCGACAATACAAAAAGGCAGTCCTCAAGAGGACTGCCTTTTTGTTTACTCCTGCCCCGGGGGTTGCTTACGGCAGGAAGTATCGGAGGCTTGTGAAGAACATGTTCTCGATGCCCTTGGCGCCAATGCCAGAGGCGCCGGACCATCCTTCACGCACCGCGTAGCTGTATTGGAGACCCTGGCGGAGGCGGCCGCGGTCACCCTTGTAGAGGTCGTACCAGTAGCCGCCGGTGGCTTCCTGCACGTCGCGTGTTTGCGCGCCGCAGGATCCGCCAGCGTAGTAGCCGGTGGAGCTTCCGTTGTATCCGGGGTTGGCATTGGCGGTGCAGGCTGAGTTTGAAAGCAGACGCGAGCCGTAGCCCAGTGCCGCGGCGGTGGGTGCCTTCCACGTTCCGCCCCATACGCCGGCTGCGCTCTGCGCCGCAGTGGGTGCGGCGAGCGTGGTGGCCAAGGCGTTGGCTTCGTCCTCGCGGCCGGCATAGTCGCCGCCGTAGTAGAAGTAGAACTGCAGGCGCGGGGTTGGAGTTACTTCCGCGGTCAGTAGGCCTGACAGGTTGTGAATCGGCACCAGGGCGCCGTTGACATTGGACGTTGCGTCAGACAGTGTCGAAGCACCGAAGTGTCCGACGCCGGGTCCGAACAGCCCTTTGGCGCCGAAGGTGAACTTGTCCTTGACGACGGGGAGCCGCATGCTGGCGCCCAGGCCGCCCAGATCGATCTTGCTCGAGTAGGCATCGGCCGTGGTCAGTGCGGGAGCGACAACCAGGCCGCTCACGATGTCTTTCAAACCGCCGTAGAGATTGCTGTTGGTGGTTTCGCCGGGATAGATCGTCTCGTGGAAGGTGCGGGCGATGCCGAAGATCTCATAGTGGCCGAAGCCGGGATCGAAGGCTGCCTTGGCGAGAATGTCGGGCGCCTTGTTGAAGGAGATGTTAGCCAGGTTGGCGCAGGAGTTGACGGTCTTGTAGACGGGCACGGCAATGTTGGCCGTTGCGCCGCCGGAGACGTTCACGGCCTGGTTGGTGTAGTTGACGATGGATGTCGAAGGCGAGCAGGCGCTGATGGTCTGGTTGAGCAGACTGGCGCTCAAGCCTGCGCTGCCCACAACAGCATAGGGCGTGTTGCCGGCCAGAGTCGCAGTGTAGAGGAGCTGCGGGTTCTCAGCGGAGACGGCGAAGGCCGCCTTCGGGAAGCTCTTCGTCAGGCGGAAGTAGCCCATACGCGCCCAGACCAGGCCGGCCACATAATTGGGGTCGATCATGGTCGGCAGGGCCTTGTTCGAAGGCGCGGTCGTAATCCCAACCTTGTCTTCAGTGGCGAGGGTCCAACCCTGTCCGCCGGCGATATCCCAGTGACTATTGGTTTCGGCCTCAGCCGAGACAACGCGCTGGCGGAAGATGTAGCTGGTTGACTGGTTGTCGTTGGAAGTTGTGCCGACACCCAGGAAGTCGCCTTCCATGTAGGCGCGCATCGTTCCCCACTTAACCTTGCCCTCGGCGATGAAGCCGACGCGCGACTGGCGGCCGGTCAGGTTCATCTCGCTCATGGAGTAGGAGTCGGCATGCTCGTAAGGAATCGAGCTCCAGGGAGTTGCCTCTTCGCCACCGGTTGCGTGCGTGCGGTAGGTAGCTTCTCCGTTGAAGAAGCCGTAAGGGGTGAGCGTGATTCCTTTGTAGTGAAGCACGCTCGGCGAGTCGATTGCTTTCTTGATTTTGGCGGTCTCGTCGGAAACGGTTGCGGCAAGCGAGCTCTGGTTGGCCTTCAGATCGTTCACCGTTGACGAGAGCGTTGTGACCGCTGCAGCATTGGCTGATTCAGCTTGCTGCTCGCTGGAGTTGGCTGCCTGCGCCTTGTCGGCGGACGCCTGGGCTTCGGCTGCTGCGGCTTCGGCTTTCTTGAGGCGGGCATCTTTGTCGGCCAGATTGGTCTTGAGCGAGTCGATCTGCGTGCCTTGAGTGGCGAGAGCCTGACGAAGCGCTTCAACCTGCTGCGCAAGCGTTGGCGGTGGAGGAGTCTTGGCCTTCTTCGCCGATGCGTGCTTCTTCACCGCTGGCTTTGCGTCTTGGGCGTGAATGAATGGAACAGCCAGAACGGCTGTCAAAATAAATGCGGAGCTTAATTTGAGATTGAGTTTCACAGGGCCTCTCTTCATGCATGCGAACCCAAATGGAGCGAGGCAAAGTCCAGTCGCAAAAAGATGCGAAGTTGTGCTTAAAGTCGAGCAAGTCCGTCCAGGCGCACAAATCCGGCGGCCGCGCGCTTGTGAGGTTTCTGCGCGCCGCACGGGGAACTCTTCCTATTCCCGAAAGGGTTTCTACTCGGGAATGTAGTTCGCTTAAAACACGACTGCCTGTGATAACTGTCACGTATGTCGTTTTTTGTTCAGAGAGTGGTATTTATCGATAGCACGAGTGGCCTCGTGCTCTGAGTTTTCTGCTGTAACTATCCCACTTGAGGGTGCAAGAAAAGGGCAGCCCTTTCGGGCTGCCCTTTTTTGAACCGGATCCGATTGAATCGGAGTTATGGGAGGTAGTAACGGAAGCTGGTCCAGAACATGTTATCGATGCCTTTGGCGCCGATGCCCGATGCGCCTGACCAACCTTCGCGCACGGCGTAGCCGTACTGGATGCCCTGACGCAGGCGGCCGTGGTCGCCCTTGTAGATGTCATACCAGTAGCCGCCGGTGATTTCCTGCACGTCGCGGTTCTGTGCGCCGCAGGAGCCGCCCGGGACGTAGCCCGTCGATGCGCCGCCGTTGTAACCCGGCGCCGAAAGAGCGTTGCAGGCGGAGTTGCTCAGCAGCCGCGAGCCATAGCCCACTGCTGCGTTGCTCGGTGCGCCCCAGTGTCCGCCCCATTTGCCGCCCGCCAAAATATCGGCGGCCGTTGGTGCGGTTGTGCACGGGAAGGCGCCCGCTGTCGTCGGGCAGAAGTCCGCGCTCGGTGCGCCGAGGGTTGTCGTGGTTCCGGCAACACCCCAGTCATCGCGGCCCGCATAGTCGCCGCCATAGTTCAGGTAGATGGTCATGCGTGGGGTGGGGGTGATTTCCACCGTAGCCAGGCCGGAGACGTTGTGGATGGGAGAAAGTGTGCCCGCGCTACTGGTGGTGACATCGGCCAGCGTCGAGTCACCGTAACGTCCCATGCCCGGACCATAGAGTCCCTTGGCGCCAACCGTCAGGATCTTCGGAATGACCGGAACGCGGAGCGATGCGCCGATGCCGCCGAGGACGATGCTGTTATTGAAGTGCCCGGCAGTTGTCAGGCTGGGAGCAACCGCAGTGCCGGTCGCGATATCCGTCAGACCGCCATAAAGGTTGCTGTTGGTGGTTTCACCGGGATACACGGTCTCGTGCGCGAAGCCGGCGATGCCGAGGACTTCAAAGTGGCCCCAGCCCGGATCGACGGCGAGCTTGGCGATGATGTCGGGCGCCTGGTTGAACGAGAGGGTCGCGATGTCGGAGCAGCCGTTGACCGTCTTGTAGACCGGAACTGCGACGTCACTGAAGTTGCCGCCCGACGTATTTTCAGCCTGGTTGGTGTAGTTGACGATCGAGGTGGAAGGGGTGCAGGTGCTGATGGCGGCGTTGTAGTTGCCGCCGTTGGTGCCGGCGCTGCCGATGACCGCATAGGGGGTGTTGCCGGCCAGGGAGGCGGTGTAGAGCAGCTGTGGGTTCTCAGCCGCGATGCCGAAGGCCGCATTCTTAAAGGTCTTTGTGACCCGGAAGCCATATTGCCGCGTCCACACAAAGCCCGTGACGTAGTTCGGGTCTATGGTCTGCGGCGTCATGATGTCGCCGGAGAAATTGGAGATGCCTTTCTTGTCTTCAGTAGCCAGCGACCAGAGCTGGCCGCCGGTGAAGGCCCAGTGGTTGTTCGTCTCCGCCTGTCCCCAGATGACGCGCTGCCGCAGCACATAGCTGTTCGACTGGTTGTTGTTCGAGGTGATGCCGGTGCCTAGCCAGTCAGCCTCGTAGTAGCCGCGAAGCGTGCCCCAGCTGGTTTTGCCCTTCGGCCATCATGCTCACGCGCGACTGACGGGCGCTGCCGAAGAACTCGCTCAACTGATAGTCTTCGCCTTGTTCATAAGGAATCGAGGTGAATGCGGTGGGAATATCGCCGCCGGTGGCCTTGCTGCGGTAAACAGTTTCACCCGCCGTGAAGCCTCCTGGTGTGATGGTGATTCCCTTGTAGTGGAGGGCGGACGGATTAGCGATATCCTTCTTGATCTTCGCGGTCTCGTCGGACACCGTGGTGGCCAGAGAGGTCTGGTTGGCCTTGAGATCGGTGACCGTGGTGTTCAGCGTCGTTACGGCAGTGGCGTTGTCGGTCACCGCCTGGTTCTCAGCCGAGGCTGCAGCGTTTGCCTTATCGGCGGATGCCTGAGCATCTGCTGCTGCCTGCTGCGCCTTCTTCAGCTCCGCATCCTTCGTCGCCAGATCGGACTTGAGGCCGTCGATCTGTTGCTGCATATCCTGGCGAAGCGATTGGATCTGATCCTGGACCGAAGGAGGCGGCGGAGTCTTCTCCTTCTTGACGTGTTTCTTAACCGGAGGAGGCGTTGCGTCCTCGGCATAAGCGTTTGAGGCAACTAAGCTGGTTGCCAGAATGACAGCGGCAACCGATTTGATCTGGAAGTTCATTGGGCCTCTCTTTTCCTCTCGAAGCTGGGTTTGTTGTTGCTGCGCCCACTGGGGGAGAGGACGCACTGTGCTGCCGCAAACTCGAAATCTCATATGAAACCGGAAACGATCTTGATCGAATTGCGGGGAATTCGCGGAGAGCCGGAGCGGCAAAAAAGCAAGAGAATGAACCGGCTGATTCCGTTGTTCAGACTCGCAGAACTAGATGAATATTTGACGAATTCACAGAGTTTTAACGGAGTGGCAAAGCGCTGGCGGACGCTGAAATCATTGATCGAGCGTAGCAGCAAGAGTTGCTGGAACCCCCGTCAATCAAGGGTTTCAAGCACCCTCGGCACAGCGAATATATCCATCCAGAACACGTCGCCCGCGCAAGCCGAAGCTTCGCGGGCGACGTGTTCTTATCGACGATTTGAGGTGAAGAGAAGGCTGCAGCGAAGCGGGTGGAAGGCCGTTCGATCAATCAGAAAACCAGTCGCCCCGTAATGACCAGCTCGTGGTTATAGGTGTGAAACTGGCTTGCAGCAATTTGCATTCCGGCTCCCACGGTGGCGCCGATCCGCGACTTGGGATCGCCCGGATGGAAGGCGCACCGGCCAATCAGAACTCCCGGCGTAATGAACTCCTGAATTTTCCCGTCGTTCGGCCCGCCATGGTAAAACGTAGCGTTGCTTTCCAATTCCGGCCAGAAGAGCTTGCGGACTTTGTATTGCGCGGCTGTGTTCCAAACGACGGGGCGTCCCGCAGTGTTCGTTGCCGGATTGCCTGTGGGTAGAGTCGCTCCGATCGACGATTGCACATCGAAGTTGCCGAATCCCTTGCCACCGCCGAGAGTGGGCGCCACGGTCGGATTCGTCGATCCGTTCTTGTAGCTGCCCGTAGGAAACGTTGCAAGCGCCCATACGCTTACGACGTAGGTGCCGTGCTGCGCATTGCCACTCGCGAGCCGGTACTTGCCCAGCACCGAAAAATCGCCGGCACCATCTTTTGCTGCCGTGTTGTGCTCAATATAGGAAGGCATATTGATATCGAATTCAACATTGCCGCCCGGGAATCAGAGACACACCTTTGCTGTTGCCGTAGTTCCACGTGTCGGTTCTGGCCGGTGCAATCTGGCGCAGGACATCGATACGCAGAACCTGGAAGAGACCGACGTAGGTGGTGACGAGGGGCGGGGGCCACGCGGGCTGTTTCGATTGAACCGCCGACGTGCGCGTCTCCCATTGAGAGAAAAAGTTCGAGTTGGAATGTGTGGATGGATCTGTGACGGAATCGGATTGCGCGCACAAATTGGCTGAGGCCAGCAGCAGGAGCAGGGGCAAGGGAAGTATTTTCATGTCCGTGCCCCTGATCATCGAGGGTGGGTCCATGAGCGGCAACCGCCCATTGGGCGAGCCTTGTCTCCACCTCTGGGTGGAGACAGGGCCTCGCGTTCCGCTCTACTTCGAAGGCTCTTTTCCGGCGCTGAGCAGGTTTGCCAGCAGGCGGTAGGCTCCAGGCACCAGCTCGGGAAGCTGGCGGTGCAGCGCATACGAACAATAGATATACGTTCCCTTGCCGGGATGCGCCACGAGAAGCCCGCCCCGTTGAGGATCCTGGCCCGTATCAGCGGTCTCTGTCAGCGCGGTGAACCCTGGATCCCATGTATCGATGAAGCCATGGCCGCGCTCCTCAACCCAGCCGTCGAAGTCGGCGACTGTGATCTTGTTGGGCCAGGTGAGCAGCGCATTCGACGGGTCAAGAATCTTGACCGGCGCTTTTTCGTCGACCACTTCTTCAGGCCTGCGCGAGATGGAGATGGGAAGGGGGGTTGGAAATGGCCCGCTCTGATACTCAACGACAAGCGTGCCGCCGCGACGGACAAATTCGTTGAGGCGTCCCTGGTTCATCGCGAGATCGGGCCGCGTAGTGTACGCGCGAATGCCAACCAGAATCACGTTCCACGCGGTGAGATCGCTCGAGGCCAGTTCGGCAGCCGACAGAAGATGGGTTGGCAGTCCCAATCCTTCAATTGCCTCGGGCACGTCATCGCCCGGACCCATGATGTAGCCCACGCGTAGCCCGGGGGCGAGAGTGAGATCGATCTTGCGCGTCTGCAATTTCGCAGGCCTGTACATGTTGTACGGTCGAAGCCCGGGATATCCCAGGCTGCGCCAGCCACTCGCATAATCGTGGCCCGCTGAGTGAACCACCGCCTGCAGCGAATAAGCCCCAGCTTGCACCGCCGCCGGAGTAACCAGAAAGTGCAGCGGCTCCGTGTCGCCGGCCGCATCGCGATGAAACGTCGCCCGCGCAGGGTCGGCATGCCATCCAGGCGGTAATGTCAATTCAACCGAACCCTCCGCCGCCGCTTGCGTGTGAACTGTCACGCTCACGGGAAGAGGGCTTCCATCGAGCGGGAGGATGCGCGCAATCGGCTCAATGCTCACGCCGATCGAAGGCGTGACAATGAGTGGCTGATAAATTCCACCCGGGCCAACCTCGCGCGCGAGCGTCTGCACAACGCTGCCCACGCGAATGGGCAGGCCGTCGAAGCTGAATTCCACCCATGCGGCAAGTGGCCAGGGCGCAAACGGCCGCCCACGCCAATCAGGGTTCGGAAACGTCATAAAAAGGCTGCGCAACGGTGGGCCGCGTGAAATACGGCTTGGTCGGCTCGGCATTTGCCGGGACATGAAGCCGGACGATCGAGTCGGCATCGGTCCCCTTCCCGGTTGTGCTCAACGGCTCGCCCGCCTTCCACGCGTCGCCCGTTTCGCTCTCAAACCACGACTTCGTCAGCGTCACATCCGAGGCGCCGCTGGTGGTGTGAATGCGGACGTTGAATTCCTCGCCCGGAGAGACGCTGCGCGGCATCTCGTCGGCAGAGCTTCCGCGGAACCCACCATCCTCCACCTTCGATGCGCGCGTCGTAAACGCGATTAAGTCGAGCCCGAGAAGATCTTTGAGCGCTGTTTGGAACTGCGCGATCTTGACTTCAGCTTCAAACAGCAGGCTGGCTTTCGCTGCTTCGGGCAGTGTGCTCGAAGCAATCTTCTCGCGCAGAGCGAGAGTCTGCCGGTAGATCGGCGTCAGCTTGTGTGCGAGTGCATTATCGTCGTGCCCCAGGCCGGCTGAGGGGAGCCCACGCAGTTCCGATTGGATCTCATTCAGCCCGTCAACCAGCCACGATGGAGGCTTCTCGCCCGCCAGCCGCGCCAAACCCGTCAAACTCACATTGATGCTCACGCGTTTGTTGTGAAACAAATCTTCGTCGACGTTGCCCATTTTGCCTTCAGCCCTTGCGACCGGCGCAACCGCCCAGAGATGGTAGCTCGTAGTCGCAGGTCCGCTCAGCGCTGGGTTCGCGCCGCCATTCTGCGTCTTCTGCTCGCCCCATCCCTGCCGCGCAATTTGCGCGTAGCTGCGGCCCAAGCGTGGGATCCCAGGTGCCGACCGGCATCGTCACGTCTGTCGAGAGAATGCCGTTCGTCCACTCGCCGGTCACGTAATTGCGAAACTTCGCAGGCGCCCACTTGCCGGTTGCATAGTCGAACATGCCCTTCTCAGTGACCGGCGCAAACGGAACCATGGAGTAGACCGCGAGCGGCTGCCAGGGCTCCAACCCGTCCTTCAACTGGTCGGGGAATACCGTCGGATCGCCCGCCGCCTTGAACACCTCCTGCGCAATCTCGCCGGAGACCTGGTGATGCCCGTGTCCATCGGTGATGCCGCCAACAAAGGTCGACATGATCACGAGTGGCCGCTCGCGCCGCACCGCAAGCACCGCGTCGTAGAGCACGCGATCGTGGCCCCAGTTTGAAAACGCTTCTTCCTGCGTCTTCGAAAATCCGAAGTCAGCCTCGGTCCCGAACATCTGCTTCACGCCGTAGTACTCGCTGGCTCGCAGCAATTCGTTGGTGCGGATGATACCCAGCGCATCGTCATCGTCGGCGGACATGGCGTTCTGTCCACCTTCGCCGCGCGTGAGCGTGAATAAGATGACCCGCGCACCCATGCCGCGCGCCAGTGTCGTGAGCAGCGCTCCGTCTTCGTCGTCCGGGTGCGCCACAATGGCCATCACGCTTGCCGTGGTCGAGAGTCGTTTGAGCGCCTGCTCCGTCGCTGCCGCGCCGCGATCTTCGGGCAAGGGAAGTGCGATTGACGATGGATCATTCAGGAACGCCTTCGCAAGCTCTTCCGTCGCCGCCGCGAGCGAAGATTTCGCGGTTTGCTGCGCGTCGAGTGGTGAGAGGAAGCCCATCTGCAAAATCGCTTGAGCAAGGGCCAACGTCGCAGAAGCATTCAAGATTCGCTGGAGACTGAACATATTCCTCGTCAGTGTACAATCCGGTGAGCGTATTTGCCCCATGATCCCTTCCCAAATGAGTGCCGGCGGTAGCGTGAGGCTTGAACGCCGCATCGGCCTGCGCTCGGCTGTGCTGTTCAACATGCTCGAGATGATTGGCGTGGGGCCGTTCATCACGCTGCCTCTCGTGATCGCGACGGCTGGGTGCAAGCTGTCGGTTTGGGCCTGGGTGCTGGGCGCGGCCATCGCTGTTGCCGATGGTTTGGTCTGGGCCGAACTGGGCGCGATGTTTCCGCGTGCCGGGGGTTCGTACGCATTCCTCCGTGAAATTTACGGACCGAAGGGCGCAGGAAACTGGCTCAGCTTTCTCTACGTGTGGCAATTGAGCTTTTCCGCGCCACTCGCCATCGCATCCGGATGCATCGGCCTCTCCAGCTTCCTGGCCTGGTTCTGGCCCGGACTCGAGAACGCGCCCATCGCCGCGATTCCCGGTCTGCACTATGCGAATTTTGCCGCCTGCGGCGCGTGCCTCCTGGTGACTGCGCTGCTTTATCGCAATCTCAGCTCTGTCACGCGCCTCGCATGGGTTCTCTTTGCAGGGGTGCTCGCCGCAATCGCCGGTGTCATCACTTCTGGATTCGCGCATGCCTCGGCGATGGGCGGTTGGTCCATGCCCTACGCTCCTACGCAGTCGATTGCCCTCGCGGTTGGCGGCCTCGCCCAGGCCACGCTCATCACGACCTATGACTACTGGGGCTACTACAACATCTGCTTTCTCGGCAGCGAGGTGCGAAGACCCGAACGGACCATCCCGCGCTCCATCCTGATGTCTGTCCTGTTTGTTTCCATTTTCTATGCGACCATGAACCTCGCGGCGCTGCCATCGATGCGCGATGCCGCCACACACGTCGCATCGAACGCTTCTGTCCGCCTGCAACTCGTCGCGCAGATTGCGCAATCAGCGTTCGGACAATGGGCAGGCCGCCTGATGGCTGCGCTTATTGTGTGGACCGCCTTCGCTTCAGTCTTCTCGCTGTTGCTCGGCTACTCGCGCGTACCCTATGCCGCCGCGCGCGATGGGAACTACTTCGACTTCCTTGCCGCCATTCACCCAAGGCACGGCATCCCGCACCGGTCCTTGGTTGCTTTGGGACTGGTTGCGTCGATCTTCTGCTTCTTCTCCTTGCAGGACGTGATTACGATGCTGGTCGTCACGCGTATCCTCCTGCAGTTTCTTTTGCAGCAGGCCGGCTTTATGCTGCTGCGTGCCAGGCGGCCAGAGTTGGAGCGCCCTTTCAAGATGCCGCTGTATCCGCTGCCTCCGCTCTTCGCGATCGCAGGTTTTCTCTTTATCCTGATCAACCGGACGCACGCTCTGAGCGGTTTGATTGTCGCGGCCGTCATCGGGGTGTCGGGAACCGTTGTTTATCTCTATCGCGCCCGCAAACTCGGCGACTGGCCGTTCGCCGGCAACGAACAGAGTTAGCATCGGCGTCGGGTTAGAGCTTGCGGGACGGAGGCGTAGGTCCGATGCGAAAGATATTCCTTCGAGTGATCACCATGGCGGCAGCGGTCTATCTCGGCCTCTGCGCCTGTCTTTTCGTTTTTCAACGAGACTTGATGTACTACCCTCAGCCGCGAGCCAACACGGCCGGCATCACAGTCCTCACCATCGAGAACGGCGCGGAACGAGCGTTGGTTTCATCACGACCGCATGACGGCGATGATGCCGTCCTCTACTTCGGAGGAAATGCGGAGGATGTTTCGCTTGACATGCCGGAGTACGCGGCTGCATTTCCAAACGCTGCGATTTACCTGCTTCACTATCGGGGATACGGCGGAAGCAGCGGTGTTCCGACTGAAAAGGGAATTGTGTCGGACGCATTGTCCCTGTTTGACCTGGTCCATGCTCAGCATAAAAATATCGTGGTTATTGGCCGTAGCCTGGGTACCGGAGTTGCGGTCCAGGTGGCAAGTGAAAGGCCTGTTGTCCGGCTCGTCCTGGTGACTCCCTACGACAGCTTCAATGACATTGCCGCGAAACATTATCCCTATTTGCCGGTTGGATTGCTGCTCCGGGATAAATTTGAATCCGGGCGTTACGCACCGCACGTCGCGGCCCGAACCTTGATCATCGCCGCCGGGGACGATGAGGTGATTCCCCGCTCGAGTACAGAGCGACTGCGAGACCGCTTTCAGAGTGGGGTCGCTCACTACGTTGTCATTCCGGGTGCGGGACATGGCAGCGTATCCGATAGCCCCAACTATCTTGCGCTTCTGAAAAGCGGCTAGATTTGGTCCGATCCAATCGGAATTGCTCTCTGAAACGTATCTTGTAACGTTAGGGCGCACCTTCGTGTCTAATAAGGGTGGCGTTCCCCGCGAGGTCCAATCATGTTGATCGGCAAAAAGTCTGACATCCCCTCTTCCGCGATCACTTCGAAGAGCGGGTATCTCAACCGCCGCAGATTTCTGCGTGGCGCAGTCAACAGCATCGCCGCTGCGGGCGCGGTTGCCCTTGGGGCCGATCGCGTCGCGGAGATTCTTTCTCCCGGGCGCAGCGTCCTCGCCGGCACAAAACTCGAGACCGTCAAGAGCCCGCTCTCCACAACTGGCGAAGAGCTGACCACTTACAAGGACATCACCACCTACAACAATTTTTACGAATTCGGTGTGCAGAAGGGCGACCCCTCGCAGAATGCCGGCGTGCTGCCCACGCGCCCCTGGACGATACGCGTCGACGGCCTGGTCAAAAAGCCAAAGACCTTCGACATCGATACGCTGCTGAAACTGCGGCCGCTTGAAGATCGCGTCTATCGGCATCGCTGCGTCGAAGCGTGGAGCATGGTCATTCCCTGGGTTGGCTATTCGCTGTCTGAGCTCATCAAGCAGTGCGATCCTCTTTCAAATGCGAAGTACGTGCAGTTCCTCTCCTACTACGACAAGCACGTAGAAAGGTGGGCATCCGAATCAACCATCTTCTGGCCCTATTCTGAAGGCCTGCGCATGGACGAAGCGATGCATCCGCTGACCCTGCTCACTTTCGGCCTCTATGGCGAAGTGCTTCCCAACCAGGACGGCGCGCCCGTGCGGATCGTGCTCCCATGGAAGTATGGCTTCAAGTCGGCCAAGTCGATCGTCGCGATCCGCTTTCTGGACAAGGCTCCCACGACGACATGGAATCAAATGGCGCCGAACGAATATGGCTTCTACTCCAACGTCAACCCGAACGTCGATCACCCACGATGGACGCAGAAATCCGAACGCCGCATCGGGCTCCCGTTCTATGCGCAGCGTCGCGCGACTCTCATGTTTAATGGATACGGCGAGCAGGTGGCTGGTCTCTATAGCGGAATGGATCTGAAGAGAGATTTCTGAGCGTGGGAGGCGATGGGTTGGCTGAATCGGGTGCCGAAGAACAACTCGCGTCTTTCCTTGCGAAATTCGCGCCTGAGGTGGCTGCGCTTGCAAAATCGATTCGCGCTGCGATGCGCAAGCGATACCCCTACGCGCTTGAACTTGTTTACGACAACTACAACGCACTCGCCATTGGCTATTGCCCCACCGAACGGCCGACTGAGGGGATTTTTTCCATCGCGGTCTTTCCGCAATGGGTGAGCCTGTTCTTCCTGCAAGGAGCTCAATTGAGCGATCCCGACAAGATCCTCAAGGGCAGCGGTAATGTGGCGAAGCACGTTCGATTGCCTTCCGCCAAAACGCTGAGCGAGCCGGCTGTCGCGGCTCTCATGGCTCAGGCCACTCAGAAGGCTAAGGTGCCATTTGATCCTGAGAACAAACATCGCCTGATCATTCGTTCCGTCTCGGCCAAGCAGCGGCCGCGCCGCCCCTCGGAACCGTCTGCCAAGCCAAAAAAGAAGAAGCCGAAAGAATGAAACGTTCGATCCTCATCCCTCTCAAGATTGCTGTCTGGATCGCCTGCCTCTGGCCCGCAGGCATTCTCGCGTACGGCGCATTTACCAACAACCTCGGACCCGACCCCACGGCGCGTATCACCTTCGCCACGGGCGCCACAACGCTCAATCTCCTCGCCATCACCCTGGCCATCACGCCGGTGCGCAAGCTCATCCCGGCACTTGGCTGGCTGATCCGGTTTCGCCGTCTGCTGGGACTCTTCGCCTTTTTCTACGCGACGCTGCACCTGATGACCTACATCGCGCTTTACGCCAACTTCGACATCCACGCCATGCTGGCCGACGTAACCAAGCGCCGCTTTATCACGGTTGGCGTGCTCGCGTATTTGCTGCTGCTTCCGCTCGCGATCACTTCGACCAACTGGGCCATTCGCAAGCTCGGCGGCAAGCGTTGGAGCAGCCTGCACAAGCTTATCTATCTGGCGGCGGTCTGTGGGGTGATTCACTACTGGTGGCAGGTCAAGCCGGGCGTGCTCGCGCCTCTGAGCATCACACTCATCATTGGCGGGCTGCTTGCAATTCGCCCCGCGTTGAACTGGATGCAGAAGCGAAAGACTCCCGCCACGGCGGCCTGATCGCTGAAGGCGCGTGCTCTTATTTATTGCGGAACCACCATTTTCATCTCGTCCGCGCCTGGATCCGGTGCCGATGATATGACAGGTACACGCGGCGCGTGTGGATCGGGCACGCTGATCGTGACTTGATTGATGTCTCCCTTCACCAACAAGGGAATCTCTGCCGCGCCCTCCAGCTTGGAACTGGAAGGAGAACCGTCGTTACCTTCGCGAGCAAAGACGCCAATACCCACCGCCTCACCCTCTCCGAGCGTCGGGATCGGCACAGGAGAAGCAACCGCGCGAAGAATGTAAGCTCCCTCCGGCACATTGGAAATATCAAACTCGCCATCCGGCGCTATCACAGTTCTCGTCAATTCCTGGTTATCGGCGTATAGCAATTGCAGCATAGCCGCGGGCGGCGCCTGTCCTGTGCTCTTGAGAATCACGTTTCCATGGATGGAGTGCAGCGAACTCAGCGGGATCGTTATATCGACACCGCTATCCATCTCTCCTGCACCTACCTTTATCAGCGTTGCGTTGCTGGCCCTCAGGCTGCCACCGGCATAAACTACGAGCGCACCGAAAAACGAAGACTGAATCACAAACTCGAAAGGATTCTGGCTCGCCGTGTCAGCCGAAAACGCCGGCACAGTCGCGCCCACGAGATATTTTCCGGCGGCCAGGCCCACGATGCGGAAACGTCCATGATCATCAGTTGTCCGCCGAAAAGCTTCTGTAAAGGACTCGACGGTAGGGATTGCATCCTCCGTTTCCTTAGATTCTGTGGAATCTTTAGGCGTCACAGTGACCTGTAGAGAAATCGCGGGGCTGCCATCATCGTAGAGAACGGTTCCATCGATCTCTGCACCTCGCTCCAGCCGGAGAGAAACTCGCGCAACCTGCTTCGCCGACACGGTCACCAGGTTCTGCGCGTCGAAGGCCTTTCGCTTTTCCGCCGACATGGCCTTTAATCGAGTTCCAGTCATGCCAGCCAGCGGGTCGACATACCCCGGAAGAATGGCCGAAACGTAATAGTTTCCGTCCGGAATGTTCCTCACAACAAACCGGCCTTCGAGGTCGGTGACTCCTGAATGCGTCTCCGAAAGCCCAGTCGCGGAGGCGGAGACCACGGCGATTTCAGCCAGTCGAGCGGGCGCGTTCGTGTCCGCACAATAGGCTGTCCCAGAAACAACGCCCTGATGCTGTTTTGGTTTGTGTTCTTGGGAAGTCGGGGGTGGCGATTCAGTTTGCGCAACACATGAACCCGCGGGAACCAGCGCGGACGCAGCGAGCACCCATGCCAGCACTCTCATGCAATCGACTCATCCAGCGCGAATGAATCTGGAAAATCCAGCATGGTCTGCGCGACGGGACTGAAGCTCTTGCGGTGGAGAGGTGTCGGTCCCAGCTTTGCTAAAGCGGCAAAATGCTCAGGGCAACAATAGCCTTTGTGGCTCGCCAGCCCATATCCAGGGAATTGACTGTCCAGCTCGACCAGCATGCGGTCGCGATGCACCTTGGCCAGCACGCTTGCCGCGGCAATCGACAAGCTGATCGAGTCGCCCTGAATCACCGATTGCTGTGGGCAGTCCCACTCAATCGTGTCGCATCCATCGATCAGCAGGTAGTCCGGCATCTCGGTGAGCTGCTCAACCGCGAGCCGCATGGCCAGCAGCGAAGCCCGCCGTATATTGATGCGATCGATCGTCTCGACATCTACCGCGGCCACGGCCCAACAGACCGCCGTAGCCCGGATCTCCGGCTCATATTCGTTGCGTTTTTTCTCAGAGAGTTTTTTCGAATCGGTCAGGCCGGCCAGTTTCCAATTCTTCGGCAACATCACGGCAGCCGCAACGACTGGACCAAACATTGGCCCGCGGCCCACCTCATCGCAACCGGCGATGCGGGTTGCGCCGAGCTTGCGTGCCGCACGCTCGTGCTTCCATCCGCAAACCGGGGATTTGGCCATACGTGCAGTATAAGAAATCGCGGAGCGCCCGACTCGGAGGAAAAGCGGTACGCACCTTTTCTTCGCACCCAATAAAAAACCCCGGCCTGAGCCGGGGTTCTTGGTGAAAAGGGAAGCCAGCCTACGCGCGAACCTTGCCGGTGACGCGGTCCACTTCCTTGAGACGGGCGGCCTTGCCGCGCAGTCCGCGGATGTAGAACAGCTTGGCGCGGCGAACCTTGTAGCTGCGAATCTTTTCGATCTTGTCGATCACCTTCGAGTTGAAGGGGAAGATGCGCTCAACGCCCTGACCGAAGCTCATTTTGCGAACCGTAAAGGTGCCCTGCGGCCCGCGGTTAATGGAGATCACGAGGCCTTCAAAGGCCTGCAAACGTTCTTTATCGCCTTCTTTAATCTTCACCTGGACGCGAATCTGGTCGCCGGGGACGAACTCGGGAAGGTCGGTGCGCTTGAGCTTGTCGGCCAAACGCTGCATAACTGGATGGATGGACATGGTCTTTTCCTGCTCTTGAACTCAGAACTTCCAGTTTATCAGAGATCACGTTCCGTGCCTAATGCATCCCGTTCGTGACAGCCTGAGGGTCGGCCAGGGTGCTACTATACCGGCTTGTCACACAAGGAGATTCCGAACGATGAATCCAAAAACAATTGCAATATCAACACTTGCAGCGCTCCTGGCACTGCCTGCCTTCGCTCTGCCCCCTGCCATCGGAGCCCTATCCGGCGCCCCGCTGCTACCCGTTGCCGCGCTCGGCCAGCAATACGGTTGGGATGCGCCACCCCAGGAACTGAACGAAATTCAACGACGCGGCTTTCATGACGGAATCGAAGGCGCTAAACGGGATTTCGAGAATCACAGACCACCGAATGTTGAGAACCGCGACGAGTACCGTCACCCCCAGCTTCCAGGCGAACAGCGGGAGGCCTACCGCGAGGGCTTTCGCCGGGGCTACCAGATGGCCGTGAATCACCTCATGGCTCCCCAGCCAGAGATGGCTCCGCCCCCTCCTCTTCCGCCACCGCCCATGCAGGGTGGCTGGGAAGAGCGAGCCTTCAGTGAGGTTGAGCGCCGTGGGTTCCAGGAAGGAATGGAAGGCGCGCGCAGGGATGCAGAGAACCATCGCCGCCCGGATCCCGACAACCGCGACGAATACCGCAATCCGCCAGTCCCGCCCCAGCTTGTTGAGGAGTATCGTGCCGGCTTCCGTCGCGGATACGAGCAGCAGACAGCGCAGATGATGGGTGAAGTGGAGGGCGGTCCGTGGGACCAGGCGCCTGTCCGTTTCAGCGAGATCGGCCGCCAGGGATTCCGCGATGGAATCGAGGGAGCGCGTCGCGATGCGGAAAACCATCGCCGCCCCGATCCCAACAACCGCGACGAATACCGCAACCCGCACGTCCCACCGCAATTTGTTGATGACTACCGGGAAGGCTTTCGCCGGGGATACGAGCGCGCCATCGCTCACCTTCTCGGCCGCTAGTGCTGGGGCACACTGCGTCTAAATAATGAAATCTCGGGTGCCCGGGTCCGGATCTTCGGGCTTGGGTACGCCGATGATTGATCAGGGACGGGTTCTCAGCTCTCGCCGAGATCGGCTCGAATCCCCGCAAGAATTTTCCAGTCTTCCTTGCTCAAGGCCGCACCCTCCAGTAGATCGGGGCGATTCTTCAGCGTCTTGCGCAATTGCTGCTCGCGCCGCCACCGCCGAATCTGCAGATGGTCCCCATTCAGCAGCACCTCGGGAGCCTTGAGCCCGGCAAACTCCGCGGGCCGCGTGTAGTGCGGATAGTCGAGTAACCCACCGGCCCCATGCTGCGATCGCGGAACACCGTCTTCATCGGTGGCGATGTCGGCGTCGGCCACGCCAAAGCTTTCAAACTCGCCCGAGGCCTCGTTGCCCAGCACGCCGGGGATCAATCGCATGACCGCATCCACCACAACAGCGGCCGCCAGTTCACCCCCGCTCAGCACGTAGTCGCCGATCGAGAGCTCCATGTCGCAATAAATCTCGTTGATGCGCTCGTCCACGCCTTCATAGCGTCCGCACAGCAAGACCACGCGGTCGAGAGCCGCAAGCTCGCGCGCCACACCTTGTGTAAACGGCCGCCCTTGCGCCGAAAGCAAGATCACTCGTGTAGTATCGGGTGCCCCAGGTCCGGATTCTCGGACCTGGGATCCACGAACCCTGCTGTCATCCTGGACGACCGGAACAGAGTTGAGGGAGTCGAAGGACCCGCTCTTGCCTTTTGGCTCAACGCCCAGCGATTGCAGCGCCTCCGCGATTGGCTCCGGCTTCAGCACCATTCCTTCACCGCCGCCAAACGGACGATCATCCACGGTCCGATGCCGGTCGTGGGTAAAGGCGCGCAGATCGTGCACGCCGACCTCCACTAATTTCTCCGCAAGCGCCCGCCGCAGGATCCCGTTTTCCAGGAACCCGGCGAAAAAGCCGGGAAAGATGGTGACGATGTCGAAGCGCATCTGGTTTGATGATAAGGGCCACGGCCGGCTGCAGACGATGTCTGCGTCCGGAGAGTCGACTTGATTGATTCCTTCTACGAATTCAGATCCACGAGGCCTTCGGGCAAATCCATTTCAACGCGACGCGCAGCGATATCCACTTTGCGCAGATACTTCTTCGCAAACGGAATCAGAACCTCGCCGCTCTTGCCGTTGATGACCAGGATGGCGACGGGCCCGGCGGTGCGATCCACATCCTCAATTTCGCCGACCAGGACGGGCGACGCACCAGCAACATCGATCAGCGCGCAGCCAATCAAATCGCCGACGTAGATCTCATCGTCGGCAAGCTGCACGCGCTGTTCCCTGGGGATGGCAACAATCAGCCCAGCAAGCGTTTCCGCGGACGAGATGGAATCGGAGTGCGCAAAGTGCAGGACAATGCCGCCCTTGTGTAGCCAATGATTCGTCAGCTCCACCTTCATGGGTGCTGGATGCGTTTTTGCGCGCGGCGATCCCGGCTCGGCGATGAGCCAGACCTGGCGGCGCTCTGAGAATTTCTCAGGAAAATCAGTGAGGATGTCGGCGAAGACTTCGCCTTTGCGGCCCTGGGTACGGCGGATGCGAGCCAGCCACACCCATTGCTCGAGCGTATCAGCCGCGTTCATTTTCCCCTTGGGAGCAGGCTCGAAAGGCAACGAGCTGTCATCTTGAGCTAGTCGTCTTCTTCCAGGATGTCGAGCGTGTAACGATGATGAAGCTTCATGCTGACGGCGCCAAGAATGGTACGGACCGAGCGGGCCGTACGGCCCTGTTTGCCGATGACCTTGCCAACGTCTTGCGGCGCGACTCTCAGTTTGAGAACCGTGTTTTCATCCCGGTTGACCGATTCCACTTCAACGGCGGCGGGTTCATCAACCAGGGCGCGGGCGATCTCGCGAACCAGCTCATCCACAGCGATTGCATCAAGTTGGGTCATGCTCGTGCCTCTGACCAGATGGGTCCGGAATTAGCGACTTTAGCAGTGCGCTGAATAGTATCAGCAGCCTGCCGGACTCAGCAACAACCGAATCGGCGGCGGGCAATGCGCTCCGCACGCCGACGAGAACCTGTCTGGAGGAGGTGGGAAGAAATCAGGCCGTGACGGGCTCAACGGCCGTCGCCGGGTGCTTGGCGACCAGCTTCTCGACAATGGGCGAGAACTGCGCGCCGACCGACTTCCAGTAAGCAATGCGATCGTGCTTCAGGTCAACGGTCATGGGATTGGTGCGGGGATTGTAGGTGCCGACCACTTCGATGGAGCGGCCATTGCGGGCGCGATCCTTCTCGATGGCCACAATGCGATAGTAAGGCTGCTTGCGGGCGCCAAAACGCGCCAAACGGATCATCACCACGGCGATACGGTTCCTTTCAAATTCCGGTGCTCTGTTGCTGTCTTCGGGTTTTCCGGTGCGCGCCGCTCATTCGAGGTTCGAAAAGGCTCGCGACGGCCAGAGAAACTGCCAGACAGGACTGCCCGGCCAGATAAGACTCAACACCTAAGTATCGCCGAAAGTTGGGTCTAAGGCAAGGGTCGGTTTGAAGGACAACATGCCTGAGGAGAGACGAAAAACCTTTGAAAGCTCTAACGGAAACGCTGTAAATGGCTCTTTCTAAGCCCCTTGAAGAGGTGACCACAGTCGACCCGCGTCAACCTCGCATTCGCATCCCCAAGATTCTTCTCATGCCCCTTCCTCGATCGCCGATAGGGGCATTAGCAATCACTCAAGCTTCAGGAGGGGACAGGTGAACAGACTCCAATCTCAACTCAATCCCGTGACTTTTCGGCGCGCAGCCATGCTCGCGCTGCTTCTTTTCCTGGCAGTGCCTACCTGGGCTGCGACTCAGCGCGCCATCAAGTCGCGCAAGGCCCCGATTTATCCCGAGCTTGCCAAGCGCCTCAAAATCGCCGGGCCAGTGACGCTGGAGGCGACCGTCGACCCGCAAGGCAAGGTGACCGCGATCAAAGTTGTGAGCGGGACTCAGATTCTTGCCCAGGCTGCCGAGGATGCGGTTTGGAGTTGGGTCTTCGTACCGGCCGCGGCTGAATCCACAGTTGACCTTGATTTCAACTTTGGCGCGGGAGGACAGTAGCGCAGTCGCTAGACGGCGGGAAACAAAAACTTGAGCATGGGCCGCACCCGGTGGGACCAGCTTGCTTCGTCGTGCGTGCCGCCGTGGACCTTCTCGAAATGCAGCGTGTCGCCGGGACGCCAGTGGTTGGCTTTGAGGCGGCGGTTGAGCATCTCCGCGTCGTGCAGGGTGCGGCGGCCCTCTTTGTCGCCGACATCGAGCCAGATACGCGGGCGCTCCCAGATGTTGGGCGCCAGCTCGTTGAGGGAGCCGAGGATGCTCTTGTGATTCCACCAGACAGACGGCGAGAGAATAGCGAGCTTGCCGAATCGCTCAGCGTGACGCAGGCCGAGGTAGAGCGAGACGAGGCCGCCGAGCGATGAGCCGCCGAGGCCAGTGTGTTCGCGCTCGGTGCGGACGGGGTAGTGGGTGGCGATCCAGGGAAGCAGCTCACGGGTCAGCAGCAGCCCGTAACTCGCGGCTTCGCCACCTCCCACTTGCCAGTCGCGTTCGTGGGTATATTCGGCGAGACGGCGATCGCCGGTGTTGTAGATGCCGACGATGATGAGCGGTTCGACTTCGCCCGCTTCAATGGCCGCATCGGCATGCTCGCGCACTTCCCAGGTGCGACCGGGGATGAACGACGTGCGCGGGTCGAAGAGATTCTGTCCATCATTCAGATAGAGAACGGGGTAAGTGCGGCCGGCATGTTCGTCGAAGCCGGGCGGCAGGTAGACGATGAGGTCGCGCTTGTCGGGGAGATACTCGCTTGCGAAGGCGCGATGAAGGCGAAGACGCGGGTGAGGGGTATCGTCCCCGGCCGCAAGAAGGGCCTTGGTCTCATGTGCAGGAAGTTGACGCTTGGCCAGGGGTCGATCCGGATTCAATCGTTGTGGTCCTCGGGGAAGATTGGGTTAAGGCGTGGTTCAGCGCGCGGAGAAGGCGCCTGAAAAAACAGCATCCCAGGCTGTTACAGTATCAAGAAACAGTGGACAGTGCACAGTGAACAACGGATCGTTGACCGTGCGCTGTCCACTGTTCACTGTGCACTGTTCACTGTCCACTGAGAGGAACCATGAATCGCGAATATCACAAGTGGTGGTCGCCGCGGCTGGGGCGCGATATGGAACTGCTGGTCTTCGGGCACGCGGGGCTGCCGGTGATGGTGTTTCCCACGTCGGGCGGGCGGTTCTACGAGTTTGAAGAGCGCGGCATGGTTGGGTCGCTGGGCGGCAAGATCGACGCCGGCCAGGTGCAGCTCTATTGCGTGGACACGGTGGACAGAGAGCTGGTACAACAGCAGGTGCCGCCACGCTGGCGCATTGCGCGGCATGTGCAGTACGAGGACTACCTGATTCACGAAGTGGTGCCGTTGGTGCGGCAGAAGAACAGGACTGGCATATGGTGTCGCTGGGGTGCAGTTTCGGCGGCTACCACGCCGTGAACGTGGCGCTGCGGCATCCGGATGTGTTCACGGGATTTTTGTCGATGAGCGGGGCATTCGATCTGCGGAATTTTCTGCGCGGTTATCACGATCAGGATGTTTACTTCAACAGCCCATGGATTATCTGCCCAATCTGAGCGAGGTGGATATTCGATCACTACCGGCGCAATACGTATGTGCTTGCGACGGGATGGGACGACCAGTGTCTGTCAGAATCAGCGACTGGACGGGATCATGAGGGAAGGGAATTCCGCACAGGCTGTATGGTGGGATTCGTACAACTCCCATGACTGGCCGACGTGGATGCGGATGATGGACCACTATTTGTAGCGCAGCTCATAGTTCGCAGTTCGTAGTTCACGGTTCGCATGGGTATCCCAGGGGGGAGGCATTTTGAGCAACGCAAATCCGTATGACAAGTTTCTCGATGGACGGGCGCTGGATGTGATTCTCACCGAGACGCCGGGGCAGGTGAGCGCGCTGCTCAAAAAGATGGGCGAGGCTAAGACTGCGGAGTCACCGGCGCCGGGCAAGTGGAGTCCGGCGGAGATTGTGTGCCATCTGGCGGATTGCGAGCTTGTCTTCGCGTTTCGTTGCGGCAAACGCTGGCCGAGGATGCTCCGACCATTCAGCCTTTCGACCAGGAGAAGTGGGCGGCAACCTATGCGGGGATCGGCGCGGAAGAGGCGCTCGGTGTGTGGTCCGCGCTGCGCGATGGAATCTGCTGCTCATCAAAGAAGCGATGCCGGGCTCGGCGGATCGGAAGGTCACGCATCCTGAGCGCGGAACCATGACGTTCAGAACCATCGTGGAGACGATGGCCGGACACGACATCAATCACCTCGGACAGTTGCAGAGGATCGCGGCGGTGATAGAGTTTGGATCGCAATGTCTGAAGCGACGATAGGCTCGGAATGAAACCGGGAGTGTCGGCCAAATTGAGTTGACGGCGAAATCTCCAGTAGATTGGCATCAATTTATTTTTGCAGGTTAAGCATTTTCGGGCATCGCGGTCAAAGGAGTTAGCGTTCCTGATCGTGAGCCCGAGGAGGCTAACCGATGCGCCGTACGACTGGTGTGTATTGTGTTGTGTTGTTCTTTCCTTTGCCGCGCAGTTGCCGGCGCAGACCCCACCCAAATCAAAACCTGCTTCAACGCGGGTCTTTCCGGGGCCGCGCCTGGGACTTCGCCGCGGTGATTAAAGACCTGCCGGTGCGCAAAGTCGTGCTCTACAAGAACGGCGTGGGGTATTTTGAACACGCCGGAACAGTGAGCGGCAACCAGCGTGTGGCCATCGAATTCACTTCGCCGCAGTTGAACGATGTGCTGCAATCGCTGACCGTGCTCGATCAGGGCGGAGGAAGAATTGCGGGCGTGAACTACAACTCGACAACTCCGCTGGCCGAGCAGTTGAAGACGCTTTCCCTGGGGATGACAGAAGATCCAACTTCGACGGAGCTCTTTGAGGCGCTGCGCGGGCAGCGCATA
>CAWBSV010000025.1:0-142264 GCA_963791505.1 uncultured Acidobacteriaceae bacterium
GTGCCGAATGCGCGAGGCGCGAGGTGGCGCGGGACGACGATGTCGTCACGCGTCCCTTGCCGCGGCCGCATCATACACCGGTGCGTTACGAACCCAATTCCGTTCCGCCGCCGCCCCCTCCGTGCGGGACGACAATCGCGACGCATGGATCAGACCACGACACCGCGCAGCCCTGGTGGTCGTGGTGGACCAAGCCGAGCGACGACGCGCCCGCCGATGCCGCATCGACGCATTTTATCTGGCCTGTGCAGGGCCGCGTGATCGAGGCGTTCGGCCGCGGCAGCATCGGCGAACGCAATGACGGCATCAACATCGCGACCGCCGAAGGCGCGCCCATCCGCGCCGCGGGCGCCGGCACTGTGACCTATGCCGGTAACGAATTGAAAGGCTACGGCAATCTCGTTCTCATCAAGCACAGCAACGGCTATGTGACGGCCTATGCGCATGCGCGCAGCTTCATGTCGCGCGCGGCGACATCGTCGAAAAAGGCCAGATCATCGGCACCGCGGGCGCCACCGGCGATGTCGACCGCCCGCAATTGCATTTCGAGATCCGCCGCGGCGTGCAGCCCATCGATCCCGCGCGTTTCCTCGTCGCCGACCGCGCCAGCTAGGCGTTGCGTTTGACATTTCGGCTGCGGCGGCATGAGCTTTGCCTCGCAGATCGAACGGGAACGCGCCATGGCCTCGAAAATCGCCGCAGACCCCCGCATCGATCCCCGCATCAAGGCCGATGTTCGGCGCCATGCCGGAGATGCCGCCGCCCGGCGACGTCGCCAGCCGCGAGGCACTGCTGGCCGAGGAGAACAGCGAGGCGGCGAAGCCGCGCGCGCCGCCCAGACGAGCCATGCTGGACACGGTGGACAACGAGGCCGTCGCGCCGTCGGCCGGCCTGACCATCCGCACCGAACGTGTTCATCTCCGCGCCGGACGGCAACACGATCAAGATCCAGTTCATCCGCCCGGACACGACCGAGACGCTGCCCTGCGTCTACTACATCCACGGCGGCGGCATGGCGATCATGTCCTGCTTCGACGGCATGTACCGCGCCTGGGGCAAGATCATCGCCGCCCAGGGCGTGGCCGTGGCCATGGTCGATTTCCGCAATTGCCATGCGCGCCTCGTCGGCGCCGGAGGTGGCGCCCTATCCCGGCCGGCCTCAACGACTGCGTCTCGGGCCTGAAGTGGGTGCACGCCAACGCCGCGCGATGCTGAACATCGATCCCGACCCGGATCATCGTCGCCGGCGAAAGCGGCGGCGGCAACCTGACCCTGGCCACGGCGCTGAAGCTGAAGCGCGACGGCGATCTCGGCCTGATCAAGGGCCTCTACGCGCTTTGCCCCTACATCGCCGGCCAGTGGCCGCATGCCGCGATACCCGTCCTCGACCGAGAACAACGGCATCCTGCTCGACCTGCACAACAATCGCGGCGCCATGGCCTATGGCATCGAGGCGTTCAACGCGCGGGATCCGCTGGCCTGGCCCGGCTTCGCCACGGCCGAGGACGTCAAGGGCCTGCCGCCGACGGTGATCAGCGTCAACGAGTGCGATCCGCTGCGCGACGAAGGCATCGACTTCTATCGCCTGCTGCTGCGCAGCCGGCGTTCCGGCCCGCTGCCGCCAGGTGATGGGCACGATCCACGGCACCGAGATCTTCGCCATCGTCTGCCCCGACATCAGCCGCGACACCGCCAGCGACATCGCCGCATTTCTGCAAGGGCTGAGGGATCGGAAGATTTTTGGATTGGGCTTGCGTATTTATCCCGGTGTTATGGCCGTCGGGGATGTTTCCGGTTTGAACACTTGATCCGGCCGTGACAGCGAGCGAGTAAACGAACTCTATCCAACACAACTTTAAAACTCCGGCTTCACGCCGTTCTTCTCCATCGTCGCAGAGGCGAGCATCGCATAGCCCGGAGAACGTCGGTGAGAATGAAAGCGACGACGGCGAGGCCGGGTTTCACGTCGGCTGGACTGCCGGGAACGATGGCGGCGATCGGTGTTGTCTGCGCTACGTCGATGGTTGCCGTGCCGGTGCATCCGGGCTGCCCCGTAACGGCGCGGCCTGCGCATCTGCCGTCCACCATGCCGGCGCCGCGATAGCTCACATTCAATTCATGCGCGGCGGTGCCGGCGACGACCGTTCCATTGGTCATGCTGCCGCCCGACACGGACGCGGCGGGCGCTGCCGCGATCGTGCCGTTCGTCATGCTGCCCATGCTGGAGGTGGACGATCCTGCGCTCGCCGGGTGATGATCCCAGGGATATTGCCCTTCGCCCATGGCGGCGGGAAGAACGTAGATCTCTTCCGCGCGCAGATGACCGTTCCTGCCCGGCACGGCAGTGACGCCGATGAAATCCGTCGGCTTGAGCTGGCTGAATGCGCGCGCCTCCACTGTGGCGAAGCGGGGCCTGCTTGGGCACGACGACCGCGGACAATGCTTCGCCCGTATCGGTTTTGATCTTGAGCGTTTTGCCGTCGAAGCTTTCGACGGAGCCGCGTACCAGAGACTGTTTGAGCGCGGGTTGCGGCGCATCGGCCGCGAACGCATGCGTCACACAGGTTGCAAAAAAAGCTACGGCCAGAAAAGCGCGCATGCATGCATTCCTTTTTTGGGACAGGGGTCGCACGGAAACACTATCAGACCGTGTGCCCGCGCGAAACCCGCGCGCCGGTTGCGTCGCCGATGGGCGCGAAATTCCTAGATTTAAATGCGTTTTCTCCGGAACGCCGCGCATGAGCGGACGTTATCGTGTTGAACCTCCGGAGAAGATGAGCATGGACAAGGGGCAAATCAAAGGTGCTGCGGACCAGGCCACGGGTGCGATCAAGCACGGCGTCGGGTCGGCCACCGGCGACGAAAAGTTGAAACAGGAAGGCAATCTCGACAAGCTCAAGGGCAAAGTCGAGAGCGCCGTGGGCGGAGCGAAAGACGCCATCCGCGACGCGAACAAGAAATAGTCCCACTCTGCCTCGCGCAAATTGCGCGGGCTCTCGCGTGCGGGCTGCCCGAAAGGTGGTCCGTGCGCTTTTTTTGTCAGTCGAGCGGCTTGCCGAGTTCGCCCGCCAGATCCTGGATGAACTGCCAGGCGACGCGGCCCGAGCGCGCGCCGCGTCCCGCGGCCCAGGCGAGGGCGCGCGCTTTCATGCGTTTCGTCGAGCGCGATGCCGTAATGCGCGGCATAGGCGTCGATCATCGCGAGATATTCGTCCTGGCTGCAATTGTGGAAGCCGAGCCACAGCCCGAAGCGATCCGACAGCGAGACTTTCTCTTCCACGGCTTCGGACGGATTGATCGCGGTCGAGCGTTCGTTCTCCATCATGTCGCGCGGCATCAGATGGCGGCGGTTCGACGTGGCGTAGAAGAGGACATTCGCCGGCCGGCCTTCGATGCCGCCTTCGAGCGCGGCCTTGAGCGATTTGTAGCTCGTGTCGTCCTTGTCGAAGGAAAGGTCGTCGCAATAGAGCAGGAAGCGGCGCTCGGCGCCGCGCAGCATGCGCAGCAGCGCCGGCAGGCTCGCGATCTCTTCGCGGTGGATTTCCATCAGCACGAGGCGCGCCTTGCCGCTCTGCGCGCGCGATTGACCTCGGCATGGACCGCCTTGACCAGCGAACTCTTGCCCATGCCGCGCGCGCCCCAGAGCAGCGCGTTGTTGGCGGGCAGGCCGTCGGCGAAGCGGCGCGTGTTTTCGAGCAGCGTGTCGCGCGCCGCATCGATGCCCTTCAGCAGGTCGAAGCGGCAGATGCGCCACGTCGGCCGACGGCGATCAGCCCGCCATGGGCCGGCTCCCAGACGAATGCGTCGCCGTCGGCAGGCGACGCGGCCGGCATGCGCGGGCGGCGCCAGCCGGTCCAGAGCGCGCCGCGATCCGGGCCAGCAAATCGCCTTGCGATTTCCGGGCTTCCTTACGCGCCGGCACCGCTTAACCCCTTGAATCCCCGTGGTTGCAATGGAGGGGCCCGCCGCTATAGTCCGCCGCCAAAGCCCGCCCGAGCGTAACTCGCCGGAACTGTCCCTGTCACGATCCCTTGATGCAGACGCTGACGCTCGTCGTCCCGCTGATCCTCATCTTTTACCTGCTTATCTGGCGGCCACAACAGCAGCGCGTGAAGCAGATGCGGGAGATGATCGAGAATGTCGCCGCGGCGACACCGTGGTCACGGCCGGCGGCATCGTCGGCCGGGTGGCGAAGCCGCCGCAGAAGGACGACCCGGAGATCACGGTCGAGATCGCCGACAATGTGCAGGTGCGCGTGCTGCAAGAGCACGCTGACGGAAGTGCGCGCCAAGAATGCGCCGTCAGACGCCAAGAGCGACAAGAGCTAAACCGCGATGCTGCAGATCTCGCACCTGGTCGCGGGCCGTCACCGGGCTCATTCTCGTTCTTCGGCCTCCTCATCGCGCTGCCGAATGCGCTGCCGGATTCCGTCGCTGACGCAAATTGCCCGCATTGCTGCCGACGAGCACGGTGGCGCTGGGCCTCGATCTGCAGGGCGGTTCGCAATTGCTGCTCGAAGTCGAGCTCGACCAGGTGCAGAAGGACCGCCTCGAATCCCTGATCGGGCGACATCCGGGCCGCGCTGCGCAAGGCGCACATCGGCTATTCCGGGCTGCAGCCGAGCGGCCGATTCCGTTTCGCTCGCAGATTCTCGATCCGCACGCTATGCCGAAGCGAAGAATCGCTGTCGCGGTCTGAACCGCGAGTCGGCGGGCGGTGTCTTTACGGTCGGCTGCGCGGGCATACGATCTGCTCGAGCCCGGGCAACGAGCACATCGGTCATGAAAATGACGGACGCCTACAAGACGAATACCACAGAACGACATTCTCGGCCAGTCAATCGAAGTCGTGCGCAGGCGCATCGACCATCTGGGCACGCGCGAGCCGGCGATCGAACGCCAGGGCGACGACCGCATCCTGGTTCAGGTGCCGGGTCTGCGGCGATCCGCAGCGCATCTGATCGAGCTGCTCGGCACGACGGCGCAGCATGACGTTCCAGATGGTCGACGAATCCGGCGTCGATCGACGAGGCGCAAGAAGGGCATCGTTCCCATCGGTTCGGAATTGTCTGCCGATGGATGCAAAGTCCCAAGAGCAGCCAGGATTCGCATCGTCGTCGAGAAGCACGTCGTCGTGGCGGGCGACAGGCTGGAGAAGCGCGAGCCAGAGCTTCAACCAGCAGACCCGGGAGACCCGACATCATGTTCAGCTTCGACAAGGTGGGCGCGCAGGAATTCGGCGACGCGACCAAGGAAAATATCGGCACGCCGTTTCGCCATCGTGCTGGACAACAGGGTGATATCGAAGCGCCCGTGATCCACGAGCGCGATCCTGGGCGGTACGGGCGAGATCACGGGCAACTTCACCTTCCAGAGCGCCAACGATCTCGCGGTGCCTGCTGCGTGCCGGCGCGCTTGCCCGCCTCGCTGAAGGTGCATCGAGCAGAGCACCGTCGGCGCGGAGCTCGGCGCCGACCAGGTGAACGCCGGCGCAAATATTCGGCGCTTGCGGGCCTCTTGCTCGTCGCCATCTTCATGGTCGCGCGCTACGGGCTGTTCGGTCTGTTCGCCGACGTCGCGCTGACGCTCAACATCGTCCTGTTGTTCGCGGCGCTGACGCTGTTCGGCGCCACGCTGACGCTTCCCGGCATCGCGGGCATCGTGCTCACCATGGGCATGGCGGTCGACGCCAACGTCCTGATCTATGAGCGTATCCGCGAGGAAGCGCGCAACGGCCGCACCATTATCGCCTCCATCGACACGGGCTTCCGGCGCGCCATGGCGACCATTTTCGACGCCAACATGACCCATCTGATCGCCTCGCTGATCCTGTTCCAGCTGGGCTCGGGCCCGGTGCGGGGCTTCGCCGTGACGCTCGGCGTCGGCATCATCACCTCGTTCTTCACGGCGGTCGATGGTGACGCGGCTGATGGTGGTCACATGGTTCCAGGCGGTCCGGCCGAAGCAGCTGGCCCTCTAGAAAAGGTGGCTGATTTCGCGGGAAAGTAGAGTTAAACTCCCGAATCAGACACACAAATCTGGGGGAGGCCCGATGGCTGCGTTTCTATCCAGGCCGAAGGTCGGGGTGTACGCGGTGATGAAGTAGAACGACACCGTGGTCATCATCACCAGCCCCACGCCCACGAGGATCACCCCCCGATGGGCCACCAGCGACGCCAGCACCTCGCGCCCGTCGAGGTGCCGGCGGCGGGCGAGGAAGCTCGGTGTCTCGGGCAGCGATCGGCGGATCCAGAACAGGAAGGGCACGATCAGGCACCCGGCCAGGAGCGGGATGCGCCAGCCCCAGGCGTCCATGGCCTCCGCCGGCAGCCAGCTCGTGAGCAGCACGCCGAGGAGGGCCGCGAACATCACCGCGACCTGCTGGCTGGCCGATTGCCAGCTCACGTAGAAGCCCTCGTGACCCGGCGTGGCGATCTCCGCCAGGTAGACGGAGGCGCCGCCGAGCTCCACGCCGGCGGAGAGGCCCTGGACCAGCCGGCCCAGCAGCACCAGCGCGGGGGCCCAGAGGCCGAGCGTCGCGTAGCCCGGCATCGCGGCGATGGTCAGCGTGCCCAGCGACATCAGCCCCAGCGTGAGCAGGAGGCCGGCGCGGCGCCCGCGGCGATCGACGTACGACCCCAGGACGACGGCGCCGATGCGGGCGCATGAGGAAGGCGGCGCCGTAGGTGGCGAACGCCAGGAGCAGGGAGGCGCGCTCGCTGCCCGCGGGGAAGTAGGCCCGGCCGATGGCGGCGGCGAAGTAGCCGAACACCATGAAGTCGTACATCTCCAGGAAGTTGCCGCTGGAGACGCGCACCACGTCGAGGATGCGCCGCCGTCGCGCCGCCGGAGAGGGCTGCGCCTCAGTCGTCATCGTCGTCGTCGCGCGCCGGCGGCAGCCCGCGGGCGCGGAGGGCGTTGCGCTCGGCGATCTCCGCCTCCATCCGCGGCGTCAGCTCGGTGAGCTGCTGGCCGCGCATCCAGCGATACACCTGCGCGCCGAGCCCCGGCTGCGCGTCGGGGACGCTGAAGTCCCACGAGGCGGCGAGCGTCTTCTCGGCGAAGGTGCCGTCGCCCCCGCAGGCGAGCGGGATCTGGTGCGGCGTGTAGGTGTAGGGCGTGTAGTCCGGCGTGGAGGTGAAGACGTCGAGCGGGAGCCCCGCGTTCTTCACCACCAGGTTCTGGTAGGGCAGCCCGAGCAGGTGCGCGAAGAGCTTGTGCAGCGAGGGCACGTCGACGTGCGTGCTGGAGACGTAGGCGCGCTTCACCCAGGGCGAGATCAAGACCAGCGGCGTGCGGTGGTAGTCGACGTGGTCGCCGCCGGACTGGGGGTCGTCCTCGGTGACGACCACCAGCGACGAGGCCCAGAAGGGGCTGTGCGAGAGCGCGTCGACGAAGAGGCCGGTGGCCTCGTCGTTGATCGCGCACATGGTGTCGGGGGTCGGGTTGGTCGTGGAGACGCCGAGGGTGTGGTCGTTCGGCAGCGTCATGTAGACGAAGGCGCTGAGGTCGCAGGCGACGCGGAGCGCGGCCCACCGTGTAGCAGGCCTTCAGCAGGTCGTTGAAGGGGATGTTCTGCACCGGGCCGCCCGGGTAGTGGATGTCGATCGGGTGCGTGCGCCGGCACCGTCTGGGGGTTGCCGACGATCTCGCCGAGGATGTCGTAGACGACGTCGTTGGCCTGGAGCCACTCGAAGAGCGAGCCCTCCTCCGGGCGGCCGTCGTCGCTGATGCCGCAGAGGGGGACGGGCGCGCAGGTTGTCGCTCCAGGTGCGCTCGCAGTAGTCGGTGGCGCGGCCGTACGTGGTCCAGTCGTGGCCCTGCGTCGACTGCACGGCGAGCGTGTAATAGTTGTCGGCCACCGTGAAGGTGCGCGCCAGAGCGCGGAGCGTTGGTCCACACCTGGTCCATCTCGGCGCCCGTCGCGCGCATCATGATGCTCGGGTCGCCGTCGACGCCGGGCAGGTCGCCGAAGAGCGAGTCGAACGTCTTGTTCTCGCGGACGATGAAGAAGATGTGCTTGATGACCGGCGACGGCCCCGCGGTGTTGGTGGCGGGCACGGGGAAGTCGCTCGCGCCCTGGGGGCAGTCGACCGTCGGGTAGCCGGCCTGCGCGCCCACGGCGACCGTGGCCGCGACCTGCGCCTCGCCGGCGGTGAGATCGGCCGGCGTGGGCGCGGGGATCTGCTGCACGCTGCCCTTCATCAGTGGTCGTGGCCGCCGCCGCCGATGGCCATCGACCGGGAAGGGCCCGATGGGGTGGCCGCGCAGGTTCACCACCGTGAGCGAGCCGTCGGGGTGGACGACGGGCACCGCTCGGCCACCACGAGGTGGGCAGCCTCCCCGCGGGCGTGAGCGTGGGCGGCGTCTGGGTGAGTCGACGGTCGTAGGCGGCCAGCGCGTCGACGCCCGCGAGCGTGGCGTAGAGCCGGCTCGCTCGCCTCGTCCTAGGCCAGGCCGGAGACGTCGAGGCCCTTGAGCCCGGGCTCGAAGTCGACCGGCACCGCCGTGACCGTGCCGCTGGTGCGGTCGACGAGCGAGATGGTCTCGCCGAAGTCGTTGGCGATCGACCATCCAGCGCGCGTCGAGGAAGGCGACGCCCTCCGGGTTCTTGTCGGTCTTGAACGAGCGCGACACCTTGGGCAGCGTGGGGTCGGTGACGTCGAGCTCGGCCACCTCGTAGCCGCCCCAGACGGCGATGTAGGCGAAGGCGCCGCTGGGGTCGTGGGGGTCGAACGAGACGCCGTAGAATCTCCTTCTGGCCGATGTCGACCTGCCCGAGTAGCATCTGGTAGGTCGGCGACGTGGGGTCGATGTCGAAGACGAGGATCAGGGTGTCGAAGACGCTGCCCACGACGAGCCGGGTGCCGTCCGGGCTGGCCGCCACGCCCGACGCGTAGAGGGGCGCGCCCGACACCGCGGTCGACATGGGGAGCGGCAGGGACGCCGCGTCGTTCCGCGTGAGCGCGCCCGTCGTGAGGTCGACGTCGAGCGCCTGGATCACCCCGAAGCCGGTGGCCACGTAGACCCGCCCCGAGGCGAGCACCGCAACGCCGTCGTCGAGGTACGAGGGCGCCGTGAACGGGACGAAGCCCACCACCGGATCGCCCTTGCCGACGAGGCTCGCGTCGACGACGCGGACCGCGTGATCGTCGGTGCCGGTGTCGATGGTGACGACGAACGTCGTGCCCGGCACCGCGGCGAGCGAGTGCGTCTCGCCCCCGGCCTGCGCCGTCTCGTTGAACTGCCACTCGCTCCCCGCGGGCTGGATGGGGCGCCCGTCCGGCAGCACGTGCACGGTGGGCATGGCCGGGACCACGCCGGTCTGCAGCAGCGCCGCGCCGGTGGGCGCGCTCGCCGTACACTTCCCGGCGACCGGCGCGGGGTAGGTGCCGTCCCAGCTCGGGCACGCGGCCTCGTGCGGGATCGCGGCCCACGCGCCGGCCGCGGGGCACGCGTAGGGCGTGGTCTGCTCGGCGCAGCCGGCGTTGGGGCAGACGTAGGCGCACGACGGCGGCGCCGTCAGGTACGTGGAGAGGTCGACCGCGCCGCCGCTGCCACCGCTGCCGCTCGACGAGGTCGAAGACGACGCCGCCATGGAGCCGCCGGCACCGGAGGCGCTGGCGGCGACGTTGTTTCCGCTGGAGCCGCAGCCGGCGAGGAGCGCGGCCGCGACGAGCAAGACCGGAGCGCGAAGGGGGATCACGGCTCCCATGGATACCGCATCGCCGGCGACGGCGACGCGGAGAACGTGCTTCAGAACCCGAACGACGCCGCCGCGCGCCCGAGGATCTCCGGCGACAGCCGCGACAGGCCGAACGACGGCCCGGCCACGATCGAGAGCCGCTCGTGGAGCACCTGGAGCGAAGCCGTCGGGCCCACGAAGTGCCGCACGCCGCCCTCGGCTCCCGGCGAGACGGCCTCCTCCAGGTCTTCTCCGACGTACTCGGCGCCGAGGCGAAACCCGCCCACGAGCCGGCACGACGCGCCCGCCTGCACCATGATGTCCAGCGGATCGCGCCCCTCCGAGAAGACGTGCTCGCCGTGCACGGTCGCCGCCAGTCGCACCCGGCTGAGATCCTGCGAGAACGCCACCTGGACCCACGCGCCGCTGTCTCCGTAGGGCTTGCCCGGCGACCACTTGCCCGTGTCGTCGTCGTACACCGCTCCTTGCCAGGCTTCGCGCAGGTAACCCGCGCTCGCCACCAGGTGGGTGCTCTGCCACGCCTGCGGGAACGCCTGCACGCGCACCCCGGCGACGAGCCCCGCGCTGGGGCTCGGCCCGTCGCCCCCGGCGCCGATCTGGACCGTGGTCATGAGGGCGACGTGCGGGAAGAGGCCGATCTCGCCGCCGATGCCGACCATCGCGCCGGGCTGCGCGGTGTTCAGCGCGAACGAGTTGTAGGTCGACGCGCCGCCGAGCCGCGTGGGCGAGCCCACGTTGGTGTAGGAGGCGTTGAGCAGCCCGATCACCTTGAGGGGCGCAGGGATCCTCGCGTCGTCGACGTAGAGCCAGGTGCGATCGATGCGCTGGTGGGTGGTGTCCGCGGGCGCGTCCACCGAGTCCGGCCCCGCCGGCGGCTCGGGCGGGGTCTGCGCCGCGGCCCGAGCCGAGGTGAAGGCGAGCGTCGCGAGGAGCGCGAGCGGGCTCACGCGGCCGGGTCCGTGGCGCTTCATCGGGCGATGAGAAAGCCCTGATCCGCCCCAGGCTGTCAAGCGCTGCCTCTCTGCCGCCATGCGCTCGCCCCGCGGGCGCAAAATTGGATCGACCCGGCGCCGCTCCCGGCGGATGCTCGGTGGCCGTGCCGACCCTCGATTCGCGCGCCGCGCCGACCATCGCCCTCGTGGTGGACGACTCCGCGATGGATCGGCGCCTGGCCGGCGCGCTCCTCAAGCGCGCGGGGATCGAGCCGTTCTTCGCCGAGAACGGCGCGGCCGCGCTGGCGCACATCGAGCGGCAGCCGCCCGACATCGTCATCACCGACCTGCAGATGCCCGAGATGGACGGCCTGGAGCTGACGCGGCGGATCCGCGCCCGCTCCGTCGCCATCCCGGTGATCCTCATGACCGCGCACGGCAGCGAGGAGATCGCCGTGCAGGCCCTGCAGCTCGGCGCGGCCAGCTACGTCCCCAAGCGCAGCCTGGCCCACGATCTGGTGAGCACGGTCCACGCCGTGCTCGAGCTCAGCCGGGCGCGCCGCGCCTCGCTGAAGGTGATCGCCTCGCTCGATCAGATCGAGTCGCGCTTCGTCCTCGACAACGACGTCTCGGCGATCCCGGTGCTCGTCGGCCACCTCGAGTCCGACCTGACCCGGCTCAAGCTCTGCGACGAGACCGGCCTGCTCCAGATCGGCGTGGCCCTGCGCGAGGCGCTGGTGAACGCCATCTACCACGGTAACCTCGAGCTCTCCTCGGAGCTGCGCGAGATCGACGGCGGCAAGCCCTACCACGATCTCGCCGCCCAGCGCCTCGGCGAGGCCCCCTACCGCGACCGCCGCGTCCGCGTGACCGCGCTCCAGCGCCCGCGCGAGGTGCGCTACCACATCGCCGACGAGGGCCCCGGCTTCGACCCCGCCGCGCTGCCCAATCCGACCGACGTCTCGCAGCTCGAGCGCGTGAGCGGGCGCGGGCTGCTCCTCATCCGCACCTTCATGGACGAGGTGGAGCACAGCGCGCGGGGGAACGAGATCACGCTGATCAAGCGCCTCAGCCCGCCCGAGCTCGGCGGCTGAGACACCTCGGAGGGCCCTACGCCGCGGCGAAGAACGCCCGCAGCTCCGGCAGGAGCCGGGTGATCTCGGCCTCGAGCCGCGCCAGCGCCTCCTCCACGCCGGCGAGATCCGCCTCGCGGCCCATGCGCTCCAGCTCGCGGGCGGCCGCGTAGGCCGGCGCGCCGCCGAGGCTGTCCACCGCGCCCTTGAGCGTGTGCGCAGCGCGCTTCAGCGTGGGCGCGTCCCGCGCGGCGACGGCGTCGCGGACGGCGATCAGCCACCCCTCGAGCTCGCCGAGGAAGACCTCGACCAGCTCGCGCAGGAGCCCCTCGTCGCCGGCCAGCCGCGCCAGCGCCGCCGCCTTGTCGAACGGGGACGCGCCCGGGGGCGCGCTCGGCGCGACGGACGAGATCGGCGCCCCCTCCGGCGGCTCGGCCGGCGGTCGCGACACGGCCTCGATGGCGTCGAAGAGCTCGTGCACGCTGATGGGCTTGCGCACGTAGCCGTCGAAGCCGGCTTCGAGGAAGCGCTCGCGGTCTCCCTTCATGGTGTACGCGGTCATCGCTACGACCGGGAGCCGCGGGGCCGAGCGCTTCTGCTCCTCGGCGCGGATGGCGGCGACGGCTTCGAGCCCGTCCATCTCGGGCATCTGCACGTCCATGAGCACCAGGTCGAAGGGCCCGCCGTCGAGCGCCTCCAGCGCCTCGCGGCCGGTGCCCGCGACCGTGACCCGGTGGCCCTGCTTCTCCAGCAGGCCCACGGCGACCATCTGGTTTACCGCGTTGTCCTCGGCGAGGAGGATGGCGAGCGGAGCGCCCCGCGCGCGCGTGACCACCTCGCTGGCCGACGGCGTCTCGCCGCGCCCGCCCAGGCCGAGCGCGCTCGCCATCGCCGTCATCAGGTGGAGGGGCCGCACCGGCTTTGTCGACGAACTCGCGCACGTCGAGCGCGCGGCACCGCGCGGCGTCGGGCCGCCGCGCCACGGCGGTCATCATCATCACGATCGGGCGCCGACGCGCCCCCGGGCGGGAGCTCGGCGCGCAGGCGCTCGGCGAGCTCGACGCTGCTCGCGCCCGGCAGGCTCGCGTCGAGCAGGATCAGGCCGAAGGGCTCGGCCCGCGCGCCGCGTCGAGGGCCTCGCGACGCGGCTCGCCGCCGGCACCGGCGTCGCTCCCCCAGCCGCGCGAGCACCTCCGCGAGGATGCGGCGCGTGGTGGCGTTGTCGTCGACACCAGCACGCGCAGGCCGGCGAGCGCGGGCGGCGGGCCCGGCTCGAGGTGGGTGGAGGGCCGGTGGCGGCCGAAGCGCGCCGTCAAGTGGAACGCGCTGCCCCGCGCCGGGCTCGCTCTCGACCCAGAGCCGGCCGCCCATCAGCGCCGACGAGCCGCGTGCAGATCGAGAGGCCGAGCCCGGTGCCGCCGTAGCGGCGCGTGGTCGAGCCGTCGGCCTGCGGTGAAGGGGTCGAAGATCAGCCTCCAGCTTGTCGGCCGGGATGCCGATGCCGGTGTCGCGTCACCGCGATGCGGAGGCAGACCTCGGCGCTCGTCGCGCCCGCGTCGCCGTCCTCGCCGTCGCTCGCACGACCTCGACGACGACCTCGCCCTCGGGCGTGAACTTGATGGCGTTGCCGACCAGGTTGATGAGCACCTGGCGCAGCCGGCGCGGGTCGCCGACCAGCGCGTCGGGCACGCCGGGCGCGACGCGGTAGGTGAGCTCCAGGCCCTTCTGGTGGGCCGAGTAGGCGACCGCCTTCAGGGTCTCGGCGAGCGTCTCGTCGAGGCTGAAGGGCACCTCGTCGAGCTCGAGCTTGCCGGCCTCGATCTTGGAGAAGTCGAGGATGTCGTTGATCACCGGAGCAGCGACTCGGCCGAGTCCTTGACCTGGGTGAGGTACTCGCGCTGCTCGGCGGAGAGCGGCGTGGCGAGCGCCAGCTCGGTCATGCCGAGGATGCCGTTCATGGGGGTGCGGATCTCGTGGCTCATGTTGGCGAGGAACTCGCTCTTGGCGCGGTTGGCCGCCTCGGCCGCCTCCTTGGCGCTCTGGAGCTGGTGGCTGTACTCGCGCTCCTGGCGCAGCGACTCGCGCTCCTGGTGGAGCCACTGGTTGGAGATGCGCCGGGCGGCGATGGCCACGTACACGCCGAAGGCGACGATGGTCAGGCAGATGACGCTCGACGCCACCGCGAAGCGCCAGGCCAGGGCCCGGGTGCGGTTGACGATGGCCTGGGTGGAGCTGAGCATGGCGATGCACCACGACCCGCCGGCGCCGAAGTGCAGCCGGGTCTTGGTCCAGGCCATGGCGGCGACCATGGGCTCGTCGCCGATGCGCAGCGCGGCCGCTTCCTCCATGGAGAGGTCGAGCTTGTCCTGCGCGGCGGGCGCCTCGCTGCGCATGGCGGCGACCAGGGCGGCGAAGCTGCGCAGGCCGCGCGGGTCGCAATCGACGCGCTGCACGCCGCGCGCGAGGCGGGGGTCGCTGACGGGGACGGTGCGCCCGTCGAGCCCGATCACCAGGAGGCGCGAGCTCTGCTGGGGGCCCCGCGCGTCGCGCCCGTGGCCGAGCTGGACGAGCTTGTCGAACATCGGCCGGGTGTCGACGAGGAGGGCGACCACCACCGTCCTCTTCCCCTCAATCTTGCGGGCGAAGATGCGGTCCCAGCTCTCGCCTTCGGGGAGCGTCACCTCGAGCTCTCCGGGGGGCCGGGCGAGCGCGTTCTCCACCGCGCGGGCCATGGCCGCGTCGACCGTGGCCCCGGCCGCGGCGCCGCGGCGGGCGACCGCCGATCGCTCGGCCAAGCCGCGCTCGTCGAAGACGCGGATCATCCGGTACGAGGCGGTGAGCGTGAGCAGCGTGCGCAGATCGCGCTCGGCGTCGGCCGGCGTGCCCTCGAGCTCCTCGGCCTCGACGAGGTTGCGCCACCAGGCCGAGATCGCGGCCGATCTCGGCGAGATCGGCGTCGAGGAGGCGCGCGCCGTCCTGGACCTGGTAGAGCCGCTCGTTCTCGAACTGGTCGACGAGCTCGGCCCGATCGCGGTGATAGAAGACCAGGGCCGCCGCGATGACGATCGCCACCGAGAGGCACACGAGCAGGAGCGCGAGCACGTTCGCGCCCGTGATGATGCGCCCGCCGTAGCGCCGGCTGGGGAGCACGTGCGCAGAGGCCCGCTCGACGACCGGGGTGGTGCTGGCCTCCATGCGCGAACGCTCACCGCGGGCTGCGCGCGGCGGCGCCCCCCGGGGTCAGAACGGATTGTTCTCGGCGGCGGCGGCGATGCGGTCGATGAGCGGCTGGCGCAGATCCGGCAGCGGCGCCCGGGGCACGAGGCGGCTCACGTCGACCGCGACTTGCGGGCGCGACGGCTTGCCGTGGACGATGGTGGAATCGATCTCGAAGACCCCCTTGCGCGGAGCAGGCTTGGCCGTCTCGTCGGCCCAGGCCGCGGTGGAGACGAGCGCCAGGGAGAAGACCGACAGGGCCACGAGCTTCGCTGCGAGCATGATCGCCTCCGGGGGCCGGCGCAGGGGGCGCGCCGCCGACGAGCGTATCACGAGGCCGGGCCGGCGCTATGCGTCTCCGCCGCGGGGGAAGAGCCGGCGCGCCGCGTCCCAGGCCAGGTCTTCGTAGAAGCGGTGCCCCCCGGGCCCGATTACGACCAGGCGGCACTTCCCCGCGGCGCCGGCCGCGCGGTAGATTGCCGAGAGCTGCCGGTAGGCGCGGCGGGCGCCGGCCAGCGGGAAGATCGGGTCGTCCTTGCCGGCCACGATCACCACGGGGCGCGGCGCGAAGAGCCCGAGCACGTCGGCGACGTCGGCGACGGGCGCGAGCCCCGGCACGTAGTTGTCGGCGCAGTGGTGGACGGTGGCGATGGATGCGCGCAGCGTGCAGAACGACGACCCGGGCATGACGAAGCGCACGCGCCCGAGCAGCGCGGCCGCGTAGATGGCCGCGGTCCCGCCGCCGGAGTTGCCCATCAAGCCCAGCCGCGCGAGGTCGACGTCGCCGCGCGCCGCCAGGTAGTCGATGCCGCGATCGACGTCGTACACGCGCTCGGCGAGGAGCGTGCGGCCGAGCAGGAGCGCGCGCATGGCGGCGTCGTGGCAGGCGTTGTGGAAGCTGCGGCGGGGCTGGAGGCGCTCGGCCCGCTCGCCGAGCGATCGCTGCTCCAGGCAGAGCGCGGCGAAGCCGCGGCGCATGGCGCCGAGCGCGAAGCTCCGGTCGCCCTCGACCGCGATGGGCGTGCGCTCGTCTCCCTGGGCGACCGCGATGGAGTTGTGCATCCCGCTGGTGTGCCCCTGGAGGCAGACCATCACCGCGTAGGGTGGCCCCGCGCCCTCGGGCACGCAGAAGTACGCGGGCACGTCGGCGCCGCGCTCCGCGCGGAAGACGAGCTTCTCGACGGTCCCGAGCGGGTGCGATCGACGCCAGAGGGTGCGCGGCGCGAGCGGCGGTCGCTCGGCCGCGGGGGGCATGCGGTCGAACCCGGTGAGCTTGCGCAGGGCGGCGCGCAGGCGGCGCTGCCACGGCGCGACCGGGCCGCCGCGGTATGCGAGGGCGGGCTCGACGGCGTTGAGGAGGAGCCGGTGGCACTCGGAGGGCGAGAGCGAGGGGCCGGGGGGCATCCTTCCGGTTCAGCCGCCTCCGGCGCGGAGCCAGGTGTGGAAGGACGTCACCGCCGCGAGCTGATCCCTGCTGCGCACCAGGCCCGCGACCACGCCGAGGTCGAGCCCCGGCAGGATCTCGCTCGCCGGGATGTCCTCGTAGCCGGCCGGCTCGCGCAGGGCGTGGAGGTGGAACGCGTCGCGCTCCCAGAACCACACCTCCCGCACGCCGAGGCCCCGGTACACCGGCAGCTTCTCGATGCCGCCGCTGGTGAGCACGACCTCGATGGCGATGTCGGGCACGTCCGTCAGCCGGTGGCCGAGGCAGTAGCACTCGTCCGGCTCGAGCCCGTGCTCCTTGGCCGCGCGGCGGAACGTGGTCGATCCGTAGCCGAGGAGCGGCACCCGGCGCTCGGTCGCGTACATCTCGATGAGCCGGGCGAGGATCTTCTTCGCCTCCTCGTGCTCGGGGAGCGGGCTCGATGATCTCGAGATCTCCTTTGCAGTACGTCATCCGCAAGCCGGGCTGATTCGACCGCGTCCCGGAGGGCCGTGTAGACGTCCCACGGCACGCGGGACAGGAGGACGCGCATCTCGCCGGGCGGCTGGGACGGCGGATTCGGGGACCAGGGGCAGCGAAAATGCGGCGACCATGACGCGGGACGAGGTTAGCACGCGGTGAGCGCGGAGCGGAGCGCCGGCCGGGCGCTCTCCACGCGTTCTGCTAGAAAGGCGGCCCTCCGATGCCGAGCCCCATCCGCTTCCCCGCCGAGCTGCCCATCGCGGCGCGCGTGCGCGACATCGCCGCCGCGATCGACGCGCACCCGGTGGTGATCGTCGCCGGCGAGACCGGCTCCGGCAAGACCACGCAGCTCCCCAAGATCTGCCTCGCCATGGGCCGCGGCCTCGAGGCGCACATCGGCGTCACCCAGCCCCGCCGCATCGCCGCGACCAGCGTGGCCGCCCGCGTCGCCGGCGAGCTCGGGCGTCGAGCTGGGGCGCGAGGTCGGCTACCAGATCCGCTTCGCGGATCGCACCTCGCCGGCCACGTACGTGAAGTTCATGACGGACGGCATCCTCCTCGCCGAGATCCAGGGCGACCCGCTCCTCCGCGCGTACGACACGCTCATCCTCGACGAGGCCCACGAGCGCAACCTCAACATCGACTTCCTCCTCGGCTACGCTGAAGCGGCTCCTGCCCAAGCGGCCGGACCTGCGCGTCATCGTCAGCTCGGCCACGCTCGATCCCGACGCGGTTCGCCGCGTTCTTCGGCGGCGCGCCGGTCATCGAGGTCTCCGGGCGCACCTTCCCCGTCGAGGTCGTCTACCGCCCGCCCGCGAAGGAGGAGCTCGACCTCGCCGACACCGTCGCCGCCACCGTCGACGAGATCAGCGAGCTCGACCCGCGCGAGGACGTGCTCGTCTTCCTCCCCGGCGAGCGCGAAATCCACGAGTGCCGCGAGGCGCTCACCGCCCGCGCCCTGCCCCACACGGTGCTCTTCCCGCTCTACGGCCGCCTCTCCCAGGCCGACCAGGCGCGCGTGTTCGCGCCGCTGCCGCAGCGTCGCGTCGTGCTCTCCACCAACGTCGCCGAGACGTCGCTCACCATCCCCGGCATCGTCTACGTGGTCGACACCGGCACTCGCGCGCGTCAACCGCCACAACCCCCGCACGGGCGTCACCGAGCTGCACGTCGAGCCCATCTCGCGCGCCAGCGCCGATCAGCGCAAGGGCCGCGCGCGGGCGCACCCGGAGCGGCGTCTGCTTCCGCCTCTACGACGAGCAGGACTTCGCCTCCGCGCCCGCCTACACCGACCCCGAGATGCTGCGCGTGGGCCTCGCCGGGCGCCATCCTCCAGATGAAGGCGATGGGCCTCGGGCGACATCGAGGGCTTTCCCTTCCTCGATCCGCCGCCCAAGCGCGCCGTCGACGAGGGGTACCGCGTGCTCGAGGAGATCGGCGCCCTCGACGACGGCCGGCAGCTCACCGACATCGGCAAGAAGCTCTCGCGCCTCCCGGTCGATCCCGCGCATCGGCCGGATGATCCTCGGCGGCGAGCAGGAGGGCGCCCTGCGCGAGGTGCTGATCATCGCCGCGGCGCTCGGCGTGCAAGACCCGCGGGAGCGCCCGCTCGCGGCGCAGAAGCAGGCCGACGACGCGCACCGCCGCTTCCGCGACGAGGCCTCCGACTTCGGCGGGCTCCTCAAGCTCTGGCACTTCTTCCCGAGGCCCAGGGCAAGCGCACCCAGAACCAGCTCCGCAAGCTCTGCCGCGACAGCTTCCTCTCCTACGTGCGCATGCGCGAGTGGATCGACGTCCACACGCAGCTCTCCCGCATCGTGCGCGAGATGGGGTTGCCGCCCGAACGAGGCGGCCGCCGGCGACGAGGCCGTGCACCGCGCGCTCCTCCCGGGCCTGCTCAGCCGCGTCGGCATGTGGCACACCGAGCAGCCGCCTCTACATGGGCGCGCGGCAGACGCGCTTCCAGCTCCACCCCTCGTCGGGCCTCTCGAAGAAGCCGCCCGCGTGGGTGGTCGCGGCCGAGCTGGTGGAGACCTCGCAGCTCTTCGCCCGCGACGGCGGCGAAGATCGATCCCGCCTGGCTCGAGGCGGCCGGGGGCGCGCTCTGCAAGCGGAGCTACGGCGATCCCCACTGGGCCGAGCAGCCCGCCCAGGTGATGGCCAAGGAGCAGCGTGACCCTCTTCGGCCTGCCCGTGGTCCGCGATCGCGGGTCCACTTCGGGCCCATCGACCCCAAGGCGTCGCGCCGGCTCTTCATCCTCCACGCGCTGGTGCGGCAGGAGTACGCGCTCGACGCGCCCTTCGTCGACCACAACCGCGCCCTCTTCGACGAGGTGCGCCGGCTCCGCGACCGGGCCCGGCGGAGCGACATGCTGGCCGACGACGACGCCGTGGCCGTCTTCTTCGAGGCGCGGTGCCGGACAGCGTCTACAGCGGCAAGACCTTCGAGACCTGGCGCACGCAGGCCGAGGCCGAAGACCCGCGGGTGCTCTGCCTCTCGCTCGCCGACGTGCTCCTCGGGCGAGGCCGAAGACCTCTCGCCCGCGCGCTTCCCCGAGACGCTCGCCTCCAGGGCGCGACGCCTGCCGCTCTCCTACCGGTTCGATCCCGGCGAGGACGACGACGGCATCACCGTCGACCGTGCCCGCTCGCCCTGCTCCCGCAGCTCGACCCGGGCGTGCTCGAGTGGACCATCCCCGGCTGGCACGCCGAGAAGATCTCCCTCCTCCTCCACGGCGCTGCCCCAAGCGCGCTGCGCAAGGCGCCTGGTGCCCGTCCCCGAGCTGGCGCGCACCGCTCGCCGAGAACCTGCGCCCCTTCGAGGGGCCGATGCTCCCCGCGCTCGCCCGCGCCGTCCACGATCTCACCGGCGTGCGCGTGCCGCCCGACGCGTGGGACCTCGCCGATCTGCCGCCCTATCTGCGCTTCTACTTCCGCGTCACCGACGGCGATCGCCTCGTCGGCGAGGGCCGCGATCTCGCCGCGCTCGAAGGAGCGGCTCGCCGGCCTCGCGCGCGAGGCGTGGGCCCGCTCCCGCGCCGCGGCTGGGAGCGCGAGGGGCTCACCGCGTGGGCGTTCGACGCGCTGCCGGAGCAGGTCGCGGTGGAGCTCGCCGGGCAGCGTCTCTTCGCCTATCCCGCGCTGCGTCGACGCCGAGACCTCGGTGGCGCTCCGCCCGCTGCCCTCCCGCGCGGCCGCCGACGAGGCGACCCGCGCCGGGCTGCGGCGCCTGTTCCTGCTCCAGCTCGGCACCACGCTGGAACGCTGGAGCAGCGAGTCCCGCCGCGGTGGCGATGAGCGGGCTCGCCGACGCGGTGGGCGCTCCCCGCCGGCAGATCGCCCTGCGCGCGCTCGACGATGCGTTCGCTCCTCGCCGACGCAGCCGGCGTTCCCGCGCACGCGCGCCAGCGTTCAACGAGCGCTGCGAGGCGGGCAAGCGCAGGCTCCCCGGCGTGCTCGCCGAGCTGGGGCGGGTGGCGCAGGAGATCGGCGCGGAGCTCGACAAGGCGCGGGCGACCCTGCGCGGCCTGGCGGGCAAGCCGGGAGCCCCCAAGGCCGCGCTCGACGACGTGAGGGCGCAGCTCGGCTACCTGGTGGCGCCGGGGCTCTTCGCGCAGGACCCCGCGGGAGCGGCTCGCGCACTTGCCGCGCTACCTGCGCGCCATCCAGCTACGGCTGGAGCGGCTGCCCAACGGGCCGCAGAAGGACCAGGCCAAGGCCGCGCAGGTGCTGCCGTTCTGGAACGACTGGCTGCAGCACCGCGAGAGAGCTGCGCGCGCGCGGCGTGCCGGCGGAGGAGCTGGAGGGGTTCCGGTGGCTGGTGGAGGAGTACCGGGTCAGCGTGTTCGCGCCGGAGCTGCGCGCGGCCGTGCCGGTGTCGCCGCAGCGGTTGGCGGAGGTGTGGAAAGGGTTCCTGGCGTGAGAGCGGCTGTCGGGCCGCCGCAACCAGCTCGGGGCGTCGCCCGGAGTGGCGAAGGTTGCCCGGGGGCCGTGGCCAGGCGCAGGAGCGCGCCCTGGTGCCCGCCGCGGTCGCCGACGCAAACGTGAGACCGCCCGTAAGCGCACGCGCGCGGCGCCGTTGGCTTTGGTATGAAGGCTCCGATGCTTCGAACCCTCGCTCCATCGTCGCTCGCCCTCATGTGCGTCGCGGCAGCGATCTCGTGCGAAAACGTCGATCGCTCCCCGCCGCCCGCGCTCACGTCGTCGCCGCCCGCGCTCACGTCGTCGCCGCCGCGCTTCGTCCCCGGACCGAGCGGCGACAGCGCGGCGACTCCGGCGGAGGTCCCCGCCGATTGCGGGCGAATTCGAGCGCGCATGGTCGAGCTTGCAAAGACGACGCCCGGCTGCAAGCCCCACTCCGCGGGCTGCGACGAGACGATCTCGACCGTGACGTGCGAGACGGCGTGCCCCCTCTTCTTGCCGACGGCCGCCGCCAAGGAGATCGACCGGCTCAACGCCGCGGCGCTCGAGATGAAAGACTGCGGCCCCTCGTGCGCCCGCGCGGCCTGCCCGCCTCCTCCCTGAGGAAGCGAACATCGAGCGTGGAGTCGCCGCCCAATCCCGGCGACCGCGTCCGCGCTCACCGTGCCCTCGTTACGGCGGGTGCCGAGCGACGAGCGCCCGCAGCTCGACGAGCGCACCATCGTCGGCAAAGCGGCGTGGAAAGGGTTCCTGGTGTGAGCGCGGCCTCGACGAGGTTCAGGTGAACCTCGGCACCTCGTGCACGGGCCGCCGCCAGCTCGCGAGCACTGCCGCCTCCAGCCGCCCCACGACGTCCGCGGAAGGCGAATATCCCGCGGCGCTCCACAGAGCGTGCGCCGCCGCCGCGCCGACCACCGTGGGATTCGTATCCGTCGACAGCCCCGCGATGCGCGTGATGGTCACGCGGGCAGACGGCAGGCCCGCCACCGAGAGCGCGAGCTCGACCCCGGCGCGTCCGCCGGCCTTCCACGCGTCGTAGCCGACCTCCGGCACCTCTTCCAACTGCCCCTGCCCGAGGAACCCGCGCCCGCTGCAGGCGAAGCCGATCGACGGCGCGCCGGTCGAGCGCTCGAGCGTCAGGGTCACCTCGGCAAAATGAGGAAGACCGCCGTGGATTCGTGCAAGCTTCGCCTTCGCCTCGTTGGGTGGGGTGGCCGGCATGGGGGGACCTTACTCCCGCGGCGCTTGTGCGGCGAGGGGGGCCCAGGGCGGCGCGGACGAAGCACACGAGCGCTTGAACACCGCTCGCGCTCGCGTCCCCGGTGATAGGCTCCGGCGCATGTCCGAGCGCCGCGGTGAGCACGAACGCGGCGAAGGTCGCTGGATTCCGGCCCGGCATTCTCGGGGTCGCCCTCCTCGCCCTGTCCCTCCCCCGGTGCAGCAGGGAGGTGCCCCCCCAGCCCGAGATTGCCACCAGCGCCGCGGCGCCGAGCGCCAAGCCCAGCGCCGCGCAACCGACCGCGACCGCCGTGCCTTCGGCGAGCGCGGCGCCGCCCGCGAGCAAGGGCGTGACCTTGCTCTCGATCCCGGTGCCTTTCGGCGACCACGTTGAATACGTGCAGATGCACCCACGCCAACGCCCACATGATGGACGTCCTCAACCCCCTCCTGAAGACGGAGGCCGAGAAGCGAGCGGCGGAGTGGACCCAGGCCGCGACGCGCGGCATCCACGCCAACTTTCATTGCTCGGGGGATTTCCTCACCGGCGACATCCTCTGGGTCGAGTGCGCGAGCTACGTCACCCACGAGGGGAAACCCAACGCTTGGGACGGCCCCTACCAGGCCCGCGTCTGGTCGCTCGCCGGGGCGGAGCCGGCGCAGATGAGCCTTTCGGCGCAGCTCTCGGGCAACTGGATTGCGGCGGCCGACGCCGACTGCTTGCCGAAGTTCGTCGCGGAGGGCGGGGGCGGCTACGACGGCGAGACCTCGGTCGCCCGGTACCTGGTCCCGCAGGAGGCGATCTGGCATCCGGAGCCGGAGGGGATGGTCTTCGTCCTCCCGACGACGATGACGTCGGCCACCTTCCCCGTCTCCTGCAAGGTCCCCTGGGGTTTGCTCGCCGATTTCGTCCTCCCGACGAGCCCGCTCCGCCCCTTCGCGGACAAGGCCCCTCCGCCGCCGCCCCTGGAGGACCGCTCTCCGCCGCCCCCTCCCTCCGATCCTCGGCGCGGCGCCGCCGGCCTGACACCGGATCTCCGCGCAGGCCAACACGGCATGTGGCGGTGGGGACCCGCGCGCCTGCGTGAAGGTCGGCGAGGCGCTCTACGCCGGCAAGGTCGTGAGCCAGGACGTGGAGCTCGCCGCGTGGCTCTTCCACGAGGCGTGCAAGGCGGGCGAGCCCGCGGGCTGCGTGAACCTCGGGTGGGTGTACTTCAACGGCGACCCCTCCACGGCCGGGCCCAGCGCGGCTCCGCTCTTCGGCAAGGCGTGCAAGGACACGGTGGTGCTGGGGTGCCTCGGGCTGGGGATGATTGACCGCGACGGGAGGGGCACCCGGAAGAACCCCACGCGGGCGGCGGAGCTGTTCCAGAGGGCGTGCGACGGCGGGGTGAAGGCCGCGTGCGCGCTGGCCAAAGGGGTGAAGCCGTGAGGCGGTATACGGGGCCAGCTCGACAATCTGCACGGGGCCGGTGCCGGATGGAGGTGTAGAAGGGGTTTCTGGGTGAGCATGGGATGACCGTGACGGCGGCGGTGGCGACGCCGTTGCAGACGGAGATTGGACGCCGCATCGCGTGTGCAGCCGCCTTAGAGCGCCTCAAAAAACCTCCCGTCGCTGGCCTGCGGATCCGCGTCGCCCGCCGGCGTTGCTCGGACTTCAGCGGGCTTCAGCCCGCTTTCGTCCTCGCGCCTTGGCGTGCTCGCGGCTCCTTGGCCAGCTCGGTCCGGTTTTTTTCGGCGCTCTTACCCTTCGGGTGGCGCAGCGCTCGCAAGGGCGGCGCGCATGCGCGCCAACCGCATTGTCGCGGCGTTCGTCGTCGCGCTCTCGTGCACCCTCCTCAGCGCCAGTTGTGTCCAGAATCAGCCGGCGCCGACCGAGATGGATGGCGCGCCGGGCATCGGGACCGAGGGTGGTGTACCTGGAACTTCTAGCCAACTAGTGGTCGGGTCCTGCGTCGCCGGGAGGTCGTTCTTCAACGACGGCTCCAAGAAGGCGGACTGGCTCGGCAGGATGAGTCCACTGGAGGACGTGGCCGGATTCTCATAGCCCGACTCGCCCTTGACGCTGAGCGCCGTGCGGTCGATGCCGTAGCTAATGGCCTGGCGAACGGCGGGGTCGCTCAAAGGACCGGTGCCCGTCGTGTTGAACCACAAGGTCACCGTGCTGCCCGGGGCAAAGTACGTGTGATTGGTCTTCGGGTCTTTGTTGACGAAGATCGAGTCCACGTTGGCAATGTCGTTGCCGGCCCAGGTCAGCTGACCGTCGGCGAGTGCCGTGGCCGCGGCCGTGTTGGTCGCGTAGTAGGCAACGTTGACCTCCGGCGCGGGCGGGGTTCGCCACCCCAGTAGTGCGGGTTCGCCGTGTACTTGACCAGCTGGGACGAGTAACTGCTCTCCACGTAAGGGCCGGTACCAATTTCCTTGGTCACGACGGCCGTCGCCGGGTCCTTGGATCTTGGACCACTGGGCCTTGTTGACGATCAGCACCGAACCAGCAATGGTCGTGATGTTGAGGTACTCCGGGGCCGCGTAGTGCAAGACCACCGTGTACTTGTTCGGTGTGGTGGCCGGGCTCGCCATGGTGGTGCGCCGTAGTCATCCGCCGCCGGAACGTTGTTCAACAGGTCGAACGCAGGTCATGTCGGCCGAGGTGAACGGAGTACCGTTGCTCCACTTGACATTCTTTCGAAGGTCGAAGGTGATGGTCTTTCCGCCGCTGCCGAGAACGATCTGGCCGGCGTCGCTGTAGCGGACAGCCGCTTCGATCCGGCCGGTCGTCCAGCACAGCGATGCGATCACGTACAGGAACGCCAGCCGAGGGTGCTCGACCGCGCTGGCGGGCTCGATGAGCTCTTCGGCCCAGGCGACCGGCTCATGGTTCTCGACCCCAGCGCCGAGAAACCCCGCATAGGTGGCGATGGCGGCGGCAACATCGAGATCGCCGTGGTCGGCGGCCCACCGGAATGCGGTGCGCAGATTGGCCAGCTCGACGGTGAACCAGTCGTATGCCTCCCGCTGGCGGGGGCTGTCCCACAGGGCCAGGATGTCGGCTTCTCGTCCGGCGAAGTAGCGGGCGTGCGCGGCCCGGGCCTCGGTCGCTTCGCCGCTGGCGACGAGTTGCTCCTCGGCGAACTGGCGGATCGTCTCCAGCATCGAAAACCGGGTCTGCCCCGAGGACCGGTCGGCGACGAGCAGCGACTTGCGCACCAGCGCATCGAGCAGATCCAGGATCGCGTAGTCGTCGGTGTCGTCGAATCCTGCTACCGCGCAGGCGCTTTGCAGGTCGAATCCGCCGGCGAACACCGAACACCGCTCCAGCAGCACCTTTTCCGCGTCGTCGAGCAGGTCATAGGACCACGCCACCGCATGGCGCAGCGTCTGGTGGCGTGCCAGGCCGCGCCGCGAGCCGACCAGCAGCCGGAATCGGTGATCGAGGCGATCACGCACCTCGCTCGCGGTCATCGACGCCATCCGTGAGGCCGCCAACTCGATGGCCAACGGGATCCCGTCGAGTCGACGGCAGATCTCCACCACCGCGGCCGCCTCGTCGGGGTGGGCCAGCGAGAAGTCCGACGACGACACTTTGGGCACGTTCGACGAACAGGTTCACGGCGGCGGAGTCGGTGCCGCAGCCGACGTCCAGCGACGGGACACGCCACAACTGTTCGTCGGCGACCCCCAGTCCTTCGCGGCTGGTGGCCAGAATCGTCACGGTCGCCGAGGCGGCGAGGATGGCCTCGATCAGATCGGCCGCGGCGTCGACGACGTGCTCGCAGTTGTCGAACACCAGCAGCCGGACCCTGCCCTCCAATGCGGCGGCCACCGACTCGGTCACGGTCTTGCCCGGTTGCTGGGTGATGCCCAGCACCGCGGCCACCGCGTCGGGCACCGCCGCCGGATCGGTGACCGCCGCCAGCTCGAAAAGCCATACCCCGTCCGGGAATTCATCGGCCAGCCGCGCCGCGACCTCTAGCGCCAGACGGGTCTTGCCGACCCCGCCCACGCCGGTCAACGTCACCAACCGATGCGTCTTCACCGCCGCTTGCACCTCGGCGACCTCGGACTCGCGCCCGATGAAGCTCGTCGGCCGCGGGCCGCAGGTTCCCCGGACTCGTATCCAGCGCCCGCAACGGCGGAAATCCGTCCGCAGCCCTGGCGCTCGGACCTGGAACACCCCGACCGGGGTCGGCAGATCCCGCAACCGCCGCGGCCCCAGATCCACCAGATCGACGCCGCTGAGCAGACCCGCCGTCGAGTCGGCCAGCAGGATCTGACCGCCGTGCCCGGCGGCCATCACCCGCGCGGCGCGATTCAGCACCGCACCGAAGTAGTCGCCGTCCCGCAGTTCGGCTTCGCCGGTCGCCAGCCCCATCCGCACCGGCAACTCCAGCGCCCGCTGCGCGGCCACCGCCGCATCCACCGCTGACCTCGGCGAGGCGAACGCCGCACACACCCCGTCGCCGGTGTGCTTGAACAACCAGCCCGCCATGCGCCTCGATCGCCTGCCGCAACACCTCGTCATGGGCGGCCAGCGCCGCCCGCATCCCATCCGCGTCGGCCTCCCACCGACGGGTCGAACCCTCGACGTCGGTGAACAGAAACGTCACCATCCCCGAGGGGAGCGCCGCCGTCATGGCATAGCCTCGGCCCATTCGATATGGCCCTCGAAGCCCAGCGTTTTCGCCATGTCGCGGTAGCGATCCCGCAATCCCGATAGCTGGCGTATCGCCGTGAGCCCGCGCCAACAGAGTCCGCAGCCGCAGCAGCCAGATGTCGCGGATAGCCGGACCCTCTTCGGCTGGCGCGTCGCCAGCCGGTCGATCGCGGCCTCGGCTTCGGCCACGTCACTGTCGGCGCCGCGATCGAGCAGCGTCTCCACCAGAACACCTGTCGCAGGAACGCCCCACACCAGCAGCCGTCCCTCGCGGAACAGATGGTCGACGGCGGCGCGCATGAGCGGTATCGCGTCATCGCGATCTCCACGCCGAGCCCTCTCCCGCGCCAAGTACACCTCGACGATCGGTAAATCGGCCAGGTTGTATCCCTCGGCGTCAGGAACAGCTCGCTGACCTCGGCCAGGAGCTTCTGTCCGCGGTCACGATCGGCAGCCGTGTGGCGGTGCACCAGCGCAACGCCCAGCGTCATCCGGGCGAAGGCCAGCGCGAAGTCATCACTGGATCGTTCGGCAATCCGTAGAGCATCCTCGATCTCGCGCAACGCGGAATCGTCGGGCCTCAGCACGCCATACGGTATTCCCGGGAAGTAGACGTAGCTGACGACCGCGGCGTAGGACATGGGGTCGGCGCTGCGGGCCATGGCCAGGCCGTGCCGCAGGTCGTCTCGCCATCCGGGACGACCCAGGCAATACCGGGCAATAGCCCGCGTCGTGAAGGCGAGCGCTAACGGAGACCCGAAAATGAAGTTGCCTTTCGACGGATCACCGTCGGCCAGGTCGATGACCGCTCTGTGACCACCGCAGCACGTCACACCACTCGGCGCTTTCGATCTTGGCGTAGATGGCGGCGAGCGACAGCCCCACCGTCAGGGTCGGATCGCCGACCGACTCGATGAGGGCCAGGCTTCCGATGCCAGCTGCGACGCCTCGCGCATCCGGTCCTGATACGCGTGATCCATCACCAGCCCCGCCATGGCGATGGCCAGTGACGCCTTGTCTCCGGCGGCGGTGCACAACTCCCGCAATTCCTCGAAGCGGTCACCGGCGACATTCACATGGACTCGCCAGGCGGTCCCGCACAACATGGTGCGCGGGGCAATGCGCATGGCTGTTCGGTTGGGGTCATCGGCGGGTAGGGCGTCGGCGATCTTTTGGGCGCGCTCCCAACTCAGCCGCGCCGCGGCGATGTCGCGGTTGGTCGCCCAGGTTGCGGCGCGCATGTGCCAGCCGTAGGCGGCGTGCAGATCACCGGCGGCCTCCAGATGTTCGGCGATCAGCGCGGCGTTCTCGTCGGCCGATGCCGGGTCACGGGCTTCGATCGCGGCGGCCAGCCGCCGGTGCAGCTCGGCGCGATCGGATTTGAGCTGGGCTTCGTAGGCCACGGTGCGAATCAGCGGATGGTGAAACACATACTCGGGTTGCTCGGGTGAACCTGATCTGATCGATGAACTCGGCCGCCACCAGATCCTCGACAGGACAGGATCAATGCCCAGCGTTTCCAGCAGGTCCCGGCTGAACCGCGAGCCGATGACCGCCGCTGCGCTCAGCGTGCGCTTGGCCGCCGGGTCGAGCCGGTCGATGCGGGCGGCGATGGTCGCCTGCAGCGTGGCGGGCACACTGACCTCGGCGACATCGGCCGTCGAGATGTAGGCGCCGCGGTCGCCCCGCAGCACACCGCGCTCGGCCAGGTCGCGCACCATCTCCTCGGCGAAGAACGGATTACCGGCGGCCCTCTCGGCGATCTCTGGCCCAGCGCACCAACCGAGGGGTCCGGGCCGAGCAGCTCTGCGACCAGTGCCGCGGTTTCCGAATCACTCAGCGGCGCAAGGGCGATGGTTTGCGCACCGGCCACCCGGGTCAACGCGCCGCGATATTCGGGGCGGTAGGTGACCAGCACCAGCGAGGGCGTCTGCGGGATCACCGTGAGGAACTCGGCCAGCATCGACTCGCTGACCTCATCGATCCAGTGCGCGTCCTCGATGACATAGACCGCCGGGGCTCGGCGGGCCAACGAGGCGGCATTGACCAGCGCGGTCAACCGCCGCCGACGGGCATCGGGATCGATTTCGGGCAGAGGACACTCGGGGTCGGCGATGCCCAGCAGGTCATCGAACAGCACCAAGTCCTCGGGGTCTGCGTCGCGGAACCTGGGCGCGCACTCGCGCGCGGGCGGCCTGCGGCGTCAAGACCCTCGACGCCGGTGGCCGCGCGCAGCAGCCGCGCCACGACATGGAAGGGGACGTGGCTGGTGTGCGATTCGCAGAAGGCGGTGAACACCTCCACGTCCGCGGTCGACGCGGCCATCGCCGCGACCTCGCGCACCAGACGGCTCTTGCCGATGCCCGGTGACCCCACCACGCCGACCACCGCGCCGTGGCCCGTCGATTGCGCGGTCCAACAAGCCCTCGACGGCGGACATCTCCCACCGCCGACCGACCAGATTCGACTCAGCACGCCCGACAGCGCGATGCCGGTCTCGCCATGCTCAACAGCCGACGGGCGGGCACCGGCTCATCGGCACCCTTGATCTGGACCAGCTCAGCTTCGCCGAGAGTCGCAGCGCCCTCAACCAGTCGCGCGGTGGACGCGCTGAGCATCACCCCACCCGGCGGGGCCACCGATTCCATCCGCTGCGCCATGCCGACTTGCTCACCGACGGCGGTGTAACCGAAAGGCCCCGAGCCGATCTCACCGGCGATCACCTGACCGGAGTTAAGCCCCACCCGCAGCCGCAGGTCGACACCGTCGCGGTCGTCGGACCTCGACGCCAAGCCGCGTCGCCTCCTCCTGAATGCCCAGCGCCGCCAGACAGGCGCGAACAGCGTGGTCCTCCAACGCCACCGGCGCGCCGAACACCGCCATGATGCCGTCGCCGGTGAACTTGTCCACCGTGCCGCCGTAGCGCTGCACCACCGCCGCGCAGCGGTCGACGAGGTCGGCCATGATCTCGCGCAGCCGCTCCGCACCCACCGCCGCGGCGATGTCCATCGAGTGCACCACGTCGGCGAACAGCACCGTGACCTGCTTGTACTCCGCCGATCGAGTGGTCTTTGTGACCGGTGCACCGCACTCGCTACAGAACTTGGCTGCGGCAGTCAACTCGGTGCCACACGACCCACAGGACAGTCCCGCCGCTGTATGCGCACCGCGACCGTCCCCGCTGGGGTCCACGTCAGTATCGTTTCACTGCTGGTCAACAATGTCCGTCATATCGCCGTGCATCCCCGATACGAGTCGGATAACCAGCCGTCAAAGTCGAACTCGCCGTTCAGCCATCATCTTTGCGGCGTCAGTGCATCGATGGTTCCAAGGAGTCGTTTGTGGGTATAGCTTCGAACGCCCCGAGCTGATCTCTGATTTTTTAGAACTCATGCCACCATCCTGCGTTGGTTCAGAAGCACGATGTCGAGTCAGTGAGGGCAGGAGCGGTTGCCGACTAGCGGCAACCTCGCCTCAAGCGACGGTATCGCTAGCCGGTGCCATCGAGTCGTCACCTGGTGTCTGGCCAATCGGTCGTCATGCCGCCTTCGGGTTGGCTCCATGGACGATGCCGACACCGGGTGGGACGACCGATACGGACGCGGCTGGCCGGACGCGGCTGGCCGGACGCGGCTGGTGAGCACAGAAAGAAGCAGACCCCCAGTGCGCCCGATCCACGTCACTCGCTCGGGCCCGTTCTTTTGGAGTAGTCAGCCATGGACGCTGACCACCTCACCACAGCACCACGACGGCATCGTTGCCACCGACACAACGGACGGCATCTACGGTCCTGCCAGTGTTCAAGTGGGCTGTGTAACCAGCGATGCACTCCATGTCGTAGCTCTGCCCGGTAACCGGGCTGTATGCGATCACCTCAGGGCCACCCTGGCTGAGGTAGCTGTTCCGGACGTTCATTGCAAACTGGCACGAGGTCACGCTAGTGGCAACTCCCGAGCGCCCATCGGGGCAGACAAGGAACGCCCCGTGCTCTGGTGGAGCTGCCACGGGTGGAGCTGCCACCGTCACTGGTGGTGGTGCTGCCTGGGTCACGGTCACCGGAGGGGGTGCCGTAACCGTCACTGGAGGGGGCACAACAGCAGGTGCCTGAGGGGCTGCTGCTGGCGGGACGGTAACGACCTTGAGGGGTTCGCTCACTACTGGTGGCTTGCTCTGCTGCTGGACCCAGGAACTGATGAGCAGGACCGCAACAGCACTCAGGGGCACGAAGATGGCTGCAGCAATCAAGCTGACCTGCTTCCACGACAGGCCCTCCCGAACCGGCTTGTCCTCCCGCTGGTAATCAGACCAGGCAGTTGGGGCAGCTTGGGTGGCAGGGGGAAGCAGTTCCGTCTCACTCCCACCAGCACCGTCCTCGTTCCAGACAGTGGTCCCGTCCTTCTCATCAGACATCACTTCATGCTCCTCGCATCGGCCATCACATAGAACCGAATTCGCGGGCTATCCCAAAGTCGGTCAACAGGATTCGCTGCTCGCCGTTGTCGTCGAGATGGGTCATCATGATGTTGGCGGGTTTGACATCGCGGTGCAGCATGCCTTGTTTGTGTGCGCTATACAGCGCGCTGACGACCCTGCCGTTCAAGATGAAATCACCCAAGTAGTCGCGGTGGCGGAACTACCTCGCCGTCTTCCGGCAACCAATCCCACAAGGGCCAATCGTCTCCGAACCTGTAGGTGGAATTCGACTCCACGTAAGACTTGATGAAAAAGGGGAGCCGGTACCGCTGCTGAGGGAGGCGGGCTTCCACGAATTGATCAAGTCCGGGGCGGGGAGGCAGGTTCGGCTGGTTGATGATGTTGCCTTGGTTGCGGTCGTACATCGGGCTCCCATGTGGCCACTGCGCCGTGTTTATTAAGGGCCACAGGTCATTCTCGTCGGAATATTTTATGGTCCCTGGCGGAGACCCCGACCCGTCGGGAACCCTCCCGATGACCGTTGCCGAATGGCACGCGAAGAGGCCAGGGATTTCGTCCACCGGTGTCGGCTCTCCTCCGAAGTTGAGAGGCTTCACGCGGTAGTACGTGAGTCGCTGTTTTGGTCGCTCCCAGTACCGCCAGCATGCAACGGCCAACTTGTGGGAATTAGCAACGTAAATTCGCTTGCCTCTTTGCGGCGGCAAGAGGGTGACGCCCTCGGCAAGGTTACCCGCGACGTAAGGGGTGTACCAATCCATTAACGTGTCTCCTAGCTTTCGCCCAGGGCGAGCTTCGCCTTGATCTCCGTGATGGCGGTATCCAGGGCCGCGACTACGGCAACGGTTTCCCGTAGCGCAGCCGCGAGCACCGGATTCGGTTGAGTCATGATGCTTCTCCTTCGCTGGGTAGACTGGTCGACCTTGCGTGAGAGCCCACGCCAACGAGGTCATTCTTCTTCGGGTTTCGGCTCAGCCGCCAAGACTGGGATTGTCCTCACTTGGCCATTCCCTATTTCACGTCAGCATGCTGCACGTCCCGTTTGGCCCGTGGCAACTCACAAGAGTGAACTCACAGGGAGACGTCTAGTAATTACCTTTGTACCAACGACGGGACGGGTAGGAATCTGGTGTCCGAAAACTCCGGTCTGCCATGCCCATGGACGACAGTGACGAAGTCTGACGAGATCCCGGGAAGACAGTATCGTGAACCAAGGCCAAGAGATTCGCTCGCACGCCTCCGAACGAGAGCGGACGGCAACCGCGACTTCCTCTCCCGCCGGGGGCCGGGTTTCAACACGAGTTGGCGTAGGCGTGGTCGTGGGTCATGCAGGTCCATGACCCCTTACCGGGTTAGCCCGATCCCGAGAACATCCCAGCGGTTGCGCCACTGCGCCACGCGGGACAGGTCAATAGACCAGTCCCGACTCGCGGGGTTGCGTGGACGCTTCCCACCGCATTCGGTGAGCCATTCCTGGAAATGCGCGCAGATATCAGTTTCAAGCCACTGCGCGGGAAACACATATTAGTCGGGTGATTCGCCCGTCAGGTCGACTAGCACCCAGAATTCGTTATTGCTCAGAGGTCTCGGGCTATCCCCGTATTCCGGATACTCCGGATGGGCATACCTGGGAATCGTGGTGACCCAGCGCCCGCCTGGCCCCTTCGCCGCCTTCACCTGAATGGTGACGAAGTGCTCACGGTCGGTGTCGAAGGCAACGATGTCAATCCCCGGCATGTTGCCCGCGAACGGTGTCGCATACCCACCGCGTCGGTTGATCTCGGCGGTGACGTAGTGCTCACCGGCAGCGCCGATCTGTTTCTTGTTCGGGCGGTGCCCGATGTCAGTCGTCATATGTACATCCTGAGCGCCAGATGGTGCCGGGTAGGTAACCCCATCTAGGGATTGACGAGGCAACTTCTACGGCCAGTTACGACGCCGCTGCGCTCCTTGCTCTCCACCGCGCCAGGAAGGGATACGCCCGCAGGACAAGGCTCAACAGGATGCTCGTGGCTGGGTTGCTGGGGTTGATGTACTCGCGCATCGAGTCAAAGCGCTCGTCGCGGATGTGAAATACCAAGCAATATCCGTCGATCTTGACGCGGACGCCGCCGATGAGCGCAGCGTGTTCGTATTCGACGACGAGGTACTCGTCGTTGGTGAACCAGTTGGTGATGTCGACCTTGGAACGGCTGTCGTGCGTCCTGCTGCGTCCCGCCGCGACGACCGCATTCATGACGTTGTCACGACCACTCCATGTATGGCCGATTGGCATCAAGGTGAAAGTGCAGTCATCGGTCAACAACTCACCGAAGCGCTCGTAGTCGTCGTTAGCGCCGATGGCCAGGAATCGCTCAATCAGCTTCGTGATCGCGCCATCGGTTTCGTTCACTTCGACTCCCCGCAGTCGCGTCGGGCCGAGTCACCGCGTAGAGCCCGCCTGACCCGATTGAACGCCAACCGCAGGATGCCCATGCATGTCCACTCTGCTGTAGTAACCCCCTTTAAGAATTATCTAGGCAGCTCAGGTGGCGGACCGTCGCCCAGCGACGAACGGAACATTAACTGCTGCTCAGGGACTTTGGCCTCTAGCCCGCGACAGCATCCGCCTCATAAATTAGCTAATTATCAAGCGGCACAATGCCGTTCGTGAAGAGGAAGGTCGGGATATGACGATAGTTAACGCGGTGGCGATCCACCCGCGGTCGGGCGAGGTCTGGGACGAGCTGCAGAAGCAGCTCAAAAAGTCGATCGAGATCGTCAAAAAGCACGGCGGGGAGAACGTCACCCTGCTGGTGACGGTGATCGGTGGGCAGCAGACGAACGCTCTGACCATGCTGGTCACCGCCGAGAACTGGACCAAGTTCGGCAAGATCCAGGAGGCGGTGTATGGCAATCCCAAGATGCAGGCCCTGATGCGGGAGACGGGCAAGATCGCCACGTGGGAGATCTACACCGCGCAGACGCTCGAACTCTGATCCCAGAGCCAAAAATGCTGCCCGACCTGCTGCGGGCGGCGTTTTTGGCTCTGGGCTGGTCAGGCTGTCCCCGCTTCGGAGGACCACCTGCTTCCAGTTAATGATTGCCCAGGCAGCTCGGGTCCCAGGGAGCGTCGCCGCAGGGACGAACGGGTCCTTTGGCACTAGCCGTGCAGGCAGAATTCGCGTCTTGGCTTGCCTTGTGGCAAGACAGCCACGCTGCAAGGAAGCTCCACCATGACTGTCGTCGCGTTCACGATTGTCCATCCAAATCCGGGCGTCAAGCGGGAAGACGTGCAGAAGCTAATCAAGAAGGGGTGTGACCTCGCCCGCAAGCACGGCGCTGAGAACTTCACCGTGCTGGTGATGACGCTCGGAGGCCGAGCCACCAAACACGATCGGCGTGCTCTCTAGCGCCGTGGACTGGGGGGGTTACGGCAAGATCCAGCACGCGCTGCTGGAGGACACCGAAATGCAGGCCGTCTTGCAAGAAGGTAGCCAGCTGTGCCACCTGGGAGTCGTACGTCAGCCAGACGATCCCGGACATGTAACGCGCCACCGGCCAGGTTCGGTGCCTTGCGCGCACAGCCCCGCACCGGGGCTGGTAGTCACTCCTTGTAACTGCCCAAACAGCTGGTCACGCCGGGATGACCAGCGGGCCCACCAGCCCGGTGCCGTCTCGCAGCCGGGACCGCAAGGTGCGGGACGCCCCGGCTGTGTAGATCGCGGACCAGGCGCGTGGCGACCAGGTAGTCCGACAGCACCACCAGATCCACGACGGCGTGCGACACGGTGGCATGCGTCTGGCTGCTGTGGGCGATGCGGGCCCCGGAGCAGCGCTCAGGATCGAGCTTGGAACGCCTGTCCGGATCATGAGGCATACCTAGCAAAGTACGCCCAATGTGTACAGTCATGTGTACAGTAGAGCCGTTGAAAAGGCTTTGAGCTGGTGCGCCGTGAGGGTTTCGAACCCCCGACCCGCTGATTAAGAGTCAGCTGCTCTACCAACTGAGCTAACGGCGCCTGGTCGGCCGAGACCGCGCTAGCGACAATAACAGGCATTACATCGCAGCGCGAAATCCCGGACCTTCCCAGGATAGAGCCTGAAGTGACGGGGCATCTCTGCGCGTTTGCGGCCCCGCGGGATCTTGGCCTAGCGTCACGGGCCGGTGCCAAAGTCGGGCCATCTCACGCTTTGGTGTGCGGTTCGTCTCGATTGCCGCACTTGACCGGTCAAATCAGCCGTGTCGCTTCGGCCAGACCCGACGGCCCCTTAGAATGCTTTAACAATTCACGGTCAGCGGTGACCAACAAAAGCCAACATACGGGGAAGGTCACTTGATGACGCCTTTGCGCCGACGTCGATGGTGGCTGGTTATTGTCCTGACCACGGTTGCTGTGTTCGGCGCCGCCTGCAGCAGCACCCCGAGCGCCGCGCCGGTGAAAAACATCGTCGACAAGGGCACGCCGTTCGGCGACCTGCTGGTGCCCAAGCTCACCGCCTCGGTCACGGACGGTGCCGTCGGCGTCACCGTCGACCCGCCGGTGACGTGTCCGTCCGACGGGGTGCTGGGCGCGGTGACGATGGTCAACGACAAGGGCAAGGCGTCGCGGGCCAGCTCAGCCCGGACGGCCTGCACGTGGCCGACCAGCGAACCGCTCGGCTACAACAAGCGCTACACGCTGAACGCCCAGGCGCTGGGCCTCGGCGGCGTGGCGACCGCGCCAGATGACCTTCGAGACGCAGTTCGCCCGAGAACCTGACGATGCCCTACTGTCTGCCCGGCGACGGCGAGGTCGTCGGCGTCGGGCAGCCCATCGCGATCCGGTTCGACGAGAACATCCCCAACCGGCTGGCCGCCGAGCAGGCCATCAAGGTCACCACCAACCCGCCCGTCGAGGGTGCGTTCTACTGGCTGAACAACCGCGAAGTGCGTTGGCGCCCGCAGAATTACTGGAAGCCGGGCACCACCGTCGACGTGGCGGTCAACACCTACGGCGTCGACCTCGGCGACGGGCATGTTCGGCCAGGAGAACGTCACGACGCACTTCACCATCGGCGACGAGGTGATCGCGACCGCCGACGACAACACCAAGATCGTGACCGTCCGGCGTCAACGGGGAGGTCGTCAAGACCATGCCGACTCGATGGGCAAGAACAGCACGCCCGACCAACAACGGCGTCTACATCGTCGGCGACCGGTTCTCCCACATGATCATGGACTCGTCGACGTACGGCGTGCCGTCCAACTCGCCCAACGGATATCGCACCGAGGTCGACTGGGCCACCCAGATGTCCTACAGCGGCATCTTCGTCCACTCCGCGCCGTGGTCGGTGGGCGCACAGGGCTACACCAACACCAGCCACGGTTGCCTGAACGTCAGCCCGAGCAACGCGCGAGTGGTTCTACGACAACACCAAGCGCGGCGACATCGTCGAGGTCGACAACACTGTCGGCGGCACGCTTGCCCGGCACCGAAGGGCTCGGCGACTGGAACATCCCGTGGCCGCAATGGAAGGCGGGCAACGCCAACGCCTGACAATCAGGGATTGGGCGGCTGTCCGGGCATCGCCAGCCGTGCGCTTTCGTCGAGATCGACGTCGAGCGCGTTGAGCATCAGAGCCAGGCCCGCATATCGACCGATCAGCATCAGAACTTCGACGGTCGCCTCGGAGCCCAAAGCGATGTGCACGCGATCGAACAGCTCGCGCCGAGACGTTGCGGGTGGTCACCAGTTCGGATGTCAGGCGCACGACAGCGCGCTCTGTGTCGTCGAAAGCGAGTTTTTCCCAGTCTGATTCGCAGGTCAGCGCTTTGATCTCGCGATCACTGAGGCCAGCGGTGCGGGCGATGTCGTTGTGCTGGCCGAGCTCATAGCGGCAGTCCATTAAATAGGCGGTGCGCAGGACGACCAGTTCGCGCAGCCGGAACGGCAGCACCGGGCTGGTCAGGGCGGCGCGGCCGGCTTCCATCCAGCCGGTGAAAACTTTGTCGGCATTGGCCAGTGCCCGGTAGACGTTGAGGTTGCCGCGTTCCTGGGTCAGTTCCCTGGCCCGCTCGGTCATCTCTTCGGGCCGGCGGTAAGCGATTCGGGTCATCGGTCACTCCTTCAGTTGGAATCGTGGCGGCGTCGACGTCGAGGTCGACGGCGTTGAGCACCAGCGCCAGCCCGTAGTAGCAGCTGACGATCATCAACATTCGGTGAGCGCCTCGTCGCCGAGAGCGGCATGCGACTGCGGCAAAGGACGATCGTCGCGCAGATCGGTCGGGTGGTGCACAACTCGGTGACCGACGTCGAGCACGACGCGTTCGGTTGTGCTGAATCCCGCCGCGTCCTGGGCCCCGTCGTCCCGGTGGCGTCGATGATGGCGTTGACCTGTCGATCGGTCAGGCCCGCGGCGCGGGCCAGGTCGGTGTGCTGGCTCAGTTCATATGGCGAGCCCTGCAGATGGGCCACCCGCAGCACGATCAGTTCGCGCATCCGCGGGGTGAAGGTGGGGCTGTCGAGGATGTCGTCGACCATCTGCGTCCATCCGACAAACACGTCCGGGGCGTTGAGCGAGTAGTCGGAACAGGTTCAGATTGCCGCGGCGCGCCATGAACTCGCGCATGGGTTCGGGCTGTTGGGCGGTGGTGGTGAGTGGTATGCGCGTCATCGGCTTACTTTCCGCTTGCGTCAGCGAGGACGAACGTCCAGTCCAGGGTCACGAACGTCTTCGTCGACGGTCGTTCCGTCCGGGGCAATGCCGGGCTCATGCCGCACGAAATCGGCCTGCAGCGAGTCTGACGTCCGCGAACACCGCGTCGCGGCCGATGTATGGATCGTCGCGCAAGAACAGCTGGGTGATCAGTGGTTGGTGACCCTCGGCGTGGAACCAGAAGTGCACATGCTGTGGGCGCATGATGGATCGGTTTGCGGCGCGCAGGATTTCCCCGCAGGGCCCGTCGGTGGGCACCGGGTAGTAGCGAGGGGTGATCGAGCGGTACCAGAACCGGCCGTCGTCGTCGGTGGTCAGCAGGGCCCGCATGGCGAACTCGTCGTGCAGCTTCTCGGTCTGCTGAACGTCGTAGAAACCCTCGCCGTCGCTGTGCCAGGTGTCCACCTTGGCGCCGGCGATCGGCTTGCCGTGTTCGTCGACAACTCGGCCGGTGACGAACATCGGCGTGCCCGCGACGCCGCCGGAGATGTCAGCTCCCATTGGCGGCCGTCGGACGGCCCTCGACGTAGAACGGGCCGAGCAGGGCCGAGTCGGTGGCCGACGACCCGGGTGCTGGTTGATCTTGTCCAGCAGCATGCTCAAACCCAGAATGTCGGACAGCAACACCACTTCCTGCCGGGTCGGGGTGGAGATCTTGCCCAGCCGCTCGATGAAATCCATTGCGGTGAACCATTCGTCGCCGGTCAGGCGCACCTCGCGGGCGAAATCATGCAGGTGCTGCACCAGGCTGACGAACAGTTGCCGGAAGCGCTCATCGGTCGAGGTGTCGAACGTCCGCTGCACGGCTTCGGTAATGGTTTGTTCGGTCAGATTGCTCGACATTGCCTTGCCTCTCTTCGGGATTGAAATTCAGGGCTGGATCACGACGCGACCGGCGACGTGGTCGGCGACGGCTTGGTAAGCCAGGCCGGCTCGGTCCAGGGAAAAACGGCGGTGATGGGAAGCGGCCGAAATTCGCCGGATTCGAAGTAGGGGCTCATCTTCTCCAGACGCCGCGCGGATTCGACGACGCCGAGCTTGCCGCTGTCCGTGCCGAAAATCCGGGTTTCGTTGTGGTACAGGTCCGCTAAGGTCGATTTCGACCGTGCGGGGACCAACGGCGCTGATCACCACGAGCCTGCCTCGGTGGGCAAGTGAAGCCAGCGCGGCGGCTGTGGTCACCCCTCCCACGGCGTCGTACACCACCTCGACACCTACGCCGCCGGTCAGCCGCTTTGATCTGGGCGCCGACGTCGGCGGCCGGGTCGAAGGCGACGAAGTCGTCGATGACGGCCGCGGCCGGTGTGTCCGGCGCGCGGCTGGCGCCGGTCCACCCCAATGACCTTGGCGCCGAGCGCACGGGCGATCTGGGCGACGGCACCGCCCACGCCACCGGAAACACCGAAGACCGCGATGGTTTCGCCCGCGGCCAGCTGCGCCGCTTCCACCGCCCCGTGCCACGCCGACGACGAAGTTCACCCCGACGGAGGAGGCCTCGTCGAAGCTGAGCCGTTCGGGTTTGCGCACCAAGCGCCTCCACCGGCACCGACATCAGCTGCGGCGTGCGACCCGTCGCGGGTGAATCCGACGTCTCCGCCGGTGCCCCACACCGCGGACTCCGCGCCATTCCGGGGGGCCGCTGATCACCACACCGGCGAAATCGCGGCCCGGCGTGCGCGGCAGCACGGTCCAATCCATGCGCCGGCAACATTTTTCACATCGGACGGGTTGACCGACGCCGCCTCGACCCGGACCACCGCGTCGTGCGGCGATTCGACTGGGTCGGGCACGTCGGCAACGTGCAGGACGGTCGGGGTCACCGAACTGGTCAAAACGCAAGGCCCGCATGATCGCGTCCTCCCTTGGGCTGTTGGTGATTGCTTACACCGTCCAGACAACACCCGATGAACCGATCGCGTCCAACGAAGAAAATCGATAGGAACAATCGCGATTCGCGATAGAATCGGCGGAATGGAGCTGCGGCAGCTGGAGTACTTCGTCGCGGTGGCGGCCGAGCTGAACTTCTCCCGGGCGGCCCAGCGGATACACGTCGTGCAGTCGGCGCTGTCGGCGTCGGTTGGCAAACTGGAAAAGGAACTCGAGCATCGAGCTGTTCGACCGGTCCAAGCGTCAGATCGCGCTCACCGGCGGCCGGCGAGGCCTTCCTTCAGCAGGCCCGCGAGGTGCTGCTATGCGGCGCACCGGGCCCAGTCATCGGTGGACGACTACCGCGGTCAGCTGACCGGGACGGTCACGCTGGGCACCTTGATGTCGTGGGGAGCGCTGAACCTGCCGCCGCGCTGGAACGAGTTCCGTCGCGTCCACCCGTTGGTCACGCGTGCGCCTGCGGCAAAGCCTCACGGGTTCGGCCGGCCATCTGGCCGCGATCGCCGACGGCCAGATGGACCTGGCCCTGGTGTCGATCCAATCGTCGCCGTCTCCGCTGGTCGCGCTGCGCGAGCTGACGCAGGAGCCCATGGTTTTTCTCTGCGAATCCGGCGCATCCGCTGGCCCAGCCGCGACCGCGTGCAGCCTCAGCCGAGCTCGACGGGGAAGATCTCATCCAGTTCCCAGCCGGCTGGGGAATCCGGCAGCGCCTCGATGCCGCCCTCGCCGCCGCCGGCGTCCATCCGGTCAGCGCCTACGAGGTCGCCGACTACGCGATCGCCGCCGAGCTCATCCGGCACCGATTGGCAACGGCGGTCCTGCCCGTCAGCGCGGCAAACCGGTTTCCCGATCTACGCCAGGCTCCGGTGCACCCGCCGTTGACGTGGACGTTGTGCATCGCCTCGGCCGCGCCCCAATACATCAGCCGCGCCGCGGCCACACTCGCCGACACCCTGATTGGTCTCGTCGACCCAGCGATGCACAAATGACGGGCGCACCAACCGCATTCGGGTGATTGAAGGGAATGTCAGCCAAAGGGCGGAGGCTAGATGCGTTTGAACCACAGTCCGCCGTACGGCGGGCGAGAACTGGACTTAACGCAGACTTGAGAAGCGGTCAGCAGGATGGACGAGAATCCCTTGGGTGCGTCATCGGAAGCAACGGACCACTCGTCGGGGTGCAGGTCGTGAAGGTCGAACGACGGCCCCCCGTCACCTGGCGTGACATGCCCTGTCTCCCTATCCACATCGACGTTTCCGTGATCGAGGTCGATGCACCAGGGGTTGTCGCTCGCGGCAAGCTCCCCGAGAAACGTCTCCACGTCCGAGACATCTTTGAACGTCGCGACATGACCTCCGTAGCCGTCGAGGCGACGGACTTGGTAATTGCTGTCGCGCCAGGCAAACGCTTCGAGTTGGTAGCCGTAGCTGCCCAATTCTTCGTTGAGTGCCGCTTGGGTGGTCATAGCACCGAAGAGGCTAATGCCCGTCCGACACCAAAAGCAATCACTGAGGCTTGCCAACCCGTTATGGGCAGGTCGCATCGAGTTCGAAGGGTACGGGGGCGCATCGAGAGCATGATGTCCTGGCCGTTGATGACGATCTCGTACGCACCCGCGTTCGTGGGCCCGGTCGGCGCCGACGAAGGCGTGCTCGGTGAGTTAGCGATCGGGAATCGGCGGCGAGACCGATGGTAACGCCCAAGTGCCGCAACACAATTAAGTTACCGCCACTCATCGCAGCGCAATGGCCTTTCGCGATCTCTGGCTGCTCGAGCACGGCAGGTGATCGGTATCGATCGGGTGATATGCAGGTCTGCACCACGTCGGATTTGCGTGCGTCGCGATGCCGTTGAGGCCGGGTATCTCGAAAATAAACCGTTTGCCACAACGACCTATGGCGCTGGATTGGACAAGTAGCACGCTGACGTCACGAGTCCCACAAAATAAAGGGTAGAGGGGCTGAATGCCAACTCTGACCTGTGGGGTGAATGCGAGGCTCGAACTGCCGTGCGCGGTTGGGATCTTGGTACATCGAGCATCCTTACCAGGATCGCTACGGTCTCTCGCATCGGCAGCCGATTGCGGAGAATGAACCGCCGCCACCGCCGGGGCCCTATCAGCCCGATCAGGCAGCGGCACCCGATCCAATGGATGAGCAGCCGCAGCAGCAGTATGCCCCTCCGCAGACCTATTCGTATGCCGCTCCGCCGCCTCCGCCGCCGGTTTACGCGTACGCACCCGCGCCTCCGCCGGTCTACGCTTATGCGCCTCCAGTGGTTTTTGCCCCGGGATACGTTTATGGGGGAATCGGTCTCGGCGTTGGCGTGCCGCGCGCTTATGCTTATGGACCGCGCGCCTATGGCGGGTACGGCTATGCGCCAAGGGCCGGCTATCCAGGTGGACCCCGTCCGTATGGCGGGTATGGTGCGCCCCGGAGTTACGGATACAGCGCTCCGCGAGGCTACGCGTATGGGACGAACCGGGGCGTCGGCATGGCCTATGGCGGTGGTGCGTCTCGCGGCGGCGTGGGAGCCCGTGGCTACGCGCGCTAACGTTCAATCAGCGACACAGACAGAAAAGGCCATCCCCATGCGGGGATGGCCTTCACTGCTGAAGTGGAATCGGTTCGAGTCGAACCCTACTTGTACGAAGCGATTGCGCTGGCTTCGTCGTCGTAAATGTCGAAGACGGTATAGAGCTTCGTCAACTGCAGCAAGTCGTGAACTTTCTTGGTGAGCTTGAGCAGCTTGAGCGACGCGCCCTGGTTCTTTGATGTGGTGTAGGCGCCGACCAATTCACCCAGGCCGGAGCTGTCGATATAGTTGACGTCGCCCAGATCGATCAGGATCTTCTTTGCCCCCTTGCTGATCAGGTCGCGAATGGCATCGCGCAATTGCACGCTGCCTTCGCCCAGTGTGATCCGCCCGCTGAGGTCAAGTACGGTGACGCCATCCACTTCACGAGAAGCAATACTGAGTGCCACGGGAACTCCTCCTTGTTGATCTTACAGACCCTATCGTTATAGCACTTCCCCCTGAGGAGGTGCCCTGGAAATTCAAATCCGCTGGTATTCAGCGATGCCCTTCGCCGCTCAGGTTGTTTCGCTGGTGGGGGTCAGGTACTTGACCATTTTGAGTTCAGTGCCTGGATTCAATTGTCGAAAGTGTACCTCATCCATGAACGATCGGATAAGGAAGATACCGCGCCCGGTGCCGCGCAACAGGTTCTCCGGGGCCAGTGGATCGGGAATCGACTCCGGATCAAGCCCCTTGCCCTGGTCGCTGATCGCGATCACCAGCGCGGTGCCGGTGTTCTCAAAACTGACGCCCATCTTCTTGGCGGGGTCGTAGTCGTTGCCGTGCAAAACCGCATTGACGGCGGCTTCGCGGACTGCCATGGCGATCCGGAATCGCTCGTCCTCATCCAGGCCGGCTTCGGTGGCCATCTTCTCCGCGATGGCCTCTACTTCGCCGACGCTCTCCATGGTCGAACTCAGCGAAAGCTCTATCCGCTCTTCCTTGGGCGCATTCACCGGATTCGTATCCGCCTCTTCCGGAGTGGCCGCGCACGCGTGCTCGCCGCTCCTCAGCAACCTTGCTGGAAGTTTCATGGTTCGACCTCGTTGTGTCAAGCTGATCCCGAAGCAGTTGCCATTGATTGCCTCCTGAATTCGCTTGGCGAAAGCGGTTTTCCCCCATCCCGCTGCCGGCGGGTACACTCACTGCATGCAGCCGCGCGACACAGCCCGGGTCAGCTTGACAGCGTTGCTCGGCACGCCGGTGACCGACTCGCAAGGCCACTTGCGCGGGCGCCTCAAAGACATTGCCGTGGCCACCGGTCCCGATGCCGGCAAAGTGGCCGGGCTGGTTCTGAAGACGCGCAACGGGCTCTCCATTGTCCAGTCGCAGGACGTGATGGAGACCCCTGCCGGCACACTCGAGCTGCGTTCCGCGGGCGCTCTGGCCCCCTTGAAGGACGAGGGCAATTACCTCTACCTGCAACAAGACCTGGTCGACCGTCAGATCATCGACATCCACGGACGCAAGGTAGTCCGCGTCAACGATGTCGATCTCGAGTGGCTGGGGCGCGGCGCAGCGCACCTGCTGCATGTGGCCGAGGTCGAGGTCGGGCTCCGCGGCGCCTTTCGTCGTGTCTTTAAGGGGCTGCTTCCGCGCGCGACTTTGGAAAGTATCTCGCGCAAGCTGGCTCCCAATGGGATTCCCTGGCAGTTTGTCGACGTGATCGAGGTTGATCCGGCGCGGCGCGTCAAACTGCGCATCGCCTACGAGCGGCTGGCCGAGATGCATCCCTCTGACCTGGCCGAAATTCTCGAAGACCTGGCTCCGGCCGAACGTGAGGCCGTCTTCAATTCGCTCGACGAAGAGGTGGCGGCCGAGACGCTGGAAGAGGTCGAGCCCAAGCTGCAGAAGGCGCTGCTCGAGACTCTCGACGAAGAAAAGATCGCCGACATTGTCGAAGAGATGGATCCAGGCGCAGCCGCCGATCTGCTCGCCGAACTGCCCCAGGAACAGTCCGACGCGATTCTCGAAGAGATGGAGCCGGAAGAGCGCCAGGAGATGGAAGAACTTCTGGAGTTCGACGAGCACTCGGCGGCCGGGTCCATGACCACGGACTTTGTTTCGGTCGGGAAGGAGTCGACCGTGGCCCAGGCGGTGCAGGCGCTGCGCACCTTCGACGGCGATCCAGAGAGCATCACTGAGGTTTACCTGGTCGATGATAAGCGCGTTCTCACTGGGGTGGTCTCGTTGTCGCGCCTGGTGATGGCGCTGCCCGAGACGAGAATTAAGCTGCTCGCCGAACCTCGCGTCCTCTCGTGCCCCGCGGATATGCGCCAGAACGACCTGGCTGAGATGTTCGACAAATACAACCTGCACGCCTTGCCGGTGGTCGATGTCCAGGGCCGGCTCGTGGGCGCAGTGCAGGCCGACCACGTCATCAGCTTCCTCCGCGAAAAGCTATAGCGTGTTGCGCCGGCCTCCCGGCCCGCTGTAACGCGGGCGTCTCCGCCCGCGAAGTTTCGAGCACCCGGGACCCGGTCGGGAATTGCGCGGGCGAGGACGCCCGCGGAACAGCCGGTCAGGAGACCGGCGCTACACACCACGAGCCCCAAGGCGCCGGGTGCCCCAGGTGCCTCGCCTTTGGGCACCTGGGATACCACCAACCTCTTCGGAAGTCGGATTCCACGACCCTCAAGGCGCGCAAGCGCCAGTTGGCCCCACCGCAGGTGGTTGGCCCCGCCGCAGGTGGTTGGCCCCGCCGCAGGTGGCGGGTGGCAATCACTTTAGTTTCTCTCTGTTCATTTCTCGATCAGAATCCTGCTTGGTTCATCAGGATTTGTGAAACAATCCAGAGATGGTGCAGTTTCCGCGAATTATCCAGGGGGGCATGGGAGTAGGTGTGTCGAATTGGCGCCTCGCCCAGACTGTCTCCAAACTCGGCCAACTCGGCGTCGTCTCGGGGACGGCGCTCGACCAGCTCTTTGTCCGGCGTCTTGCGGACGGCGATGTGGGCGACCACATGCGCCGTGGAGTCGAGGCGTTTCCGTTCCCGGAAATGGCCCGACGCATCTGGAACGAGTACTTTGTCCCCGGCGGCAAGCCGGCGGACGCACCCTACCCGAACGTTCCCATGCATCAGCGGCGCGATCCGCGCAAGCTGATTGAATTGTGCATGGTGAGTAATTTTGTTGAAGTCTTTCTTGCCCGCGAAGGACACAAGAACCCAGTCGGTATCAATTTTCTTGAGAAGGTGCAGATGCCGCACCTGTCGTCGATCTATGGGGCCATGCTGGCCGGTGTTGGCTATGTGCTGATGGGGGCGGGAATCCCCCTCCATATCCCCGGGGTGCTCGACGCCTTTGCGGCGCACCATGCGGCGGAGTACAAGCTCTCCGTGGCCGGTGCCCTGCCGGGGCAGGATACGGCGATGCATCTCGATCCGGCCGACTATATCGAGGGGGTATTGCCCCTGCTTCATCGGCCCAAGTTCCTGGCTATCGTCTCGTCGAACACCCTGGCGACCACCATGCTGCGGCGCGCCAACGGCCGGGTCGACGGTTTCGTGATCGAAAGCCCGACGGCCGGAGGGCACAATGCCCCGCCGCGCGGCAAGCTGCAACTGAATGAAGCCGGCGAGCCGGTGTACGGCGAGCGCGACCGCGTCAATCTCGAAGAGATGAAGGCGCTGGGCGTTCCCTTCTGGCTGGCAGGCGGATATGGCAACGCGGCCAAACTTCGAGAGGCTGTGGAGCAGGGAGCGGCCGGCATCCAGGTGGGCACTGCGTTTGCGTTCTCAGCCGAGTCAGGCATGCGCGCCGACTTAAAGAAGACCTTGATGGCTCAGGCCATAACTGGCTCAGGCGTTGTGTTTACCGATCCGCTTGCCTCGCCGACAGGCTTCCCGTTCAAGGTGGCGCTGGTCGAAGGCACCTCGTCGCAACTGCCCATCTATCAGGAGCGCAAGCGCGTCTGCGACCTGGGCTATCTGCGCGAGCCTTACGCCGAGGGCGAAGGCAAAATTGGCTATCGCTGCGCCGCCGAGCCGGTGCAGAACTACATCGCCAAGGGCGGAAAGATTGAAGATACAGTCGGCCGCAAGTGCTTGTGCAACGCTCTGATGGCCAACGTGGGCCACGCCCAGATGCGCAAAGACGGCGTTGCCGAGCCGCCTCTGGTCACCGTGGGCGACGATTTGAACACCATCGCAACGTTTTTGGCTCCCGGCAAAGACACCTACAGCGCTGAAGATGTGGTCGCCTCGCTGCTCAGCGAGTTGCCGATGGAAGCGACCGCTGCCGAAGTCGAGCCCCTGCTTCTGGCGACTGCCTAGAGCTCGCTTTGTGCCCCATTCATCGCGACTGAATCGGGATGAATGGGATTCCCCGTCGAATCCTGTCAAGCCCCTGATTGAAAAATAACTTGTAAACGACTCATTCCAATCGCAAAATTCCTTCCGCAGATTTGCATATTAATTCTGGCGATTGCCTACCCTTGTATCTGGCTGACTGGCTCACTCGCCACCACGCGCAGCGTGGCTGACTCGCTGATCCACAAAACAACGCACACAACAACCAACTGGAAAGGAGCGCCCCCGATGAACGAAAGCCAACCCAGAACGGCGGTGCTCTGGCCGCCTCCACAGCGCCCTGCGTCCTTCGCCAAAAAGACACCCCCCTCCCCCCCTATTCCCCGTAACTCACTGAAAACAGGTGAAGGAAAAAGCGGCGAGTGATCCGCAACACAGCGCGCGCCACCGAGCGTCGGATGAGTGTGCCCCCAGAGCCTGCCCTGATCTTGCCGAGGGTCTCGCTTCTGAGAGCTGGGTTGATCCAAGCACAAAATTGCAGTTTACTGTGCAACGTTCACTGTCCACTGGGTGCGGCCCCGGCTCCCCCAACGCGAAAGATGCGTGGCACCCGGTCTGCCGGCTTCGGCAACGGCGGAAAGGCCGCGTGGGGCTCGGTCTGATACCAGAACGCCGCCGAGTAGAAGTTGTCGGCGCGGTGGTTGGCGTGGCCGTGCTCGATGGTCACACGGATCGATTTCTCGAATGTGATCGGGCTCTCCGTATGCCAGCGGTAGAGGCAGTAGCGGCCGCCGATCCGTTCGGGATCGACAATATACGGGCGCGCCGTTGTGGAGATAGCCGAAGGCCTTGCCGTTAAAGTCCCATGCGCCGTTGTAGTAGTCCTCGGTGCCGGTGCCGTTGATGGTGGGCGCCGTGTCGCCGTCGATGAAGATCATGTCGTCGCCTTCGCCGAACCACTGGTCCTGATTCTGTTCGACGGCATGCGTGACGCCCACAAAATGCCCGCGCCCCTTCGCCTCAAGAAAGACGTAGTTGCCCTCGCCGTTGAGGTTCTTGCGGTCGTTGATCGTGGGGGAGTACTCGTTCTTCCAGTCGTCGGTCCAGCCCTTGTCCGGCGCGGCCTGGTGATATTGCGCATGAAAGCGGGCGACCCCGTCGGGGATGGAGGGGAGGGTCACGTAGTCCACCGCAAAATAGAGGCTGTTGGTCTTGATGGTGCCCTCGTTGGTGAGGGTCAGGCGCGCCGCGCTGGCAAACGGCATTTTGAAGTAGGAATTGAGAGCCTTGACGGGAGCAACAGCCAGCAGCGCCGATTCATAGGTGTAGTACTCACCGAGGCCCAGGCCGAAGAAATCGCCGATGGGAACTTCAACCGAAGGAGAGGATTCGCCATCCCACCAGGCGCGCAGCACAAGATTTTTGAGATGCATGGGATCGGGCGAGTCGATCGTGAACCAGAGGTGTGTGACGACGCCGGCTCCCGAGACGTCGAGCAGGGTGGCGGACTTGCCTGGTTCGACGGGGACCGCGTCGCCATTGCCTCCCGAACGATCCCAACTCGACGAACGGCGTGTCTTGTAGGCGCGCAGCCGAGCGAGGGCAAACAGCTCTTCCGGCGCGTGCGCCTCAGGCATGGCCGGTGGTTCGACAGCCCCTGCGGTCGCGGCGCCTAGCAGTGTGGAGGCGCCCGCAACGGACGCGATGGTGCCGAGCAGTTTGCGGCGTGTGGAAGCAACAGGGTTCTCAAACGATCCTTGCACGGAACAGTCCTCCGAACGGCTTGTGCCGAAAGCGTGTTGTAGTTCAGTGGTCCGGATGGTGTCAAGCAATGATGGGTGCGGTCAGCAATATCCAAGCAGTGAGTGGATATGTTCCGCACTTGCCAATGGGAAACGGGAGGTTGAGTCACAGCGAAGGCAGATCTCCTCGAGATTCTGAGAGTAAGCCGGAACAGTCAGCAGATCTTTTCTCGCCGAAATCAAATAGGTGAGTTCTTTGATCACCTCCGCAAACGTTGGCGGCTGCTGCGGTTTTCGATGATCCTGCCAAACTGCGTCCATTCGGGAGGCCGGGATGTGTTCAACAAGCGGAAGCAAGCGCAGAAAATCCCGAGCAAGCTTGGCAGGCAAGGGCATGCCCTCGGCAAGGTCGAGGCAGAGGCGAGCGATGCGGGCGGTCAGGTCTTCGAGAGAAATCAATCGAATGGGTGTCTCGAGTATCTCTGTACCTGCGGCACGGGCCATTGTCTTCGGGTAGGCGTTGAAAATGTCCAGGCGGACTGCCTGCGCGGGGTAAACAGCTTGCAACAAGGTTTTGCCCGGCGGATCGTGTGGATGAACATGGCGAAAGATCAGGTCGCGCGCAAAGGACGTGGGGATGTCCTTGAAGGAGGAAACGAGGAAATCGATGTCGTTCAAGGGACGCGGTTCCGCTGATTCATTGCTCCGAAGAAGATGCAGCTCAAGCGCAAAGCCGCCGGTAAGCGCCAGTCCAGACAGGTCATGCCTTCGGAGCATCTCGAAGGTGCGCCTGGCGCGCCTTTCGTCAACAGGGGAGAGGAAGCCGGAAAGGTCCACAAGGGCTCCAGAGCGAGCGGATCAGTGAGAGTTGTGGGATTTGACCGTCGCGAGATACGCGTCGATGGCCTGCTGCCAGTCCTTACCGGCGGACTTGTCGCCTTCGGTCATCTGCGTAACGTGCTCGTTGCCCTCGGCGGTCAACGCGGTGCGGGTATAGACCACATGCACCTTTGTCGCGTCGGCCCCAGCAGGTTCGAAGCGGACGTCGATGGTGGTGACCAGAGGTCGGGGAGAAAGTAGACGTACTGAAATGGCCGCGTCGCAGCATCAAAGGCCGTATTGACCCAGACGGCGTTAAGCGGGCCGTGCTGGATGGTGAAGACCGCGCCTTCGCTATCGCTGCGCGGGCTGGGGATGAATGAACTCCGGATCCCAGTGCTTGCCGGCCCAGGCGCGCTCGCCCTCGGGCCGAAGAGAGGCGCGGCTTTCGGCATAGGAGGCATGCACGAGAGGTCGAAGTGGTCTGGTGTGTGCATCAGGGGCTCCGGCGCGGTTCTGCGCGAGCGCCGGTGCGGCCAGCGCGCAGACAGAAGATGAGGGCTTTCATCTTCTGCGCTCCTTCAGGTTGTGGCTGTCGGTGGCCTTGCAGGGTCATGCCATAGAGGGTTTTGAATTGCTCGATCTCCTTGAGGGTCTGCGGCCGGAAGGGCGCTTTGCCTTCGAAGGCATGGAGCACGATGCCTTCGAGCAGATCGCCGAGGGTCATGTCTTTCTGCTCGGCGACGGCCTTGAGGACTTTGAGCATGCGTTTTTCAAGGCGAACGCCGGTCTGGACGCGCTCGACTTCGACGGGTTGGCGGCTGCGGTTTCTCGTTGTGACATGTGTACAAATGTACCAAGGTACCAAGGTTCATCGCAAGGACCTACGATGCGCGATGTGATTCGCGTGACGGGGTTTGCCTGCATCGCGGCCCGGCCTGTTATGGTCAGTGAGGACTAGAATGACTCCACCTTAGGAACTCGCGCGGATGTGGAAGCGCTGGCGAATCCGGATACTCCTGTTCCTGGCCGTGCTCGGTCCCGGATTCATTACCGCCAACGTCGATAACGATTCCGGCGGCATCCTCACCTACTCGCAGGCCGGCGCGCAGTACGGCTACTCGCTGCTGTGGACCATGATTCCCATCACGCATCGCGCTGATCGTGGTGCAGGAGATGTGCGCCCGCATGGGCGTGGTCACGGGCAAGGGGCTGAGCGACCTGATCCGCGAAGAGTTCGGGCTGCGCCTCACGTTTCTGCTGATGGTGGTGCTGGTGGTGGTGAACTACACCAACGTGGTGACGGAGTTCATCGGCATCGCCGGCTCGCTGCACCTGTTTCACGTGTCGAAGTTCATCTCGGTGCCCGTTTTGCGCGGCGCTGGTCTGGTACATGGTGGTGCGGGGCAACTACAAGAGCACGGAGAAGATTTTCCTCGTCGCGTCGGTGGTTTATATCGCCTACATTTTTGCGGGCGTGCTGTCGCAGCCCAGCTGGCACGATGCGCTGCTGGCCACGGTCAAGCTGCCGCAAGAAATCGGTGTGGCGCGACAAGGCGTATATCTACATGGCCATCGGCGTGGTGGGCACAACGATTGCGCCGTGGATGCAGTTCTATCTGCAGTCGTCGATTGTGGAGAAGGGGATTCGCGTGAAGGATTACGCGGCCTCGCGGCTCGACGTGGTGGTGGGCAGCCTGTTCACCGACATCGTGGCGTGGTTCATCATCGTGGCCTGCGCGGCCACGCTCTATGTGCACGGCATGGGCGCGATCCAGGTGGCGTGCAGACGCGGCCGAAGCGATGCGGCCGCTGGCCGGCGACTATGCCTTCATGCTGTTCGCCTTTGGGCTGTTCAATGCGTCGCTGTTCGCCGCGTCGATTCTGCCGCTCTCGACGGCGTACACGGTCTGCGAGGGACTTGGGCTTGAGTCGGGCGTGGACAAGAGCTTCAAGGAAGCGCCGTTTTTCTACTGGCTCTACACGCTGCTGATTGCGGGCGGCGCGGCCACGGTGCTGCTGCTGCCCGATGCGCAGCTGATCAACTTCGCGATTCTGTCGCAGGTGCTGAACGGCGTGCTGCTGCCGGTGGTGATCATTCTGATGCTGCTGCTGATCAATCGCAACGACCTGATGGGCGAGCACAAGAACTCGCGGGTCTGGAACGGGATTGCCTGGGGAACCAGCGTCATCGTGATCGGCATGACGCTGGTGATGCTGTGGGGGATGATGCCGGGGCATTGAGAAGCAGTCGCTCTAGGTCGTATTAGTTCGTGTAGGGGATTGGCGACTGCTTCGGTTGGTAGCGCCGGCCTCCGAAGTCGCCTGCTAACGACTAACAGAGGCTAGGACTGAAGCTGCTTCACAACAGCTTGCCGGCGGCGAGGTCGCGGATCAGGCCGCGGTCGGCGGCGAGGAAGTCGTAGCCGGGAAGGTCTTCGAGGCGCGTCCAGCGGACCTGTTCGAAGATGCGGTTCTCGATCTCGCCGCTGAACTCGTGAACTGCGAAAAACTGCAGGTCGACGGCGCCGCCGTGACGGTAGTTGTGGCGAATGCGGGTGACGGCTGGGCCGATGACGGCGTGGATGCCAAGCTCTTCATCGAGTTCGCGGGCAAGAGCCTGTTCGGGGCTTTCGCCGGACTCGATTTTTCCGCCGGGAAACTCCCATTGCAGGGCCATGGGCTGGTCGGCGCGGCGCTGGCCGATCAAAACTTCGCCTCCGCGCAGAATCAGCGCGGCGGCAACGAAGCGCAGGGCTGGACCGGGAGGCCGGGAGCCGGGATTGAGCTGCGCTTCATCCACAGGTTTAGTGTAAACGCTTCAAAACGGGAGCAAAGTGAGGGAAGCGCGAGGGTTCTATTCTCCGCCAACAGACGAGTCGGAGCCGGCGGCAGCACTGGGCAAAAAGTAGCCCCAGCCGCGCAGGCGGGCGGCATCGAGCAGCGCGGGCGACGGATTGACCGGGAACGCGCAGCGTGCGATGTCGAGCATGGCGAGGTCGTGAACGGAGTTGCCAAAGACCGCGTCGGGGTTGGGCAGGCCAACCTGCCGCAGGGCCGTTGCCTTGCCTTCGTCCGTAGGGATTTGCAGAATCTTGCTGGTGATCACGTCGTCCACAACGCGCACATCCGCGGCGAGTATGTGGTCTTCGGGGATGTTGAAAATGCGCACGCCTTCGGCGATCACCCAGCGATTGGTCGAGCTCACCGCCCAGATTTCGACGTTACGGCGCTGCAGGGCGCTGACCAGAGAGAGCATTTCAGGGAAGATGCGGTGCGCGACGAACTCCTTCACATACTCGGCCGCGGCTTCGCGCAGTTCGCGCTCGTGCAGGCCGGCATACATCTGCACCATCTCGCCGCACATCTCGGCTTCAGTCACTTTGCCTGAGGTGTAGCCGCGATAGCGGGTGTCGATCCAGTCGCTTGTTGTCCGCGAGACGAGGCCGCGCTCGAGGGACCAGACCATGAAACCGTATCCGGCGTCGCCGCCCCACAAGGTGCCGTCGCAATCGACTACCGCTACGCGGGGTTTGCATTCAAGGACGCGATGCTCAAATTCTTCCGCGGTCCACTTGGGAATCTCTAGATTAGTCGTCGCCAAAATCCCTCAATCCTGCTCAGTTCAATGGTTTCACTTCTATTGTCCGCCAAATTGCACCATTTTTGCACGTGAACGTTTGATGACGGACCGGATTGAATGTTGCAAATTGGGTTCGTCTGATTTTGGAAGAAACTTCGGTTATTGATGAACGAGGTACGGTAACCGGCGGCGCGACGATGAGCGGGAGATTAACGCGCCGATAATCGATGTGGTGGCTGACTCGCATAACTCGGTGCTTTTAAAGGAATATCAATCGTATCTGCGCGTGGAAAAGGGCTTGCGGCCACTGACCTGCGAGGCATACCTGAGCGATCTGCGCATCTTTGCGGAGTTTGTCGAAGGCCGGAACGGCATTCTCATGATCGGCCGGCCAGCCGGATGTGGCGGACTTTCTCGAGCACTTGCGCCACCATGGGATCGACGCGCGCTCTTCGGCGCGCAAGCTGAGCTGCCTGCGCGGATTTTACAAATGGCTGCTTGCTGGACAAGAAGATCAAGCACGATCCGACGACGAATATTGAATCGCCCAAGACATGGAAGGTGCTTCCGAAATCGCTGGCAGAGCCGGAGGTGGCCGAGATGCTGGGGCGGGCGAGCCTGGCGGCGAACCATCCTCAGGCCCGGGCAACGGACTTGCGCGATCGAGCGATTCTCGAATTGCTTTACGCGGGCGGGCTGCGGGTGTCAGAGGTGACGGCGCTGCGGACTTCGGACCTTGGGCTGGACCTGGGGAGGGTGCAGGTGCGCGGCAAGGGCGACAAGGAACGAATTGTGCCGCTGGGGCGCGCGGCCATTGAGGCCCTGGAAAGCTACATTCGCGAGGGGCGGCCGCACCTGGCGCGCATTAGCACGGCGCACAAAACGAACGGGACCAACGGGGCGAATGGGTCTGGCGGAGCCAAGCGCGATAGCTCGCGGCTGTTCTTATCGCTGCGGGGAATGCCGTTGACCCGGCAATGGATCTGGCACCTGGTGAAGACGTCGAACGGCCATGCCAGCCCGCATCGGCTGCGGCACAGTTGCGCGACGCACATGGTGGAGCACGGCGCGGACTTGCGCAGTGTGCAGTTGTTGCTGGGGCATGCGGACATTTCAACCACGCAGGTGTATACGCACCTGGCGCTGGGGCGATTGAAGGCGGTGCATCGGCAGCATCATCCGCGCGAGGCGGGGAAGGGCTCGGCAAGCCGGCCGCGCGCAAGTGTTCCGCACAAGGAAAAGGGAGAATGAGCGCGGAGACCGCATCGCTGCCGGGATTGGTGGGGGATTTTCTGCGCGTGCTCGAGAACGAGCGGGGAGCGTCGGCGCACACATCGCGGGCCTACGCGCGGGAGCTGCGCGGTTTCGCGGATTGGGTCGCGGAACGATACGGGCAGCGAGTACGCCGTCGAGTCTCTGGAGCACACCGATATCCGCGCCTATCTGGGCACTTTGTATGACCGCGGATTGTCAAAGGCTTCAGCAGCGCGGGCCTTGGCAGCGATCCGCAGCTGGTTCAAATGGCTGGCGCGCACGGGGCGGCTGGAGCGCAACGTTGCGTCGCTGGTGGCGACACCCAAGCTGTCGAAACATCTGCCTCGCGTGCCCTCGATCGAGCAGATGAATCATGTCGTCGATTCGGTGGAGAAGGACGCGGCGAGCTGGCCGTCGCGCGATGCGGCAATTTTGGAGTTGCTGTATGGGTGCGGGATCCGGAACGCAGAGTTGACGGCGCTGAATCTTGAGGACATTCACTGGGCAAATGAGGCGATGCTGATTCGCGGCAAGGGCCAGAAGCAGCGTTATGTTCCGCTGGGCGATGCGGCGGCAAAGGCGCTGAGGACCTATCTCGCGGAACGGTCGGCGAAATTGGGAGCAGAAGAGGGAAAGGCGTCGACGCCTGCGGTGTTTCTGAACCTGCGCTTGCGCGGGCTGGAGAAGCCGGGCGGAGAGTCGCGGCTGACAACCCGAAGCATTGGACGCATCGTCAAGCGGATCGCCATTCTGCGCGGGCTTTCGGGCGACGTGCATCCGCACACGCTGCGGCATGCATTCGGCACGCATCTGCTGGAAGAAGGCGCGGACCTGCGCGCGATCCAGGAGCTGCTTGGACACGAGCGCCTGTCGACGACGCAGCGCTATACGCAAATGACAACGGCGCAATTGACGCGGGTCTACGACGACACGCATCCGCGCGCGAAGTAGGGATTCGGGGCATTGGGCGTCGGCGTGGGTCGGGAGACCCACGCTACAGCCGGCCGGGAGGCCGGCGCCACAAATCCGTGGACGTGCCTTGCGAGAGAGGCGGCCGGGAGGCCGGCGCTGCAACGGGCTTAGAAACTCAGCTTTTGCTTGGGGAACCAGGTGAGCTGAATGGTCGTCGTGGTGACCGTATGCACGGGCGCGGGGTAGACAGGCGTGCCGGTGTTGTAGATCGGGGCGGACCAGTGCTCGAAGGCGAAGTTGCCGTTGAGCTCGAAGTCCTTCCCAATGCGCTTCACGGCCTGGAAATGCGACGTCGTTGAGGGTTGACCCGCCGGGAAAAAAGTTCTGGTCGGCCTTCTGATTGCGGGCTGAGACCTGCAGCCATTCATTGCCGCTGAGGTGATAGGTCAGCCACGCCTGGCCGCCTTTGTCCTGGCGGCCGATCCAATCGCCGAAGAGCTGGCCCTTATTGGTGTAGCCCTGGCGCTGGATCGCTTCGAAGTACATGAACTGACCCGCAAAGCTGCGCGAGACGGGCGGATCGGTCGATGCCCCTTCAACACGCACATCCAGCTTGGGAACGCCGGGGACATGCGAGAGATAGATTCCTGGACGCCAAGCGGCGCGGCGCGGCGCGTCAACGGGCGAGACGTCATCGTGGACTTCAGAATCGCAATAGAGGAGCAGCCATTTTTCGAGCCGGGGAAGGCGGTAGGAGAAATCGAATGCGCCGAAGCGGGCGCCTGGATCCTGGGGGCTGTTCTTCACCGCAGCGTCGGGTGCGGAGAGGCTGAAGAAGCTGCGCAGAAAAGTGTGCAGATTGATCGGCTCGTGATTCTTTCCGCCCCAGATGACCGTCCGCTCGAATCCAAACTCGAGATTCTCCGTGGGGCGGAAACTGATCTTCTCAACGTGCACCCAGGGGTCGTTGGGATAGGTGTGCCCCTTGAGGGAGCCGACGAGGAAGTCATAGCGGAAGGGCCCAGTCAGGCGCGAGAGCCATGGAACATAAAGCGGCTCAATGCGGTTGATGCGAAACGAGTAGATATTCTCAGCGTTATTGGAGTAGGCCATGCCTCCGCCGACGCCGGGCCCAAGCCAATCGTCCTGCTTGCCGAATGGAAATCTCGTGGTTCCAATAGTGCGCAGAGGCGTAGGCCTCCATCAGGCGTCCAGAGGCGACGGAGTTGATGGGGCCGGCGGGGATGGTGGCCTGCTGGTTATACGGAATCGGTGTGGTGGTGTTAAAAAAATCCGTTGTGCCATCGAGGGCGGCCAGGGCTTGCGCGAGCGCCTGAGAATAGCCGGTTGTGGCGGGAGAGCCCTGAAACTCGCCGCGCGCGTAAAGCTGAAAGTGGCCGGCGCCGATCGATCCGCTGGCGCCGGAGTAATTGTTGAACCCATTTGCGAACGGACGGCCGTAGTCGTTGATGATGGTCGAGCCGAGGTGGTAGCTATCGCGCAGTGGTGTTCCACTGATGATGCGGCTCGTGGTGTAGACCGACTCAATGCGCGAGTTTCCCTGGTGGCGCAGACAGGGGCCGTTCATGTCATAGAGAAGTTCGCGTTGCAGCGCCTCGTAGATGCCGGTGGCTTCGTCGGTCGCCGGATTGTCATCGGCGTCCTGAATGCGTCCCCCGACCACTTCGAGCATGTTTTCGACGCTGGCGCGTGTCCAGGGGCGCATGCCCAGATAGATGGTGTCGACAAATCCCAACGAGTAAAGACGAAACACGGCGGGATAGATCCAGCTATCGACCGGGATGTACGGAGAATCGAGTTGCGAGGGCATGCAGACTGGGGCGGGACGGCTGGGATCGTGAGCGATTTGCGCCGCGGCAGGCCCGGCGGGATCTTCAGCAAGCAAAGGAAACGTGCTCGTCTGAAGCAGTCCGGCCATCGCTGCGGCACAGTACAGAGCCGAAGAAACGGCCCAACGTCGACTCACGTTCATCTCCTCACTTTAACATCCGGATGCGCCGGGCCGGGTTCGCGAAAGCGGCATCGAGAGACGGGGCAAGAGTGGATCGCAACCTGTCTATTGGACTTTGAATTCAAGCGGTTGGTAGCTCGGTTGGGAATGGGGCAAGCTACAGCTTTGAAGCCGAGAGTGCGCGGTGGAGTTGCTTGCGCGCCGCTGCGGCCTGACGTTTTAGATCGGAGGTGAGGAGGCCTTTGCCGGAGAGATACTTCTCCATTTTGCGAATGGGGTCCTCACTCAGCGCGGCGATGCAGTCGATATGTGTGCCGCCGTGGTCTTTGCGCGCGTGCTCGATGGCCTCGGACGCAACGCGATAGACGGCGACAACGTCGCACCCATCGACGGTGATGGTCGGAAAGCTGTACATGGGGGATGTTGGGGCCGGATGTTTGAAGCCGTTGCTGGAAAACGGGGAGTGGCGGCGCCAGGTGATGAAAAGTATGGGCAGGCGATCGGCGCTGGCACGGTCCAGAGCCTCGAGCCAGGATTTGTCGAGTCTGGCGCTGTCGAGCCCGCTCGGCGCGAACGCGACGGCGATTTTGCGGTTCTTTGCCTTGTGGGCGCGCAGCGAGGCTCTGAGAGCGTGATCGACCGAACTTGAAACGGACGGCCTGATATTGACGTGCGAGAGGGGTGAGTTGTCCCAGACTGCAGGGGCGAGGACGTCGCCGCGGACGAGGTCGAGAGCAATGCCAACGGCTGCCGCTTCCTGTCCGCGTGCTGCGGGAAATGCTGTCGCGATTGCAGCAGGCTCGATATGCTTTTGCAGGGCGCGGCTGGCCAGCATGCTGAAGTAAAGCTGAACCAGCTTCTGATTGGAGATCAGGGAGAAGGTGTCCGAGGTGAGCGCGGATGGAGCTTTCGAATGGATCTGCGCGCGTTCGGCGGTCATGTCGTGTGATCTGGCTCCAGCGATTTTTTTGATTGTAACCGGCTTGCGAGGGTTGGCTTGACGCTTCAGGTCGAAAATGTGCCCGCACCGTTTCTGAAGCCCATCCCCTTGAAGCTGAAGCCGGTACCACGCACCCCGACCCACTCAACAGAGCCCATCAGTTTATGTGCACGAGGACGGATTCTGGTACTATCTTCTCAGAGATGATCCGCGCTTGCTCAAGCCGCTCTTGTTGTTGCCTGTCGATGATGCCTTCGACGGGTGCGACGATCGTTCTCTAAATCAAAGCCACAAACGATTGAGACGACACACCCGCAACTGAAAAGCCGGGATTGTGCTCGTGCAGCTTCGGCTTTCAGGATTTGCCTGGAGGGTTCCTGGTGCCTGTAGCTGAAGAGTTTCTTCCCCAAACGAATACACCGGTCACGACCCCGGTTCCGGCTGCGTCGGGTCCGACTGGATCGGGTCACAGACTAAGCCATCTGCGCTTGCTCGAGGCAGAGAGCATCCACATTCTGCGCGAGGTGGCAAGCGAGTTTGAGCGGCCGGTGATGCTCTATTCCATCGGCAAGGACTTCGAGCGTGATGCTGCGCTTGGCGCAGAAGGCGTTTTATCCGGGGCCGATTCCATTTCCTCTTCTGCATATCGATACCGGCTTCAAGTTTGCCGAGATGATCGCGTTCCGTGACGAGATGGCGCGCTCGATTGGGGCGGAGTTGCTGGTGTGGCGCAATGAGCCGGCTATTGCGGCGGGAACGAATCCAATTGCGCTCGATACCAAGCGATGCTGCGGACTGCTGAAGACGCAGGCGCTGCTGGATGCGCTGAAGCACTACAACTTTGACGCAGCCTTTGGCGGAGCACGGCGCGATGAAGAGAAGTCGCGTGCCAAGGAACGCATTTACTCGTTTCGCGATGGCGCCGGGCAGTGGGATCCGAAAAACCAGCGGCCGGAGTTGTGGAACCTCTACAACGCGCGCATTCATCCGGGCGAGAGCATCCGCGTGTTTCCGCTGTCGAATTGGACGGAGATGGATGTGTGGCACTACATCCACGAGGAGCGGATACCGGTGGTGGATTTGTATTTCGCCAAAGAGCGGCCAATGTTTGTGCGAGGCGATGTGCTGCTTCCGATTGAGCAGGAATTTATGGCGCGGCTGGGCGAGAAGCCGGTGATGGTGAAGTCGCGCTTGCGCTCGCTGGGATGCAGCCCGTGCACCGGCGCGATTCGCAGCGAAGCGGATTCGATTCCGAAGATCATTGCGGAGCTGCTGTCGTTTCGGTCGTCAGAGCGCGCCAATCGCGTGATTGATCACGACCAGGAAGGGTCGATGGAGATCAAGAAGCGCGAGGGATATTTCTGATGGCGGGATTGGCGACGGCGGGATTTGAGATCGACGAGTTTTTGGCGCGGGAGCGGGAGAAGGACATTCTGCGCTTTTCGACCGCGGGCAGCGTGGACGACGGCAAGTCGACGCTGATTGGGCGGCTGCTCTACGACACACAGAGCGTGTATGAAGACCAGGTGCGGTCGATCGAAGGCAAGGGCACGACGGCGCCGGGGCAGATTGATTTTGCGCTGTTGACCGATGGGCTGCGCGCGGAGCGGGAGCAGGGCATCACCATCGATGTGGCGTATCGCTATTTCTCGACGGCGAAGCGGAAGTTCATTATTGCGGACACGCCGGGGCACGAGCAGTACACGCGCAACATGGCGACCGGCGCATCGACGGCCGACGCGGCTGTGGTGCTGATTGACGCCTCGAAGGGCGTGCTGGTGCAGTCGCGGAGGCATGCGTACATCGCGTCCCTGCTGCGCGTGCGACACGTGCTGGTGGCCGTGAACAAGATGGATTTGATTGGCTACGACGAAGCGACGTTTCGCGCGATCGAGCTGGATTTCAAAGCGGTGCTCGAGGAGATTGCGCAGGATACGGGGAACCCCGTGGACGCGGTGTTTGTGCCGGTGAGTGCGCTGAAGGGCGACAACATCGTGCGGCGGTCTGCGGCGATGCGGTGGTACGACGGGCCGTCGCTGCTGGAGTTGCTGGAGGAATTGCCGGCCGCGGGAGAGGCGCAGGATGCGGCGTTTCGGTTTCCAGTGCAGCGCGTGATTCGGCCCAATCACACCTTCCGCGGATTCGCGGGGCAGATTGCGGCGGGCACTGTGCGTAAGGGCGACGCGATCGCGGTGTTGCCATCGGGGCGCACGGCGAAAGTCGCGCGCATTGTGACCTGGGATGGCGATCTGAACGAAGCGCACGCGCCTCAGTCGGTGACGCTGGTCCTGGACCGGGAGGTGGACATCAGCCGCGGCGATCTGCTGGTTGCCGAAGAGTCTCGGGCGACGATTGCGCGGAGCGTGAAGGCGGCGCTGGTGTGGATGGATGCCAAGCCGCTCGAGTTGGGGCGGCGCTATCTGCTGAAGCATACCAGTCACACGGTGCCGGCGGTGGTGCAGTCGCTTGATCATCGGACGGACATCGGCACGCTGACGCGGGAGCCGGCAACGACGCTGGAGATGAACGGGATTGGCGTGGCGAACTTGACGCTGCTGCGGCCGATTGCACTCGATGCTTATCGTGAGAGCCGCGCGACGGGGGCCTTCATCCTGATCGATCAGGAGAGCAACGCAACGGTGGCGTCGGGGATGGTGAATGCGGCGTCGGGTGAGGCGGGGCAACCGGAATCACTCGGTGCGTCGGGGCCCGTGTCGCTGGCTGAGCGAGCGGCGCGCTGGGGACACAAGGGTGGTGCTCTTGAGTTGACCGGGCCGGCGGATTTGATCGATCGCATTGAGCGGCGGCTGTTCGCGCAGGGATTGGCTACGACGCGCATCGAGAGGGATGACGCGGCTTTCAGCGATCCGGAGTGGCTTGACGCGATCGTGCGGTGGAATGTGCAGTCGGGGTTGCTGGCGCTGGTGGTGATGCAGGCGGAGAGTGGAAGGCTGAGCGTAAAGGCCGGCGGCGAAGAAGTGATTGCGGATGCAAGCGCATTGGATGCGGCGTTCGACGCGGTGCAGGCGTTGCTGCAGCGCGCAGGCATCGTAGCGCGGCAAGAAAGTGGAGATGGAGACGGTTTATGACGATTGCGGAGATTGATGCGGAAGTGGGGTTGAAGCTGGAACAGGTGCGAGCCACGCTGGCGCGCGTGATCACGGGCAAGGGCGATGTTTGCCTCACATGCAGTTTCCAAGCCGAAGATGTGCTGCTCACCAGGCTGGCCATTGAGCTCGATGCGCAACTTCCGATTCTGTTTTTGGAGACGGGCTACCACTTCAAGGAGACCTATGAATATCGAGACCGCATCGCGCGGGAGTGGAATCTAAATCTGACGAACCTGATTCCAGAGCGAACGGTCGCGGAGCAGGAGGCGGAATTCGGCAAGCTTTATCAGCTTGTGCCGGACCAGTGTTGCAAGCTGCGCAAGGTGGAACCGTTGTTCAAAGCGGTGGCGAACTATCGCGTGTGGTTGACCGGATTGCGCAAGGAGCAGGCGAAGAGCCGCGCTGCTCTTGAAGAAGAAGCGGTGTTTGCGCTGCCCGGCGGCAAGCAGGTGCTGAAGCTTGCGCCGCTGGCGGAGTGGTCCACGCGCGACGTCTGGTATGCGTGCGAGCAGTTGCAGATCCCATTGCTGCCTTTATATGCGCAGGGCTACTCCTCGATCGGATGCGAGCCGTGTACCTCGCTCCCAACGGATCCGAATGATCCGCGGAGCGGACGGTGGGCGGGGCGGAAGGTGGAGTGCGGCATTCACATTGAGGCAGCGCCGAAGGTTTAGCAAGGGCGCGGGGGACACATCGCATGCAGTACGCAATCGGATTTGTCATTGCACTGTTCATTGCGCTCACAGGGGTGGGCGCGGGCACGGTCACGGTACCGGTGCTGATTTTATTTTTGGGTGTGCCTTCGGGTGAGGCGGTGGGCATCGGCCTGTTGTTTGCCACAGCGGTCAAGCTGATTCTGGTTCCGGCGCAGATTGCACGGAAAAATGTGGCATGGAAGACGCTGGGGTTCATGTTGCTGGGCGGGCTCCCTGGCGTGGTCCTTGGGTCGCTCTTTCTTAAGCAGTTGGTCAATGCCGGTTCGCAGAACCTGTTGAACGCCATTCTGGGGGCGATTCTTGTCGCGACCTCGGCATACCAGCTTCTTTTCTCGTTTCGTCCGCTGCGTGAGAATCCTCAGCCGCCGGACAAGTCACGCTTGCTGCCCTGGCTCATGTTTCCCGTAGGTGCTGAGGTGGGATTTTCTTCAGCGGGCGCGGGTGCTTTGGGAAGTGCTGCGCTGCTGAGTCTTACGCTGCTTGAGCCGGCTCGGGTTGTGGGCACCGACATTGCGTTTGGATTTCTCATATCGCTGGTGGGAAGTGGCCTGCACCTGGGCTCTCTGGGATCAAGCGGCCCCTTGCTCACTCACCTGATTATTGGAGGCGTCGCCGGGGCGATTGGTGGAACACTGCTGAGCACGCATATTCCGCGCAGGCCACTCAAGCTGGCTCTTTGGGTTTGGCTCCTGTTTCTGGGTGGGCAATTTCTTTTTAACAGCTACCATGTGTGGACGGTGCCACATCGGGTTGCGGCGACGGTTGCTCAACAAAAGTATCCCTCAGGGGCTAAAGCCCAGCATTGATGCGGGCCCATTACGGCACGACTGAAGTCGTGCCCTGTTACAAAGCAATTTATGAGGTAGGTTCTAGGTTGAGTAATCGGCGTTGATGTGGATGTACTCGACGGTGAGGTCGGTCGTCCAGAATGTGCAGGAGCCTTCGCCCTGGTGAAGCTCGATGGCGATGCTGAACTCTGCTTGCGCGATGTAGGCATGGGCGGCGGCTTCATCAAATTCGGGGGAACGGCCGCCATTCACGCAGATGGGCAGCGAGCCGAAGTGGATATCGATGCGGTCGGGGTCGATGGCTGCGCCCGAGTACCCGATGGCCGCAACGAGACGGCCCCAGTTAGGATCGCCGCCCGCCCATGCGGTTTTCACCAGAGGCGAGTGGGCGATGGCCTTGGCGATTTTGAGCGCGTCGGCATCGGTGGCTGCGCCGTGAATGCGGAGCTCAACGACGTGCGTGATGCCTTCGCCGTCGGCAACGACTTGTTTTGCAAGCGAAGTGCAAACCTGGGTGAGAGCGGCGGCGAAGGCCGCTTCGCCGGCACCGATCATCGCGCCACTTGCGCCTGAGGCGAGCAACAGGACCGTGTCGTTGGTGCTGGTGTCGCCGTCGACAGAGATGCGATTGAAGCTGACTTCGATGGCCTGGTTCAGATACGTCTGCAGTACCCGCGGCTCGATGGCCGCGTCGGTCATGACGTAGACCAGCATGGTGGCATGCGGCACCAGTTGCGGGTGAATCATGCCGGAGCCTTTGCAAAGCGCGGTGATGCGGACTTCGCGCTCCACTCCATCGGTGCCGCGCGTGGCGAAAAGTTGGAAGGCAGTCTTCTCGACCGTGTCAGTGGTGAGGATGGCCTGGGCCACGGCGTGGAAATGATCGGACTCAGCACTCAGCGACATGGCGAGGGCGGGCAGCACGGCGATCAGCTTTTCCGCTGGCAGCGGGACACCGATGATCCCGGTCGATGAGGGGAAGACCTCTTCAGGTTTGCAGGCGAAAACGCGTGCAGCCTCGGCACAGGTGGCCCGCGCGGCGTCGAGGCCGGGCTGGCCCACGGCGCAGTTGGCGTTGCCGGCATTGATGGCTACCACGCGCACGCGGCCACCCGTGGCGGCGAGATGCTGCTTATCGATGATGAGCGGGGCGGCAGTGACCTTGTTGGCCGTGAAGGCTGCGGCTGCGCTGGCGGGCGTGTCGGCGACGATGAGTGCGAAGTCGGGACGGCCGCTCTTTTTCAAGCCGGCCTTGATGGCGCCAAAACGAAATCCGCGGGGAATGAGAAATTGGGAGGTTTCTGACATGTGGTGTCGACCCAATTTAATCTAACAGGTGGCCGTTGCTGTTTAATGGTCCAGCAAGCGGGGGTATCAAGTGAACGATGCGGCCGGTGAGGCCAGTGCAAGCGGCCAGGAGTTTCTCGAAATGCGCGCCGTGAATGTGGCGCGCGGCGAGCGCGTGGTGCTGCACGATGTGAACCTGAGGGTGCGCGCGGGAGAGCATGTGGCCATCCTGGGGCCGAACGGGTGCGGCAAGTCGACGCTGATCATGACCATGACCTGCCAGGTGTATCCGATGTTTGTTCCTGATATGCATGTGCGGATCTTTGGGCGGGAACGCTGGGACCTGACGCAGTTGCGCAAACATTTTGGCGTGGTGGGCGCGGATCTACCGGGAGAGCGCACGGTTGTGACCACGGGCCTGAACGCCGTGATTGCGGGATTCTTTTCGGCGTCGACGCTATGGCCGAATCTGCATGTGACCGACGAGATGCGGGAGCGCGCAGTAGAAGCGCTGGAGCGCATGGAGGCGATTCATCTTGCTGAGCAATTTGTGGGTGAGATGTCCGCCGGCGAGAAGCGGCGCATCATGATTGCGCGGGCGCTGGTGCACAGGCCGAAGCAGCTTCTGCTCGACGAGCCGTCGAATGCGCTCGACTTGGCGGCACAGCGCGAACTGCGCGAGACGCTGCGACGGCTGGCGCAGGATGGAACCGGGCTGGTGCTCGTGACCCATCATCTCGGCGATATTCTGCCGGAGATCGAGCGGGTGATCCTGATGAGCGGCGGGCGCATCGTCGGCGACGGGCCGCGTGCGGAGTTGCTGACGGAAGCGCGGCTGAGTGATCTGTTCGGCACGGCGGTGCGGATTGGCCGCGACGAGGAGTGGCTGCACAGCTGGTAACCAAGTGAACAGCGAACAGTGGACAGTGAGCAGGCTGCACGGGTGGGGCCAACCACCTGCGGTGGGGCCAACTGGCGCTTACTCACGTCCGCTGTGAACTGCGAACTACGAACTGTGAACTGCAATTCGATCAGCGCCGCAACAACAGCACGCTGGCGATCAAGGCGAGCGGCATTGCGATCAGGCCCACTTTGAAAAACTCCCATGCGGAGATGTGTACATTCTCGCGGCGCAGGGCGATGAGCCAGAGAATAGTGGCGAGCGATCCGGTGACGGAAAGGTTAGGCCCGAGGTCGACGCCGATGAGGATGGCGTGGGCGAGGATACCGGATTCATGGCCGGACTGAATGGCGGCGGCGCTGATGAGGCCGACGGGGAGATTGTTCATCCCATCGGAAGCGAGAGCGACGGCGAACGCGGCGATGAGCTTGGACGCGAAGGCGGGCAGGAGCGCGAGCGCCTGTAGTCCGGCGAGACAGGCTTTGAGCAGCCCCGTGGACTCAAGCGCTTCGACGATGATGAAGAGTCCGGCTACCAGCGGCAGTACAGACCACGACACGCCTTTGGCGACGCGCGGAACTACGCCATGATCGCGCCAGGCGACAAGCAGCATGGCTAATACTGCGGCGGCGCACGTGGGAGCACCCAGTGAAAGTCCGAAGGCCGATGAGGCGATGAGCGCGGCTGCGGCGAAGAGCAATCCGGCAAGAGCGAATTTGCCTTCACTGCTCAAAGGCGCCGGTGCGGTGCCGTCCTCGATTTTTCCGCGCAGGTCAGCGTGCGACACGAGGCGCAGGCATACAAAGGTCACTGCGATGGAAGCGATCGCAGGAACCGCGAAGACAGAAAGCCAGTTCCCAAGGGGCGGGACGTGATTGCCGAAGACGACAAGATTGGCCGGATTGGAGATGGGGAAGACGAAGCTGGCCGCATTCGCGATGAAGGCGCATGCGAGCAGATACGGTTTTGGTTCCACGCGCGCGCGGCGAACGACGGCGAGCACAGCGGGCGTGAGTACGACGGCGGTGGCGTCGTTGGAGAGCAGGGCGGTGACGATGGTTCCGACGGCGTAGACGAGCAGAAAGAGCCGTTGCGGCGAATGGTTGGCGTGCTGTGCGGCCCGCCCGGCGACCCAGTCGAAGACGCCCTCTTCGCGCGCCAGTTCAGCGAGGATCATCATGCCGGTGAGGAAGAGATAGACGTCGAGGCCTTTCCACGCGGCCTGGCCAGCATTTTTGAGCGGGATAAGCCGCGCGGCGATGAGCAGCAATGCGGCGCCGCAGACCCACCATGCTTCGGCGATGCGGTGGGGGCGCAGCAGCATGCAGAGGATGCCGGCGAGCGAGATGGTCCAGATGGCGAGTTCGGGGAAGTGCATGGGCTCTCAATTTTCTATGCAGACGCTGAGGATGATTGCCGCGATCCGGAGTTGGCTGAGTTGAGCGTTTCAGGAAGATTGGACCACAGCAAGAGGAATGCCGCCAAAGCAATCGCCGCAAGACCCAGGAAGGACGCGTGGTAGCCGAGATGTTGAATCAAAACACCACCGACAGTATTGCTGAGCGCGGCGCCGATGCCGACCATCGTGGCGAGTGCGCCGGCGGCAATGTTGAAGCGTCCGGTACCCTCGGTGCGGTCTTTGATCACCAGAATCGACACGATAACGAAGATGGCGTTGGCCACCCCGTCCAAGACTTGCACGCCGATCAGATAAGGCGACGCGCTGGAGAGAGTGTAGAGGACTCCACGGACGGGGAGAATGCCGAAACCGACCAGTAACAATGGCTTGCGGCCGTGCGTTGCGGCGCTCTTGCCGATGAAGCTAGCGGTGACGGCGATGACAGCCTGGGTAACGATAATGCACGCGGACATGAAGGGTGCGGCCGCTTTGGGGTTGTTCTTCGAGAGCATTTCGCCAAGTTGGGGGAGCATGGCTGCGTTGGCGAGGTGAAACAGAAAGGCGCAGACGAGAAAGAGAACCAGCACGCGGTCGCGCAGCAGGGAGGCAAGCCCTTCAACTTTCTGGCCATCGCCATTCGCGGCCGAGCCGCGCGCGCGTGCGTAGTCGATCTGTTGCGGATCGATGGCTAACAGTGCGAGCAGCGATGGGATCACCATGGCAAGGGCGATGAGGAAGATGGAGCGGTAGCCGAAGCGGAAGCTGGAATAGGCGATGAGCAGGGCGGTGAAGACGTTGCCGGCCGAGTTGAAAGCCTGGTTGCGGCCGAACTGCTTGTCGAATGCGCGCGCTCCGACCATGCCCAGCGTGATGGCGGCGACCGCGGGCGCGAGAAAAGGCGCGGAGCCGCCGATGAGCAATTGCGCCGAATAGACGGAGAGGGTGCTGACAGGGAGCATCAGCAGAACGGCTCCGCAGGCCAGCACGCCGAGACTCACGGCAATGAGCAGACGCTTGCGATGCATCGCGTCGACCACTGCCCCGGCGGGCGTTTGCAGCGCAACGGTGGCCAGGCCACCGAAGGTCAGCGCAAAGCCGACGCGTGCGGGATTCCAGCCGCTGGACGCGAGGTATGCGGCGAGGAATGGACCGAGCCCGGTCTGCACATCGGCGAGAAAAAAGTTCAAACCCTCTACGGCGCGCAGGCTGCGGCGATTGTTTTTCTCTGGTGGCATGGAGTTACACGTCACGGTCGTTGAGTCGCGAGCTTTCGGGTCAAATACAGAAGGTCGGAATATTGCGGGCGGGGCAAACGGCTTGGCGCGCCTGAGAGTCTTGGATGCATCTTTTCCGCAGATCACCGGTTGTGTTGATCGCGCGGATTTTTTCTCCCTCTTTAAGAAGCGGGTGGGTCGGGATGCCGAGGCGGCGCTTGACGGCGCGGCTGGGTTGGCATTAGTTTGGGCTTACACGGGAAAGGAGGTTGATCCAGCTGATGAAGATTGATTGTTGCAGATGTATCGTACGTGAGGTGACTGAGGCCTAGGGCATCGCGCCCCAGCCCCATGTTTGCCCCGGCGAAGGTCTTCGCTGGGCCACTGGCACTCGCGGCAGCGCGATGGCCTTAGTCCAATCCCAACAGTTCACTGCTAAGAAAACCCCGCTGTTTATGCGGGGTTTTCTTTTGCGCTATATATTTTGTGCTAATTTTGTGCTACGGTTTCGCAAGTAGACCGGAGGCACAATGGGAAGCCCAGTCATTACGGTTTTTGTCCGGCACTCAGCGGAGTGCAAGTATTCCGGGGATGAGTTCTCCCGCCGTTGCGATTGCAAAAAGCATTTCCGCTGGACATTGAGTGGGGTCCAATACCGCCGCAAGGCCGGGACACGTTCATGGGTGGAAGCGGAGGAAATCAAACGGCAGCTCCAGGACGAACTAGCCGGGCGCACACCGGAGACGAGGCCGGAGGATAACGTCCATCCCATCTCGGAAGCGGTTTCGATTTTCATCACAGACAAGAAGGTCCAAGGCATATCGGACGGCGTGGTGTCCCGATACAAGAGCGAGCTAGGCCGCTTCCAAGCCTACTGTGAGCGAGAGAACGTCTTCACGGTTGCACGGATCACACGGGAGCTGCTCACGGGGTATGCGGCAACGTGGGAAGAGCACTATCCGTCTAGCAACACGCGCGCATCGGTGCGTGAGCGCCTCCGTAGCTTCTTGCGGTACTGCTTTGAGTGCCGATGGCTGGACCGTGTTCCTGCGGTGCCAAAGGTCGAGGCTGACGAGCCGCCCACGCTGCCACTCACGGATGCGGAGTACAGGCGCGTGCTTGCTACCATTGAGTCAGTGCGGCCCCTGCGTTTCGACGCAAAGGGTGTCACCCGGCTATTAAGCCCGGAGACGAAGCAGCGTCTTCGTGCACTTAATCCAGTTGATGCGGTGGAGCGGGCTTGCTATTCAGGACGCGGTGAAAATCCGAAGGGCAGACATCATCCATGAGAAGGCGAAGGGCATGTACCGCGTGGTGACGAAGCGTCAGAAAACCGGGACGCACATCTCCGTACCCATCCCCACCGAAGTGGCGAAAGAGATTCTTGCCGCTCCGTCACCGAATCCTGAGTACATCTTCTGGACAGGGAAGAGTGAGAGCCGGGCGCAAGTCATCATGTGGGGAAGCCGGTACATGCGTCCGTTGTTTGAGCAAGCCGGTGTGCGCTCCGGGCACATGGTCAGCCATCGCCTCCGCGATACGTTCGCGGTGGACCTTCTACAGAAGGGCGTCCCGATGGAAGAGGTGTCAAAGCTGCTAGGCCACACGTCCATCAGGACCACGGAGAAGCACTACGCGCAATGGGTGAAGGGGCGGCAGGACCGCTTGGACTCGCTTGTAGTGGCTGCGTGGGCCGCGCCGAAGAAGCGTAGCTCCCGCACATAGAAACGGGGGTAGCAGTCACGCTGTAAAACGTGGCTACTACCCCCGCCTAGCTTTCTGTGGACGCGTCCTAGGCCGCTTTACGGGCCGTGCGGGGCCTGTATACGGTGATTCCGAACGCCTTGGCTATCTTCTTCTGGATTGCGGGATAATGGCCAAGACTGGAGTGCAGGATTAGCGCCACGAATCCTGCGTCTCTGTTTGACTTGCCTTGGGTCACCTTGCGCAGCTCACGTTCGATGTTTATCTTCTCGTATGACATTGGTTATGGCCTCTCAGTGGATTTGATTGCACCCTCACAATCTCACGGGGCATCAAGGGTGACAATAACCACTTGGTAATCGCTGCTAAATCTTTGGTGTTAAAGGACTTGCTATTGGGACGCGCTATTGGAACGTGCTAAAAGGCCCTGTATTCGGGATTTTGGCAAGTTGTTTAGTTTCAAACACTTGCTGAAAATCGCAAATTTTGGGCCAACTTTCGCTTTTTGTTCTCTTTTCCGGGAATTGTTTGCGTATGATTTAAATTGGATCGCGGCGCTCTTTTCGAGGGGTGTCGGCAAGAATATGACCCACCCGGGTATGCTAATCATTACAAACGACTTACACGCACCACGGCAGCTTAGGGTTGAGCAACACAGCGTCAACTTCAACAGACTCAACAGATGCAGCGTTCAATAGCGTTCTGCGGAATCGCTTCTGCCAGACCGTCTCTCGTATGGTGGAGAGCCACATTCGTACAGGTGCCCCGTGCAAGCCGCCGTGTCCATTACTCGTCAGCCTACGGCTACTACGCCACCGGACGCGCTGATTCACGCCGCTCTCAAGGGTGATGATTAGGGGCTTGTCGTCACACAGGATGCGGAGCCAAGTGCCAACTGCGTCGTCCTTGTGTGCGTTCACGTGCTCTCGGAGCCTCACACTCAAGGGTTTTGTTGTCTGTCCAACGTACCGCACACACATATCGCGCGGACATACCAGGGCGTATATGGTGAACGGCTGACCATCACGGGACTTGTGTTCGTACTTCATTGCCTGTTTCCTCCAAAGCCATGTGGGGGTATGTGTTGACGGCGCAGCGTGTCAACCGCCCATGCACGCGCCGCACTGGTGAATTGCTATCTGTGTTTTACGTAACCTGCATACACCCCCACACACACGTAGTGTGGGTGTGGGGTACATGTATACGTAGTCTTTCTCTTAAAGGTGTATAGGCCTTTGGTGTATGGCCTACCCGGACGTTAAGACAGACCCAACACGACCCAACACACGCGATTTGCAACCCCGGACAAACTCCGGGCCGCTTTCATCGTCATCCTATAGAGACTTGAATGATGACGACGCTGCCGTCTCCAACTCATCCACTCCATCGTCTTTGTAAGTTCCACTTACTTACAAATACGTTGTTTTGGGTTTGTGGTCCCGATTGACGGTGCTAAAAAGGCTTCCGCCGCCGTAAAGGAAACACACGGCGGAAGGCACACACTCTCCGACCACCACCACCACCACCGTGTGCGGGACCGAGCACGCAGAACGACCGTCGCCGTATAAGAAAGGTATCGACGACGGTCACACCCATCACCACCACCGTGGGGAATAAAAATATTCATTCCCCCCGGACCGGTGGGTCTGGATGACACGAACACGGCAGTCATTCGGAAACGCCACTGTCCTTTCGCCGTCTCTGAAACCACTTGTACGAACGGACGATGCCCGTCTGCGATTTCAACGCGGCTGCGATGTCGCGGTCCTTCGTGCTCAAGTGAGCTTTCAGGAAATCCACGGCCAACACATCGTCCTTATTGGCTGCCGGGCCTTCGTATGCTTTCTGCACCGCAATCGACTTCCGCAAAAAAGCCAAGCGGCCAATCGTGCTCACCAGAAAGAATCCATCTTCCCCGGCTCTGTCCAAGCGGGCTTGCACGTCCGCTGCCGACTCATCTTCTCGAATTTCAAGCACCAGATTTTCGATCATCCTATCCTCGCTTTCCCTTGTTTAAAACGCCCCGCTGTGCCCCACATTTGACCGTAGGCGCGTCCGTGCATGTGCGGTGCGGGTACCCCAGCATGGGTTTTTAGCGGTTCATCTTGCGCAGCGTGTTTTCAACGTGCCGCTGCAATTGATCCGAGTGCTTCTCAAGTGCATCTTGCATTCCGTCGCCGTCCACAGTGTTGACGTGATACGTGTTCCGCATCTGGAGGTGGTACGTATGGCCGCTCTTACCGAATCCGCCGTCACGGGCCATCTTTGACAGACCGTCCATCACCCCACCGGGCACAACACCTTCGCCCGGCGTCAGCATCGAAGGCACGCTGTCGCCGCTGCCGGGCATTCCGGGCACAGCGTCCGTGCCTTTGTTGAAGGCCATCACGGAAGCGAAGGCTGCCGCACCGAAGACCGGCCCAAGGACAAGACCGGCAGGACCCCCAATGCTCATGCCGATGTTGAACGCCTTACGCGCCGCCGCTGCCGCGTCCCGTTCCTTGGTCATATCGTCCATGAGCATTGACTTGATGGCGTTCTCAAGCATTCCGCTGACAACTTGGTCACCAAGGGATGTCACCATCTTGGCCCACGATTGGTGACCCATAATCGACTGAGTTAGTCCGCGTGCGAGGGCATCGTTGAGCTGTTGGTCAGCGGCTAGTATGCGTTGGTTCCGCTCTTGCTCCGCCTTCTCCTTGATGGCCGTCAACTCATCTTCGTGCTGTTGGGTTAACTGCTTTTCCTTGTCCTGAATCTGCTTGAGTTTGTTGTCATAGTCCTTGCCGGACTTATCAAGGCCCTGTATCTCCTTTTCCAAGGCGGCCATTTTGACGGTGTATTCCTGATTCGCAATCGTGGTTTCTTGGGCAATGCGCTGTTGAATCGAGACACGCCGGGCGCTGTCCTCTGTAGCAATGCGCTGTTTCAACGCGGCCACGGAAAGAGCGCCCATCTTCTCCGCGTTGTCCGCCTCTTCCTTCGCGGCTTCGTCCTGGAGTTTGCCTTCCTCTTCGGCCTCTTGCCGGACGGCCTGTACGCGCTGCGTGAGAAGGTCACGGAAGAAGCTAGTGTCCTGAAGGTTACGTGACTGCTCTTCCTTTATGGCCGCGTCAATTGCCGCAAGCCGGGCCGCTGTGCCTTGCAGCGTGGCTTCAATCTTCTGCCGCTCGCTCTGCTGAAGGAGAGCTATGTCCCGCGTGTTCTCTTCGATGGACGCCTTGGCGGTCAGCTCCGCCTTCTTCGTGGTGAATTCGTTCGTAATCTCAAGGGCTTTGTCGTTGAGCGTCTTGAGTTGGTTCTGATAGTCCTTCCCGGACTTATCCAGCCCGGCTATCTCCGCAGTGTTAGCCGCTTGCTTCAAGTCGCGGTCACGCTCTGCGAAGGTGATGTCTGCCGCTAGCCGGTCTTCGATGCTCGCCCTATTGACGGACATGCTAGCTTCCGCCGTGGCTCTGTCTGCCGCTAACGTCTGCTCCTTGATGCGGAGCTGACTCTCCGCCGCTTCACGGGCAGCGGAGGCGGCCTGTGCTGCCCCGGCGTTGCCTTCTGACTTCGTTGCGTTGCCGCTGTCTAGCTTCTTCAGTGCGTCAAGGCGCTCCGCCATGCCCACTTGTTTTTGGAGCGCTGAGACTAACTGCTCTTGCGCAGCAACTTCTTTCTCTGTCCAGCCCACTCCGGCTTTCTGTAACTCCACGTGAGCGGCAGCGGCAACTTGGTACTTCGCCTCATCACCCTTGTGGTCTGCCGAAGGCGTATAGCCCGTCTGCATTGCCTTCTGTGCGGCTAGGATTTTCTGAGCCTGTTGCAACGTGCCGGATAGCAGCCCACCGGCTTCCGAGTCCTTGCCCTTCGACAATAGGTCTTCGTACTGAAGCCCAAACTGCTGTAATGCGTGGCTCGCACCGGCACTGCCGATGCCGACTGTGTACCAATGGCCCTCAAGGTCTTTCATTACGACATCGGCGGCCTTCGCCACTTCCTCAAAGGCGTGAACCAAGTCACCCATGCTCTGCTTGTCAATCAACTCCAGTTGAAGACGGAGAGCGCCTAAGTGGTCGTTGCGCAGCTCATCAGCGCGTATCTTAGCTTGGATAATCTTTTGGTCAAGCGTATTGAAAGCGTTCTGTACGGAGGTACCAAACTTCACTTGGTCATCCGTCAGTTTCTCCCCGGCTTCGTGCATCTTCGCAAGGTGCTCAATGAGCAACGTAGCGCCCACTGCAATGGCAAGGAACGGGAAGGCCGCTTCAAGAGCCGGGCCAATGGGACCAAGGCCCGCAATGAACGTGGTCAGAGCACGCGGCAAATGAATACCAAACTCTTCCCCAAGGAGCATTACCGAATGGCGGGCCTCACCCATGGAGTAGTCCACGGCTCCGCCCATCTCGCCCGCGCCGCTGCGTATGTCATTGAAGGCACCACGGGCGTTTTTGGCTGCATCGGCTAGCCCCGTGTTAAAGGTTGCGGTTTTCGTTTGTAAATCGACGGAGAGTACCCAAACTGGCTGCGCCATAAATCCTCTTTTCGTGAAATTGCCCGGCTATCCGATGTACTCCCCACATCAGACAGCCGGGCCGGAATGATTGGCAGGACCGCCGCGAACGCGCGCGACCCTACCGTTTCAAGCGATTTGTTTTCGGCACGCTTGAGGCCGCCGCTCCCGTGTGCAGAGATAATGCGGGGACCACACACGGCCCGGCGTACACGGGTTATGACTTTCCCCGCAAATTGTTAGCTGTGGCTGATGCTGATTTGCTGGATAGCTTCAGAGCGGCGGACACGTCCGTCCACACGCTTGTAGGCCAACAGGATTGTCTGACCGGCAGTGGCGAGCGGTTGGTCAAGAATCTTGACGAACGTGCCCGCGCCTCCACGATCACCTATTAAATAGCCGTCCTTGAAGCTGCCAAACAGAATAGGCGTCACACCCGAAGTGGTAGCGGTGGGAAGCGCTGGCATGTTCGAGGAATACGCAACGGGGAAGCCGTGTAACAAGTCACGGCCATTCTCCCGCGTGAACACAGGGGCAAACAGGTTCGCCTGTCTCTGTGCCTTGCGGATAGCCACGGACGTGGCACGGCTCATCAGGAAAGCCGCATTCGGGAAGTAGCTTCCCTTCAGCGTGCCCAGTACGTCATCAACGGCGTTCAAGAGATAGGCTCCCGTGCTTTCGACGAGGTACGGTGCGCCTGTGCCGGTTGCGGTGTTGCCAACCAATCCGAGAGGCTGACCGCTGCCGCTGCCGTTGACGAATGCGTTGTCTTCGTTGATGGCCACAGCGTTCAAGAGGTCCGTGACCGCGAACTCTTGAAAGAGCTGCACGTCCTGCATCAGCTCCCAACTCACGGTGTTAGTCAACCCGGTCATAAAGGCCGAGAGAGTGAATTGAGCGAGTGTGGGATCACTCTCTGAAAACGTGTTCGAGGATGAGCCGCTCTCTGTCTTCCAGCCCGCCGTTCCGAACGTAGACTGACTCGGAATTTTGATGTCAGTCGATGTAGGAATTACACGGGAGATTGCACGGACGCCCAAGTCCGGGACGGCCAAGGGCACGATCTGCGGGTCTGTGGGAACGCTGACTGCGTAGCCGCCGCCGCTGTTACTGCCTTCATACAGCGCTGCTGACATGCCCGGCAGTGACGGCAAAGCGAAGCCGCCAAACATGGGGTCAAAGCCTTCGCTCAAGGCGCTGTGGGTTTGCTTTCCGCCCGAACGGAGGAAGGAAAGAAATGCTTCGTTGTACTCAGCGGACATCGGGCGCTGACCACGCTGTGGGGGTGCTTCGCCGCCCGGAATCAGTTTGGCGAAGTCACCACCAAGGGAGCGGATGAGTGAGTTAGAGTTGCCTGACTCATCTTGCCGGATTTTGACCTTCTGGCCGAGGGCTTTGTAGCAGCCCATGAGGTGCTCATAGTCTGCCTTTTCGTAGGTGGACAGGTCGCGCTTCTCGCTCTCCGCTTTCGTTACAATTACGTCCGCTTTGTCGAGAGTGGCTTTCTGCTCTTGCATCAATTCTTGCAATGTCGGTTTCATTTGAATTCCTTGGAATGAAAGTTGCACGCTTGCGCGTGTCCAGCATTCCGAGTCAACGCAACCGTACTGGCGCGTCTCATGCGGCGCAACGGGGCCTTTTTACCGCCGTTGGGTTTAGGTTGTGATTTGGATTTGCACCACCCGGCCCGCTCCCCTTGGGCTATCGGTGCTTGCGGTTGCCGTCTCCACACGGGGTACTCCCGGTGCTATCGGCGATGACCCCGCGCTATTTCACGGGGCAGCAAACTTTCGCGCTATGCGCGTGTATCAGGCAATGCGTAAAGCCGTTCACACCATATGATGGAATCACCACCGGAAGTGGTAACGGGCGCGGTCTGTGGCTCTGTGCTGTCCGTAAACACACGGACGTACTCCGCGAAGGCCATGGCGATAGAAGCCACGAGTGATTCGGGCAGCGGCTCATTGAAGGCACACCGAGTTGCGACGCCCACCACGCCCACAACGCCTACGGCGCGGAGCTGCCGCGCTGCGAACTCAGCGGGCGTCATGTACGGCACCATGTGCGGGCGCAAGGGCACCAATTCGATGTCATCGTTCCGTTGGCTCATCAGGACTTGAACGGCAATCTGTGAATTCGTCGCCACGTATGTGGCGCGTTCGTTGTACGGTTGCATGGCTACCCTTTCCTCAATCGGGATACGTACTCATTCATCTTCCGATACTTGGTCAACTCTTCCTGTTGGGCATAGAGCAAGCGGGCCGCTGCGTCGTGGCTCGTTTCAAAAGGCACCACGAAGGACACGGACTGATACTCAGCTTTCGCGGCTTCCGGGTCCGTCTGGATAAAGACCACGCCTAGAAACTTTGCGTTCCGAAGGCCCATCACGGTGTCACAGAATGCCCCTACCTTCTCTCCGGGGTCCGGCACGGCCACCCTAGAGGCCAACTCTTTGGCACCCGGCAGCGTGTAGACGAGGGCGGCATACAACGTCTTCGTGGCATCAATCTTTGGCTGCTCCGCCCGGATCATGATGAGGAATTGATTCATGAGCCTAAACAGCTCCCCTAGAGCGTGCATCGGTGTCAACGTCACCTCGGGGAGTTGTGCACCGCGCGGCAGACTGGACTTAAACTTCCGCCGTGCAATCTGTGCCTTGGTCATCAGCTCGTCCGGGTGCTTCCTCACGGGTGCCTCTACTGCTCTTGCCGTCATCATCGGTTTCTCCCTCTACTTAAGGCTTTATCGCGGTTCGGGTCGCTTGTCAACTTCCCTCTCCAATTAAGGACCTTACCGTCATTCGTCCGGCCTGTCAACTTCCCCTTCAATTCAGAGTCTTATCCGTTTCTTTATCACTTGTCAACTTGTGGCCTACTAGAACCAATGTAGCACAGTGGATGCCGTTTGTGCCTTTACCACGAAAAGATTTTCGGCATTAGTAACGCGGAATTGATTACCGGGGTCAGCTTCAAGAAGAAGTCCATATCCTCCCCCTCAATGCGTATCCTTATCACTGTCCTAATGGCTTGTCAACTTATTGGCAAGTGGGGCAGCTATAGAACTCCCCTTCAATTCACATCCTTATCTCGAATCGAATCCCACGTCAACAGACGTGCTTGCAACTCTGCCCCGAAAGTTGTACGGTAAAATTGTAAGTTGCTTGGCCCGCTCGATCGAGCGGGGCACTGAGCAGGGCAACTTTCGATAATAGGGTGCAAAGGGTGACCGTCCAGCTTAGCGGCCGTCCTTTAAAAGTGCAGTGCCTTTCTAGCATTTGCATTCCGTTCTTTCCGGGCTGGCGGAAGGACACTGGAGCGCAATATGCACATTCCACCCGCCGAAGCCGTTCTCCCCTCGCTGGCATCCTTCGTACTCGTCCCCGTCCTCCGCATGCTGGTGGGCTTTTTTCAGCGCCGCGATTCCTCGCCACCGGCGCAGCCCGAAGGCCCAAGGTCACGCCTCAACCGGTGGGAATTGAACCTGCACCAACGCCGATGGGGATTGAACCTGAAATACGAATCACACCTTGCTGACGGCTGCGGACCGTCGCTTGGGCCGAGGCGCGGCGTTAAACTGGTATGCATGGATTGGTGCTACAAACCGCTGACCGCCGATAGTCAACTGCGAGCGCGGGAAGCTGAACAAAACGGAGCGTTGGAGCTGTTCCAAGGCTATTGCGAATGCAACACCCTCGTTGGTGCTGTCCGCAAGCCGCATATGGACGGCCCGCAGGGCGGTCCTTTGCACCCAACTGCCCACCGGGAGCCTAAGCCCCGCAAGTCTCGCGGCAACGGAAAGCGTACTGGGTCGAAGTAGGATTTTGTGCTAATTTGTGCTACGGCCCCGTGATTCATGCCGTTTGTGCCGTTTTTGCCTATTGTAGAATCTATAACTTACAGATTCCATTGGGTGCGTTACTGTTCAATCCCAACAGATCACCGGCAACGGCCTGGGCATCGCGCTCAGGCCGTTGCTGCGTTTGGCGGAGTTACCTGGCTGAGGCCACACGAGCGGCTCGTCTCGATGCGGCGAGCAGATTCAGCCGCGAGTAGACGCCGAATCCTGAGCCATCATCGAGGAAACCACCGCCGGGCCCTTCGGTTTCGGTCAGGATTCTGTCTGCCTGGTTGAGAGTCAGCGCGGGATACGCGGCCGTGAGGAGATAGCCCGCTTCCGGTGCGAGTTTGCTCACGTCCTCAAGCTTGACGGCGTTCTGCGCAAAAACGACAGGCAAGGAATAGGTCTGCGTTGCCGCGTAGAAAGTCTCATCGGCTACGAGACTTTTGAAGCGGCTTTTGTCTTCGCGGGCGCACACTGCGACTGAATTGCCGCAGTCTGTTTGGAGGGTCTTTCTGATTTCGGTCCGCGCGCTTTGCAGGGCGGCCTGAAAATCGTCGATCTTCGGAGCGCCTTTCAGCGACTGGCCGACATAGGCCGGATCGTTCGCAAGCAGATGGGCCATGTCGTAGAGCGCAAGCGTCCGTCCGCCGAGTACGTCCATGGCATAGTGGGCGCCCATCAGGATGCGATCGTTGCCATACTCGGCGGCGCGCGCGATCATCTGCGGATATCGCTCGGGCACGAGGAGCGCGAACAGCAGCGATCCCGTGTATCCATAGGTGGTGTGGCCGCTGGGATAGGAAGGGCTATTGGTCAGGTTGGAGAGAGGGCCGCGGTTGTAGGCCGTGTTGTCGGCTGGAGCATTGAAGTAATTCAGTCCAGCGATGAGCGTGGTCTGGGGCTCGGTCTGGAAGGGTCGCGAATCGCCGTAGGCATCGGCGCCGGGGCTGCCGGCTAGAAGCTTATAGGCACGGCCGAAGGGATCCGGCGCTCCATGCACGGTGGTGTAAATCGCCTTGGCCTCTGCGGAGACGGGTATTTTTCCGTCGGTGGTCTGGTTGGCGAAAAAGTATTTGCCGGAGTTGGAATTCGCGGCAGAGGTCGCGTTTGCATAATCGATCAGGTCGGCAACCTGCGGAGAGAAATTTGTGAAGTGGTCGCGATCTGTGTAGTGTGCGCGCGCGACGTAGGCCGCGCCGAGTGTGGTGCCGAGTCCGTCGGCGAGATCGGCAAAATTGCCGCCGGTGATGAAGGCATCGCGCAGCGCCTGCTGCTGCTGTTTTGCAAAAGGGAGCAACGTCGGCTGCCGGATTGCGCCGGTCTGGATGCCTCCGGTGACTTTGAAGTTCGCGCTCAGGGCTGCGGCGCCGGCGCTGGAGTTGGACAAGGCGGTCACCGGAGCCAAACCTTTGAGCACGGCCATGTCAGCGGCGGACTGCGCTTGAATCGTTGGAGTCAGAATGCAGACCGCTGCGATGCCTAGCAATTTGTTGTTCACTTTTCCTCCTCAACCGACCCACTTCAAACGCGATGTGAGATTTAAATGTATCGGATTGGCGGGACCGGTAAGGCCCACGGCTGCGGAAGAGCCTGTTGGAGTCTTTCAGCAGGGCTGGGTCATCGAATGGAGTATGGCGGATTCGTTGCAGGTTTCAGTTTTGGATCTGGTGGGGTTGCGGCAGGGAGAGTCAGCGGCTGCCGGTGGTATGGGCGGCGCTGTTGCCGCGGCTGTTGGGCGCTCAGTCGATCTGGCGCGGCATGCGGAGGAGTGGGGCTACGCGCGGTTCTGGATGGCGGAGCATCACTCGATTGCGGGGCTGGCGTGCTCGGCGACGTCGGTGTTGATCGGGCATGTTGCGGGGGCGACGAAGGCGATTCGTGTGGGCAGCGGTGGAGTGATGCTGCCGAACCATGCGCCGCTGGTGGTGGCAGAGCAGTTTGGAACGCTCGAGGCGTTGTATCCGGGGCGGATCGATCTGGGATTGGGCAGGGCTCCGGGCGGCGACTGGCAGACGATGCGCGCGTTGCGACGGGATCTGGCGCAGACGGGGGATGATTTTCCCGAGTTGCTGGCGGAGTTGCAGCGGTATTTGGGGCCGAGTGTTGATGGGCCGGCACGGCAATTTGCCAACCCGCTTGCGGTGCAGGCGGTGCGTGCGATTCCGGGGCAGGGAAGCGAGGTGCCGATCACGCTGCTGGGGTCGAGTACGTTCAGTGCGCAGTTGGCGGCGGCAAAGGGATTGCCGTTTGCGTTCGCGGCGCACTTTGCTCCCGAGCTCTTGCAGGCGGCTTCGCGTTTGTATCGCGAGGAGTTTCGCGCGGGCAGTTATCCCGAGGGCGCGGCGCTGACGAAGCCGTATCTCATGGTGGCGGTGCCGGTGATCGCGGCGGAGACAGATGCCGAGGCGCGGCGGTTGTTTACCAGCGCCCAGCAGCGGTTTCTGCGCCTGGTGCGCGGGCAGTCGGTTGAGCTAGTGGCGCCGCTCGATGATCCTGAGGCGATGGATGGGTTGTGGCGGCCGGAGGAACGCGCGGCCGTGGAGAGCAAGTTGCGCGAGGCGATTGTGGGATCGAATGCAACGGTGAAGGCGGGGCTTGAGAGGCTGGTGCGCGCGACGGGCGCGGACGAGGTGATCGTGGTGACGGATACGTATCGACACGAGGATCGGCTGGAGTCGTATCGGCGGGTTGCTGAGGTCGCGCGGCAGGTCGAGGTGGGTGTGACGGCGGTGACGCGATAGGGCGGTGGGTCAGAGGTTCATCGAAGAACAACCGCGGATTCTTCGACTCACCGTCCCCCAAACTGAACTACGTTTTGGCGCCCCGTTCTTCGCTCAAAATGAAAGTCTTTATTTTGTGATGGACCTCAGGAACGGGACACTAAAGCGGGTCTTTCGATGTCAGTAAGCCGATGTGATCGGCGCCGGCGGATTTGCCGATATCCATGACGCCGGCGACGGTAGAGAAATTGAGAGTGTCGTCGGCCTTGACACACATTGCTCTGTCGGCTCGCAGGGAAAAGACGGCGCTCAGGCGGGTTCCGAGATTGGTGAGGCTAACGGTCTCCTGGTTGATTTTGTAACTCAGAATTCCGTCGCTGGTACTCAGGATGCGCACAACGACGGGCTCTTCGAAGACTGGCCTGGGGTTCACGGAACGCTGGGGCAGCGCGGCGTCGAGGCCGTGCGGGATGGCCGGCGCGATGACCATGAAAATGATTAGGAGCACCAGAAGGACGTCGATCAGCGGAGTTATGTTGATCTCGCCCCGCAGTTGACCTTCGGGATTCTCGAATGCCATGGAGATTCTCTCCTCGCCAGTGAATGAGACTTCTTTGAGTTAGACACCAGTGGAGGGCTGGGTGTTCCTGCCGTCGGGCTAACCGGCGCTTGCGCGCTTTGGGGGCCGTGGAATCCCCAGTGCCCAAAGGCGAGGCACAGGGGGCACCCGCGGAGTGGAGGCGGGGTTCGGAATCACACCCAACCACAATGAAGCTGTGGATGGATGGGCATCCAGAGTGAATCGCGGCGCTTCTGCGTTGTTCCCTGATCCCTGGCCCCTGTTGCCTGCTGCTGGGGTAAACTTAGGGCCGATGCGGGTTTTTGGAATTGACTGCGGGACCGAGATCACGGGGTTCGGCGTCGTGGAGTCGGATGACTCGGGGCGCGAGCGGCGGCTGGTGATGAAGCGGATGGGGACGGTCCGGCTGGTGAAGTCAAAGAGTACGGCGGAACGACTGGAGCAGGTGTTTCGGGAGCTGAGCGCGGAGCTCGCCGCATGGAAGCCGGATGCTGTGGCGATTGAGGAGGTTTTTTACTCCGTGAATGCAAAATCGGCATTGAAGCTGGGACAGGTGCGGGGCGTGGCGCTGCTGGCGGCGGCGACGCAGCGTCTGCCGGTTGCCGAGTATGCGCCGCTGAAGATCAAGTCGAGCGTGGTGGGGTATGGGCTGGCGAAAAAGGAGCAGGTGCAGTTTATGGTGGCGCGGCTGCTGGAGTTGAACGCGATTCCTGAGCCGGCGGATGCGGCGGATGCGCTGGCGATTGCGATCTGCCACATTCATACGGCGCAGACGCTGGCGGCGCAGGGAGCTGGGCGATGAAGGGCGCGGAGGTCGGGGTTTCAGGGGCTAAAGCCCCCATCCAAAATGAGCGCATATCGGCACGACTGAAGTCGTGCCCTGTTACAAAGCGTGGCTCAGGAAGGGCTCTTCTGCACTCTCTTAGCCTTGCCTCGATTCTTCGTGGGGTTGGCTTTGCGATCGTCGCGATTCCGGGACTCATGATTCTTGGATGTGTGAGCGTGGCGCGAGCGGCGACGCCGGATGGGCCGGTGGTGGAGGTTGACTTCTCCAATCCTGGATTGACGCCGTCGCATTGGGTGCTGACGATTCATCCTGACGGCTCGGGGCACTTCAAGTCGGAGAGAGGGACGGGGCCGGCGCCGCAGTCGCTCGACGCGCCGAATATCGATCGTGACATTACGGTCAGCAGCGCGTTCGCGCAGCGTGTGTTTGGGCAGGCACGCGCGCATAGCTATTTCTCAACCGACTGCGAAAGCCACATGAAGGTTGCGTTTCAAGGCTGGAAGCGGCTGACTTATCGCGGGCCGGATGGACAGGGAAGCTGCACCTTCAATTACTCCAAGGACAAATCGGTGCAGGAACTGGGCGACTCGCTGGTAGCGGTGGGGAGCGCCATTGTGGAGGGGGCGCGGCTGGAGACGCTGCTGCAACACGATCCGCTGGGGCTCGATCGGGAGATGGATTACCTGGTGGATGCGGCCGGGGATGGGCGGGTGCAGCAGCTTGGTGTGATTCGCGGCATTCTGACCCGGCTGGCCCAGGATGATGCGGTGATGGAGCGAGTGCGGCGGCGGGCGCGTCTTTTGCTTGCCCGGACCGACGGATAAGCTGCCGGTCGTATGAATATTGGAGTAACTTTGCAGAAAGGCCTGGGTCAAATAGATAAGGGCCTGATGGTTCAAGACGTTTGACGTTTTTGATGCGGCCGGGGTTGAGAGGCGGAGGGCGCCATGAAAAGGGCAACGAGTTGGCTGGGAGTTGGCAAGAGCGCGGCGGGGCGCTGGATGGCGGCGGCGCTGGTTGTGGCACTGGGATGCTGGCTTGCCGCTGCGGCGCGGGCTGAAGAGGGCACACAGGCGGCGCGCGCGGTGCGCTTGAGCAACGTGGACGGCCAGGTGCAACTGACGAAGGATGGCCAGGTGATTGCGGACCAGGGGGTGGCGAATACGCCGCTATTTGCCGGTACGCGTGTGGCGACCGCGGATGACGGTCGTGCGGAGATCCAGTTTGAAGACGGCAGCGTGGCGCGGCTCTCGCCCAATAGCGCTCTGACGCTGAGCGTTTTGCATGGCCCGGTGGGCGAGGGCGGCGAAGCGGAGATCACGCTGGAAAATGGCCTCGGCTACTTTGAGCTGCAGGGCAGCGGTCAGGCGGGCACGTTTCGCGTCAAGTTTGGCGACTCGGTGGTGACGGCGACGGGTTTCACGGTGTTCCGCATTAATACGGACAACCTGCCGGGAGAGGTTGCGGTGTTCTCAGGCAACGCGCAGATTGACCGCGGCGGAACGACGGTTGACCTGCATGGAGGCGAGAGCGTGGTGCTGAGCGCAGCGGACCCGAGCCGCTACACGCTGACCGAGTCGATTGAGCCGGACTCGTGGGATAGCTGGAACTCGGATCGCGATCAGGCATTGAATGCCGAGGGGTCTGACAAGACGGCTGCGACCAAGGGTATGCCGGATGCCAACAATCCTGCATGGAGCGACCTGGATGCAAACGGCAACTGGTACAACGTGCCGGGAACCGGGTATGTGTGGTCGCCCTATGACGCGAGCAACGCGGGCTGGGATCCCTACGGCTACGGGAACTGGATGTACACGCCGGGTGCGGGATGGGGCTATATCTCAGGCTACTCGTGGGGCTATCTGCCTTACCAGTGCGGAATGTGGAACTGGTACAGCAATTTTGGCTGGGGCTGGGCGCCGGGAATGGGAGGCTGCTCGCCGTGGTGGAATTCAGGCTTCGGTGGCTACGGGCTGAACCTGGGCATTCTTCCGGTTGGCTATCACGTGCCAGTGATCCCCAGGATGCCTCATCGCGTTGGCCCTGGGAAAGGCTACGGACCGATGCCGCTGATTGCCGTGAACCGGAAGCCGATGGGCGGAGGCGCAGCGCTGCCCCCGCGTGATCGCGCGACGCCGGTGACGATCGCAGGCGTGAAGGTGCAGCCGGTTCACCCGCTGAGCCCGCGTCCCACGTATGACCGGAGCGCGTCTGCTTATGTGAACCACGCGGTGCCGGCAACCAGCTTCGCGCCTGGCCATTCAGCCGCAGGGCCGACTTTCGCGCCGGGGCGTCCGGCCGGATCGTTTGCGGGCGGATCGTATGCAGGGCATCCTTCTACGGCTCAGTCTGGGGGCGGGTATCACGGCTCGGCTGGCGGAGGGGCCTCGTCGGCCAGCCATGCCTCTTCCGGTGGTGGCGGAGGCGGCGGTGGTGGTGGTGGCCATTCCGGCGGTGGTGGCGGCGGTGGCGGGGGCGGGGGTAGTCACAAATAAGGTCCCGCTCGGGATTTGTTGACGCGTTCGAAGAGTGGCCGCGGGTTTTGGCTTCCAGTAAGAAGCCAAAACACCGCGGCCTTTCTTTTTTTTGAAGGCGAAGTGAAGCGGAGCGGTTGGGTGCCGCGGATCAATCGTAGAAGTTTGGGGACGTTTTCAGCGACTGCCATTGCAGGCCATCGTGGCCGAAGATTACGAGCGGGATGTTTTCGGCTTGTACCAGATCGAGGAGCTTGACGGTGCTTGCGCGGAGCTGATCGGCGTTCTCATCGAGCTGACCCGCTGCGCGATCGGGCGTAAAGAGGCGCTGCAACATTACGGCATCGATAGCCAGAAGAACCGGGCCGGTGCGGGGCAGGCGGACGAGGACTGACTGATGGCCGGTGACATGGCCGCTTGTTTCAAGCAGGGTGAGGCCGGGGAGGATCTCGGCATCTCCTTCGATGAGGCGGTACTTGAGTTGTGGATTATCCCAGTGGGCGCGGGCGCGGTCGAGACGGGGGTTTCCAGCGCGAGCCAGCTCATAGTGCGAGCGCTGCACGATGAACTCGGCGCTCTGAGAATGAATCGTGGAAGCCGGCATGATCGACGTCGAAGTGAGTGCAGATCACGGTTTTGATTGCGGTGGGCGCGACACCGAGGGCTTGCAAATGATCGAGCACGGTCAAGATGGGACCGGAGGGAACTGGACCGTTTCGACGGGCGTCGGGTGCAATGCCTGTATCGATGAGGATGTGTTCGCCCGTGGTGGTCACGACGAGATAACAACCGAGAACCATCTGCATGATTTGGCCATTGGGCAGGGGAACGGAGGTTGTGGAGAGCTGGAAGAGGTAGAGTCGTGCCGGAGATTGGCTCATTTATTTTCCTTCCTGATCAGACTGGTGACGGATGAGTTCACGGAGCCTGGGGGCGAATGCAAAGCCCTCGCTGTATGTGCGGATGGGGATGGGTTAGTCATTATGTCCCATAGTTATTATATCACATTTCTCTAGCTACTATCAAGGCAAAACTAAGAAGCAGGTAGCAAGAGCCGCCCGATGTTATCGGGCGGCTTTGACTTACTGAAGGAAGTTAGTTGCTGCGCAGATTGAGTTACTGCTTGCGCATGCCGCGTTCGCTGCGATGAATGGCGCGGCCGGTGCGATTGAGGCGATGATTGATCCGCACGCGCTGCATGTGATTCAGGCGTCCGCCATTGACCCTGCGCATGTGGTGCACCTGCCGGCCGATGGAAACTTCGCGCCGCTCAAGTTTGCGACCCTGGAAACGCGAGAGGCGGCCGGTACGCACACCCTGCGCGATGCGATGCTGCTGGAATGCGCGTCGCTGGTTGATGGTGGCGGCGTGGCGTTGTTCGGGAGCCGGAGCCTTTTGCGGAGCGGCCTGAGCAAAGCCAATGGTGGAAGTCATAGCGAGAAGCCCGATGCCTAGCAGAGAGACTTTCATGGTGTTTCTCCTAAGTGGGCGGTGGTGTTGGTTTGTTTCTTTGGCCGTTCCGCTCTCACACCCATGCAGACACAGGTCCTGAAAAAGTGTTGCGAGAAATATTAGTCACTTAGTGTGAAGTTACTTGAGCCGAACTTCTAGCGAATTGTTTGAATCTTTCTGCAAGGCATGCCAGAGAGCGGCGATCTGCTCGATGGATAGAGATTCGGCGCGGGCCTGGGCTGAGATTTCGGCGGAGGTGAGGGCAGACGCAATTTGCGGCGGTTGAAAGCCCGCGGCGCGCAGGTTGTTGGCGAGGGTCTTGCGCTTCTGGGCGAAGAGGGTGCGGACGAAGGGGAGGAATGTCTCTTCCTCGAGACCGAGTTCGTGAAAGCGAGGAGCGAAGCGCCAGCGGAAGACGGAGGAGTGGACGTCGGGCGGAGGGCTGAAGGCGTGGGGCGGCAGGGTGAAGAGTGAGACGGCCGGCCCGTAGATCTGGACGGTGACCGAAAGGACTCCGTAGTCGCGCGAGGCAGGCTGCGCTGTGATGCGGTCGGCGACCTCGCGCTGCACCATCAGGGCCGCCCGGTCCAGCGCGGCATGGCTGGCGGCGAGTTTGAGCAGAATGGGCGAGGTGATGTAGTAAGGCAGGTTTCCAAAGACCAGAAGTTGCTGGCCGACTGCCTGGCTGGCGGCGGCGAAATCGAAGCCGAGGATGTCTTGTTCAAAAACGGTCAGGCGGTCGACTGGGAACTGGCTGCGGAGATGGGCAGCAAGGCCGGGGTCGAGTTCGACGGCGAGGACATGGGAGGCGCGGGCGACCAGGGCATGGGTGATGGCGCCGGCGCCGGGGCCGATCTCGACGACGGTTCGGCCGGCCAACTCGCCCAGGGAGTCGGCGATGCGTTCGATGGCGGCGCTGTCGTTGAGGAAGTTCTGGCCGAGCTTCGGCTTGTGGGGCATGGGCTCTTTTGATGGTAGATGAATCGGGCAGCGACAGGGAGGCGGGCAGCCTTATTGGGCGTGGCTTTGGCTGGTGGGGATGGATGGGCCGTACTTCTTGCGAATGAACCAGAGAACGGGGAGGCCGAGGAGGATGAGGCCGGTGCCCATCAGGGAGCCTTTCAGGTTGCCGAGGTAGCTATAGACGAGGACTACGCCGGCGGAGATCACAAAGAGAGCCGGGAGCACGGGATAGCCCCAAACCTTATAAGGACGGTTGAGGGTTGGCTGGCGCCTGCGGTAGATGAAAACCGTGGTCGCGGTGAGCATGTAGAAGAGCCACTCGGCAAAGACGGCAAGCTCGAAGAACTGGGCAAAGTGGCTGAGGAAGAGCAGCAGGATGGTGGATAAGATCGCCTGGATGATGAGGGAGGTTGAGGGGGACTGAAAGCGGGGATGGATGTGCGCGAATTGGCGGAAGAAGAGCTTGTCGCGGGCGGCGGCGAAGGGGATGCGGGCGCCGGACATGATGGTTCCGTTGAGGGTGACAAAGATGCTGAGGGCCATGGCGGCGGCGACGAATCCGGCTCCGGCTGGGCCGGCGACCAGGGTGAGAGCGGCTACGGCGGGGCGTTCGCTGGCGGCGATGGCCGCTGCGGGCAGGATGTACTGGATGGCGGCATTGGTGGCCATGAAGAGGAAGCCGACGATGAAGAGTCCGCCTATGAGGGCGATGGGCAGGGAGCGTTCGGGACGACGCACTTCGCCGGCGACCATGGTCAAGTCGTTCCATCCGTCGTAAGCCCAGAGGGTGGCGATGAGGGCGAGCATGAAGCCGGAGAACCCTCCCGCAGCCTGTGGAAGGCCTGTGGAAAAGTTGGTAAATGCGCCTAAAGTAGAACTGAAACAAAATCCTGCAACAATCAGAATCAACATTACTTTGAGAGCGGTAAATACCAATTGGAAGTCACCGGCCTTCTTAATGCCGATGTAGTTGAGTCCGGTGATCAGCCAGGTGACGCCGATGGCAAAGATCTGCGACCAGAGGAGTGGGATGGGGCCACCAAGGGCCTGGTCGCTGAGCCAGTGGAAGGCTGGGAAAAAGCCGAGGGTGCGGGTGAGGCCGGTGGTGACGGCGGCGATGGAGGCTGGCTTGGCGACGGCGAACCAGGTCCACATGTAGAGGAAGGCCGGGGTGTCGCCATAGGCTCCGCGGAGGTAGACGTACTCGCCGCCCGCATAGGGGAGCATGGCGCCCAGTTCGGCATAGGTCATGGCGCCGAAGAGCGAGAGGAGGCCACCGACGATCCAGGCCAGATAGACCAGAGAGGACGAGCCGAGATCCTGCATCATCTCGCGAGGTACGAGGAAGATGCCACTGCCGATGATGGTTCCGACCACGATCGCCGTTGCCTGGCTGGCGCCGAGCACGCGGGGCAGGTCTGCGGGTGCGGGCTGCGGCGGCGAGGTGGCGCGAGGTTGGGGCATGGGTGAAGAGAGGGTATCAGACCAGTGGACAGTGACCAGTGGACAGTGAGCAGTCGACCCCGCATCGTGCTGAGACTTCCGGGGTCGGAACTACGCACTACGAATTACGAACTGTTTCAACACTTAAGTTTTTACTTGACAATTGGGCGATTCGGGTTAATAGTTAAGTCAACGCTTTACCAATCTGACTTTGCAGGAGAATCAATATGGAAAAACCGAGTACCATTCACAGCACATTTGTTCTGGAGCGCAGCTTTCCGGTACCGCCGGAGAAGGTCTTCCAGGCCTTTTCTGATCCGGAGATCAAGAAGCGCTGGAATTACGGCAGTGGAAGCCACACGCTGCTCGAGCACAAATCGAATTTTGGAGTTGGCGGGGGCGAGACGGCGGCCGTGATCCTGGGGGATAATGCGGGGCCGGTGGCGGGCAGGACGATGACCGTGGATATCCGATACCAGGATATTGTGCCCAACAAGCGGCTGGTCTGGGCCTACAAGATGAGCATGGAGGGAACCCCGTTCTCGGCGTCGCTGGCGACCGTCGAACTGCTCAAGACCGACAAGGGGACGGATCTGATCCTGACCCACCAGGGCGCGTATTTTGAGAATGCAGATGGCCCCGAGATGCGCAAAGGCGGATGGACCGAACTGCTGGGCAAACTGGAGACGGAGTTGACGCGCTAGGCGCGCGTCGGCATCAGGAGACCATGGACAAGAAGCTCGACATCGACAAGATCTTCCACGCGCTCGGCGACCCCACGCGCCGAGCGATGGTGGAGCGACTGGGGGAAGGGCCGATGTCGGTGTCGCGGCTGGCGGAACCGCTGGAGATGAGCCTGGCGGCGGTTGTGCAGCACCTGCAGATTCTGGAGGAGGCTGGGCTGGTGCGGACGGAAAAGCTGGGCCGGGTGCGCACGTGCCAGGTTGAGCCGGCCGGGGTGGCGGCGGTGAGTCACTGGCTTGGGGAGCGGCGGTCGCCCTGGGAGCGGAGCCTCGATCAGCTTGGGGATTTACTGGTGGAGGGTGAGGATGGGGATTCGGAATGAGGCGTTGCAGGCATCTCTTCAAAGCTGCCCGCAGGGATAGTGGGTGATAACATTCCGGCATGAGTCTCGGCATCGATGCGCTGCGATCCTTCGTTGTTCTGTCGGACGAACTGCATTTTGGGCGTGCCGCAATCAAACTTCATATCTCCCAACCGGCTCTCACGAAACAGATCAAGCGCCTGGAATCTGAGATTGGTGGGCGCCTGTTTGAGCGAACGACGGGGCGAGTTTTGCTAACCCCAGCAGGCGACGCGCTGAGAGAGCGGGCCCGCGATCTCGTCAAGGATGCAAGCGCACTGGAGTCATTCGCCAAGCAGGCGGTCTCAGGCAACTTGGAGCGCCTGCGCATTGGTTGCGGCATTGCCACCGTCGCAGACCTGGTTCCCCGCGCTGTTATCGCATTCAGGAGAATCCATCCGGAAGTTTCGATTGAAATGCAAGACTTGGGAAGCCAGATAATTGTCGAGGCGGTGCTCGATGGGAGCCTGGATATCGGATTCGTGCGAATGCCTGTCTCCAGCAACCGCCTTGAAAGCACGATGGTGCTTCGTGAGCAGATGCTGTTGGCCGTTCCCGCAGATCGGTTTCCTAAACCGGTAAGTCTTCGCTCCCTGCGCGACGAGCCATTCGTCTTGATAGCTCGCTCCACCTCGGAGACATTTCAAAACCATGCTCTGAATCTTTGCCTTGCCGCTGGCTTTACCGCGAATGTCGTCCAGGAGGCGAAGGAGACCTTTACGGTGCTCAATCTTGTTCGAGCCGGTCTTGGAGTAACGCTCATACCCGGCACTGCGCGCAGGATGCGCATTCCGGGCGTGCGCTTCTATCCGGTCAAAAGCGTGGCGGCGAGCTGGACAATCGGCATGATCTGGCGCAAGGATCGGCGCGAATTCACAGAGCCGTTTCAAAGAGCGGTGCTGGGGATCAAAACAGGGCCGTAAGCTGAATTGTCGATTCCACTTGGTTATCAAAACAACAAAAGGTTTCATCGCTGCATTTGCTCCAGTTGCGCTCAAATGGAGTGGTCGAGTCCGCGAAGGTGGCGGATCCGATCCACGCGATTCCCCGCAAAGGAGCAACACAATGTCATTTGTTATTGAGAATCTCCCGGAGGCAATCCGGACCACGAAACAGCAGCTTCGGGCGGCATTGCCCAATTACAAAGAGGTCTTTCGCGAGGTTGAGGCGGAGATGCGCCAGCGCGTGGACGAGATCGTCGCCGAGCGCGAAGCCGGGCGCGACGTCATTCCAGTGATTCAATACGCCGATGTTGCCGCAAAGAACGTACCTGTAGAAATGGTTGAAAAGATCAAGAGGCGTGGGGCCTGCATCGTCCGCGGCACCTACAGCACACAGCAGGCCAATGCCTGGGATGACGAAATCGCGGCCTACGTCGAGACGAACAACCTGGACGCAAAGCTCGCCAATGCGGCAGAGGACAAGTATTTCGGCACACTGGCCTCCGCGAAGCCGCAAATCTACGGAATCTATTGGTCGCGGCCTCAGGTCCAGGCGAGGCAGGGTGAGTCGCTGACGAATGTTCGCGTCTTTATGAACAACCTTTGGACTGCAGAGAGTGAAGGCAAGCGGCATTTCGATCCGAACGTGGCGCTGGTGTATGCGGATCGCATTCGCCGCCGGCCGCCTGGTTCAGCATCGCTCGGTCTTTCGCCACACACCGACGGCGGCTCGGTCGAGCGCTGGCTCGACGAAAACTTCCGCAAAGTGTATCGCCATGTCTTCTCGGGAGACTGGCGTAAATACAGTGCCTGGGATGCTGCCTATCGCCCGGAGGTGCGCGAAATTGCCTCGCCGGCAGTTTGTTCGATGTTCCGTACCTTCCAGGGATGGACGGCTCTGACGCGTCAGGGAAAGGGTGACGGAACACTTCAACTGATTCCGATCGCTACCTCAATGGTCTATCTCCTGCTGCGCGCTCTTCAGGATGATGTTCCGGAGGATGAGCTCTGCGGCGCCCAACCTTGCCGAGCTCTGTCTGTGAACGATCAATACCACAGCCTGCTGCTCAAAGCCCTCTCATCGATCCCTGTCGTTGAGCCGGGGGACACGGTCTTTTGGCACTCGGACGTAGTGCACGCCGTCGAAAACGAGCACAAGGGCAGTGGCTATAGCAACGTGATGTATATCGGCTCGTCTCCAGGCTGCACTAAGAACAGTGCGTATCTTGAAAAGCAGGCGCTCACCTTCCTCGATGGGAGAACGCCGCCGGATTTTGCTCCTGACAATTTCGAGGTTGATTTCGTCGGGCGCGGCACGGTCGCAGATCTAACCGAACTGGGCCGGTTTCAGCTTGGAATCACGGAGGCATTGATCAAGCGCACTCTTGCGCATGCAACTGCCTAAGTAAGGAGGTGGCTGAGCCCGGCGGACCCGACAGGCTCGGTCACTCGCGTCAGCGCGACATCATGGGCTCGATCGCGGTGAGCCCGGCGCAAGGCCGGTGATGGTGACGAAGTCGATTCTTTCTCGGTCGGCAGGTTGTTCAATACCAATACTTGAACTGGGGCCAGTCCTGGGCGTAGCTGCGCTTGCGATGGCGGAGCCAGAAGTAGTGGTGGTGCTCGTGGTCCATGATCCAGGGCGCGTCGAAGGGGCCGAGGTCGATGACTTCTTCCCAGCTTTCTTTGTAGTCAGCGGGGTCGTTGCCGAGGGTGAGCATGGACTCGCCGGTGTAGCCGTTCCATCCCCAGTAGAAGTAATTCTGATGGCCGCTGATGGCGAGGGGCAGGCCGTATTGTGGGCCGAGGATGTTGACGGCGCTGGCTTCGCCGTAGTTGCCGCAGAAGATGCCGGTGCGGGCGCGCATGTCGGGAGGCAGCGCGTTGTAGCGGGTTGCGAAGCCCTGGACCATCTGCGGCCAGCCGAAGCGATCGGAGAGATATTGCGGAAGCGGGCTGGTGAATTTTTCTGATCGGACCTTGTTGGCGCCAAGACGGGCGGTGTAGGCGGTGTACTTGTCGGGCGGGAGAATGGTGAGCATGACGGGTCCGGTTGCCACGATAAGCGTGACGGCGAGGACGCGGGTGTAGACCATCAAGGGCCAGTTGCGGTGTGTGAGCTGGGCGAAGGCGACGGCACCGGCGGCGAAGAGGACCGGGTAGAACGGGGCGACATAGTAGTCCTTGGCGTGCATGGCCATCATCATGCCGAGAAAAATCAGGTAGGCAATGGGGACGAAGCGCCAGGGACGGCCATGGCGCGAAAAGGCGAGGCAGATGAGGCCGCCGATCCAGAGCGGCGCACTGAGGATCAGCAGCATGTTTACTTGTTCGCGAAGAAATGCCAGCGGCGGAAGAACGATGTTTTTGTCGGAGTGGGCGATGCCGTTGAGCAGCTCGTAGGTGGGGAAGTGATTCACCACCTGCCAGATGAAGTTGGGCAGAGCGAGCAGGATGAGCAGGCCGATCCCGGCCAGCATCCATTTGGAAAGCAGCATGCGTCTCTGCGGACTGATGATCAGGGCGATGAGAAGCGCGACGAGAAAAAACACGGTCGAGTGCTTGTTCTCGACGGCGATGCCGGTGAGGAGTCCGAAGAGGAGCCAGGCGCGGGGAGGGGTTGAGCCGTCGGCGATGCGCAGCAGCACCAGTAACGCGCCCATCCAGAGCGGGGTCTCGAAGGAATTCATCGAGAGGTAGTTCGAGTTGCCGAGGAAGACGGGCGCAGCGAGAACGGCCATCATGGCCAGGGCTTGTGCGGCGCGCCGTCCGCCAAGCTGCCAGGCGATCAGGCCGGTCAGCGCTACATTGATGCCGGCGGCGGCGAAGCTGAGGATGCGAATGCCGGTGGGCGAAAGGCCAAAGAGCGTCTCGGCGATGCGGGCCTGCAGGGCGACGAGGGGCGGCTGATCCACATAGCCCCAGGCGAGATGGTGTCCGCAGACCAGGAAGTAGAGTTCGTCGCGGAAGTAGCCGTAGCCGAGATGGCTGCCCCAGAGCGAACTGACAAAGTGGACGAGGAAAGTGACAGCCGCAAAGATGCCCGCGAGCCAGAGCGCGGGGCGCAGGGTGTCGCGCTCACTGGATGAACCTGTTGTGGCCTGAGTCGAGGGCAGAGGAACCGTCCTTGGGTCTGCAGATCAGATTACGGCAATTGCTGAATGTCGGCGAGGATCGTGCACGCATTATTTCGCGCGAGGAACAAGCGATCATCGGCCGGATTCGCAGGCAAGGCAAGCGAACTGCGCGCACAAAGATGGAAGGAGGGTAAACAAGAGAAGGAGGAAGAAAAAATCAGGTATGCCGAGGCCCGTGCCGGCTCTGAAGCCCGCGCTTCAGGCGGAGCCGCTCGGCGGCGCCACATGGTTCGCTACATGGTTGTAGAGGCCCGAGGAAATACGGTGCACGATGGGGTAACACTCACATGCGGCAGCCATGAGTCCTTCGCGATTGCTGATGGTGATGTGGCCGCGGCGATATTCGATGAGTCCCAGTTTTTGCAGGCTGCCGGCCGCAACGGTGACGCTGGTGCGGCGGCTGCCGAGCATTTCGGCGAGAAACTCCTGGGTGAGATAAAACTTTTCGCTTTCCAGTCGATCTTGCACCATGAGCAGCCACCGTGCCAGGCGCTGCACAATCTCATGCAGGCCATTGCAGGCGGCGAGCTGGCTGAGGATGTAGCCCTGCGACTGAACAAACTCCAGAATCCGCGGCAGAGCGGAGCCAGGAGTGTAGAGCTCTTCCTGTAGTTTGGAAAACGGCATGCGGAGGGCGGTGCCTTCCACCTGGATGAAGGCGGTCATAGGCGGGCGCGCCGGGCCGATCAGGTTGACTGCTTCTACCAGGCCTTCACGGCCGATGAGTCCGACTTCGGCACCGGTTCCGCTGTTCATGAAGGTGACGACGGAGGCAATGCCAGAGGTCATGAAATGAGCAAATTTAGGGTGCTCGCCGGGGGGATAAAGCACAGTCCCGATGGGAAGGACCACCGGCTGCATTTGAGCAATCAGCGCTTCGCGCTGGGGCGCGGGGAGGGTATTGAGGATCAGATTCGAGACGCCGTTTGGCACTGAGAGACAGCCTTCCTTTGCATCAGTGCGCAAGGGATAGCCGCCGCTTCACGGGGTTAATTGCGTCTCTGACTTGAGCGCTCTGTTCCGCCCAAGACATAACTATATTTTGAATTTGAAGGACTTACTGTCTCATAGAGCACATAGTAGATCGATTTTGCGGGGCAGTGTGATACAGGACAGGACAGGCGCGGGGTGGGCCTTCTCTAGATGGGCTTGGGGCGGAGGGGCGACTCGTGGCGCATGCCTACATGAAGGCGGACAATCTGGCCGGGATCGGCGTAGACAGGGAACGACGCGATGCCATTGACCACCGTTGTGGGTTGCGGGTCGGAGTCGACGGCCCAGCCTTTGGGCACGGCCTGCTGCACCATAAACACGACCCGCTGATCGGTGATGTTCTGGACGACAAACTCGTGCTCCTGAATCGTGACCAAGTTTCGCAAGAGGACGTTGCCATCGATGTGCTCCTCCATGTGCTGCGAGTGGAGGACGGTTTCGATGTGGCAGATGTTGGAGTCGGAATAGGGGTGGGTTTTTTGCCCGGGAAGGAGTTGGTCGCGGGTGGGGATGATGCGGCAATCCTGATCGACGTGAATCTGCTTGGGTGCGTCCGGCGCGTCCGATCCGTTATAGGCGGGCCGGGCCGAGTTAGTGGCCTGCTGGGCCGCACAGACTGCGCAGACGAGCGCGAAAATGGCCGGGAATGCCTTGGTTCCCAACATGCAAAACATCGTAGCATTGAACGGAAACAGAGAAACAGAGAAACAGAGAAACAGAGAAACAGGGAACAGGGAACAGGGAACAGGGAACAGACAGAGACTATCCGCGGGAACTGGAATGTTCCGGGTGGTGTCTAAACGAAAAGCGCGAACTGGAAGTCAAAAAGACGGGCGTCGCGTTAAATTGCGGGCCAGGTGAGCGGAGGTCGAATGCAGTTCAGGATCAAGCCAGCGAGATGTGCCGGCGTTGCGCTCATAATGTTCACAACGGCTGCTCTGCTGGGTGCGCAGTCGACGCCGCTCTTGGTACCGGAACAGCAACCGGTCTCGATCGCCCCCGCGCAACCCGACGTGCAGAAACCTCCAGCGGAGCTTCCGGGCGAGGCTTACAAGGAGTCTGTGCGGCCTCTTGAAGTGGTGCGGAGTTCGATGGAGAACTGGTCGGATGCCGAGGTTGGGGCGCTGGCCGTGGGCATTCGCAAGGCGGGTGAGGCGTGCGCGCTGGATCGCGCCGAGACTTACACCGGAGACGATCTGTTCGACTTCGCGCGCCTGTGCTCGCTTGGCCAGGATTGGAACAATGCGGAGACCGCGGCCCAGTCTTACATTGCTGGCGGGGCCGAGGGACATCGCGCCCAGGCCTATGCGCTCAAGTTGACGGCGCAGGTGCATCTGAACGGGATAGACGATGCGGTGAAAACCGCGGACGAGATGTTGGCCGGGCTACCGTATGACGCTGAGGTCGCCTATGCGCTGCGCTACTTGAAAGACAACCTGGAGAAGGCCGGCAATCCGGGGGCAGTGACGCTGGGCATGCAAGAGCATCTGACCCTGGTGAAGGCCTTGGCGATGGGCAAGCCGCTGACTGCAACGCATGGAGACGCGGTGATCGGATTGGGTGCGCTGTTTGAGTCGGGAGCGGAGTTGGCATTCTTGCAGCGCTATTCCGGCGACGAGCGCGGCGCGGCCACAACCATGGAGGAACTGGAGGGCGCGCTCGGCAATCCAGGGACAATGTCGTGGGAGGATCGCACCCGCATTGAAGGCATCAAGACGCAGTACGCGCTGCTGGGCGAGCGGCTTCCGCAAATCGAGATCAAGCGGGCGCTTTTGTCGAAGACGACGAAGACGCAGATCGGCCCGGACTTTGGCGTTGCTACGGTGCTGGTGTTGTTTCCGGATTGGTGCACGCAGTGCCGGCACATGATGAAGCCGCTGACGCAGTTTGCCGTGGTCAATGGGGATGTGCCGATTCATGCGTACGGATTGATGTTTCCCGATGAGGCAAAGATGGGCGTGCAGGGGCCGCACGATGACGATCTGAAAGATGTGCAGGGCACGGCCACCATGCTCATCACGGCCGCGGGGGCGAAGAGATTTGGGGCGATCGACTATCCTCTCGCCATTGTGCTCGATGCGGAAGGCCTGGTGCGCAACGTCGGCGTGATCTCTGCGGATGCCTTTGATGGCGACAGCTACATGGGAAAGCTAATCAAGCAGATGGCCAACAAGGACGATGTGCGGCCCAAGGCGGAATGAGGGGGCTCAGTTGCTCTCGATCATCAACTTGCGCATCAGCAGGGAGTGGATCTCCTGGATCAGCGCATCGGAGCAGGCGCGTTTGGGGATGGGGATGAAACGCTCCGGCGCCAGATAGATGAGCATCACTTTGCTGCCGACGCGATACGACTTGATCGCCTTCCAGTTCATTTCGCTTCTTGAATCCGGGCCTTCGATCACCAGGCGCCCGGGCTCAAAGGTCATGGTGCGCTCTTCAGGGCCGCCTTGCTTGCGAATGTAGGCGCGCCTCAGCCGAATGCGCAGAAAGACAGGGTAGAGAAGCAGCAGGGGTCCAATGACGAACAGGGTGATGGCGGAGTTTTGTGAGCTTCGATCGCGCATCAGCAGCAGAGCGCACGCCAGGCCCAGTGCGCCGATCAACGGGACGATCCAATAATTCAGGATGGTTTCGATTCGTGAGCCGAGAGTGCGCGTGGCGTGCAGGCTCTCGGCAGCGAGGAAATCCTCGAGCGTGAATTCAAACCGAATCTGCATGGGCTGTGGGCTCATGGTTTCCGTGACTGGCTAGCTCTTTTCCGATTGCGTTGTCTGCGGCTGGTGGAAGTGATGCCAGATGATCTCTGCGGTTTTGCGTGGAACGACGGAGGCCAGCGATTCCGCGGTGGCCTGCTGGATATCGCGCAGGCTGCCGAAGTGGATGAGCAGACGCTGACGGGTTTGCGGGCCGACGCCGGGAATGTCGAGCAACTCTGAAGCGCGGTCGCGTATTGCGCGGCGCTGGCGGTGATAACCGACCGCAAAGCGATGGCTCTCGTCGCGAATGAGCTGGACGAGGTGCAGCACGGGGGAGCGGCGATCGAGCACGACGGGCTCGTCCTCATTGCCGTAGAGGTAGATTACTTCTTCTTTCTTAGCGATGGAGGCGAGCGGCTGCGTGGTGAGGCCGAGGGCTTCAAGCGCGTCTGCGGCGGCGTGGAGCTGGCCGAGGCCACCATCGATGAGGATAAGGCTGGGCATGGTCATGGGCTCTTTGGATTTATTTGCCTCGGAGGCTAAAGCCCCCTCGTTTTTTGCGGTCTTATCGGCACGACTGAAGTCGTGCCCTTTCAAAGCAGATTCGCTCGCGGCGTTGAGCGAGGTGTTTTCTTTGGAATTTTCGAGGAGGCGCTTGTAGCGGCGATAGACGACTTCGCGCATGGAAGCGAAGTCGTCGACGCCGAGCACTGTCATCACTTTGAATTTGCGGTAGAGCGACTTGTTCATCTTGCCGTCTTCCCACACGACGAGGGAGGCAACGGTCTCGGCGCCCTGGATGTGCGAGATGTCGAAGCACTCAATGCGGCGGGGCAGTTCGGGGAGCATGAGCGCGTCGGCGAGCGCCTCTTGGATTGCTTTGCGCGATGGCTCGAGGACGCGGAAGCGCTGGATGTAGGACTGCTTGGCGTTTTGGCCGGCGAGGTCGACGAGGGAGCGCTTTTCGCCGCGCTGGGGGACGGCGATTTCGATGCGATGGTTGGCGCGCTCGCTGAGCAGGCCGGCGAGGGTTTCGCGGTCGGGGAAGTCGACGGGGACTAGGATGGTGCGCGGGACGTAGGGCTGGTCGAGGTAGAGCTGGGTGAGCAGGGCGCTGAAAACGGGGCCGGCGTGGAAGGGGGTTTCGGGGGCTTTTGCGACGGGGGCTAAAGCCTCATTTATTTTGGGGGCATTGTCGGCACGACTAAAGTCGTGCCCTGTTACAAAGCCTGGATCTTTTGCCGGTCGGGGTTCGTTGTTTCCCACCCTTGCGCCAGAAGGAAGGCGCAAGGATGGGGCACCCTTCGCTTGAGGGCGATCGGGCTTCTCCGCCGAGGATGTTTTGTGGACCTGACCATTCGAGGGAGAGTTCCAATCTGCGTCGAGAGCACCCGCTTCCATCAGCTCCGGCAGGTCTTCCCAGAAGAATTCGCGGCGGTCGACGATTTTGCCGGAGCGGACGTGGAAGAGATTTACTGCGAGCGCGTCGGCCTCGAAGTGATAGCCGAAGACGTCTGCGTCGTCATTTTGCTCCACCGTTGCAATGCGCTGTTTTTCCTGGAGCTGATGGACGGTGGAGAGCTGATCGCGCAAGCGTGCGGCGGCTTCAAACTGCTCGGCTTCGGCTGCGGCGTTCATGCGGGCGGTGAGGCTGCGTTCGAGCTCGGAGGCGCGGCCTTCGAGAAAAAGCTGCGCATCACGAACGGCGCGGCCGTAGATTTCAGGGTCGGTGAAGCCTTCAACGCAGGGGCCGAGGCAGCGATGAATGTAGTACTGCAGGCAGGCGCGCGGATGGTAGCGCGACAGGTCAACCTTGCAGCTCGGGATGAGGAAGCTGCGATGGATGAGCTCGACGATGCGGTAGGCGAGGTTGCCGGGAAAATAGGGGCCGTAGTAGGCGCTGCCGTCCTTGCGCAGACGGCGGGTGACGAAGACCTTGGGGTAGCGATCGCCGAGAGTGAGCTTGACGTAGGGGTAAGTTTTGTCGTCGCGCAGCAGGATGTTGAAGCGCGGCTTGCGCTGCTTGATGAGATTGTTTTCGAGAGCCAGCGCTTCGTGTTCGTTGGCGACCAAGATGTAGTCGAGATCGACGGCCTCGCGCATGAGCGAGCCGGTTTTCGCGTTGGCCTGGTTGGCTTCAAGAAGATAGGACCGCACGCGCGCGCGAAGGTTCTTCGCCTTGCCGACGTAGATGACCTCGCCCTCCGCGTTTTTGTAGAGGTACACGCCGGGCTGCGTGGGGAGGGTGCGGATTTTCTCGTAGAAATCCATAAGAAACAGGGGTTAGTCGTTAGGGGTCAGTCGTTAGCTCTCGGCCTGCCGGCCTGGGAGATGAGGCTATCTCTAGTTTATCGGGAATAGGCGGAGCTAGAAGCTAGAGGCTAGAAGCTGGGAGCTGCTTCACGTGCTCGGCGCGGACGTCATTTGCGGTGAAGAGAGCGAGGAAGGGCGCGCCGGCTGCCGCGGCTTCGACGGCGGGGCGGCCGTTGGCTTCCTGGCGCTCGACGATGCAGACGACGGCGGCGACGATCATGCCGGCTTCGCGGGCGGCCTCGATGGCGTTGATGGTGGAGGCGCCGGTGGTGCAGACGTCGTCGACGATGAGGACGCGCGCGCCTTCGCGACAAAAGCCTTCAATGCGGCGGCCGGTGCCGTGGGCTTTTTCGGCTTTGCGGACCAGGAAGCCGTTGATCAGCGGGGCGGCGGGGTCTTGCTGCGCGGGCCAAGTCAAAGCGCGCTGGGCACTGGCCGTGGCGACGTTGGAGACGATAGGGTCGGCGCCCATGGTGAGGCCGCCGACGGCTTCTGCTTCGATATGATTCTTCTCCAAAAGTTCAAGCACGGAGTGCCCGGTGAGGCGTCCGCCTTCGGCGTGGAGGGTGGTGGTGCGGCAGTCGATGTAGTAGTCGCTGGTGCCGCCGGAGGAGAGCTTGAACTGGCCGAGACGGAAGCTGAGGCGGGCGAGGAGGGAGAGGAGTTGCTGGGCGTGGGAGGTGGTGGGCATCGAAATCATTTTAAGGGACTGAGGGACCGAGGGACCGAGGGACTGAGGGACTGAGGGACTTAGGGACTGAGGGACTGGGATTGAGTGAGTTGGCTTCGATGAATCCCATGTCCCCAAGTGCGAGGGACATGGGGCACCCGGTGAGTCAAGGGATCCACGAATCGCGGGACATGGGGCATCGGCTCAGTCCCTGAGTCCCTTATTCCCTCAGTCCCTGTTCTTTCGCTCCTTGCCTCTTTACATCTTGTCGAGGTGCTTGAAGCCGCCGGTGCCGATCAGCATAAGAGAGAACAGCAGAAAGTTGTACGAGGCGTGGACGAAGATACTGCAGGCGAGGGAACGCGTGCCGAGGCGCACCAGGCAGAGAACCATGCTGACGCAGAAGAGAAGCACGAAGGGGCCGAGGGAGTAGCCGGTCTGCTCGGCGTGCATGGCGGCGAAGGGAACGCTGGTCAAGACTGAGCCGACGATCATGGCAGGAATGGACCAGCGCGGCGGGTCGAGCGGGCCGAGGGGCGGCGGCAGTTGTCCCTTGATCTTTTCCATCGTCCAGTCATAGGCGGTGGAGAAGGCGGGAAGCAGGAAGCCGCGGAAGATGATCTCCTCGCAGAGGGGCGCGACGGTGACACCAAAGGCGAAGAGCAGCCACGCGGCGGTGCGGGTCTTGAAGAGCTCGTCAATGGGCGCGTTCGAGGGGCCGGGGAGAAGGACCTGGTCGATCATGGCCAGCACAAAGCACACGCAGGCCGCGGCGAAGAGGCGGCCGCGATAACGGAACCATGCATCGCCGTTCCATTGCAGGCCGGCGAGAAAGCTGCGGTTCCAGAACAGCGGAAGGATCATCCACGCCAGGATGAAGGTGAAGAGGTAGAGCAGCGCCATGGTGCCGAGCGTGTAGTGGATGTCGGTGGTGGCCTGCTGCAGGGTCGTGACGCCGTAGAGATGCAGCTTGATGCCGAGCAGGCCGATCAAGCCGGCGATCAGCCAGCCGATGACGGCGAGCACGAGCAGAACCAGGACATGGCCGAAGTGGGGGATGCGCGGATAGCGAGGAACGACGGGCGTTTGCCAGGGGATGGAATCCCTGGTCTCAAAATCGAGACCAGGGGCACCCAATTCAATTTGGGGAGCGGGAGCAGCAAGAATAAAGTCGTGCCCTGATAAGGGGCTTTGGTCCGTAGAATCCCTGGTGTCAAAATCGAGACCCTTCGACAAGCTCAAGGAGGGCTGAGGGGCACCCATTTCCATTTGGGGAGGCGCGGATTCGGGGGCGAGCGGGTCGTTCTCGGGCAGGGTGCTCATGGCATGCCCGTTTTCTTTTTGCGGGGGCCGGATTTGGTGGCGGGTTTTGCCGCTTTTGATTTCTTGTTCGCGGCCGACGTTTCAACAGCCGGCGCAGGCTCAGCCTGAGTGGCGTTGAGCGAGGAATCCGTGTCATCGGGCTCGACGGCTTCGAGGCGGCCATTGGCGGTGGAGTAGAAGCGCTTCAAAAATTGTCCGGTGTAGGACTCGGGCGTGGCGGCAATTCTGGCCGGCCGGCCCTCACCGATGATGCGTCCGCCGTCTTCGCCGCCTTCGGGGCCGAGGTCGATGATCCAGTCGGCGTTGCGAATGACGTCGAGATTGTGCTCGATGATGATCACCGAGTTGCCCAGATCGGCGAGCCGGTGCAGGACCTCAAGCAGCTTGCGCACGTCGTCGAAGTGCAGGCCGGTGGTTGGCTCGTCGAGCAGGTAGAGGGTGCGGCCGGTCTGGCGCTTGGAGAGCTCGCGGGCCAGCTTCATGCGTTGCGCCTCGCCGCCGGAGAGAGTCGTCGCGCTCTGGCCCAGATGCACGTAGCCAAGGCCCACGTCGACCAGCGTCTGCAGCTTCTGGCGCACCTGCGGCACGTCGGCGAGAACCGGCAGCGCGTCTTCAATGGTGAGGTCGAGGATGTCGGCGATGGAGTGGCCCTTGAATTTGACCGCGAGGGTTTCCTGGTTGTAGCGTCGCCCGTTACAGACTTCGCATTGCACGTAGACGTCGGGCATGAAATTCATTTCGATGCGGCGCTGGCCATCGCCCTGGCAGGCCTCGCAGCGGCCGCCGGTCACGTTGAAGCTGAAGCGGCCGGCTTTGTAGCCGCGCTCGCGCGACTCGGGCAGCATGGCGAAGAGATCGCGGATGGGCGAGAAGACTTGCGTGTAGGTCGCGGGATTCGAGCGCGGCGTGCGGCCGATGGGCGATTGATCGATGCGAACCACTTTGTCGATTTGCTCGGCGCCCGTGAGGGTGTCGTGCGCGCCGGGCTCTTCGCGCGAGCCATAGATGGTCTGGGCCAGCGAGCGATAGAGAATGTCGTTGATCAGGGTGCTCTTGCCGCTGCCGCTCACGCCGGTCACGACGGTCATCACGCCGAGTGGGATGCGGATGTTCACGTCCTGCAGGTTGTGCTCGCGCGCGCCGGTGACGGTGAGCCACTTGCCGGTGAGCGGGCGGGGATGCTCGCGCTGCAGCATGGGCGTGGCGCCGGAGAGATAGCGGCCGGTGAGCGAGTCGGGCGCGTCCATGATCTGCTGAGGTGTGCCTTCAGCGACGACATGCCCGCCGAGGCGTCCGGCGCCGGGGCCGAGATCGACCACGTAATCGGCGTGGCGGATGGTGTCTTCATCGTGCTCGACGACGAGGACAGTGTTGCCGAGATCGCGCAGCCGGACGAGGGCTTCAATGAGGCGATTGTTGTCGCGCTGATGCAGGCCGATGGATGGCTCATCGAGAACGTAGAGGACGCCGCGCAGGCGCGAGCCGATTTGCGTGGCGAGGCGGATGCGCTGGCCTTCACCGCCGGAGAGCGTTGCGGCGTTGCGGTCGAGAGAGAGATAGGTCAGGCCGACAGCGCAGAGGAACTCGAGGCGCTCGACAATCTCGTGGCGGATGCGTTCGGCGATCAGCGCTTCGCGGGCGTTGAACTTGAGGTTGATGCCGGCGGAGAGGGCGCGATTGAGGGGCAGCGCGGTGAAGTCGGCGATGGAGAGGCCGCCGATTTTGACAGCCAGCGACTCGGGGCGCAGACGCTTGCCGCGGCACACCGGGCAGGGTGTCGCGGACATGTAATTCATCATGTACTCGCGATAGCCGTCGGAGCGCGCTTCTTCAACGCTGTCACGCAGAAAGCTGAGGATACCGTGAAAGCCAGTGCGGGGGGCTTCGCCTTTGGGCGGGCCATAGACCAGGATGTGCTGCTGCTTGGGCGGCAGGTCTTCAAACGGAAGCTTGAGGTCGATCTTGTACTTTTCGGCTGCGAGGTGAATGAGCTTGAGCAGATATTGCGAAGCGGAGCCAGGGCCGAGTCCACCATCGAGCAGAGGCTTTGACCAGTCGGTGATGACTTTGGCGGGGTCGAAGTCATAGAGCGAGCCGAGGCCGTGGCACTCGGGGCAGGCGCCAAAGGCGGAGTTGAACGAGAAGCTGCGCGGCTCGAGCTTGGGTACGTCGAGGCCGCAGTCGGGGCAGGCCATTGAGGACGAGAACAACTGTTCTTCGTTGCCGGTGACGGCGACCAGCACCAGTCCGTTGGCGAGTTGCAGGGCTTTGGTGACGGCGGCTTCGAGGCGTTTTTCGACGGAGAGCTTGCCGGGAGGCGTGGCGGGTGCGGGCTTTGCTGAATCCCAGGTCCCCAAGTGCGAGGGACCTGGGGCACCCGCATTTTTGGGTGATGGGGCACCCGGCGTTCCCACCCTTTCCGCTGAAAGGCGCGGAAAGGATGGGGCACCGGCGGGTGGGATGGAGTCAGCGGGCTTGAGCAGGATGCGATCGACGACTGCTTCGATGTTGTGGTTCTTGCGTCGGTCGAGGAGCGGCGGCTCGGAGAGGTCCTGCATCTCGCCATCGATGCGGGCGCGGAAGCCCTGCTGATCGAGCTGATCGAGCAGCTCTTTGAACTCGCCTTTGCGTCCGCGGACAACGGGCGCCATGATGGTGACGCGTTCGCCGTTGCCCAACTCGAGGATGCGCTGCACAATCTGTTCGGCGGTCTGGCGGGCGATGGGGCGGCCGCAGTTGGGGCAGTGCGGCGTGCCGACAGAGGCGTAGAGCAGGCGCAGGTAGTCGTAGATTTCGGTGATGGTGCCGACGGTGGAGCGAGGGCTGCGGCTGGTGGTCTTCTGCTCGATGGAGATGGCGGGGGACAGGCCCTCGATGGAGTCGACGTCGGGCCGCTCGAGCTGATCGAGGAACTGGCGCGCATAGGCGGAGAGGGTTTCAACGTAGCGGCGCTGGCCCTCGGCGTAGATGGTGTCAAACGCGAGGGAGCTCTTCCCCGATCCTGACAGACCGGTGACGACCGTGAGCGTGTTGCGCGGGATGCGCACGTTGATGTCGCGCAGGTTGTGCTGGCGCGCGCCTCGCACCGAGATGTGCGTGATGGCCATGGTGGATTTCCGGGGATCCGCATCTCACCGGCGGCGGGCGTAGAAGCACCGCACAGGGGTAAATTGGGGCAGACCTCACATCAATGATACAAGGCCGGGCGGTTGAGGTGAGCTATCCCTCAGGGCTCCGGGGGCACCGGACAGTCACCCCGCCGGGCGCCCAGCAGCCGCGATCAGAGGAGCTGGTGGCTGCCGTCGCAGACTACCGGAGTTTTTGTGTGCTTGCAGCCGCAGAAATAGATGGTTGTGGTCTCAGTGGCTTCGAACTTCACCGGGGTGAGATCGGTCTGCTTGTGGCTGCCGTCGCAGAGGGGCTGGTTGGCGCTCAGGCCGCAGGCGCACCAGTAGTAGCTCTTGCCGGCTTCGACGGGGACGGGATAGGGGCCTCTCTGGGCGACGGTCGGTTCAGACATGTGGATCTCCTGTTTTAAGTGTCTTTCGTAATTATCGCTTAAGCCTGAGGTGCTTTCTTCGTCAATAGCATCAGACGTTGTAGAGCATGTTGTTCTGCGAGAATGGAATAGTAGTTTTTCTCCGGCCTCGCCAGAACTAAGGCTAATGAAGTAGCTGCCTGGGAAAGAAGCGACCGAATCGGAGCCGAAGAGGCTGAGGCGGAGTTTTACATGACGGATATCTTAAATTTAGCAATGCTGGCAGGCGCGGGGGTTTGCTCCCTGGCCTTTGGGCTTGTTTCGGCGCTTGCGGTGCTAAAAGCAGTTTTCTGGGTGATGCGGCCGCGCCGTGGCCGGAAACCCGAGCTACCAACCGTAAAGACAATGGCGGCGGAAAACGTTCAATAGTGCTGGGACTCAGGGACTAAGGGATTTAGGGACGAGGGAACCGGGTTCGCTGAGCAGAGTTTCGAGATCGATCCTGCGTCAAAAAATCGCGGACAAACAAAGAGCCTCGATGGAATCACTCCATGAGAGGCTCGCTTTCTGTCCGGCAGTCCCTTCGTCCCTATTCCCCGTTAATTCTGCGGGGGATTGACTTGCTGCTGGCGCTGCTGCATCTCCTGCATGATCTGCTGGGGGGTGCGCGGCGGGCCACCGTTGGGTGCGCCAGGCGGTCGAGTTGGCTGCGGGTTGGGCTGGACGGGTGGCTCGACCACGGCGGGCGGTTCTTCTACATCGTCTTCATCATTGTTCACGTTGTTGCGCGGGGCAGGCTGCGCAGGTCCGGTCTGACGAGCTGTGAGAACCAGTTCGCGCGGAGAGCCCTGGCCCTGATCGCCGATCATCAGCACGTTGTACGCCGAGCCGTTGAGCAATTGGGTGAGCACGTCGCGCGGCCGCCCTGGGCCGTACACCCCAAAGATGCGTTCGTCGCTGGAAAGCCCTTCAACCTTGACGCCGGTCTCCGTCGAGACTTCTTTGAGAATCGCCTGCAGGCTTGAGTTGGAGGCGTCGATGCGCAGTCCGGTGCTATCCAATACAACGGATGCTGGCCCGGCGGCATCATTGACCGGCCACTTCGGCTGCTCAGGCGGCGGAACGACTGGGACCACAACAGGCGCCGGCTCGGGCACGACGGGCTTGTGGGCGTGATTGCCGGCGCGGTGAGCCGGCTTTTTCGTGGGTGGCGTTTGGGTGGTACTCGTGGATGTGCCGGCCGAGGTCTGGGCCATCGTCGACGTTGCCCCGGCCACAACACCGACCAGGGCTGAGGCAATCAGGCAAAACGCGAGGCGCACCGGGTTTGATCGGAGCGCGATGATCCGCCGGGATTTGTCCAGAACCGCCGAGTGCATTTGGGGATGACTCCCGGAATTCCTTTGCCGCCTACCTGTACTAGACTATCAGTGGCCAGCCGACGCTCGAAAACTGTTGCGCGGGCAGGGGGAATCTGAACAAGATGCTTGGTTGGCGCGCAGGATTGGCTGGGGCGGCGATGGGGTTGGGGATGCTGGCAGCGCCTGCACTCTGCGGCGCCGCAACCTGCACAACCCAAGCGGAGATGCTGGCTCCGGATCGCGATGCGCTCGCCGCCGCGGGACAGAGGCTTTCAGCGGCGATTATTGGCCAGGACGACGCGTTCTTGCAATCGGACCTGTTGCCTGCCGAAGCTGCGGATTGGAACGGAATCAGGGATGCGGTGGACTCGGCTGCGCCACTGGTGAAGGGCGGCCAGGTGCAACTGCGCGCCCTATATGTGCTTGACGCCCGAAGCGCGACGGCAACGGCGGATACACAGTTTTTCTGCTCAAACGCGTCGGGCTCGATCACGGTGACGATGACCATGCCCAGCTTGCCGCCGGGGCGGTACGCGGTGGTGCTGGCCGATGCGGTGGGGGCTCCTCTTGCGGGACAGATTGGGCTGGTGCTGGCCTGGGATGCGGCGGCCTCGCCCGCCGCGTGGAAGCTTGCGGGCGTAAGTGTTCGCCAGGGCATGATCGGGGGCCATGACGGCATCTGGTACTGGGAGCGGGCGCGGCAACTGGTGAAGGACGGCATGCCGTGGAGCGCGTGGGCCAGTTATGCGATGGCGCGCGTCCTGCTGGTTCCGGTTGATTTTCTTTCTTCGCCGAACCTCGACAGAGCTTGCGCAAGAGGAGTCGCTGATCAAGAATTCCCCGCAGGATTCGTTGCCATACTACGATTCCGGATGGCGAGCGGACATGGAAGATTGATGCGGTCGGCGTGGATACGTCTCTGCGCCAGGCGGATCTGGACATCGCGTATGAGGCGGCGGGCGTGACCGATCCGGCTGCGCAGCGCACCGAAGCCATTGCGGCTCTTTCCGCCCTGTTGAAAGTGCATCCAGGCTTGCGCGCGAATTTTCACGGCCTCTGGGCCTACGCGGTGCGGGATGGCAAGCGCACGGCGGTGCTGGAACTGCCGATGGAGAAGATTCCTTAAGGACAGGGAACAGTGGACAGTGAATCAGGAGAAGCAAATATTGAGAGGAACGATTGATCTGCGCTCGGATACTGTGACGCGGCCTTCCGCGGAGATGCGGGCGGCGATGGCGGCGGCGGAGGTGGGCGACGACGTTTACGGCGAAGATCCGACGGTGAATCTGCTGGAGCGGCGGGCGGCGGAAGTCTTCGGGCGCGAGGCTGCGTTGTTCGTTCCCTCGGGAACTATGGGCAACCAGATTGCGATACGCCTGCACACGCAGCCGGGGCAGGAAGTGATTGCCGAATCGCGCGCGCACATTCTCGACTGGGAGATGGCGACGACGGCGGTTTTTTCCGGATGCCTGGTGCGTGCTGTGCATGCGGATCGCGGTATTTTGACCTGGCACCACATCGAGCCTGTGATCTACAAACGCGGCTCGTTTCGCGCGGCGACGGGCCTGATCGAGCTTGAAAATACAGCCAACCTGGCGGGCGGAAGCGTCACGCCGATTCCGGTGCTCGAAGAAATTTGGGCCAATGCGCGCGAGCGCAAGTTGCCTGTCCATCTCGATGGGGCGCGCATCTTCAACGCGGCCACGGCGCTGGGCGTGGATGTGAAGCAGTTGACGAGCGGCTGCGACACGGTGATGTTCTGTTTGTCGAAAGGGCTGGGCGCGCCGGTGGGTTCGATGCTCACCGGCACAGCCGAACTGATGGAGCAGGCGCGCATCTTCCGCAAGGCTCTGGGCGGCGGAATGCGGCAGGCGGGCGTTCTGGCCGCTGCGGGCCTAATGGCCCTTGAAAATGGACCGGGCCGTCTGCACGAGGACCATGCCAACGCGCGGCTTTTGGCGGAGGCGCTCTCGCATATGGACGGCGTGTCGATTAATCTCGATGCCGTCGAAACCAACATCGTGATCTTCCAGGTCACGGGTGGCCGGGTTGCGGCCGATGTTACGGCGGCCCTCAAGGCTCGCGGCATTCTGATGAGCGCCATTGCCAACAACTCCATCCGTCTGGTAACACATCTCGATGTGGATCGCGGGGCGTGCCTGACGGCCGCTGAGGCTCTGGCCGAGGTGATGGAAGGGCAAACGGTTTCGATACCGGGCGGGGTCGCCAACTGAAAGCAGTCGAGGACGAACGATGCGCGCAGGCCTTTTTACACGCGAATATCCGCCGCAGGTGTATGGAGGGGCCGGCGTCCATGTCGACTACCTGAGCCGCGAACTGGCCAAAGAGATTGAAGTCGAAGTGCACTGCTGGGGTCCGCAGCACAGCGATGAAGGCAACCTGCATGTGCGCGGCCAGGAGCCGTGGAGCGAGATCACAAACGGCACCGAAGGAAAATTCAAAGGGGCGCTTGAAGCGTTCAGCCTGAACCTGACGCAGGTGAAGGCGCTTGAAGGCATCGACGTTGTGCACACGCATACCTGGTATGTGTCGATGGCGGGGTTTCTGGCCAAGAAGCTTTACGGCGTGCCGTTTGTGCTCACCACGCATTCGCTTGAGCCGCTGCGCGCGTGGAAGGCTGAGCAGCTGGGCAGCGGCTACGCGATGAGCTCGTGGATGGAACGCACGGCGATTCTGGATGCGGATGCGGTCATTGCCGTTTCGCAGGGAACGAAGGCAGATATTCTGCGCGCGTATCCCGATGTGGACGCGAAGCGCATTCACGTCATCTACAACGGCATCGACCTGGCCGAATACCAGAAGACGACGGAGACAAAGGCGCTGATCGACTACGGCGTCGATCCGGCTGTGCCGTACGTTTTGTTTGTTGGGCGCATCACGCGGCAGAAGGGCGTGACGCACCTGGTGGACGCGATCGAGTACCTGCCCCAAGATACCCAGGTGGTGTTGTGCGCGGGCGCGCCCGATACGCCGGAGATTGCGAACGAGCTGCGCACTAAGGTCGAGGAAGCGCGGAAGCATCATCCCCGCATTGTGTGGATCGAGAAGATGGTTACCAAGTCTGAGGCGATTCAGCTCTACAGCAACGCGCGTGTGTTCTGCTGCCCGTCGGTGTATGAGCCCTTCGGCATCATTAATCTTGAGGCCATGGCCTGTCGCGCGCCGGTCGTCGCCAGTGCGACGGGCGGCATCAAAGAGGTGGTCGTGGATGGTGATACCGGCTACCTTGTGCCGTTCGAGCAGGATCCGGTGACGAGTTTTCCCACCCATCCTGAAAAATTTGCGCGCGATCTTGCGGCGCGGCTGAATGAAATGTTGCAGGACCCGGAAAAATGCAAACGATTCGGCGAAGCAGGCCGGCGCCGGGTGGAGGAGACGTTTAGCTGGACCGCGATTGCACAGCAGACCATTGGGCTCTACACGCAGCTGATCGAGGGCCGGAAGAAAATCAAAACAGCATAAGGAAGCGGAACACGCATGGTCGTACATGTTTCAGAAGGGCGCAGGCGCGTCCTGATTGAAGGGGTTTCGCCGGAGGTGGATTGCGGGCGATTTCCTGCCAAGCGCACCGTGGGCGACCAGGTGCGCGTGGAAGCCGACATCTTCACCGACGGCCACGATGCGATTGCTGCTTGCGTGCTGGCGCATCGCGAGGGCTCGAAGAAGTGGATCGAGATTCCCATGCAGCCGCTGGTGAACGATCGGTGGACGGCGTCTTTTCGTGTGGGCGAGCTCGGCCGGTATGGATTCAAGGTGCAGGGATGGGTGGATCACTTCGAGACCTGGCGGCGCGATCTGCTCAAGCGCATCAAGGCGGAGAGCGATGCGCCGGTCGATTACCTAATTGGCGCCGACCTGCTGGATGCGGCGGCCGCGCGAGCCATTGGTGCGGACTCGCTGGTGCTGGCGGAGCGCGCGAAGGTGTTGCGGTCGGGACTTGAGCCCGGTGAACTGCGCTTGCACGCGACCGACCCCTTGCTGCACGAGATTGTGGTGCGCTACCCAGACAAGCACCTTGCCAGCGAATCGGAGCGCGAGTCGTTCATTGTGGTCGATCCGGTGCGCGCGCGCTTCAGCTCGTGGTATGAGTTTTTCCCGCGCTCGACCGCGGCAGTTGCCGGCACGCATGGCACGTTTACCGATTGCGAGAATCGCCTGCCGCAGATTGCCGAGATGGGATTCAACGTGGTGTACCTGCCGCCGATTCATCCCATCGGGCGCATGTTTCGCAAAGGGCCGAACAACAATCCTGAAAGCAAGCCTGGCGATTACGGCAGCCCGTGGGCTATTGGCTCGGCCGACGGCGGGCACAAGTCAGTGAATCCAGATCTGGGCACGGTGCTTGAGTTTCGCAGCTTTGTGGAGGAGGCGAAGGAGCTCAACCTCTCCGTCGCGATGGACATTGCCTTTCAGGCCGCGCCCGATCATCCGTATGTGAAGGAGCACGAGACGTGGTTTCGCAAGCGGCCCGATGGCACCATTCAATACGCCGAGAATCCGCCCAAGAAATATCAGGATATCTACCCCTTCGATTTTGAGAGCGATGACTGGGCGGGTATGTGGGAGGAGCTGAAATCGGTCTTCCTTTACTGGATCAGCCAGGGAGTCACGATCTTTCGCGTCGACAATCCGCACACCAAGGCGTTTGCGTTCTGGGAGTGGGTGATCAGCGAGATCAAGCGTGAATATCCTGAGGTGCTGTTTTTGGCGGAGGCATTTACGCGGCCGAAGATCATGTACCGCCTGGCCAAACTTGGGTTCAGCCAGTCGTATACCTATTTCCCGTGGCGCAATGCGAAGTGGGAGCTCACGGCGTATCTTACCGAGCTGACGCAGACGCCGGTGCGCGAGTTCTTCAGGCCGAATCATTGGCCGAATACGCCCGATATTCTCACCGAGTTTCTGCAGATCGGCGGGCCCCAGGTGTTTTCAATTCGGCTGCTGCTGGCGGCGACACTGGGTGCGAACTACGGCATCTATGGGCCGGCGTTTGAGCTGATGGAGCACTTGCCCGTGAAGCACGGCAGCGAAGAGTATCTCAATTCTGAGAAGTACGAGATCCGGCATTGGGACCTCGAGAAGGACCCGACAGTCTGCGTCCGCTGCTGGCAAAGGTGAACGCGATCCGTAATGCGAATGAGGCGCTGCAGAACGACTGGTCGCTGAAGTTTCATACCATCGAGAACGACCAGATCATTTGTTACACCAAGGAATCTCCCGACCGCTCGAATTTGATTCTTACCGTGGTGAATCTCGATCCGTATTACACGCAATCGGGATTTGTGACGCTGCCGCTTGAGGAGCTTGGGATCCCTGCCGATCGTGGATTTGAAGCCGAGGATCTGCTGACTGGGGCGCGCTACATGTGGAATGGTCCGCGCAACTATGTTGAGCTCAATCCGCAAAGGGTGTCGGGACATGTCTTTAAAATCCATCGAAGGCTTAAGGTGGAGACGGATTTCGATTATTTTCTTTAGGACACCGAATTGGGGATCAAGAATCTGCATCAAACTCGATAGACTTTTCCCCACTGAAGCGCGGCTGCGGATTTCCGTTGAGCAACTATTTCGCCGTGGCAGCGTTTCAACCTTCAACAGAACGGAATGTTCCGGCATTCCGGAAACCAACTATCACGGAGGTTGTTTGATCGTGAAGAAGACTGTATTGGCAGCATTGCTTGCTTTCAGCTTGTTGCCTGCGGCTTCTTATGCGCAGGTACGCATTGTGGTCGCGCCGCCGGCGCCGATCGTTGAACGGCGTCCGCCGCCACCGGATCGTGGATACGTGTGGATCGCCGGGTATCACCGCTGGGAGGGCGATCACTATGTGTGGACGCCTGGCCGCTGGGATCGTCCGCCACATCCGGGCGCTCGGTGGGTTCCCCATCGCTGGGAACATCGCCATGGCGAGTGGGTCCTGGTCGAGGGCCACTGGCGCTAAGCAGGAATCAATCGCAGAAGCACCGAAGGGGACCGTCATCGGTCCCCTTCGGTGCTTCTGCGATTGAGGTGTTTGCGATTGAAGATTCGCGATCAAGTGAGGGCCGGAGGCCCTCACCGCAGCCGGTCAGGAGACCGGCGCTACGCGTTTTGCGGCATGCGCCAGGGCTAGAACGTGACCGTCAGAGCAATCGGAAATCCCGGGTGAAGGCGGTTGTAGAGGTAGTAGCCGTCGCCGTTGTAATCGATGTAGGCATCATCGGTCTCATACCAGTTGGGTGCCCAATCCTGCGGCCAGGGATCCATGAAGGTGAACCAGTAGCCGTCGTATTGGAAGCGGGGCTGGCCGCCGACGAAGACGAGTGGCAGTCCGCCGATGCGGAAGAAATGATCGTGTCCAAAGTATTGGCCGAAGCGACGATCGGGGATGCGATAGCCGTTGTAGCCGCCGCGCTGCGACCAGCTCTGGTGCTCGGTTTGCCATGTGCCTGCGCGCGACTGCACGAAACCGGCGCGCACCTGGCCGGAATGCTGCGGAACGCCGCTATGGTGAACGCCGCCATTGGTCGGGCCGTTGTATTGAACGCCGCCGTGATAGGCGCCGCCTGATGTTTGCTGGTGCTGGGGTGGGGCCTGACGCTGGGGCGCGGCTTGGGGACGGCCACCGCCATTGCCATGTTCATCACGTTGCGCGTTGGCGAGGGTGGTCGATCCGATGAGCAATAGCGTGGCTATTGCTCCGATTGCGGTCTTTCTTGTCATGGGGACTTGCTCCTTGCTTGTTGTCGAGTAATATTCTTAGCCGGAAGTCTTCTCCGGGTTGAGCAAAACTCGACCAGTCTACACCGATCAGTAGCGATCGTGCCGGAAGGACATTCGGCTTGCCGGTGATAGGCTCCCATCGAGTGCCCTGTATTGCTCAGACACGTTCGAACCGACTCACTAAGGTGAAGGACGGCGGGGAAGGGGGGAATGACCCCAACCCAACCGAGGAGAATGTATGAGCAGATTTACAAAGTTTGCGTTAGCGGCAGTGGCCGGATTTTTGATTACGGCAACCCCTCCCAAATCGATGGCTCAGATCGCGGTCGAGGTTGGAGTCGCTCCGGATTGTCCGTACGGCTACTATGACTACGCTCCCTACAGCTGCGTTCCCGATGGCTACTACGGGCCGGAATGGTTCACAGGCGGCGTATTCGTCGGTGCTGGCCCGTGGTTTCATGGTCCTGACAAATTTCAGGGCAACGTAGATAATTCGTTCGACCCACAGCACGGTTATAACGGAGCATCGCCGAAGGTAGGCGATAAACCAGCGGCACAACGCAGAGATCCCGCTCAATTCAAGGGCAACGAGACGCGCGATGGACGCGGCCACACCGGCGGAGAGAAGAAGTAATCCATAGCGGCGGATGTAAGAATCTCAGCCCCGTCCAACTCAGTTGGAAGTCCGTTCAGCTGATTTCGAATACGTCCGTCGCCGCTGCGGCTGCCGCTTCGGCGCGCAGCATCAGCTTTTCCGCGATTCCATAGAACTCGGCGGCCTGCGGGCTCTTCGGGCCGGCCAGTGTGACCGGCAAGCCACGATCGCCGCCTTCGCGAATCGACGGGATCAACTCAATCGACCCGAGAAAGGGAATGTTGTACTGCGCTGCCGTGCGCTCGGCGCCACCACGCGAGAAGATGTCGATCTCATGCTGGCAATGGGGGCAGGTGAAGTGGCTCATGTTCTCGACAATGCCTAGCACGTCCACGTTGACCTGGGCAAACATCTCGAGGGCTTTGCGCGCATCCTGCAGGCTCACGTCTGAGGGAGTCGACACCACCACGGCGCCGGTGAGCGGTACCGTCTGCACCAGCGAAATGACGACGTCGCCCGTGCCGGGGGGCAGATCGACGATCAAATAGTCGAGCTCGCCCCACTCCACCTGCTGCAGAAACTGGCGGATGATCTGGTGCAGCATCGGTCCACGCATCACCAACGGCTTATCGCCGGGTGAGATATAGCCGATGGAGATGGTCTTGATGCCATGCGTCATGTTCGGAATGATCTGGTTGCCCGGGCCGACGTTGGGCGGCTGGGCCGAACCCATCATCATGGGTACGTTGGGTCCGTAGATGTCGGCGTCGATGAGGCCAACACGCTGACCGAGCCGCGAGAGCGCGATGGCCAGATTGACGGCGACGGTGGTCTTGCCGACTCCTCCCTTGCCGGAACCGACAGCGATGATCTTGGAGACGCCGGGGAGGGCGACCGGGGAAGGCATATTGGGCGCATGAGCCATGTTTCGGGTACTCCTTCTTTCGTTGCTCAGAAATTCATTGAAGCGAATCAGACGCTGGCCGTCGCGTCCGCGGACTCAATTTTGGCCTGCTTGCGCCGGGCCGCTTCTGCCTCGCGATGTTCACGCCGGCGCAGTGCGCCTTCGTAGCGGCGAATTTCATCAGCCGACTCGGGCAGCAACTCCGGCACCCGCTGCCGCTCGCCCTGCTGGTTGATGGCCACGAAGACCAGGTAAGCGCTGGCCACATGCACAATCTCGCCAGTGCGCGTGTTCTCTGCCCACACTTTGACGCCGACTTCCATCGAGGAAGAGAAGGCGCGATTGACGCTGGACTTGAGGGTGAGCAGGTCGCCGAGGTGAACCGGGCGGATGAAGTCGATGTGGTCCATGGCCGCTGTGACCACGTGGGTGCGCGAATGGCGATAGGCGGCCATGGCGCCGGTGATGTCAATGAAATGCATGAGACGGCCGCCCAGCAAATTGCCAAGAGTGTTGGTGTCGTTGGGCAGGATGATTTCGGTCATTTCAGATTGGGTGCTGGCCACGGTACGGACGTTGGGCCTGGATGCGGCACTGCTCATGAGACTTGCTCCGTTCGGCGTGCGGTTCCGTTGCAGATCATCGCACGGTCCCTGTTTTCCCGCCCGGCAGATACAATGGAAAAGGCCAGGGCGGATGACTCCAGTTTCAGCAATCGCGCCCAAATGTGCAAATGAACGAGGCCGCATGGTGAGAACGGGCCTCGAATGCAGAAAGTTGAAAAATAGGAAATGGACAAGCTCAAAGGGCTGCGGGAGATCCTCGCGCTCGATCCAAAGAACAGCTTTGCCCGTTACGGCGTGGCTATGGAACTGGCGGGCCGCGGTGAAACCGATGCCGCTCTCAAAGAGTACGACACCCTGCTGACCCTCAATCCCGATTACACCGCCGGGTACTTCATGTCGGCGCAGACTCTGTCGGCTGCGGGACGAACCCAGGAAGCAATCGACAGGCTCAAGGCCGGCATTGGCTGCGCGGCACGTGGCGGCAACAAACATGCAATGAGCGAAATGCAGGAAATGCTCGATGAATTGGACCGGTGACCCCGGGTACTGCGATTACACAGTGCGCAGTGTGTAAGGCTTTTTTAAGCGCCTTTTCGTGCGCAATTTCGGTCAAATTTTAGAGGAAAAGGGTAGTTCTTTTGAAATCGAATCGCATCTATAGTTTTGACATGGCCAAATACTCGATTGTCGTTCCCTTTCATAATGAAGAGGAAAACGTGACCGCCCTGTATGCGCGCCTCAAGCAGGTGATGGAGCAGGTCGGCGCTCGTTTTGAGCTGGTGCTGGTCGACGATGGATCGCGCGATCGCACCTATAAATTGCTTGAAGAGATTGCCGCGGTGGATAGCCGGGTTCTGGTGGTCAAGCTGCGCCGCAACTTCGGCCAGACCTCGGCGCTTGCCGCGGGCTTCGATCACGCATCGGGCGAGTTCATCCTGGCCATGGATGGCGACCTGCAGCACGACCCCAACGACATTCCCGCATTCCTCGAGAAACTCGAGGAGGGTTACGATGTGGTGTCAGGATGGCGCAAGGAGCGCATCGACAATTTTGTCATGCGTCGCATTCCTTCGCGCTGCGCCAACTGGCTGATGGCGAAGTTGTCCGACGTCGAGATCCACGATTTTGGGACGACCTTCAAAGCTTATCGTCGGGAAGTCATCCAGAACATCCCCCTCTATGGCGAGATGCACCGTTTCATTCCTGCGCTTGCCAGTTGGTATGGCGCGTCGATCTGCGAGATTCCGATTCGCAACGTAAACCGAGAGCGAGGCAAGAGCCACTACGGCATCGGCCGCACCTTCCGTGTGTTTTTTGATCTGTTGACCATTCGGTTCCTGCTCAAATACATGGGCAGGCCGATGCACTTTTTCGGCGGACTGGGCGCGCTGGGCATGCTTACGGGCAGCACTATGTCGATGGTGCTGTTGATCCTTAAGCTTCTTCATCCCGGCCAGAACGTGATGGACGCACATGGCCCCATGTTTGTTGTTGCCGCTGTGATGATCGTGGCCGGCATCCAGTTGCTCGCCATCGGCCTTCTCGGCGAACTGCAGGTGCGCCACTACCACACCAGTCGCCACCCCGCTCCCTATGCGATTGATCGCGTTGTGCGCCTCGACTCGCCTGAAGAGCAGAGCCTGCTTTCTGAAGAGAGCAGTGAACAGTGAAACAGAGAAGTAGAAAAACAGTGAGACGGCCTCGAGCATTCTGCATCGAGGCCTTTCATTTTGTTGATGCGGCTTGATCTTTGCGCATTTCTCTCGATGCTGACGTTTCCACCGTTTCTCTGTTTTTCTGCTTCTCTGTTTCTCTGCTTCGTTTGCTATCCTTGGCGTGACATGAAAGCTATTCAAGTGCACGAGACGGGCGGGCCAGAGAAATTGCAACTGGCCGAATTGCCTATCCCCGAACCGGGACCGGGCCAAGTGTTGATTCGCGTGGAAGCCACGGGCGTCAACTTCATCGAGATCTACTTCCGCAAAGGGACCTACAAAGCATCGCTGCCGTTGATTCCGGGCAGTGAAGCCGCGGGGACTGTGGAAGAACTCGGGCCCGGCGTGACTGGATTCAAAGCCGGAGATGCCGTCGCCTCGGTGGGCGTGCTGGGCAGCTATGCGGAGTACGCGCTGGTGCCGGCGACCCAACTCGTCAAAGTGCCAGACGGCGTGACCATGGAGCAGGCGGCCGCGTCGATGTTGCAGGGCATGACCGCGCACTATCTCTCGCAATCCACGTTTCCGCTGAAGGCCGGGGACACGGCGCTGGTGCATGCGGGCGCAGGCGGCGTTGGGTTGCTGCTGACGCAGATGGCCAAGCGCATCGGGGCGCGCGTCATCACCACCGTCTCGACAAAAGAGAAGGCGGAGCTGTCGCGCGAGGCCGGCGCCGACGAGGTGATCCTTTATAGCGATGAAGACTTTGAACCGGAAGTGAAAAAGCTATGTGGCGGCAAGGGCGTTGAAGTCGTCTACGACTCGGTGGGCAAAACGACTTTTGAGCAGAGCCTCAACTGCCTGCGCCCGCGGGGCATGCTGGTGCTGTTCGGCGCATCCAGCGGACCCGTTCCGCCATTCGATCTGATTCAGCTCAGCAGCAGGGGTTCGCTGTTTGTCACGCGGCCCACGTTGTGGCATTACATTGCGACCCGCGCCGAGCTGGAAAGCCGCGCCGGCGATGTGTTGGGGTGGGCGGCGAAAGGTGAGCTGAAGCTGCGCATGGAGCATATGTATCCGCTCGATGAGGCGGGGCAGGCGCAGAGCGATCTCGAAGCGCGCAAGACAACGGGAAAGATTCTGCTGGAACCGTAAGGCGGGGAACAGGGATGAGGGATTAGGGAAGTCCTGCCCTCCCGGCTGACGACTACCCCTAACGGCGAATCCCTAACGACGAACCCCCACCAACTAAGAAATGATTTCAATTTCAAACAAGGATCGCATCTTCGTCCTGACCGGGGCGGGCATCAGCGCGGAGAGCGGTCTGCCGACGTTTCGCGCATCGGACGGCTTGTGGGCCGGGCACGCGATCGAAGATGTCTGTACGCCTGAGGCCTGGGAGCGCAATCCCGCGCTTGTGTGGGAGTTTTATTCGCAGCGTCGTGCGCAGGGTGCGCAAGCCCAACCGAATCCCGCACACCTTGCGCTGGCGGAGTTGGAAAAGCAACTCGGCGACCGCTTCTTTCTCTGTACGCAAAATGTGGATGACCTGCACGAGCGCGGCGGATCTGTGCGCCTGCTGCACATGCATGGCGAGCTCGCGAAATCGCGCTGCGGCAACGAGTGCGGCCGGCCTCCCATTGAAGACCGCGCTCTCTATGCAGACTTCAGCCAAGTAGGCCGATGCATATGCGGGGGGCGTTTGCGGCCACACATCGTCTTCTTTGGAGAGATTCCGCTGGAGATGGATCGCATTGAGCGGGAGATTCAGAGAGCCACCGTGATGGTCGTCATCGGCACATCCGGGTCGGTGTACCCGGCAGCCAATTTTGTTCACTGGGCGCGCCAGCACGGGGCGCGCACGGTCTACATCGGCCCCGAGCGCCCGCTGAATGCGTCGGCATTCACTGAAATTGTGGAAGGTCCCGCCGGCTCAGTGCTGCCCGGCTTGTTTGTCGTCGCGCCGGTCTCCTGACCGGATGTCATGTGGCCCCATCGACCCGCGCGCGATCAGCGGTGTCGTCGTCTGCCATTTTTTGGAGATCGCCATGGTACATCAGTTGTATTTCAAGTGGGCAGGAAGAGCGGCGACCTTCAGGTATCATCGGGGAATTGCGTAGTTTGATCAAAACCTTCGAGGAAAACACAGTGTCAGACGGAAAAACCTCTGCAGTACTTGAAAAACTTGCCGGTCCTGAGCCAGGGTTCCGGCGGCCCTTACGCATCGCTCTGTTTGGTTTTGGAACCGTGGGCAGTTCCGTGGCGCGGATCCTTGTGGAGTCGAATCCGCAGGAACTCGAGCTGACGCATGTCTTCAATCGCAGCGTAGCGCGCAAGCGAGTGGAATGGGCTCCGAAGAGCGTGGTGTGGAGCGAAGACGCGGACGCGGTTCTGGCTGCAGATGTGGATGTGGTCGTTGAGTTGGTGGGCGGGCTTGATCCCGCGGGCGCGTGGGTGCGCAAGGCGCTCGAGTCGGGCAAGAGCGTGGTGACTGCGAACAAAAAGCTGATTGCGTTTCACGGGGTTGATCTTGAGCGCGTCGCTGCCGTGAAGGGTGGGCACTTGAAATATGGCGCGGCCGTTGCGGGCGGCATTCCCGTCATTCCAGGCTTGGAGCAGGGCCTTGCAGGTGATCGGATTGAACGCATCGAAGGAATTTTGAACGGCACCTGCAACTTCATCCTGAGCAAGATGGAGGCGGGTGCGGACTACGCGCCGGTGCTGGCGGAGGCGCAGGCGAAGGGCTATGCTGAGGCGGATCCGACTGAAGATGTAGGCGGATTCGACGCGCGGGCCAAGCTGGCGATTCTGATGCGCCTGGCGCTGCGCGTGATGGTCGATCCTGAAGAGATAGTGCCGCGGCCGATTACGTCGGTGACGGCGGTCGACTTTAGTTACGCTCGCGATCTGGGATGCACCATTCGCCAGGTGGCGCGCGCGGAGCAGGCGGATGGGCGCGTGGCGGCGACGGTTGGGCCGATGCTGGTGGATGTGCATTCGCCGCTGGCCTGGTCGCGCGGTACCGAGAACATGGTGATCCTCACGGGGCATTATGGGGGCGATGTTGTGTTCAGCGGGCATGGTGCCGGCGGGCATCCAACGGCGGTTGCCGTGGTGAGCGATCTGCTGGCGCTGGCGCATGGATCGCGGCGGGTTGAGATTCCCAGCGTGCCGGCCAGTGTGGGCGCAGAGTTTGAAGTGCCGCACTATATTCGCTTCCTGGTTGTGGACCGGCCGGGCATCGTCGCTGAGATTACGGGTGCGCTGGCCAGGGAGAAGATCAACATTCGCGCGATTGTGCAGAAGCCGGGATATCCCGCCGACGCGTTGCCGTTTGTGGTGACGGTCGAGCCGTGCAAGTCATCGGCGTTGAAGCGCGCGCTCGAAGCGATTCGCACCCAGGACTATATGATTGGCGAGCCGCTGGATCTGCAGATGCTTGAGTAACAGTGAACAGTGCGCAGTGAACAGTGGACAGTGGACAGTTTCGTCTCGCGCTGCTTGCGCCGTTGCATACCTCTCGAAGATCGCTGAATCGGAAATCGGCTACATCCAACCACTGATCACGGTCCACTGTCTTGTACACTGTTCACTGTTCACTGAGGACTGCCGGAGGCCGGGTTGATCGACAGAATCTATCGATGTGAGATTTGCGGGGAAGAGAGCCAGAATCCGATGAAGTGGCTCGCGATCCAGTGCGATTCGGCGAAGTTGACGGTCTTCAAGTGGACGAAGGAAGTCGCGGATGCGCCGGGGGCGCGGCACTATTGTGGCGAGGCGCACGCGCAGGTGTATGTCAGCCGCTGGCTCGAGTCGTATTGCAGTTAAGGAACAACCGCGGATTCTTCGACTCAGCACCCCGAACTGAAAGACGTTCGGGTACGTTCGCTCAGAATGACAGCCTTGTGAAGCCTGGCAGGCAGCAAGGAAGAGCAGATTCCAGTCGCTCAGCTGCGCGCCCGCCCTGTTGATTCGCGCACGACCAGCTCGGGTGACATCACAATCTCGGCAGCATAATCTTTTTCCCGATCGGCGATGCGCTCGAGCAGAACCTGCGCGCCGCGTTTGCCCATTTCGGTCAGCGGCTGGCGGACGGTGGTTAACGAGGGCGTGGAGTAGGCGGCGGACTGGATGTCGTCGAATCCAACGACGGAAACATCTTCGGGCACAGACAAGCCGGCGTCTTTCAACGCGCGGATGGCGCCGATAGCGGCGATGTCGTTGAAGCAGAAGATGGCTGTGAAGTCGCGGGTCTTCTCGAGCAGCGCCTGCATGGGCTTGAAGCCGATCTCCGGCGCCATGGGATGGTAGCCATCTTTCATCGACCAGCCGGCTGTATCGATACGGATCACGAGCGCCGGATCGATTTTGAGATTAATCTCGCGCGCTACCTGCTGAATGCCTTCCCAGCGGTACTCCGAATCGGGGATGGCGTGCGGGCCGCGCATGAACGCGATGCGGCGATGACCGAGCTGGTGCAGGTGCAGCAGCGCCTGCTCAACGGCGCTGTGGTGGTCGAGCACGATGTTGGTCACGTTCTCGACCTGGCTGTGGGCGGAGATGGCGACGACCGGCAAAGGGACATCGATCTTGTCGGCGGGCGTGTTCAGCAAGAGAAAGCCGTCGACCGCGCGCTCGACGAGCATGCGCGGGTATTTCTCGATGAGCTCCGGGCGCCAGTCGTGGCAGGCGGTGAAGTAGAAGTAATGGGCCGCGGTCAGCTCCTGGACCACGCCGCTCATCACGCGGGTGAAGTAGCCCTCGCTGAGGTCAGGCGCGAGAACGCCCACGCTCATCGACTTGCTCTGGCGCAGGGAGCGGGCGAAGTAGTTGGGGCGGTAGTTGAGGCGCTCTGCGGCGGCGACCACGCGGTCGCGCGTCTCCTGGGGGATCGATTTGGCGGATGGGGAGTTGTTGAGAACCAGCGAGACGGTGGTCTGAGAGAGCTCAAGATGCTCGGCGAGCATGCGGAGATTGACGTGCCCCGGGGCCGTGGGACTCTTGGCCTTTGCCATGTTGGAGTTGTAGCATGTTTGAGGGAATTGGGGGAACCGGTATCTGCGTTTGGTATATCGATTTGCCGGTGGCTCCGGCGCCCGCCGGCACGCGAGGCGGCAAGTCAGTTTTCTTCAGGGCGCCTGAATCTTGTTTATGCCGGGTTTCAACGCCGTGCTTCTCCCGTTGAATACGAAGGTGCCGGTCAGCTTTTCGGGCAGACTGATCGTGGCGTCAAGACGTTTGCCCTTGGGGGTGTATTCGACTTTGATTTCGCCGGCCGGATGCGGGTAGGTGGCGGTGAGGGAGGGCAATGGGCCAAGATGGGGCGCAATGCGTACGGTCTTGAAGCCGGGGGTGGACGGTTCGATTCCGGCCACCAGGGTGAGCATGTCGTAGATGGGGTGGGCGCTCCAGGCGTGGGAGTCGGAACGCGTCTCGCCGGGGACTTCAGGCCAGGTGCTGAAATGAAGGGCCAGCATCTTGCGCCAGGAGTCGATGGAAGAGAGATAGTCGTCAGCCAATCCGGCGTGGTCGAGTGCGCGGGCCAGGTAGAAGCGGAAGTAGTATGAGGCGCTCAGAATGCCGTCGGGTGTGGTGCCGGGCTCAATGGCCAGCATGCGTTTGAGCACTTCTTTCTGCTGCGCACGGGGTATGACGTCGTAGAGGACGGCAAGAATGTTGGCCTGCTGGCTGAATCCTTTGAGTTCCGGGGTGTCAGAAATAAGTTTGCGCGGCTCGCTCCAGCATTTTGTCTGCAGGCCCGAGCGAACGTGATCGGCACGGATGAGATAGCGCGCGGCTAGAATGGGATCGCCGAAGGCCTTCTCGATATCGGCGGCCTCGCCCAGCGCGCCGAGGTACTCAAGGGTGGTCACGCACGATTCGCCGTTGGCCGCGTAGGTGGGGATGGTCTGGCCATCCTGAACCCAATCGATGAAGCTCCACCATGGCAACTGGCGCAGGAGGCCGTCGGGCGCCTCATGCTGGGCGTACCAGGTGAGCACGCCGCGGGTGCCGGGTAGCGCGGTGCGCACGGGCTCGGGATCAGGGCGATACATCCAGTAGTCGTGGAGCATGCCGATCCAGAGCAGAGAGAACGTGGGGATGTTCTGCGGGAGCGAGCTGGGGTAACGGCTGCGCGTGATGCCTTCCGGCAGGCGCGAGTTATCGAAGGCGCTCAGAGCCTGGCGCGCGAGACGGTCGTCTCCGGCGACGGTATACGAGATCAGGGCCTGCAGGCGGGTGTCGCCGATGTATTGCAGTTGCTCGTAGTAGGGCGTGTCCATGTAGGTTTCATGGGCGTCATCGCGCGCTGTGCGCCAACTGATCTCCCAGATTTTATCGAGCTCGGGGTCGTTGGAATGGAAGGAGGCGCGTTCCTCAAAGGGATACGCGGTGAAGTGGGCGTTCAGCGATTCGAGTTGAAGCGGCTCGTCGCCGGTTTCGATGTCGACGTCGAGATAGCGCCAGGTGCGCCACCAGAGCGGCTCGAAGACGCGATGTTGTCCGCCATCGGGCAGGAAGCGGTCGTTCAGGCCGATGGCTTTGCGTTGGTGCTTCTCGCCGTTGGCGTCGGTGTAATCGGTGGCGTCGCGATCGCCTTTGTGCTGCTTGTCGTCGTAGAGGGCCTCGGCGTAGGTGAGGGTGATCTTTGAGCCTTTCCCGCCGGAAACGGTGAGTTGGGGATAGGCGGTGGTGAGGGTTTTGCGATCCAGCAGCATTCTGTAGTGGCTGTTGGGCAAGAGCGAGGTCCCATCGAATGCTGGAGGTGGGCCCAGGTTCGATCCGCCGGGCATCTCAAATCGGATCCTCTCCCCGGCGCTCGTGGGTGTGTACTCCATGTGGGGCAAGCTATCGGGGATCAGGCCCCAGGGATTGTCGCCGGTCACATTGGCGGAATGGGCACGGTTGGTGCCGCCGAAGGCGCTATCGCGCATGGGATCGCCGGCGGGAACCCCCTCCGCGCCGGAAGCCGCGGGCTCGTTCGCAGACCAGTCGAACTTTGAGGCATCGAGCAGTTCGCCGGGGCCCGACGCATAGTAAGTGAGGTAGCTGAGAGTCGAACGCGGCAGCGGGCCCTGGCCGGGATCAACCTCAACCATCCAGCCTTTGGGGGTGCTGATGGATGTATCGCCGGCAGCTTCGCTTTCCAGCAGGAAAGCAGTGCGGTCTGACATCTGGGCGATGGGCGCATAGACTCCGAAGTTCCAGACGGTCGCGGTGACGAGATTTTCGCCGGCTCGCAGAAACGGCGCGAGATCGAACCGCTCATAGCGCCAGTGGGTGAGGTCACCGCGCGCGGGGCCATCGCCGATGCGATGACCATTCACATAGAGGATGAAGCGGTTATCAGCACTGACGCGGACGATATAGCTCGAGGGGACTGCGGCAAGACTCAGCGAATGCCGAAAGTGGAGCACGACGGGCTCGCGGAGGGGCGCGGTGGGATGCGTGATCCACGATGCCTTCCATTCCCGTGTGGGCGGATCGGGCGCAGCCGGCGTCTGGGCGGAAAGAAGGATGGGGGCCAGGAGCGGGGCAGCGACGGCAAGCAGGCAGGACAAAAGGCGCATGGCGTTGGCTCTCATTTGGGCAGCAACCAGCATAGTGCACCTTAGGCGGCAACGGGGCATTCCGGGGGCAGGTTTTCCAGAATATTGCGTCGTATACGGTTGATTTTGCTGCGGATTTCGCGGTGTTGTAACGCGGCATTCATCTTGGCCCTTTAGCCTAGTTCAGGTGAACACCAACGTGCCCGAGATCCACGTCGCTCCCGCGCCGGAAAAGGCTCAGCCAGGTCCGGCAGGCAAGCCGCCGGAGATGGAATCGTCCGCGATTCGCAACTTCCTGCTTTCGCGAGGCAACTCGGCGCTGGCCGATCGCGGCTTCCACGTACTGATGGTGCTGTGCGCCCTGAGCATCTTCGCGATTGTGGTGCTGATTGCGACGGAGCTGATGCAGCGGTCGGCGCTTTCGTGGAAGAGCTTCGGGTTGGGATTCTTCTTTTCGGCATTCACTGACCCTGATACCAAGCTGCCCATGTACTGGGACCCGGTGAATGGGCACTTCAGCGCGCTTCCCTTCATCTACGGCACGTTGGTTTCTTCGTTTCTGGCGCTGCTGCTGGCAGTGCCTCTGGCCATCGGGCTGGCGATTTTTCTTACGGAAATGTGTCCACGCGGACTGCGCGCGCCGCTTGCGTTTTTCACGGAGCTTTTGGCCGCGATTCCAAGCGTCATTTATGGGCTTTGGGCGGTGTTTGTCTTGGTGCCGCTGCTGCGCGAGCACCTGAACCCGCTATTGATCAAGACGCTGGGGTGGACGGGGTTCTTTAACGACGACAACCCGACCGGGCTTGGCTTTGTTGCGGCCGGCGTCATTCTTGCCGTGATGATTTTGCCGATTATTTCGTCGCTGACACGCGAAGTGATGAGCGCGGTGCCGCATTCGCAGCGCGAGGCGGTGTTGGCGCTGGGCGCAACCCGCTGGGAGATGATTCGCATGGGTGTTTTGCGCAATGCGCGCATCGGCATTGTGGGCGGCATTATTCTCGGCCTCGGCCGCGCGCTGGGCGAAACAATGGCCGTGACCATGGTGATTGGCAATACGCCGCAAATTACGCGGTCGCTTCTGGCGAGCGGCACCTCAATGGCGTCCGTGATCGCCACTGAATACGCGGAGGCGGTGGGCGACCTGCATCTGAGCGCGCTGACCGAGATTGGCCTGGCGCTGTTCTTTGTGACCATTATTGTGAACGCGCTGGCACGCATTCTGGTATGGGCAGTAACGCGGGGAGCGCCGGCGCAGGTGCACTAAATCAGTGGACAGTGAACAGTGAACGGTGGACAGCGGACAGCGGGCCACGGAGAAGGAAGACGGGTGGGCGAGGAACATAAAATGCGGGCGAAGATTCGGGCGATGGTTGACCACCTGGCGACCGGCCTGTCGATCCTTGCGACCATCCTCGTTGTGGCGCCGCTGGTGTTCATCTTCATTTACCTGGTGTACAAAGGGGCGAGTTCGCTCAGCGTGGCATTTTTCACGCAGATCCCGAAGCCTGAAGGTGAATCGGGTGGTGGCATGGCCAATGCCATTCTCGGCTCTGCGGTGTTGCTCGCATTGAGCAGCGCGATTGGCATCCCAGTCGGCATCGGGGGCGGAATTTTTCTGGCCGAGTTTGGCCGTGGAACGCGCCTGGCGACGATGATTCGCTTCACGGCGGACGTGCTCAATGGTGTTCCATCGATCGTGATGGGCATGGCGGTTTACGCGCTGATTGTCTATCACCAGAAGCATTATTCTGCATTCTCCGGCGGTGTGGCGCTGGGCATCATGATGATTCCCACGGTTACGCGCACGACCGAGGAGATGCTGCTGATGGTGCCCCACGCGGTGCGGGAAGCGGCGCTGGCTCTGGGCGTTCCCAATTGGCGTTCAGTGCTCTCAATTACCGTGAAGACAGCCTCGCCGGGCATCATCACAGGATGCATGCTGGCTTTTGCGCGCGTGGCCGGCGAAACGGCTCCGCTCATTTTTACGGCTCTGGGCAACAACGGCTGGAGCATGAATCTGAATGAGCCCATTGCCGCGTTGCCGCTTCAGATTTATAACTACGCGCTCTCGCCGTACGACGAACAGCGCAAGCTGGCGTGGGCCGGAGCCCTGGTTCTGATTGTTCTGATCGTGGCCGCAGTTTCGCTGGTCCGCTATGTAGCCAGTCGCGGTGTTCTGAAGGGAGCAAGCTAAGTGGGCGTCGGCATCGAGGTATCCAACCTGAACGCGTGGTACGGAAGCAATCACACGCTGCAGGACATCAACCTGAATATTCCCGCGAATCATGCGACGGCGCTGATCGGTCCCTCAGGTTGCGGCAAGAGCACTTTCGTCCGCTGCCTCAATCGCATGCACGAGACCAATCCCATTGCGCGCGTCACGGGAACGGTCCGTATCGGCGACCTGGATATTTACAAGGATGCCAAGCCGGTGGAGATTCGACGCCGCGTGGGCATGGTGTTCCAGCGCCCCAACCCGTTCCCGACCATGTCGATTTATGACAATGTCTGCGCGGGGCTGAAGCTGAACGGCTACAGCAACCGGCGCGTGCTCGACGAAATCGTCGAGCGGTCGCTCAAAAATTCGGCACTATGGGATGAAGTGAAGGATGATCTGAAGCGCAAGTCGGGGGCCAGCTTATCGGGCGGACAACAACAGCGGCTGTGCATTGCGCGCGCGCTGGCGGTGGATCCTGAGGTGCTGTTGATGGACGAGCCGGCTTCCGCGCTCGACCCGGTTTCGACATCGAAGATCGAGGACCTGATCTTTCAACTGAAGTCGCAGTACACAATTGTGATTGTGACGCATAATATGCAGCAAGCGGCTCGTGTGGCGGAGAAGACGGGTTTTTTTCTCAACGGCCGGATGGTCGAATTCGACTCGACACACAAGATCTTTACCAATCCCAGCGATAAGCGGACAGAAGATTACATAACAGGCAGGTTCGGATGACGCGCATACGGTTTCAACAGAGTCTCGATGAACTGAAAGAGAACCTGCTGGTGATGGCCGGCCTTGCGGAGCAGGCTATTCAGCGGGCGATCGAGGCTTATCGTGTGCGCGACTTGTCGATTTGCGATTTGGTCAGCCGCAGCGAACTGGCTATCAATCGCCTCGAACGCGATATCGACCAGGCGGCGCTCGACCTGCTGGCGATGGAGCAACCCATGGCCATCGACCTTCGCTTCATTCTCAGTGTCATCAAGATTAACGCCGACCTGGAGCGCGTGGGCGATGCGGCCAAGAGCATCAGCGACCGCGTGCGCAGCATGGAGAAAATGGCGGTTGCCGATCTGCCGGTTGACATCCCGCGCATGGCGTCTCTGGCTGCCGATATGGTGCGCAAGAGCCTGCAGTCATTTATCGAAGGCGACGCGGACATGGCGCGCAATGTGCTCACCATGGACGACGCGGTCGATTCAATGAACAAGTCGGCCTACAAGGCGCTGACCAAGGTGATGGAGACAGAGAGCCATCTCGCTCCGCAGGCGCTGAATGCGCTGATGATCAGCCGCGCGCTAGAACGCGTTGCCGATCATGCGACCAACATTGCAGAGGATGTGATCTTCTGGGTGCAGGGCGCGGACGTGCGGCACCACAAGAGTCTCAAGGGTAAGGCGGCGAAGGCAGAGGCGGCGAGTTCGGCTCCGGCGGCCGAGGCGTAACTGCGCAGCTAGATCTCCCACCAGTCGAAAGAAACCATGCGCGGGTAATAGAGCCCGGCGCGGATCACAGCCTCTGTTCCATGAAGGTTGCGGAGGACGCGCGCGTAGGCTTCGAGCTGCGGCGCAAAGAGCGGGCGCAGTCGGTTCAGTTCCGCTTTTAAGTCGGAGCTGCCGGCATGGGCGGTTTTGAAGTCCACAATCCACCACGCCTCCTCGCCTTCGGATTGCGGAATGAATCCCGCGCGAAAGACGCGATCGATGCGGACCGTGGTGATCGCTCCTTCGACCGTGCCGGACCAGCGCACTTCGCTTTCTGCGTCTGCGTGGGGCGATAGGATCCATGCTCCGATTGGTTCTTTCGACGCTTCAAATGCAAGCTTGAGCGCTTGCGCGGCAACGCTCTCTGACTGAGTTGCGTCGATCCCTAAAGACCGTATCGATGCCGCTATGCGCTGTTGATGAAGGCGGAGAGCGGTGTGTGCTTCGGCCAAGGGAGATTCGTCGCGAAGCCGCGCAAGCTCCTGCAGGAAGGCATGTACAGCGATGCCGAGGGCGCGCGAGAGCAAGCCGCCTTCGTGGCGCGCGTAGAGCGACGAGACTTGAGGGGCGTTGCCTGCCAACCGCACCGAATTGTTAGCGCGAGGCGTTGCGAGTGGAGTTCCTGGCGCGACCACATAATTGGCCGGAAGCCGGCGAAGTGTCGTCGGCTGGATGGGCGGCGGCATGAAGAGAAGATTGTCTTCGACAGACGCGGCGAGTGTGTCGAGAACTGCTGGTTCGGGCTCTGCGTCGGTCGCGGCTCTTGACTGCTTCCATGCTTCGAATTGTCGGCGAATCTCGTCTTCGAATGCAGGCCATGCGGTTTTCAGCAGAGTTTCGGGCGGTTGGGCGAGTTCGAATGTGCGTTGCTTGTATGTTGGCCGGGCGAAGAGGTGCAGCTCTTCACGGGCGCGCGTGGCAGCAACGTAAAGCAGGCGGCGCGTTTCCTGCACTTCACGATTCCAGCGGATCCAATTAACCCATCTTTGATTCTTGCCGGGCTGGGTACCTTTCGCCTGCACAGGAGCGACGAGGAATTCGGTGATCTCGTCGGAGTCGTCGCCTGAGTCGGGCGCCATGCCTCGCTCGAGCCAGGAGAGAAGATTGCGTTCACCCGGTGGCCGCCGGTCCTGCAGATCGGGAATCAGGACAACCTCAAACTCCAGCCCCTTTGACTTGTGAATGGTCATGAGCTGGACGCCGCATTCGATGCTTGCAGCCGGATCGGGAAGTGCGCACAGTTTATCCATCGCTGCGTCGAACGCCGGGCCAAGCAGATCTTGTTCGCCGGCGGGCAGTTGGTCGATGCATTTCCAGAGCAGGTTGACGTTGGCATGCCCAGTGCGATCCACGCAGTCGGCGCCGCCCAGCGCGAGCCAGACTTGATCAATCCATGTACCTGGAGCGCCACTCGGCATGGAGGCACGGAGCGTGGGCGCGCTCGCAAATGCTGCGATAACGCGTGCGGCGCCGATTCGTCCTTCGCGGCTGAGCCAGGGCAGACTCTCCCCGAGCAATGTTGGAACGGGCACGGTGAACTGGTCCGGATCGCCGGCAACCGTATGCAGGTCGGCCAGCGCGAGTCCGCACCACGGAGCGCGGAGCACACCGAGCCACGCGACACGATCGTGCGGGTTGAGCAGCGCGCGAGCGAGTGCGATGGCATCTAGGATTTCCGGCCGCTCAGCAAGCTTCTCGAGTTCGATTGCGGCGAATGGAATGTCCGCGCCGCGCAGTGCCTCTGCGATGGGCGTCAGCGATTTGTGCGTGCGCGCAAGGACAGCGATTCGGAATTTGCCTCCTCTGGCTTGTGCCCCTTCAATCTGCGGGCGATAGCCTTGAATGAGGTCGACGATCTGGTCGATCTGCGCCTGGTGTGCCGTGATTCGGTCTGCTTTGGCGTTCTCTTTGTCGCGAGCGACGGTTGGATCACCCGAACGTCCGCGCGGAGTATCGGGAATGAATTCAAGGTGCAGGGTGCAATGCGGACCGGGCGTTGAGGTGGACTCGCGCGCAGCTTCAGCCGGGAAGAAAACGATCTGGCTCGTGTCCTGTAAGGCGAAGATCTGCGTGAAGACTTCGTTGAGGCGATCCACGAGCCTTGGCGTGGTGCGGAAATTGGCTGAGAGCGGGACGAAATCGAAGGCGAGTGCATCGCCTGGACCGATTTCGAGTCCCAGCTCGCGCACGCGCGGAAAGAGCTCGGCATCGGCGCCGCGGAATGAATAGATGGACTGCATGGGATCGCCAACGACGAAACAGGTGCGGCCTTCGCGGTCGGACCACGCAGCCATCAGGTCGCGGAGGAGATCGTGCTGGCGGCGGCTCGTGTCCTGGAACTCGTCGACCAGAAGGTGAGTGATTTTGTCGGCAAGCGCGCCTGCGGATTCGGCGGGATAGCCGTCGGGACCGCGCAGGACGGATTGTGCGATTTGCGCTATCTCGATGAAGTCGACGGTGGCGGATTCAGCGAAGACGGTTTGCAGTTCGCCGGCTGCATGGCGTAGCAGGATGAAGCTGGCGCGAACGATGGACCATTCCTCGTCGGAATAACGCGGTGCCGGAACTCTGCGCATCGATGCGAGGGAATCTTCGAGGCCCGGGACGGCCGAGAGTTCCCTTATGAGGGTAATGACCTGCGCCTTTTCGTTCTTGTATCCGTTCGGAAATCCATTCCCTTTATCAACCCTCTTGCGCCAGGTTCCATCGGCGATCAGGAGGAGTTCGCTTAAGCAGTGGTGAATCTGGCAGGCGGACTCCAAATCGCTGTCGTCGAAAAACGGGGCGCATGGGAACTCGGCAATCTCGGCGAGATCCCGATACCGTTCACCGCCTTCGTGCTGACTTGCAAAACGCATCAGCTCGTGGGCGCGGTCCCGAGCGTCGGGAACCAGATCGAGAAGGGCGCTGATTTTTTCGAGCGATTTGCGAACTTCCCGCGCAAACGGACGTTCCAGCCGAGCCCGCAGTTCATCCCAGTCAGGATCTCGATCGAAGACAAAATCATGCATCCAGCGATCACGTGTGGCCAGCATCTTGACGAGAAGGTCTTCCAACTCGGCCCAGTTGTTGTCGCGCCACAACAGGAGCTCTTCGATGGCGTCGCTGAGAGCGCTTTTGCCTTGATCGTCGATGTGCCCCAGCGTTTGGCGGGCTGCCCGGCGATAGAGCTGGCGCGGCTCGCCGGCGATGTCGAGGCCCGCGCCGAGGCCGGAGAGCAGCGGCTGCTGCAACGCCAGGGAACGGCAGAAAGCGTCGATGGTAGCGATGCGCAACTGCGAGGGAAGGTCGAGAAGGTTCCAGCCGAGAGCCTGTGAATGGGCCAATACGTTGCGGGCAAGTTCTGATGGCTCGTCGCCGCGCAACTGGTCGAGAATGCGATTACGCATTTCAGCGGCGGCCGCGTTGGTGAAGGTGATGGCGACGATTTGCGCTGGGTCGTCGACTTGCGCGAGAAGCGTGAGGAAGCGGTCCGCAAGCAAGGTCGTTTTGCCTGAACCTGCCGGGGCCTGCACAAGGATGGAGTGGCCCGGGTGGAGAGCCCGTTCGCGTTGCTGCTGGTCAGGAGGGGCGGGACGAACGCTAGGCACCGTCTGCCTCCGCTTCTTCTTCCTCGTCGTTGTCGTCCTGGAGGCCGAGATTCTCCTGGATGCGGCAAAGGGCCTGCAGGCCGCAGTTTTCGCAGGTTTTTGGATACTCGCGTGGATTGACTTCGGCGCGGCCGGCAAGAAAATCGCGGGCCATTTTCTCGATGTAATCGCGCCAGCCCATCATCTCTTCGCGGATCATCGGGTATCGGACAAGACCGGAATTTCCTTTGAGATTCGGCAGCAGCGTGGCCATCGCGTCGCCGACTCGGCCTTCAAAGCAGGGTTCGCCCGAACGGACTTCGGCGAAGGCCAGACCGCCGGATAACTGATCATCCTTGAGTCCGAAATTTGCGTAAAGAGGCAGTTGCACATCGTCGGGACGCGGCAACTCCCACGATCGCGGCGAGACGGCCCCGGTTTTGTAGTCGATGACAAGGGCTGTGTCGTTGATGAGCCGGTCAACGCGATCGAGCCGCAGGGCGAGCTTGAGCCCGGCGATGGTCGCTTGGGTCGAGTACTCGGTCTCTTCGACGGCAAAAGGGACGCGCGTGGATTCGAACGTGAGCCATTCGCTGACCAAATCGACGAGGCGACGCTCTTCCAGATCGAGATAGCGGCGAGGCAGGCGATTGCGCAATGCGGCTTTGATTTCGGATTGCAATGCGCGGCGGACGTGGCCCGCAACAAAAGTGCGCAGCCCGGATCGGATCGTGGACTGCAAGTCGGAATGAGATCGAAGGCCCTCAGGCGGCCCGGCCCATACCGCGTGCAACACAGCGTGAAGAAGCTGACCGCGCTGTTTTCGAGAGAGGCCAGCTTCTGCCGGTTCCCATGTGTTGGCATCGAGGCGCGACATCGCGAAGGCTTTGAAGGGGCACTGCGATTGCGCAGTGAGCACGCTGGAGCCGCCCAGGGTAGCTTCTAAGGGAAAAGGAATCTGGGACCAGTCTTCAATGCGGACAGTCTTCGCTTTGTGTGCGTGACGCGAGTCCCATGCGGCGGGGATCGGCTTCGGCGGCCCGACGCGCTGCGTGATAAGGCGCGAGGGGCGCGAAGCGCTGCCTTCGAGCTGGCCCGCATAACTGAAGTGGACGTCGGGTGCAGAGGCAATGAGCCGCTCAGTCATGCGCGCACAGAGATCCCAGTCAAGTTGCGGGGTCGCGTGCGGCATGGCCGCATCGCGTTGAACCTCGGGCGGCAGCAGCGGGTGCGTCGTTCCGGTTGCTGGCCATTGATCTTCGTTCGCTCCGAGAAACCAGATCGCGTCCGCAGAAAGCCCGGCGGATTCGGCGGGTCCCGCGATCTGAACGGGCGCATTCTTCGATTCTGGGGCAAAGAGGGTTTCATTCAGGGTGCGGTCGAGAGCGGATACGAATTCGTGCCAGGCGATGCGGCGGCCATCGAAACCGAGAGACGCCGCTGTGTCGATGGCTTGCTGCAAGCGGCTCTCGGCCTGAAATTCGGCACTGGAGAGCGCATGCACGCCGGGCCACGCGATGTCATCGAGCAGCCTGGGGATGAGACCGGCCCACTCGATTGGAGTTTGCGGGCGACGATTGCCTTCGCGTAGACGGTTCTGGGCTTGACGAATCCGCGCGATCCAGGATGTGGGGAGTGAGGCTTTCGAGTCGGCCGCGATGAATTGCTCGATTGTCCATTGCGGTTGTTCAAGCCCGCGACGGCGCAGGCGGCGCATGCGTGCCTGGAGGCTTCGGGCCTCCTCCACGGTTACGGCAGCGCGGCCCATCGAGAATAGCCAGTCGAGTTCGCCTTCCGCAAGCGGGGTGGAGAGCCAGCGGAGGATCAGGTGGGCGGCGCGCGTAAGGGGAACCGAGGCCAGGGGCGCGCCGAGAGAGAACTCGAAGGACGTGTCATCGTTGTCTGTGGGCAGAGAATGGCGAAAAGCGCGCTCAATTTCCCCGCGCTTTTTTGACACATCCTGGGAAAGAACGAGGATGCGGGCGTTCGGCTTTGTGTCGAGGATGGAGCGACACCAATGCGCGCAGGCGTCTATTTCTGTGGAAGCATCGGGAGCAGAGTGAAAGTGGATGTCCTTTGCTGATTCGCCCGACGCTATTTCGCGGCACCTGCCCCAGGCGGCGAAGAATTGTGACTGGGTGGGAGTGAGGCGATCGAAGCCGGCGAGCAGAAGTGGAGGGCGAGACGAATGCGCGTTTCCCGCCGCGGAGGCACTGAAAGTCTCGATGAGTTCGAGGGGCAGGCGTGCGGGGCTGATCAAGTCTTGCGCGCGGCACGAGGCCTCAAATTCTGAAAGCCACACACTGAATTCTGCGGGGTCGTTCTGCCAGCCGGCGCGAGCGCTGCTTCGAAGCAGGCGCGGGGCGTAGGAGCAGATGAGTTCATGCGCATGCATCGCCATGGATGCGAGACGGTGGAGCGGCGCGGGAAGGAAGGCGGCGAGGGTTCCGCCTTTACGCGCGATCTCGGCCCAGACCGATTGTTCCTGCGTGGAATTCAAGACCAGGCGGCCGCCGGAGGCCATCTCGCTGGTCTTTTCGAGCCAGGCATTGTGAACGAATGTCTTCCAGTCGAAGATGTTGGGTGCGGGCCACGCTCTCAATCCCCCGGATTGGCGCGCGCGATGGAAGGCGAGGGTGAGAGCCCGGCTGGCTCGCTCGCTGGATGCAACGACGATGCCGCCCTGGCGCAGAACTGCGTCGACTTCGGAGGGAGGGAATTGCTCCATTCCAGCGTTATACGCTGCGCGCCGGGGGGAACGCGAATACGCCCCGGATATGAGCGCGGATCTCAACGTACCTGGGAAAAGAAGACGTGCCTGCGGTAGTACACTGGGCCGTGATGCGTCGATGGTGTGCTTGCGTAGTGCTCGCGGTTGCGGTGCTTTCCGGATGCCGGTCCGGACAGGATCCGGGCTCGCAAAGCGCAGCAGATCAGCGCTTCCAGGTCTACAAACTGCGTGGCAAAGTTGTGCGAACGGATGCCGCAAAAGGTGAAGTGACGCTCAACCATGAGGCGATTCCCGGCTTCATGGATGCGATGACCATGCCGTACAAGCTAAAGGACGCAAGCATCCTTAGCGAGTTGCATGCGGGCGATGTGATCACGGCCGACGTGCTGGTTCCGAAGGATCCGAACGGAACAACGGTGTTGGATCACCTGGTTGTTGTCGCACAGGGACGGCCCGATTATCGTCCTACCGTCGCGTATCACGTGCCGACGGCCGGCGATGCGGTGCCGGACTTCAAGATGCGTAATGAAGATGGGCGCATGATTCACCTGAGCCAGTTTCATGGCGAGGCGTTGCTGGTGACGTTTATCTATACGCGGTGTCCGCTGCCAGATTTTTGTCCGCGCGTGACACGCAATTTCGCCGAGATCAATCGACGGCTGGCGAGGGAACCGGCGATTTACGGCAAAACTCATCTGCTTTGCGTGAGCTTCGATCCCGAACACGATACGCCAGAGCGTCTGCGGGCGTATGGGGCGACGTATATCGGCAGCGACGCGAAAGACGCGTTTTCGCATTGGGACTTTGCCGTGCCGCAGCAGCCCGTTCTCGACGAGATGGCAAAGTTCTTCGATGTTGGGATTCGCGACGAGGCTGACCAGACCATTACGCACACGCTCTCAACCACGCTGATCGGCCCCGATGGCAAGGTGGTCCAGTTCTATCCAGGCAATGAATGGACGGTCGACCAGGTGGCGGGCGATGTGGAGCACTTATTTGGCGCAAAGAGCTAATGGATGTATCATTCTTTATGACATAGTTCGAAGTTGAAACAAGATAGCGCAGGCAGCATTCACGATCGAGGAGGAATTTCGGGATGACGGATGGATTGAGTCTTCGCAAAGATGCGGATTTGGATTTTCTTTCGCTGGGCGCCCTTGTGCACCGGCTTGACCCCGGCATCATTCCGTTTCGCAAGGCCACTGAGTGCCAGATTCACGTGAGCGGCGGCGAGTTCAATGTGGCGGCGAATCTCTCCGACTGTTTTGGAATGAGGACTGCGATTGCCTCGGCCATGTCAGACTACCCGATCGGCGATTTGATTGCGGAGCGGGTGCGGGCCATGGGGGTGAAGCCGTTCTACAAGCATTTCAAGCACGATGGCGTGACCGGGCCGAACATGGCTGCCGTGTATAGCGATCGCGGTTTTGGCGTGCGGGCCCCGGTGGTTTTCTATAACCGGGCGAATGAGGCGGCGGCGCAGTTGAAGCCGGGTGACTTTGACTGGGCCGGCATCTTTGCCGGGGGGGTGAAGTGGGTTCACTCCGGAGGAATCTTCGCGGCCTTGTCGCCGACGACTGCTCCGCTTGCGGCGGAGATGATGAAGGCAGCTAAGGCCGCCGGCGCCGTCACTTCCTTCGATCTGAATTTCCGCGAGAAGCTTTGGAAGATTCACGGCGGCAACGAGCGGGCAGTGGAGATTATCAACACGATTGTTCAGAACGTGGACGTGTTGGTGGGCAACGAAGAGGACTTGCAGAAGGGACTGGGAATTCCGGGGCCGGAGGTTGCAGCCAAGTCGAAGCTCGATCCAAGCGTTTTCTTCGCCATGATCGACAACGTGGTCAAGAAGCATCCGCATGTCAAGGCGGTGGCCACAACCCTGCGCGAAGTGCACTCGACGGGGCGGCATAGCTGGAGCGCAGTGGCGTGGATCAATGGGAAGACTTATGCCGCTCCGACGGCTGAACTCGATGTCTACGATCGCGTGGGCGGGGGCGACGGCTTTGCGGCGGGATTCATTTATGCACTTCTGAACGGCGAAACGCCTGAAGAAGCGATCAAGCTGGGATGGGCGCATGGGGCGTTGCTGACGACATTTCCTGGCGATACGACGATGGCTACGCTGGAGCAAGTGCGCGCGTTTGCCAAGGGCGGATCCGCGCGGATCCAGAGATAACGGGGCGGCAGGCGCAGAGATTGCATCGCCGAGGGCAAGGCGGACATCCATCAGGCAGTACTCGAGAACTCGAGCTGGATTTCCCCTCAAATGGAATCGTTTGGGGCGACTGGTATCCTGAGCCAGTACCGAGAGGAAACTGCCTGATGGCGAAGGTTACGATTGTGTTCGCGGCCCTGCTGGTCGGGCTGGGGCTTGCGAGCTACGTGGGGACGGGCAGCATCCATGTGACGGCCCTGATCCCGGCATGGTTTGGGTTAGCGCTGGGGGTCTTCGGCTTTCTGGCGATGAGCGACAACGAAAGCCGGCGCAAGCTTTTCATGCACATCAACGTGACGATCGGGCTGCTTGGATTTCTGGGCGGGGCGGCGGAAGCGATTCGCGGTTACGTGCATGCCACGGCTGCGGGGCTGGAACCCGACCGCATAGCGCTCTTCGCAAAAGTCACGATGGCGGGCTTGCTGCTGATCTACGTGATCCTCTGTGTTCGCTCCTTCATCGCAGCACGCCGTTCAGGCAAGGTGTAGCGCTTGGGGACGATGCGTAGTGGGGGCATGGGCATGAGCCAGCGTGCGGAGCGCACGCCGCACGGCCGCAGTGCGCGCTCGGTTCCAGAGGACGCGAAGAAGAAAAAGCCCAGCATCAAGAAGGTGCTGCCCCAGGTGTGGAGTCTGATGGCGCCGCGCAAGGGCTTGATCGTTGCGGGCATGGCGCTGATGGTGGTCAATCGCGTTGCGGGCCTTGTCATGCCGTACACATCAAAGCCGCTGCTGGATAAGGTGCTCAAGCCTTCAGGTGACCCGCATTTGCTTCCCAGGCTCATTGTGTACGTATTCACCGCGATGGTCGTTCAGGCAATCACGTCTTTCTCGCTGACGCAGTTGCTTTCCAAGGCTGGGCAGCGCTTGATTGCCGACATGCGGCGCCAGGTGCAGAAGCACGTGGGGCTGCTCTCCGTTGCCTACTACGACGAAAACCGCACAGGCACGCTGGTGGCGCGCATCATGACGGACGTCGAAGGCGTGCGCAACCTGGTGGGTACGGGGCTGGTGGATTTTGTGGGCGGCATGCTCACGGCGGTGCTGGCGTTTCTTTATCTGCTGCACCGCAGCTTCACGGTCACGCTGACTGTGTTTGCCGTGATGGGGGTTTTTGTCTTCGTCCTGCAGTACGGATTCAAGATGATTCGCCCCATCTTCCGGGAGCGCGGCAAGATCAATGCGGAAGTGACGGGGCGGCTTGACGGAGTCGCTGGGCGGCGTGCGGGTGATCAAGGGCTATCACGCGGAAGAGCGCGAAGCGAGCGTGTTTGGCGAGGGCGTGGAGCGGCTGCTGGCGAACGTGATGAAGTCGCTCACCATGACCAGCGCGCTCGGCGCCGCGTCGACCACGGTGCTGGGGTTGGTTTCGGCGATCGTGATGTGGCTGGGCGGGCATCGCGTGCTGAAGGGTACGTGGACGGTCGGCGACTACTTCAGCTACAACATGTTTCTCGCCTTCATGATTGCGCCGGTCTTTCAGATCGTGAACATCGGCACCCAGTTGACGGACGCGTTCGCGGGGCTGGACCGCACCAACGAAATCATGTCGGAGCTTGAAGAGAACAAGGTCGCGGGCCGCACGATTGCGATGCCGCCCATTGAAGGCCAGGTTCGATTTGAGAATGTGGAGTTTGCCTACGAAGCGGACAAGACAGTCCTGCACGGAGTGAGTTTTATCGCTGAGCCGGGCACGGTGACGGCGCTGGTTGGTTCATCGGGATCAGGGAAGTCGACGATCATCAGCCTGGTGTGCGCCTTCCATACGCCGACCAAGGGCCGTGTGCTGGTGGACGGCATCGATCTGGCCGCAGGTGGACCTCAATACCTATCGCTCGCAGTTGGGCGTGGTGCTGCAGGACTCGTTTCTCTTCGACGGAACTATTCGCGAGAACATCATGTTTTCACGGCCGGAAGCGACGGAGGAGCAGTTTCTCGCTGCATGCCGCACGGCGCGCGTGGATGAGTTTGCCGAGCGGTTTCCGGACACGTACGACACGATTGTGGGCGAGCGCGGCGTGAAGCTCTCAGGCGGCCAGCGGCAGCGGCTCTCGATCGCGCGGGCGCTGCTGGCGGAACCGCGGATCCTGATTCTGGACGAAGCGACAAGCTCACTCGACTCCGAATCGGAGCAGATGATCCAGGAAGGGCTCAACAAGTTGATGCAGGGGCGGACGACCTTCGTGATTGCGCACCGGCTGTCAACCATCCGCCGAGCCGAGCAGATTCTGGTGGTCGAAGGCGGGCGCATTCTGGAGCGCGGCAATCACGCGGAACTATTCGCGCTGGGAGGCCGGTACTTCGATCTCTACCGGCGGCAGCATGGCGTGGAGGCCAATCTGTTTCTTGCGCCGGGCGAAGGCGATACGGTTGAAGCAGCGCAATAAGGCCAGCGGTCAGAACTCCACAAAACTGACGTTGACATTGGTGCGTGCCTCAACGGGGACGCCCTTCTTGGTTGCCGGCAGAAACTTGTAGTGCATGACCGCGGCCGCGGCCTTCTGATCGAGCCCGAAGCCCAAACCGCGCACAACGTGCACATCTTTGGGTAGCCCTTGGTCACTCACCAGCACAGTCACAACGGCGACCTGCACATAAGGGTGTTTCGCGCCGGGATTGGGGAAATCCGCGTCCACACTGTGGATGAGGAACGGTGGCGTGTAGGAGAGTGGCTTATTGTTTTTGTCGAGAAACTTCGAATCGGGCGGCGCGGGCAGATCGCGCTCCGTGATGAGAACCTGCGGCGTGGTGGGCGCTCGATTGGCCGAGAAGACCACGCGGACATCGATCCATACCGGCACCGGCTTGTCACCCAGCTTGCCGGGAGCGAACGTGGAGTGCTTGAGCGCCGCGAGCGCGGCGCGGTCAAAGACCTCTCCATGCGACTTCAAGGTCTGGATATGAGCTGGGAGGCCGTCGGCGCCGATCACCAGGGCAAAAACCGTCATGCCTTCTGCGTCTTTGCCTGTGATGCCGGTGGGGTAGGCGACATAGACCGTCTTAAGCATGGTGGGCGCCGTCACTTCCGGCCCGGCGTAGTAGATGCCATCCTGATCAGGAACCTGGTGATAGTGCCAATCGAACGGGGCTTTGTCCTGCGCTCGAAGGGCGCGGCGGCAAGCGCCAAGAGGGCAAAAACGGTGCTAGCTTCATCCGGTTCTCCGATTCGCTGAACGCCTTGTATTTTCATTGTTGGTGGCGGCGGAGGAATTCGTCAAGGCGGCTCAAGAGTCCTTCTCTGGCCGAGCGAAGGCCATAAAAGCGGTTGGATTGGAAGGCGCAGACCGCCTGAAATGGTGACGGCCGATCACTGAAGATTCGATCCCACCCATAGAAATTGCGTCTCAGAACTTGACACGTCGCCCAACGGCAGGCGGAAACTTAAAAGTCACCACTTGGCGGAATCGAGGACCATAATGCGAGACGCTTCACCGCAAGGTACCTACAAAGTTCAAGCCCTCGACAGGGCATTTGCTGTTCTGGATCTTCTTGGGGAGAGCGAGACGCCCCTTGGCCTGGCTCAGGTCGCGTCCTCTCTCCAATTACACAAGAGCACGGCTCATCGTTTTCTTATGGTGCTTGAGCGCCATCGCATGGTCGAACGCACCGGCAACGGAAAGTTCCGGCTGGGATTGCGGCTGTTCGACTTTGGCAATCGGGCCATCGAGCAGTATGACCTGCGTGAGCGTGCGCAACCCCACCTGCGCAGGCTGGTTGCCGAGACCGAAGAGACCGCGCACTTGTGCATTCTTGAAGCGGCGCGCGTTATCTACATCGACAAGATTGAGCCGGCCCGCTCGGTAAGAATGATTACGCGCATTGGCTCGAGCAATCCTGTGCACTGTACCTCGGTTGGCAAGGCCATCATGGCGTTTCTGCCCGAGGATCGGGCTGCGGAGATCATCCGCCGCACGCGGTTCGAGCGGTTTACAACTCGTACCATCGCCAGCGCGGACGCGTTGCGCACGGAGATGGAGAAGACGCGGCGCCGCGGCTATGCGGTGGACGACGAAGAGTTGGAAGAGGGACTGCGCTGCATCGCGGTTCCGCTGCTCGATGCGCAGCGCCTGCCCGTGGCGGCGATCAGCGTGTCGGGACCGAGCTTCCGGGTAACAGCGCAGAAACTGCCCACCATTGCGAATCACCTTCTGCAATGCGTGCGCGGAATTTCTGCGGACATGGGTTATTCGTCGGCAGCTCGCGCAAGCCGAACGGCGGCCTGGACGGCATAAATTCCGGCAGAGAAGATCAGGGAACGAGCAAAGGGCGGTTGGACGAAGAGTCCATCCGCCCTCATTTTTTCTTTCACTTTTCCGCTCTCGCTTTTCACATTCAGAACGTAAAGCGCGATCCGAACTGGAATTGGCGCGGGGCTGTTCAGGTCGGCCGTGATGTTGCCGAAGAGCAGGTAGCCCGTCGATTGTGCGGAGACGTTTGGCGCTGCGAACTGCGGTTTGTTGGCTACGTTGTAGCAGGAGATATCGAAGCGCAGATTGCGCTCGCCGCCCAGCTTGAACGCCTTGTAGAGAGAGAGATCGACATCGTTGGCGCCCTGGGTGCGGACGTTGTCGAGGTAGGCCGGTGCGGATCCGGCAACAAAGGGCGATGACGGCGCGGTGAAGCAATCCTGGTTGAACCAACCGGAATCGGGGATGTAATTACCGCTGCTGTCGAAGCTGCCTGCTTTGTGTTGCGCGCCCTTGCTGGGGTTGCATGTCATGTCAGTGCGCTGATTGAAGTAGGAGATCGATGAACCCATCACCGGCGAGTTAATGGGGATGCCGTCGCTGAAGTAGGCGATGCCGTTGGCGGTCCAGCCGCCGAGTATCGCGTCGCCAACGCCGCTCGTGTTCAGGGCGCGGCCCTTGCCCACGGGCAGGTCGTAGGAGACGTCCCAGGTGAATTGATACTTCACATCCTGCGGGCTGACGGAGTGTTCCAGATTGGGGTTTCTCCAATCCTGCGGGGCTCCGGCATGCGTGCCCACAAAGCCGAGGGGAGGGTTGCCGTCGTCGGTGATGAGCTTGCCCCAGGTGAACGAGGCAAGGGTGGTGAAGTGCTTGCTGAGGCGCTTCTGCACCTTGGTCTGGAGCGAGCTGTATTCCGAATCGCCGCCGGGATAGCCGTGGATATTGACGCCGTTGCCGGCTCCATAACTACCGCTTCCGAACTGAGGGAACTGCTGCAATGAGACCCATAGCGGCACCGTGGCGGCACCAGCGTTGGCGTTCGTTGAGGGTTGTATGTTTGCCCACTGATTCGGCACCATGACGCAGGCGGGGTCTGAGGTGTCAACGCACAGAGAAGCGCCGTTGGCTGCGATTGTGCCCAGATCAAGTTGATTCAGATCAACAGCGGCGAAGGGCAAGAACAAGCCGCGACTGCCGACGTATCCCGCGCTGATGACGAAGCCGTGGGGCAGTTCATATTCGAGGCCGAAGTTGAAGTTGTAGGTTTCCTGGGTGCGCTGCGAATGCAGAACCGCGTTGAGCGTCTGGCCAAGATTGTTGGCCAGGCCGCTGGGAGCGCTGATCAGGGGAACCACGCCGGTTGGGAAGGGATTGGTGAGGGAATAAATGCCGGTGAAGCTTGGCGCCGGGCTGCCGGGCGCAGCGCCCGCGCAGCCTGAAGTGCCGAAGAACGTCGTGTTCCCATCCGCGTTCAAGCAGGTCGAATTCCAACTGGTGATGGAGGAGTAGCCGTCGCTGTCGAGGCTTGCGCTGCCCACCATCTGTGAACTGGGTCCGAAGTAGAAACCGGCGCCACCACGCACGACAAGATGACTAGCCGGCTGCCAGGAGAATCCAAGGCGCGGGCTCAAGTTTGTGAGATTGGTGGCGAAGGGCGTGCGATTGTTGCCGTTGACGTAGACTTCCGCTCCGGTATAGGAGACGCCTTGCGAGTTGGCAGCAACGGAGGGGTTGAAGTATTCGAGGCGATTGTGACGTTCGGTGCGGCCGCCGAAGATGTCCCAGCGAAGGCCGGCAGTGATGGTGAGATCTTTGCTGGCGTGATAGGTGTCCTGAATAAACGTTGCGTAGTAAGGACTGGCTTCGGCGACAAAGAGATCTTTGGTGAAGTTTGTGTTTTCGTTTCCGGGCGAAGTCCCCATGCCGATGAGGAAGGAAGCGAAGTCGTTGCCTCCGACCGGGTTTGCGGCGCCGGATGCCTGATCGGTGGCGGAGATGTCGAACTGATAGTTACCAGAAGGTGCGGGAGGCTGGCCGACATTGAGGAAACGCTTCATGTATTCTGCGCCGGCACTGATTTCATGCTTGCCGAAATCCTTGGTCAGCGTCCCATTCACGTCGCTGTTTTCGCTGGCATAGATGAAGGTGTTGTAGTTCGCGGTGCCACCAATGCCGCCGCCCGCGTCGTTGAACGTGACATAAGGCAGCGTCTTGTACACTTCGTCGGCTGCCGTGGGAGTTACAAATCCAAGGGTCGCGAGATCGTCGACCGCGCTCTGGCCGGGGTCGCCGCCCTGATGCTCATAGTGGCGCGTGAAGGAG
>CAWBSV010000026.1:0-7227 GCA_963791505.1 uncultured Acidobacteriaceae bacterium
CTCAGAGGATTGGAACAATGGCTGAAAGAAAGCGGCCTGACGCAGACTCAAGCAGCAAAGCTGCTGGGTATCACACAGGCTCGGGTGTCTGACATAAAGCGCGGCAAATTCGGTCAATTCAGCTTGGACATGTTAGTTCGATTGGCATCGAGGGCCGGACTCAAGCCAAGACTGAAATTGGCAGCGTGAGAAACGAGGGCATTGATGTCCAATAACGACCGGAGACAGCCACCGACTCAGAGACGGCTGCCCGAAACAGTATGAGCGTGATAACTATGGAAATTGGATTCCGCTACTTAAAGGTTGAAACTGACTGATGGACCTAATTGAAACAGGTATCAAGCAAAAGCTAATTAGAATGGAAGACGACGGCAAATACGTCGTTTATTTGAACCAGGGTCGAAGGCGTAACTACGTCAATCCTGAGGAGCAGGTGCAGTGTGATTCCTTTCTGCGCCTTGTCTTGATTTATGGATATCCCGTAAAACAGATTCAACTCTTTGTCCCTGTACAAATGGGGTCTGACACCAGAGAAGCGAACATTATCGTCTACTCCGACGCCGCGATGAAGTCTCCACTAATCGTTACAGAATGCAAAAGGCCGGACGTTAGTGAGCTTGAATTCGCTCGTGCCGCCGACCAGGCAGTCAGCTACGCAGTTGCTGAGGGAGCCCGATATGTATGGGCAACAAGCAAACTAAAGAATGAATATTTCGAAATCCCGGTCAGAAAGCCGAAAGATCGCATAACGATTCCCGATGTGCCGCAGTTCGGCGTAACTGAGCTGGCGCGATTCAAGTTTGCTGTTGGTGGTGGCACAACTAAAAATGGTCAGAAGTTGTTTTCTTTGGAGCTTGTTAGTCAAGATGAATTAACTCGAAGATTCCAGCAGGCACATCAAGCCTTGTGGGGCGGCGGAGAACTCAATCCATCGGAAGCATTCGACGAACTCGATAAGCTAATATTCTGCAAGTTATGGGATGAAAGAAAATTACGAAAAGCCGGTGACCCATACGACTTCCAGATCTTCTCTGAAGATACGCGCGATAAAACCGAGCAGGATTTGCTTGAACGCCTAAAAAAATTATATGAGGAAGGGCGAAAGAAAGACGCCGAGGTTTTTAAAGACGATATTCGCCTCAGCGCGTCCAAGGCAAGAACGGTCGTAAGCTACCTCGAAAGCATAAATCTGTCCGAAACGGATCTGGATAGTAAAGGTCGCGCATTCGAAACCTTCATGGGGTCGTTCTTTCGCGGCGATTTCGGGCAGTATTTTACACCCCGTCCGATCGTAAAATTTATCGTAGATTGTCTTCCCATCTCCCACGATTCGCTTGTACTCGATACGTCATGTGGCAGCGGGGGCTTTCTCCTCCACGCGCTCGATAAGATTCGCAAAGAAGCCGATATCTACTACCCGAATCAAATTGGCCCTCCAGAGGGCGCGCAACATCATCGTCACTGGCACGATTTCGCGCAACACAATCTTTTCGGCATTGAAATAAACGAGCAAATTGCCCGCACCGCAAAGATGAACATGATCATCCACGACGATGGTCACACGAACGTAGTAGCGCACGATGGTCTCGTGCCTCCCATAGAGCTTCGAACCAAAACCAAAAACCAAGGGTTCGCGGAGGGCCGATTCGACTTCATCATTACAAATCCCCCTTTCGGCTCGACTGTGAAACAGACCGAAAAAGCGTACATGCATCAATACCGCCTTGCCGTCCGGCACGAGGATTGGCTGAATCTTAAGAGCAAGGAGGCTATGCGACCTGGGCAAGATACTGAGATCCTTTTCATCGAACAGTGCAGAAACTATTTGGCGGACGGCGGCTACCTGGCGGTCGTGATCCCAGACGGCATTCTGACGAATTCAAGCCTTCAATATGTTCGGGATGAGATTGAAGAGATGTACCGAATTGTCGCTGTAGTGTCGTTACCCGGAACGGCATTCACGACCACGGGTGCCGGCGTCAAGAGTTCAGTGTTGTTTTTGAAGAAGCTCTCGAACCGAGAGACAGAACGAATCCGCGATTCAAAACAATCAATAAAAGACCGCATTCGCGCGAGCGAGCACTTTGAGAAGCAAGCCGCGCAAATAGAAAGCAAGAAAAAAGAGGCTCTGCAGGAGCTGAATCGCCGTCCTGAATTTATAAATCTGAGCCCTGTCGAGCGAAAAACAAACGTCCACTACTTTGAGGCGGCGAAGGCGATCTCGGAAGACTCTGTAAAAAAACTCGATGAAATCAGATTTCGCCTCACTGAAATCTACGAGGAAGCGCGACGTGAGGAATTGCCGGACTACAATATTTTCATGGCCATCGCCGAGGACATTGGCTATGACGCAACTGGACGCGAAACGAAGGTAAACGAGTTGGAAGTAATCGGCGACGAGCTGGCGCGCTTTATTGCGGCCGTTGAGGATGGGCGCGAGTGAAGTTTGCGCTCTCGAAGCCAGTGAACATATCGAAGATATTCCTTACTCGGAAAGCGGATATCTATGGGCGTTGGGACCCTGCCTATTTTCGACCGGAACATGTGGCTCTTGAGAATCGGATACGGCAAGTAACGGCCACCCGACTCCGAAATTACACGCTTCGCATGGCAGGAGGGTCGACACCTTCAACTAAAGAGGCAGAGACTCACTATACCGAGACTGCCGATGGGATTCCCTTTATACGGGTTCAGAATCTTTCGACTACGGGTCGCTTGAACCTGGAGGATTGCCGGCTGATCACGCGTAGCACCCACGAGGGGCTACTGCGACGAAGCAGGGTTTTCGGCGGAGAGCTGTTGGTGAAGATTACCGGGGTGGGTCGAATGGCCGTCGCATCAGTCGTTCCTCAGGGATGTGAGGCAAACATTAATCAGCATATCGTGGCAATTCAAACAGGAAATAGGGCAATTAGCGAGGCGTTAGCGGCGTGGTTGAATCTCGACAGCGTAGAGCGCTTAGCTTCTCGTCGTTCGACTGGTGGTACCCGCCCTGCGCTCGACTATGCGGCCCTTCTGTCGATTCCGGTCGTAGTGAACGCGCGGTTGCCGAAGCTTATTGAGGCTGCAGTAGGAAGATATGAATCGTGTCTTGCCAAGGCGGGCGAACTCCTAGGCAGTATCGACGATGCTCTGTTGAGTGAGCTTGAGATTCCCACGACCTCCGTTCCTCCCAATGCTATCGATCAGCGAATGTTCCGTGTAAGAGCGGCGCAAGTGACTGGCAACCGCTGTGATCCTCTATTTTACCAGGGCGACATTTTCTATTTTGTCAGAAACGGGAACTGCAAATTGCACGAGCTCGGGCAGGTGGTCGCTTATTTCTTATCGGGGTTTCCTGCCGGGAGAGGAGAGCAATCAGAGGAAAGTGATGGAATTATCCAAGTACGGCCAACAAATATAAGCAATGACCGAGAGCTTGTGTTCAACCGCAACGTAATGATCGACCCGGCGGAACTCCAAGTCCGCAAGGGAGAAGTGCTACGAAAAGGCGAGGTTTTATTTAATAATACAAATAGCCAAGAGCAAGTTGGGAAAACCACTTATTTCGACTTGGACGGCACGTACTTCTGTTCAAACCACATCACGCGCATTGGGTCGAAAGATTCTCTGGTCAGCGCCAAGTATCTCCGGTATGTGCTTAATCTTTACCAGCGGCGACAAGTATTTTTTAAGCTGTGCACGAATTGGAACAATCAATCGGGCGTAGGGCCCGACGTTCTCGCAAAAATTCTAATTCCGCTGCCAACGCGCGAGAGGCAGGAAGCGATTGTCCAGAAGCTCGAGGCAATTCGGCTTGAAGCGGGTCAACTCAGGGAAGAGGCCGTGTCTATATTCGACCGAGAAAAGCTCAAGATCGAGCAAAGTATCCTTGGCGGTGAGGTCAATATATGAAGCTTTGGAGTTGACCCGGGCGCAGTCCCGCGGAACTCGCGAGGGAGGTTGAACCGACGGCGTGGACGATTTCGAATCAGCCGAGAGCTTCTGCCGCCTGCGGCGGCAGACCGCGCTTGCTGTGCAAGATGCATGAAGACGATGATCAAGAAGCTAAGACGATAAACTGTCTACGGAAACGGGGCAGCTCCAGCCCGAATCTGGTTGAGCACTTCGTCCACGGCGTCAATGACAGCCTGAGGCTGATCCAATTGAATGTGGTGCCCTGAGCCCTTGATGATCCGGTGCGTGCCGCGCGAGGAAAGGTGCGCCAGGTCCTCATGCAGAGCGTTCCAGATCTTGCCGTAAGATTGGTCGAGCCGCGCGCCGGCAGGCGTCCCTGTGTCCCAAGGGTGTTCAATCGACAGCACAACCAGTGGCATTGAACCAAAGTGCTGATGGTCGGCGCTGTCGTATTCGTGTGTGTACAAGCAAGACATGAGCGAGACCTTGTCGGCAAAATAGAAGGGCGTGAAGAACCGTGGCCAAACCTTCTGAAATGCGGCTGGCGTGCCGGTCGGCAAGGTGCCGGAGCAGTCTTTGAAGTCCGAGCTGGAGGGTTCGAACGGTCCCTTCATCGCCAAGAAAGCGCAATGGAGCATGTCGGCCGCGTAGTTATCTCGCCCGGCCGCCTCATCGAATCCCGGTTGATTCTCGTCGATGAGCCCTTCTCCGGCGGGGCTGGTATCGATAAGGACCATGCCCGCGATCTCCTTCGGCCAACGTTGCGCATAAACCCGCGCATCGAGGCCGCCTAACGAATGCCCCACCAGGACATACGGTCCCGATATTCGGGCGGCGTGGAGAGCCTTGTGCAGATCCTCAACCACTTCGGAGATGGTCTGCGGCCGGGGAGCGGGATCACTGAAGCCATACGCAGCACGATCAAAGGCACAGACGCGGGCATTGTGTGCGATGACGGGATGGGTTTTGTACCAAACCACCGACCAACTGAAGATGCCCGCCATGAGAATGACCGTGGGGCCTCCCTCACCCATGCAGTGCAGATTGATACGGCGGCCACCGATATCGACCAACTGTCCTGGCTCCGCGTAGGCGAGCATCCGTTGATCCTCCACAGGGCCGGGCGCCGGGACTGCCTGGGCAAAGACCATGTCGCCGAGACAAACCAGCAGGACCACGACCTGGAAAGCACCGCATGCGAATGTGCGGATCGGAAGCCGTGAAGCAACGTATCGGTTCATGCTCATTTGGACCTTCGCTTCATGGGGGGAGGCTGCGTATCCAAAGACAGCACACACCTTGTGGAGTTCATCGGGGCAAGGCATGCCTCTACGTGAGCGTTTCAAGCAACTCGACGAAGCTGGCGGCGGAATCCATGCGCTTGACTCGCGGCGGAGCCGGCTCGACGACCGGATGCCGGTGCCCTCGGGACGACGCTCATTCTCGAAGTTTTGATCGAAAAGGGGGAACTGCGATTCCCGCGGCTGGGAGCCTCGAGTTCGACAAATCAATGTGACCGTCGATTAGCCCCGCGGGCGAACCTTAAAATGTTAGAGTTTGCCGCGGGGATGACGACTTCCAACTCTTGTCAGCGGGCGGTTCCTGAAGCGCCCGCCGCCTTGAAATACATTCCTTACGCGTCGCATCTTGGGTGAACGAGCGAGCAGCCCTAGAGGGGATGGGCGAGTGGAATCTGCTGACAATGGCCTGGAGTTTCTAGCCGGCGGCGGCTCCATGGGCGAGCGCATCCGCGCCTATCCGTGGAGGACCACCGTGCTGGGTGAGCCTCGGTTCTGGCCGCAAGGGCTGCGCACGGCCGTGCGTGTCCTACTAACCACGCAGCATCCGGTATTTATTTTCTGGGGCCATGAGCACATCTGCCTATACAACGATGCGTATTCGCGCTCGCTGGGTCCGGAAAAGCACCCGTCCATTCTGGGTGCGCCCGGGCGCCCGTCGTGGGAGGAGATCTGGCCCATCATCGGACCGCAGATCGAGCAGGTGATGCGCGGCGAGGGCGCCACCTGGCACGAAAATCAATTGGTCCCCATCGTTCGTCACGGCGGGCTGCAGGCGGTGTATTGGACTTACGGCTACAGTCCGATCGATGAACCGGGATTTCCGCACGGCGTGGGAGGCGTCCTGGTCATTTGCAGCGAAACGACCGAACAGGTGCTGAACCAACAGCGACTTTCGACGGAGCGCGAAAAGTTCGTGCAACTATTCGATCAAGCGCCCACCTTCCTGGCCCTGCTCGAAGGGCCCGATCATGTGATCGAATTCGCCAATCCCGGTTACCTGAAGCTCGTCGGTCATCGCTCGGTCGTCGGTCGTAGGGTCGCCGAGGCACTTCCCGAAGCCGTGGCGCAAGGTTATGTCACGCTCTTGGACGAGGTTTATCGCACCGGCCAGCCCTTCTCGGCCTTTGGCGCCAAGTATGGCATCCAAGTGTCGCCCGAAGGTCCGATCGATGAGCGGTATCTGGATTTTGTCTATCAACCCATGACCGATCGCGCGGGCTCCGTCACGGGCATCTTGGTGCAAGGGGTCGATGTCACGGCGCGTACCACGGCCGATCGGGCGCTCGCATTCAATCGTTCGCGTCTGGACTATGCGACCCGGCTTTCAGGTGTGGGCTTCTGGTACTGCGACCTGCCTTTCGATGAACTCGAGTGGGACGAACGAGTCAAGGAGCATTTCTTTTTTGCACCGTCCGCCCGGATAACCATCGATGATTTCTACGCAAGACTTCATGAAGATGACCGCGCCATGACCCGGAACGCGATCGACGCTTCGATCCGCGACCGAACGCCCTATGACATCGTTTACCGGACCGTACATCCGGCCACGGGAGCGGTGAAATGGATACGCGCCCTTGGCGGCGCCGATTACGCAAGCGACGGCACTCCGACTCGCTTCGACGGCGTGACCGTCGACGTATCCGCCCAGAAACTCGACCAACAACGTCTATCGAGCCTCAATCACAAACTGCGCGAGCAGGATCGACGCAAAGATGAATTCATCGCGACGCTGTCGCATGAGCTGCGAAATCCGCTCGCGCCGATTCGCGCGGCCGCCAAAATCATGGCCTCGCCGCAGCTGGAGCAGTCGCAGTTGCAGCGTGCGCAAATCATCATCGAGCGCCAAGTCAGGCACATGGCCCTGTTGCTCGATGACCTTCTCGACGTTGCGCGAATCACGCAAGGCAAACTACAGCTGAAGAAGAACACGGTGGCCCTCGTCGAGGTCGTGGACGCGGCAGTGGAAGCGGTGCGGCCGATGATGGACGGGAAGAATCACCAACTGTCGTTGAGTTTTCCTCCAGGACCG
>CAWBSV010000027.1:0-17453 GCA_963791505.1 uncultured Acidobacteriaceae bacterium
GCTCAGTGCGAACCAGCCAAACGGCATTCCCTTCCTGGTGATTCCCTATAACCAGGCCGACGTTTCGATCAAAACGACCCAGTATCAGTCCTACTTCACATCCGGACCCTTCCCCTGGTATGCGCCGATCGAGTCTACCTCCAACGAGGCCTCAGCGGGATCCGACAATCACACCCTCATCGTGCAGACTCCCGGAGGAAGCAGTCCCTATTGCCAGCTCTGGGAGATGTGGCAAGGCATTCCGCCCTACGCCAGCGGCGCCGCGAATGGAGCATGGTCCGATAGCAGCAACGCATACTGGAGCAACATCGGCGCCAGCGGAACCAACGCGATGGCCATGCTGCCGCAGGCAACGGCTCAACCGATGCAGCCGGTCTGCCGGTGGCTCCCCTGCTTGTGAATGCGGATGAAGTCATCGGATCCGGCACGCCCTCCGCGCCCGCCGGCTCCGTCCAGCACCCCGTCCGCTTCACAGTCAACAACATGCTGGCTAGCTATGTCTGGCCAGCAACGTCACAAGGCCGGCGTCGGCAGTTGCAGCGGCGGTTACTCGGACGGCAACGGTATGCTGCTGCAGTCCGCCCCGCCCACCTCCTGCACCATGACAGGCCCCGCGGGCGAAATCTATCGACTCAAAGCGAGCGTTGCCACGCCGAGTTGTGCCGCAACCAGCCCCAGTCGGCCATCATCATTCAAGGGTTTCGAAATTACGGCATCATTCTGGCCGACAACGGATCAACCGGGGGACTGATCGGCACCCCCGATGCCCGTTGGAACGATAATGACCTTGCCTGCCTGAAGAGCCTGACCCTTGGCGATTTCGAGCCGGTCAACATTTCCAGCGTAGCCGCCGATCTGACGACGAATTATAACGGCAGCGGCTATAGCGCCCCTGTCACCACATATAGGACCACAGCCGCTGCACCGACGACCTATACATTAGGCACCGCAATCGCGGGCACCGGCTCGGGAACCCTCTCGGGATCGAGCTGCGCCGGGTCGTACGCCGCTGGCGCCGCCTGGTCCTGTTCCGCAACCGCGAGCTCAGGAAGCACACTTATCGGCATCTCGGATACATGCGGAGGCACGGTCTCCGGAAGCACAGACAGCGGCAAGATGCCCTCGAGCAACTGCACGGTCACGGCCACCTTCACCGCCGCTGCAGCAACGCTGACCAGCATCGCGGTCACTCCCGCGACGGCATCCATCCCCGCTCTCGGAACGCAGCAATACACGGCAACCTGCTCCTATTCGAACAGCACCACCTCCAACTGCACCTCGACCGTCACCTGGTCCAGCAGCACCACCGGCGCGGCAACCATCTCCGTCGCAGGATTGGCTACGGCCATCGCAGCAGGCACATCGACCATTACTGCGACGTCGGGAAGCATCTCGGGCAGCGCGACTCTGACCGTCAAAGCCCCGGCTCCGACACTGACCTCCATCGCGGTTACACCCGCGACCGCATCGATCGTCGCAGCAGGCACACAGCAGTACACTGCCACATGCACCTACTCGAACAGCACCACCTCGAATTGCACTTCGACCGTGACCTGGTCCAGCAGCAGCACTGCCACGGCGACCGTCTCCAGCGCCGGCCTTGCCACCGGAGTCGCGGCGGGCTCGTCGACGATCAAGGCAACCTCAGGAAGTGTTTCAGGAACTGCCGCGCTGACAGTGACAGCTCCGACCATGACCGGCATCACGCTGACTCCCGCGACCGCGTCCATTACAGCCGGAACAGGCACGCAACAATACACCGCAACTTGCTCCTACTCAAATAGCACCACCTCCAATTGCAGTTCGACCGTCACCTGGTCGAGCAGCAACACAGCGGCTGCCACTGTCAGCAACGCGGGTATGGCGACCGGCGTTGCAGCCGGTACCACAACCATTAAAGCGACCTCCGGCAGCCTTTCGGCGACGGGCGCTCTCAAGGTCACAGCGCCGACCTTGAGCAGCATCGCCGTCACTCCGGCAACCGCATCGATCGTCGCGGGAACCGGTACGCAGCAATACACGGCCACTTGCACCTACTCCAACAGCACAACATCCAATTGCTCATCGACCGTCGCATGGTCGAGCAGCAACCCGCGGCTGCCACCATCAGCAGCGCGGGACTGGCCACCGGCATCGCAGCGGGAAGCGCGAACATCACCGCTACATCGGGCAGCACCTCGGGATCGGCAACGCTCACCGTCACGGGTCCAACAGTGACCAGCATTGCGGTCTCGCCTGCAACCGCATCCATCGTCGCGGGAATGGGTACGCAACAATACACCGCCACTTGCACCTATTCCAACAGCACAACATCCAACTGCTCCTCTGCCGTCATCTGGTCGAGCAGCAACACGGCCGCGGCTACCATCGCCTCAAATGGCCTCGCAACAGGAGTGGCAGTCGGCACGGCAACCATCAAGGCGACCTCGGGCTCAGTTTCAGGAACCGGAACGCTCAGCGTTACCAACCCAGCCCTGACCAGCATTTCCTTGTCGCCAGCGACGGCCTCTGTCGTGGCTGGGACCGGAACCCAGCAATTCACGGCCACCTGCTCCTACGCGAACAACACCACCGCCAATTGCTCTTCAACGGTGACCTGGTCAAGCAGTAACACCGCTGCCGCAACCGTCTCAAGCACTGGCCTTGCCATTGGTGTCGCTGCAGGAACGTCAACCATTACGGCAACCTCTGCCAGCGTGTCAGGTAACCAGCGTTCTCACTGTCACCACCGCAACCCTGAACAGCATCACTGTGTCTCCGCCGACTGCTACGCTCACCGCCGGAAGCGGCACGCAGCAATTTACTGCAACCTGCAACTACTCCAACAACACCAACTCCAATTGCTCTTCGACTGTCACCTGGTCGAGCAGCAATACTGCAGCCGCGACAGTTTCAAGCACGGGTGTCGCTACAGGTGTGGCTGCAGGCTCCTCAACCATCAAGGCAACCTCAGGATCTGTCTCTGGATCAAGTGTCCTCACCATCACCGCTGCTTCATTAACGAGCATCGCGGTTACGCCGGCAACGGCATCCGTCGTGGCCGGAACAGGGACGCAGCAGTTCACGGCTACTTGCTCCTACAGCAACAACACCACCGCGAACTGCACCTCGACCGTCACGTGGTCCAGCAACAATACCGCGGCGGCAACGGTTGCAGCCGGCGGACTTGCCACCGGCCTGGCGGCGGGCAGCGCGACAATCGCAGCCACATTGAACGGAGTCTCAGGATCTGCAGCCCTGACGGTCACAAGCCCGAGTCTCTCGAGTATCATCCTTTCGCCGGCAACAGCCTCCATTGCTGCCGGAACCGGAACGCAACAGTACACCGCAACCTGCTCGTACTCGAATAACACCACCTCGAATTGCAGCGCGACGGTCACTTGGTCCAGCAGCAATACCGCGGCAGCAACGATCAGCGCCTCCGGCCTCGCAAAGGGCGTCGCTGCGGGCTCCTCCACCATCACCGCTACCTCGGGAAGCACCAAAGCCACGAGCACTCTGACCGTAACTGCCGCCACGTTGAGCGGTATTTCGGTATCGCCGGCCACCGCCACAATCGCGGCCGGAACGGGGACCCAGCAATACGCTGCGACCTGCTCCTACTCCGACGGCACGAGCTCCAATTGCACCTCGTCCGTAACCTGGTCCAGCAGCAATACGGCAGCCGCAACCGTTAGCGGAACGGGTCTCGCCACGGGAGTCGCCGCTGGTTCCTCCACCATCACGGCAACCTCTGGCAGCAAATCGGCGACCAGCAATCTGACCGTCGACACTCCCACCCTGTCCAGCATTCATGTCACCCCCGCCAGCGCGTCGATCACAGCGGGCTCTGGCACGCAGCAGTACGCGGCGAGTTGCACGTACTCCGACTCGAGCGTTTCGACGTGCACGTCGACAGTGACCTGGTCAAGCAGCAACAACGCGGATGCGACCATCAGCGCCTCGGGCGTTGCGACCGGAGTAGCCTCCGGCACGGTGACCATCACGGCAACCTCGGGCTCGACCTCTGGCTCGAGCACGCTCACCGTCGAGGCCAATACCCCTCCAGCCGCGGTTAAACGCGGTAAATGGTCGTGGATGGACGGCAGCAGTTCCTCCGGCGGCACGCTGAAGGCCATCCCCGGCGTGATGGCCCAGTTGAACACGCCCTCTGCCTCCAACACCCCGGGCGGCCGCGACGGCTCGGTCACCTGGACCGACGCAAGCGGCAACCTGTGGCTGTTCGGCGGCGGCGGCTTCGATGCCAGCGGCAACTCCGGCTACCTGAACGATCTGTGGGAGTTCACGCCCGCGACCATGGAATGGGCCTGGGTCGGCGGCAGCAGCACTGTTCCGGCAGCCAACCAGGGCCGTTCCGGCGTCTACTCGACGATCGGCTCGGCAAGCAGCGAAGCAGTCCCGGGCGGACGCCAGGCTTCGGTCAGCTGGACCGACCCGAGCGGCAACCTGTGGCTGTTCGGCGGCGAGGGCTTCGACTCCAACGGCCTCAACGGCGACCTGAACGATCTGTGGAAGTACGCGCCCTCTTCGCAGGAATGGACCTGGGTGGCGGGCAGCAGCACGGTTCCGGCCGCGGGCAAGGGCCGCGCCGGTGTCTACGGAACGCTGGGCGCACCGGCGGCGGCCAACATCCCCGGCGGACGCTGGGGCGCCAACAGCTGGACCGACGCTAACGGCAACCTGTGGCTGTTTGGCGGCGTCGGCTTCGACTCCACAGGCGCTTCCGGATCGCTGAACGATCTGTGGCAGTTCAACCCCTCCACCGCGCAGTGGGCGTGGATGGCGGGCAGCAGCACGGTCGGCTCCAACGGCGGCCAGTACGGCGTCTACGGCACACTCGGCACGGGGGCTTCGGGCAACACGCCCTCCAGCCGCAACCAGGCCGTTACCTGGACCGACCCGAGCGGCAACCTGTGGCTGTTCGGCGGATACGGATACGACTCAACCGGAACCTGGGGTTATCTGAACGACCTGTGGCAGTTCAACCTCTCCAGCCAGCAGTGGGCCTGGATGGGAGGAAGCAACACGGTCGGCTGCGCAGGCTGCGGACAGGCCGGAGTCTACGGCACGGTCGGCACCCGCGACAGTTCCAGCCAGCCCGGCGGACGCAACCAGGCCGTGGGCTGGACCGACGCAAGCGGCAACCTGTGGATGTTCGGCGGCGTCGGCTTGGACTCCAACGGCGTCAACGGCGACCTGAACGATCTGTGGGAGTATCAGCTCTCCTCCGCAGAGTGGGCCTGGGTGGGCGGAAGCAACACGGTTCCTGCCTCCGGCAAGGGGCAGTCGGGGCACTACGGCTCGCGCGGCGTGCCGGACAGCAACGACGCTCCCGGCGGACGCTGGAGTTCGGGCGCATGGACCGATGCGCACGGCGACCTGTGGCTGTTCGGCGGAGCCGGCTATGACGCCAACGGCAACTACGACAACCTGAACGATCTGTGGGTCTATCAGCCCAACCCGGGTTCCCTGGCCACGGCCACCCCCACGCTCAGCATCGGCTCGGGAACCTATACCGGAGCCCAGTCGCTCACCATCGCCGACCAGATCCCCGGCGCAACCATCTACTACACCACCGACGGCAGCGCCCCAACCACCGGCTCCGCGGTCTACACCGGGCCAATCACCGTCGGTTCGGCCGAGACCATCCAGGCCATCGCCCTGGCTTCCGGCTATGGACCGAGCGGCATGGCTTCGGCCAGCTACACCATCGTGGCCCCGTTCAGCCTCGGGCTGGGCACCGGAGCCAGTTCCATCACCGTCTACCCGGGAGGGACGGCCAACTTCAACCTGATCCTCACTCCGGTGGGTGGAAGCACCTTCCCCGCCGCCATCACCTTCACCGCAACCGGGCTTCCCACCGGGGCCACGGCCACCTTCTCGCCCTCAACCGTCAACGCAGGCTCCGGGCTGACCAACGTCACCTTCGCCGTCCAAACGCAGTCGGAAAGCCCGGCCGCGGCCATGCTTCACAAACCAGGCAGCCTGACCGGCGGCCTGCTCTGCCTGCTCTTCCTGCCTCTGGCAGCCGTAGCCCGCTGGCGCAAGACGGCCAGGCACCTGGCTCGTCACGCAAGCCTCATGATCTGGCTGCTCATCCTGGCCGGAATCACCGCTGCTGTCACCGGTTGCGGCGGCGGAGCCTCAATCAACTCCAACGCCGTCGCTGCTCCAGCCGCCTCGTACAACATCACCATCACCGCGAAAAGCGGCGCACTGCAGCAATCCACAAAGGTCACTCTCACCATCCAATAATTGGATTTAGCGCCGCTCTCCAATGCGACCCTCTGCTTGCATGCCTGACACTCGCGCCGGGCATGTAAGCAGATTTCTTTTCGAAATTGTCGATTCAACACAATTTAAATCCGCCATTCATGCAGTAAGCACTTTGATCCTTCTTTCTGCGTCTAACCTTTCAGTAGCTTTGACACGCCAACAAACCCCCCCGATACTTGAACCAGTGTTCTTTAACGGGTTATTGATTTTCCGAACGCGGCAACCTGCCTTGGGTGGGAAGACTTCATGAAACTCCCTCGCCACGCCGAGATCTGGGCCGTGCCGTATTTGAAAGACCGCCTTCGCAAAAACGGCCGCCCCAGGCCAAAGCGCGCCTGGATTGCGATTACCGATCATTACGAGCCATTAGGGACGGGAGCAACGCCCCAGATTGCGCGGGCGCGCGTCGCGCAATGGCGCGACAAATGGCCGAGGATCTCCTCAGATTGTCCGCTGGATGCTGCGGGGCAATCGCCTCAATACACGTTTTTCTATCCGCAAGAGGATTATCGGCGCGACTTGGTCAACAGCATCGCCGAGATGGTTCGCCTCGGCGTCGCGGACGTTGAGGTGCATTTACACCATGACAATGAGAAGCGAGACGCCTTCATCTGGAAGGTTACGGACTATTGCAAGCGTCTGAGCGAAGATCACGGACTCTTGCGCCGGCATAACGGACGAACTACTTTTGGATTTATCCACGGGAACTGGGCGCTCGACAATTCGCGTCCCGATGGCCGATGGTGCGGTCTCAACGGCGAGATTGCGCTCCTGCGCGATCTCGGCTGCTATGCAGATTTCACCATGCCGTCGCTTCCCTCGCCCACCCAGGGGCGCGTCGTCAACCAAATCTACTGGTGCACCAACAATCCAAACTGTCGTCCACGGTCGTTCGACTCAGGCATCGAAGCCACGGTTGGCGGAGGCGTCCAGGGAGATCTGCTCATGATCACAGGTCCCCTTGGCTTGCGCTTCGGCGAGCGACTCCTTCCGCGTCTCGAAACCGGAGAGATTGCGGGCTATGATTTGCCCACCGCCGCACGCGTCGGTCACTGGTTTGATCTCGCGCCGACAGTGGGCGAAGATCTCTTCATCAAGCTCTATACGCACGGAGCTCCGGAAAAGAATCTCGAGCCACTCCTTAACGGAGGGCTCGCCAATCTTTTCCGTTGGGCGTCAGAGGAAGCCGAGCGCAGGGACATCGAGATTCATTGGGCAACGGCCTGGCAGATGTACGAGGCTGTGAACGCGCTCATGGCCGGCCGTTCTCCGGTATGTGAGAAAAACGCCAACCTCGCCGTTCTATAGCCGCGCAATTGTTCTCGGTGAGCCGTTTTACTTGCTTCAAAGCCCGAGCTTCTCCAAAATACCTGCGACGGTCGCGTCCCAGGTATTGCCCTCCACTGATTTCTGGCGCAGCACGGCGAGTTCCGGCGTGTCCTCGACAAGCATGCGCTCGATAGCGGCGACAAATCCCGGTCCGTCCTCAGCGATCTGGACAACATCGCCGAGCAGCGTGGCTTCGGGCAGTGGAACTGCAATGAGCGGCTTGCCCGACGCGAGATACTCGCGCAACTTGAGTGGACTCGATTGTGCATTCAACGACGACTGAGTGTAAGGAAGAATGCACACATCGATGGCCTTCGCCCATCGCGGCAGATCGCCATAAGGCTTCGGGCCCGTGAAGAAGACATTCGGAAGCTTCTTAAGAGCCGTTACATCCACTGCGACCCTTCCAATGAACAGGAGAGTCCATTCAGGATGACTGCGCGCGATGAATTCGATAATGGAGAGATCGACGCGTTGATCGATCAGTCCCCACGAGCCGATGATCGGCCGCGGCAAGGCCTGCACTTCTTCAGGGATCTCGGTCTCCGGTGCGCTCGCCAACGCGAAGACCTCTGTGTCGACTCCATGGGGAGAAAGATGAATGTTGGCATTCAGCGGCCGCCGCACTTCCAACAAACCTTGATTGCACGTGAAGACGATATCCGCCGCTGACGTCAGCGCGTCGTCCATGGCCTGAATGGCCACTCCATCTACATCGGGCAGGCGGGAATAGTCATCGATGCAATAGAAGACCGTCTGCTCTTCGCCCAGTTGCCGAGCAAGGAAGCCGGGATGGGGCACGTGAAACCACGCAATTGCATTTTTGAACCCAAGTTTGCGGATTGCTTTCCGAATCAGAATCCGCGAGAACAAACGGTTTGCGGCGCGAACAATCGCGAAACGGCGCATCGGGATCTGTGGAAGCGTCATCAGCCAGAAATGCGGACCCACTTGTTGAGGCGGCTGGAATGTTCTTCGAATCTTCTTAAACAGCTTGCGCACGTCCCGCGCGTTGGCCTTCGGGGCGCGCAAACCAGGCACCTCGACATACAACATCGGGAATCGAGCTCCCAGGCGCTTGGCGATATGGTGACTGCTGGTCCGATTCTCGGCAAACCAATCATTGCCGAAGTAAATAAACTCCATTTTGATCCTTCCGCATCAGGCCCCCAAGATCGCATTGCCCTGACAAGCGGCAAATCGAACGCCGCAACATAGTAGTGATGAACAATCACAAGGGGTTTGGCAATCCCATCTTTGTAGCAATCGTCCTGCCCCTGGTCAGGTTTCTCCCAGTGGTAGCATAAAGACATTATGCTACCCAGCGCAGCGTTCAACCTCGAGCCAGACCCCGTGCGCTTCTCCTGCCATGAAAAAATTTAGGGTCGGAATCGTTGGCGCGGGATATGTGAGTGCACACCATCTACGCGCATTGAAATCGCTGGCCTCCGTTGAAGTTGTCGGGATCGCAGACCTTGATTTGGCGCGAGCTCAGGCGGTCGCTGCAAAGTTCGGGCTTCCCGCGGCCTACTCAACCGCTGATGAACTGATCGCATCGGGCGTCGACGTCATTCACGTCCTCACCCCCCCTGCATTTCACGCAACCGTGGGCATCCAGGCCCTGCAGGCTGGCGTCAACGTGCTGGTTGAAAAGCCAATGGCTGAATCGCCCGAGCAGTGTGAGCGGATGATCGCCGCTGCGGGCGAAGCACAGCGCACCCTCGGCGTCGTCCATTCCGGACGATTCGATCCCATCATCTTGCAGGGCGTGGACATCGTTCGCAAGGGCGGCATCGGCAAAGTGATGTCGCTCGATTTTCATCGCACCTCTGACTATCCGGCGTGGCCGGGTGGCGGCAAGCTTCCTCCCCAATACAGAAAGGGCTCATACCCGTTTCAGGACCTTGGCATTCACGGCCTCGCAATCAGCGAGGCATTTCTCGGGCAGGCGCGCTCCGCCGATGTCGCGTTTCGCTCCACAGGCTCCGATCCAAATCTCCTCTTCGACGAGTGGACAGCAACGGTCGACTGCGAACAGGGACAAGCACGGCTTTACCTTTCGTGGAACGTGCGACCGATCCGCAGCCAAATCACCGTGCATGGAACGCTTGGCGTGATGCAGATCGATTGCTTTCTGCAGACGTGCTATGTCACCAAGCTCCTTCCCGGCCCTAAGTTTGCATCGCCCGTCATCTGCGCCATGCGCAACGCGGCGGCCAGCCTTTTTCAAATCCCACTCAATGTGTTGCGCTTCATGACCGGGCGCCTGCCTGGAGCACCCGGCATTCATCAGAACATTCGTGACTTTTACGCCGCGCTCGAGCAGGGCGCTCCTTCACCGGCAACCCCCGAAGAGGCACTGCGGCTGGTCTCATTGATGGGACCTGCGAGCGCTCAGGCTGATCGCGAACGCGATGACCTTCGTCGCGCTCAACTGGCTCCCCGTCCTGATGCCGATGTTCTCGTCACGGGCGCGGCAGGTTTCCTGGGGAGCGCCCTTACCCGGCGTCTTGTGCAGGAAGGCGCTCGAGTTCGCGCTGCGGTACGTCGCGTTCCTGAACATCCAATTGCCGGCGTCGATTACGTTGCGGGCGATCTGGGCGATCCGGAGTATATCGACGTTCTCGTTGCCGGCGTGCGGCAGGTATTTCATGTTGGAGCTGCCATGAAAGGCAGTCCGGCCGATTTTCAGCGCGGCACCGTCGTTGCCACCGAGCACATCGTGGCAGCATGTTTGAAACACAAGGTCCGCCGCCTCATCTATGTCAGCTCCCTCAGCATCCTCGAACACGCTCGCCCTCATGATCGCCCAGTGAGTGAAGACTGGCCCCTCGAACCCCTGCCTCAATTGCGCGGCGCTTATACGCAGACCAAGCTGCGCGCCGAGCAGATTGTGCTCGACGCCTATCGCGAACGTGGGTTGCCGGTCTGCGTCATTCGGCCCGGCGTCATCTTCGGACCCGGCACAAAGCCCAGCAGCCCCGCCGGCAGTTTTGGTATGTTTGGCCGCTGGATCGTCGCGGGCAACGGATCCGCTCCACTGCCGATGGTTTATGTCGACGATGTAGTCGATGCTCTGCTGCTCGCAGCTTCGCAGCCTGATGTCGAAGGAACTGTCTTCAATCTCGTTGACCCCACAAAGATCACGCAACGGGAGTTCATCCGGTCCGTGCAGGCATCCGGCAAGTGCCCGAAAGTGAACTACATCTTCAAGCCGTTTCTTCTCGGCGCCGCAGTGGGAATTGAATTGCTTGGCAAAGTGCTCAAGCGCAGTGTGCCCCTTTCACGTTATCGCATCCGCTCCATTCGCCCTTTGGCTAACTTCGATCAGACCGCAGCACGCGAACGACTGGGATGGACACCTCGTGTCGGCGTAACCGAAGGGATCAAGCGCACCTTCGGCGGGTAGCAGCCTTCATCGACCACGGAACGCGCAGGAGGGACCAATTCGTGCTCAAGGTTGCCGTCGTGACGCAGTATTTCCCCAGTTCCGCCGAACCTTGGCAAGGCCGCTCTGCCTATCAGACCTTGCGCCTCGTCGCTCGCGAGACTGAACTTCACGTCTTCTATCCGAATGCCGCCTACCCATCCGTGCTTAAGCCACGCACCCGGATCTATAAAAATCTCGACCAATCCTTCACTCCGCCAGACGTGCATACAAGCTACTTCGACTATCCAGCCCTGCCCCTCATTTCGCGGCCCTTCAATGGCTGGCTATCGTCGCGTGCGCTTCTGCCCCCGGTCCGCCGCTTTGCCCCAGATCTCATCTTCAGCATTTATCTCTATCCCGCGGGATACGCTGCGCTCGAGATCGGCAAAGCCCTTTCCGTTCCCGTTGTCTCCATGAGCATCGGTTCAGACATCAACAACATCGGTGATGGAATCTCAGCGCGGTACACACGAACTGTCCTGCGCGAATCCGATTTCATCGTCACCGTCAGTGACGACCTGCGCAAAAAAGCAATCGCAATGGGAACACCCGTCGAGAAGGCTCGCACCATCGTCAATGGCTGCGACCTCTCCGTCTTTCATGTGCGCGATCGCGATGCCGCACGGCGCAAATTGGGCATCGATCCGAGTGTTCACGCCGTCGTTTACATCGGCCGAATCGATGTGAAGAAAGGTCTCCGCGAGCTGGTTGATGCCGCGGCATCTTTGCAGGGCGACCACCCCGGCCTCCACGTCTACATGGTTGGAGAGGGTCCGGACCGCCCCATCCTGGAAGAAGCAATCCAAGCGCGCAGTGCAGGCTCTTTCATTCACCTCATGGGAGCCTGCGCCTTCGACGATGTCGCCGTCTGGATGGCAGCCTCCGACCTGGTCACGCTGCCAAGTTACATGGAGGGCTGTCCGAACGTGGTCCTGGAGGCTCTCGCCTGCGGCCGGCCTGTCGTCGCGACACGCGTCGGTGGCATTCCCGAAATCATGAACAACGATTGCGGCAGGCTGATCGAGCCGCGCGATTCCTCTGAACTGGCCCGCGCCCTGGCCTCGGTCCTCAATGCTCGTTGGGATGCAACCGCAATCTCCGCGCATTGGAGTCGCAGTTGGGGCACCGTATCCGGTGAGCTCCTGCAGGTCTTCGAATCCGTTGCGCCCGGCAAATCGATCGCATCCGCCAGCTGGCCGCAACACTCCTTGAGGATCAAGAGCGAATGAAGCTCCTTCGCCTCGCAGGCCGCGTTGCCTACCATCTGCTCGCCGCGATCGGTCTCGCCGTGGTGCTCATGGTCTTCACGCCCTTTGTCTCATGGTGGGCCCAGGCCTATTCCGGCCCGCTCGCACAGCCCAAAGGGGAAGTCCTGATACTCCTCGCTGCGGCCGCGGATGATCGCGGAGGCATTTCCTTCTCCTCCTACTGGCGCGCGCGAGAGGCTGTCTATGCGTGGCAAACCGGCGGCTTTCAGAAAATCGTCATCAGCGGAGGCGGCGGACCCGGCATCTACAACTTCCTCGTCGCCGAAGGCGTCCCCGCGAAGCGCTCATTGCGGAGTGGCGTTCCCAATCCACACGCCAGAATGCCGAAGAGACAGCGCATCTCCTCCAGGGCATTCCGGGCCGAAGGGTTCTGCTGACGAGTGATTTTCATATGTACCGGGCGCTGCGGGTCTTTCGCAAACAGGGCATCGACGTTGCCCCCATGCCGGTGGACGATGTGCTTCGCCAGACCCAACATTGGTACGGCCGCATTCCGCCTTCCAGACCATGGCCATCGAAACCGCTAAGATCGTCGATTACGAAGTGCATGGATGGATGTAGACCGGGTTCCTGATCTCAACGGAAAAGGAGCGCAGACTCCGCGCTCCCAGATCCTCGCTTCTTTAGGACAGCAAAAAAGGAGCACCGAAGTGCTCCTTGTTCGCTCATCCGATTGGTCGCGGGCCCTCCCCCGCTTCCCTCACTGAATGAATACCTACGATTGCAGAATCCAGCGCGGCTGCTTCGCCTTGCGGAAAAGCAGGATGGCCAGAGCGAACAGGCCGGTTCCAAGCAAAAGCAGCGATCCGGGCTCCGGTGTCGGGCTGGCTCGGTGAGATTGTGAAGCCGCTGATGCCGTCGTTGGTGCTGGTCAGGGTGAACGTGGCCGGTGCGCTGAATAGCCCCATTCCGTCAGAATGCCAGTGCCAGTGATGTTCAGGAAGGTTGAGGTATTGCTCACAACGTCGAACAGGCCCGGTGATGGTGAACGTCACAAGATCTTCGACGTTGAAGAGCTCCATGTCCGGGCTGCTGAAGCTGAAGTCGGACAACGAAGCCCAGCCAGAGCCTTCCAACGGCCAGGGTTCCGGTGCCGGTTGCAAGTCCACTTAGAGGGATGAAGTTAATGCTTTGGGCTGTCCCAGGAATCGAAGAAACCGCCGACTGCTTCAGAACCGTTGACCGGATCCAGTGGCGACGCCAACGCGCTGGGGGTAATCGCAAGGACCGCGGCCAATGCGAGAAAAGCGAGTCCAATCTTTTTCATGACTTCCTCCTGAAATGACCCATGTCGGGCCTTTTTTCTTGCTCGCACCCGAAAAGTTGAATCCGGGAAAACGAGTTCTTTGGTTTTCGATCTGTCCGAATCGAGCAGTAAGTGTTGCAATGATTTCAGCCGGCAAAGCCGCCGGTGAGAATGACATTGGTTCGTTGCCCTTGTTTGAGGGAATGTGCAAAGGATGCCTTCGCCCTGCTGACAGAATTCACCCGATTGCCCAATGGTCACTTGCTCTCTATTAAGGCAGCTTTGGCGCCAAACTTAATCTATTTATTTTCAATACTTTACGACGCCATTATAACGAATTGCGCAATTCCTTGCACATAAATTCCCCAAAGCCGTTCTCACACCAGCGCCGACCGCGGACTGTTCCCGGATCGAATTTTGCACAAGCAGGCAGCCCTCCGGACGCCCCACCAAAAATGATGGCGCGGCAATGAGGACGCGACGCAGCCAGGGAGGCAGTTGCTCCCCCCTTCTTTGCGCGCCTTTTTGTTTGTCCAGTTGATTTGAGACAGAATCGGCGGATGGTTGCGGAAACGCTTCTCAGCCGTTCCCTGTCCCGAATTTGTCACGTTCAAACGGGTCCGACTCTTCACTGAGTGTGGTGCTCTTGGGCGGAATCGGCGCAGCGCTCGCGTCCCACGTCCGAGAGGAACGGCTTGCCTGCCCCAGGATCTGAGAATCCTCCAACTTATAGAGCAGCGATCGGTAGCTGATGTTCAGCCATTTCGCCGTCTTCTGCCGGCTCCAACCGTTTGCCTGCAGAACCTTCAGGATGATCTGACGCTCCAGATTCTTGGTCGCAGCCTTGGTAATTTCCTTCAACGAAATCGGCTTGGCCAGATCGATTTCGGGTGTCACTTCTGAACTCGATGTCGGCGCCAGATCAGCGGCAATCGCCTCTTCGCTGCCAATCAGGATGTAGCTCCGAATCATATTTTCCAACTGCCGGATGTTGCCTGGCCAGTTGTACCGCTGCATCAGCCGCAAAATCTCGCGCGAAAGTTGCGGAGGACGGCGCCGCAAAGCCCTCGCGTGATTCTCAAAGAAATAGTCCACAAGTGCCGGCAAATCCTGGATGCGCTGGCGCAGTGGCGGCAGGTCAATTGTCACTGCATTGATGCGGAAGAAAAAGTCGAGACGGAAGGTCCCCTCTTCAGTCTGCTGGCGCAGGTTCCCATTCGCGGCCGAGATCAGCCGAGCGTCGATCTTGCGAGGTTCCTGACCGCCGACCCGCACAAAACTTCCGTCCTGCAGAACCTGCAGCAGCTTCGCCTGCACCGACAGGTCCAGGCTCCCGATCTCATCCAGGAAAAGCGTTCCGCGATGCGCCATTTCCACTCGGCCACGCTTGCTCGCATACGCGCCCGTGAATGCGCCCTTTTCATACCCGAAGAGCTCTGACTCAATCAGAGAACCTGGGATGGCAGGACAGATCACCTTGATCCAGGGAGCGCTCGCGCGCTGCGACTTGCCATGAAGCAGCTTGGCAAAGATCTCCTTGCCGGTCCCGCTCTCACCCTGCAGAAGCACTGGAACTGTGGTCTCCGCCACTCGTTCAAGCTTTGCCTTCGCCACCGCCATCTGCGGCGAACGGCCGAACAGGATCTCCGCTGGAGGGAGATCGCGCAGGTCTACAAACTCATTAGGACGCGGAAGTGCCATCGTACCCCTGGTATTGCTGAACTCTTGTATGCAACTACATGACCAGACTGGTCACGTCAGGGGAGGGATACCCGGCCACACACTCCTCGGCAGGCTAGAACGGGCTCTCCCAACGGTACACCATTGACCCTGCCAACAGGGGCCTCTGCAACATGAAATTAACCGTAGCCAACCGCCAATTCGCCTCCAATTTCGCCCTTCCAGAGTCCACGCGCGCAAACAATGCCCGTATTATCTGATAGATAGATAATCGGTTAATTTCGGGATGCACAAAACCGTGTGCATTCCAAAAGTCACCGCCACATCCAGCAGAAACCGTCTTCCCCAACTTCCTTCGCCTAAATTCCCGTTCTTCAGCCCGACGTCAACCAGCAATGGCCGCGCAATTTGAAAATGTGGTAATTTGTTTCCTACGTTGTGCGAAACTTTGCTCATTCCCGGGTTTCTGTGGGAAACTGACTCTGACGTGGGATAGACTCAGAACTGGCCGCATTGGAGACTTAGTCTCTAGATTTTTTATGGGTTTGAGAGCTGGTCCAGCAGGCTCCTGCCCGTCAGTACACATGGGCCCCATGGAAAGTCCGTGATCCAGGCAAGCATTCCAGCTCCCTCGATCGAATGCCGGCAAGTCACGTGTTCATTGATTTCGCTTCGAGAGGACAGGGATGGCGACCTCGCTATCGGAACCCCAGGCAAGCACCCGCAGGAAACGCGGACCCAGCGTAGCAGTGCTCGATGGGGATCCCGCGATTCTGGACTACATCCGGCGCGTCCTGGCGGATCGATGCACCCTGAGCCTGTTCACTGAAACCTCTGAACTCACCGATTGCCTCGCCAAAAGCCTTCTGCCCGATCTCATCCTCATTGACTGGCACATCGCCGAGGACACCGAAGAGAATCCTTTTGAGCTGTTGGGACGCATTCGCAAGGCGCGGCCTGCGGTTCCTGTCGTGGTGATGTCCTGCTCGGCCGACCTGCAGGAGGTCATCACGGCGACACGCATGGGCGCAACCGATGTCCTGCTGAAGCCGTTTCAGAAGCGGGACCTCGACCTGTTGCTGGAACAGCACATTGTCGAAGCCGACTCCCCGCTCGTCGAGATCAAGGAAACGCCGCTCGACGAGAACACCTCGTTTGTGCGTTCGAGCAAGCGCATGCGCGAGATTGAGCAGCAGTGCACTCTTGTGGCGCGCACCGACATTCCCGTCCTGATCCTTGGCGAAAGCGGCACCGGCAAAGAAATTGCCGCGATGTTCATTCACAAGATGTCGGCTCGCAGCCAGCGCAGCTTTCTCAAAGTCAACTGCGCCGCAATGCCGCTCGACCTTCTCGAGAGTGAGCTCTTCGGATACGAACAAGGCGCCTTTACCGGCGCGGTCAAATCAAAGCCGGGCAAGTTCGAGATCTGCAACAACGGCACCATTTTCCTCGACGAGATTGGCGAAATGCCGACCGCCCTGCAGGCAAAGCTTCTGCAGGTTCTGCAGGACGGCAGCTTCGCCCGCCTGGGCAGCCGCACCACCGTTAAGGTCGATGTGCGCGTCATCGCCGCAACGAATATCAACATTAAGTCGGCGATCGCGCAGAAGACTTTTCGTGAGGACTTGTACTACCGGCTCAATGGTTTCAGCCTGAACATACCCCCACTGCGTGAACGGCGCGATGAAATTCCTATCCTTACGCAATACTTCATGCGTAAAATTTCATCCAAGTTCGATCGTGATCCATTGCCCTTTTCTCCCGCGCTGATGCAGGCCTTGTCTGGACACTCCTGGCCCGGCAATCTTCGCGAACTTGAAAATACCATCAAGCGTTATGTTGTCTTGGCCGACGAGCAGGCGATCATCAATGAATTAAATCCGCATCGGACCTCAGATTCGTTCTCTTCCTCATCTGAAGATACAGGCAACCAGGGCGGACTCAAACGACTGGTGCGGGGCCTGAAAGACGATGCTGAATCCGCGGTGATCGCGCAGACACTGGAAGGGACCGGATGGAATCGAAAGGCAGCAGCAAACGACCTCCAGATCAGTTACAAGGCCCTGCTCTACAAGATCAAGCAGTACAATCTGAGCCAGCCAAAGAGGGCATGACCACTTCTCCTGTGCACGGGCATGAATCGAAATCGGAAAAGGTGGTTATCCAGTTTGGCGATGAGCTGATAAAAGGGTATCTCGAATCCCAGACCTGGAACACCATTGAA
>CAWBSV010000028.1:0-77584 GCA_963791505.1 uncultured Acidobacteriaceae bacterium
GGGCAATGGAACGTTTGACGATCAGGGATACGTGTCGGGGTTGGCGCTGAACAAGGATGGGCGCGAGATTGCGTCGATGGGCATTACCGCGGGCGACTACGAGAACAACGGGCTTATCGATTTTTTCATTACGGATTTCGGCGACGACTACAAGGTGCTATTTCACAACGATGGCGGGGCAGAGGCGAGCTTTACCGACGTGAGCTATCGCGCGGGCATTGGGCAGGCTACGGTGCCGTTTCTGGGGTGGGGCGATGGCTTTCTCGACTACGACAACGACGGATGGCTCGACATCTTCATGGTGAACGGGCATGTGTATCCGGCAGTCGACCGGCACGAGTGGGGCACGTCGTGGGCGGAGCGGCCGCTGCTGTTTCACAATGTGCCGGATAAGACAGGGCGCAAATTCGACTACGTGCCGCCGGTGGAAGGGACGGGGCTTGCCGACGTGATTCCCGCGCGCGGAGCGGCGTTCGGCGATTTGTTCAACGATGGCAAGATCGATGTGGTGATCAACACCATGGACGGGCCGCCGGTGCTGCTGCGTAACGTGAATGCCGACCATCATCATTGGGTGGAGATGAGGCTGGTGGGTGCGGAAAAAACTGCGGCGAAGCCCGGTAGCCCGCGAGATGCAATGTGCGCGACGGTGTACCTGAAGGCCAACGGCATGCGCATGCGTCAGGATGTGCTGGCGGGTGGAAGCTATATTTCGTCAAGCGATCAGAGGCTGCATTTTGGGTTGGGCGATGCGACAGAGGCGGGGACGGCGGAGATCCACTGGCCGTCGGGCGCGAAAGAGTTCGTGAAGCTGCGGGGGGTCGATCGCATTTATACGATCACTGAGGGCAACGGAATTACCGATGCGATGTGCGGCGGGAAGGCGTGCGCGGAGGCTGCGCCGGTGAAGGGTGCGAGCGGGGCAAAGGCGTCGCGAGATCCGGCGAAGGCAGCGGCGGCGCGCTGATGCGTCGTTGGTTTGCACGATGTCGGGTCGATCGGCCGATCGCTCTGCTCCTTTGTTTGGCGCTGGGATCGCAGGTTGGCGTGCCGCAGCAGGCTCCGCCGGCCAAGTCCGCTTCACAACAGGCTCCTAACATAAGTGGGATTTCGTCGGCGGGGACGTTTGCGCCTGTGTACGACGCGGAGCGGCGGCCAATCACGGCAGGCGGATTTGTCGATACCGGCATTGCTGTGTTCGAGGATGCCAGCAAGGCTTCGGGCCTGACGAAGTGGCAGCATGTGATGGGCACGAAGGAGAAGAAGTACATCCTCGAGACCGACGGCTCGGGCGTGGGGCTGATCGACTACGACAACGACGGCTGGCTCGATATTTATCTGGTCAACGGCTCGACTTATGACGCCGAGAGCGGCAAGAAGACTGCACCGCATGCCGCGCTGTTCCACAACAATCACGATGGGACGTTTACCGACGCTGCTGCGAAAGCCGGCGTGACGAATGACCGCTGGGGATTTGGCGTGGCTATCGGAGACTTCGACAACGATGGCTGGCCGGATATCTTTGTGGCCGGCCGTTCTCAACGGCCGGCCATGAGCGCGTTCACAGCCTCGTACATCTGCCCGGCCGTTGCCCAATGAATCTCGATGTCCCTGCGCTCGGCTTCCTCTGACGCCCAACGGAAAAGAATCGGCGAGCTCTCCGTTAAGGAGTGGCTTGAGATTTCTTTCCGGCGCTCCGTGCGTATAGAGCTTGAGGAACAGATCTTCGCCGACCGTGGGCGCGAGATCAAACCATTGATGGACGCGTGCCGGCGTGGGAAAATCATAGCCCGCAATCTCTCCGGTTTCGAGACGAGGAATGAGTCGATCGCCGAGGCGCAAGCCAAGGGGACCTGTGACCATGAGTAGGTCTCCCTGCACGCCTCCGCCAACCGTGGCTTCGATGCCATAGTCGAAGGACCTTGGTTGACAGTTTGGATTGTTCGTGCACCAGTAGATTTGGTTGACAATGCGCCCCTGAGTGGGCGAGGGAAGCGAAGGCATGGTGAAATCGGCGTAGCAGCCGAGGTCGCGCAGGAGCGCGATCTCGCCGTTGAGACCGCACCATTTTCCATCGGGACGTGAATTGTCGAGCGCCCAATTGCCATGGATAAATCCGAAAGTAGTTCGTCCGTTATGCCGGCGCAAGAGCCGTGATCTTCGATCAGACGCTCGCAATAGTCGGCAATTTTCTTGCTGAAGGCGTCTGGCTTCTCGTTGTCATGGTGCATGTGCACTTCGACGTCCCCCATGCCGAGGCGAACCATCTCGGCGAGGCTCTCGATCAGATCGCGCCGGTAGTCTTCTTGCGGATAGAAAAAAGTGTACTGAGCGGGAAGCCCTGCAGCGTCGAGCGGGCAATCGAGGAGATCCTCGGCCATTTGTCGCGCCATTGCGCGACGCGCTCGAGCGCGGTCTGATGCGATGCGCCCGTCCCTAACGGCTCGTAATGGTCGGTAATCGCAATCCAGGCGCGCTTCGGCTTCGGGCGGCCGTTTTTGCGAAGGCGGTCTTTCAAATACGGCACGGCCCAGATCTCGGCATGGCGAGGGAGTTTCATGAAGTCTTCCCACCCAGGGCGGGTTGCCGCGTTCGGAAAATCAGGGAACCGTTAAAGAACACTGGGTCAAGTATCGAGGAGGATTTGTTGGCCTGTCAAAGCTACTGAAAGGTTAGATGTAGAAAGAAGGATCAAAGTGCTTACTGCATGAAAGTCGGATGAAATGGTGTTGATTCGCGAGTCTGGGGAGAAATCTGGTTGCATGCCCGACGGCGGGGCCGGCCATGCAACCAGAGGGTCGCCTTGGGGAGCGGTCCTAAATCCGGTTATTGGATGGTCACAGTCACCTTTGTGGATTGCTGCAGCGCGCCACTTTTCGCGGTGATGGTGATGTTGTACGAGGCGGCTGGAGCAGCGACGGCGTTGGAGTTGATGGAGGCTCCGCCGCCGCAACCGGTGACAGCTGCGGTGATTCCGGCCAGGATGAGCAGCCAGATCATGAGGCTTGCGTGACGAGCCAGGTGTCTGGCCGTCTTGCGCCAGCGGGCTACGGCTGCCAGAGGCAGGAAGAGCAGGCAGAGCAGGCCGCCGGTCAGGTTTTCTGGCTGGTTTGTGAAGCATGGCCGCGGCCGGGCTTTCCGACTGCGTCTGGACGGCGAAGGTGACGTTGGTCAGCCCGGAGCCTGCGTTGACGGTTGAGGGCGAGAAGGTGGCCGTGGCTCCCGAGGGAAGCCCGGTTGCGGTGAAGGTGATGGCGGCGGGGAAGGTGCTTCCACCCACCGGGGTGAGGATCAGGTTGAAGTTGGCCGTGCCTCCCGGGTAGACGGTGATGGAGCTGGCTCCGGTGCCCAGCCCGAGGCTGAACGGAGCCACGATGGTGTAGCTGGCCGAAGCCATGCCGCTCGGTCCGTACCCGGAAGCCAGGGCGATGGCCTGGATGGTCTCGGCCGAACCGACGGTGATTGGTCCGGTGTAGACCGCCGAGCCGGTGGTTGGGGCGCTGCCGTCGGTGGTGTAGTAGATGGTTGCGCCGGGGATCTGGTCGGCGATGGTGAGCGACTGGGCTCCGGTATAGGTTCCCGAGCCGATGCTGAGCGTGGGGGTGGCCGTGGCCAGGGAACCCGGGTTGGGCTGATAGACCCACAGATCGTTCAGGTTGTCGTAGTTGCCGTTGGCGTCATAGCCGGCTCCGCCGAACAGCCACAGGTCGCCGTGCGCATCGGTCCATGCGCCCGAACTCCAGCGTCCGCCGGGAGCGTCGTAGTTGGCCGGCACGCCGCGCGAGCCGTAGTGGCCGGACTGCCCCTTGCCGGAGGCAGGAACCGTGTTGCTTCCGCCCACCCAGGCCCACTCGCCGGAGGTGAGCCCATACTCCCACAGATCGTTCAGGTCGCCGTTGACGCCGTTGGAGTCGAAGCCGACGCCGCCGAACATCCACAGGTTGCCGCTTGAGTCGGTCCAGCCCACGGCCTGGTTGCGTCCGCCGGGCTGGCTGAGCTGTCGCGGGTGCCGACCGTGCCGTAGACTCCGGCCTGTCCGCAGCCTGCGCAGCCGACCGTGTTGCTGCCTCCCATCCAGGCCCACTGATGGCTGGAGAGGTTGAACTGCCACAGGTCGTTCAGATAGCCCCAGGTTCCGGTTGCGTCGTAGCCGTATCCGCCGAACAGCCACAGGTTGCCGCTCTGATCGGTCCAGGTAACGGCCTGGTTGCGGCTGGAGGGCGTGTTGCCGGAAGCAGCGGTGCCGAGCGTGCCGTAGACGCCGTACTGGCCGCCGTTGGAGCCGACCGTGCTGCTGCCCGCCATCCAGGCCCACTGCGCGGTGGAGGGGTTGAACTGCCACAGGTCGTTCAGCGAGCCGGAAGCGCCTGTGGCGTCGAAGCCGACGCCGCCAAACAGCCACAGGTTGCCGTTGGCGTCGGTCCAGCTGTTGGCGCCCCAGCGTCCGCCGGGGAGGTTGGCCGCCGCCGGCGCGCCCAGGGTCCCGTAGACACCGGCCCTGCCCTTGCCCGCGGCCGGAACCGTGCTGCTGCCGGCCACCCAGGTCCACTCCTGGGACGAGGGTGCGTACTTCCACAGATCGTTCAGGTCGCCGTTGACGCCGTTGGAGTCAAAGCCCTCGCCGCCGAACAGCCACAGGTTGCCGCTTGCGTCGGTCCAGCCCACCGAAGCCTGGCGTCCGCCCGGGACGGCCTCGCTGCTTGCCGAGCCGGCGGTCGAGTAGACGCCGGAACGGCCCTGGTTGGGTGCAGGAACAGTGCTGCTTCCGCCCACCCAGGCCCATTCCATGGTGGCCGGCGTGAACTCCCACAGATCGTTCAGGTAGCCGGAGTTGCCGCTGGCATCGAAGCCGCCGCCGCCGAACAGCCACAGGTTGCCGCTCGCGTCGGTCCAGGTCACCGAGCCGTCGCGGCCGCCCGGGGTATCCGAAGCCGAAGGCGTGTTCAGCTGGCTCATCACGCCGGGGATGGCCTTCAGCGTGCCGCCCGCGGAACTGCTGCCGTCCATCCACGACCATTTACCGCGATTGACGCGGCTGGCGGGCTATTGGCCTCGACGGTGAGCGTGCTCGAGCCCGAGATCGAGCCCGAGGTCGCGGTGATGCTCACCGTGCCCGCGGCTACACCGGTCGCAAGACCAGAGGCGCTGATGGTCGCATCCGCGTTGTTGCTGCTCGACCAGGTCACTGTCGACGTGCAGGTCGAAACGCTCGAGTCAGAGTACGTGCAACTGGCCGCGTACTGCTGCGTGCCGGAGCCCGCATGTGATCGTCGCGCTTGCGGGGGTGATCGAGATAGCGGTCAGGCTGGGATTGGAGACAGTGACTGTGGCCGATGCCACTGAGCCCGCCAAAAGCTGCTGTGAGGACGGTGGTTCCAGGGGCCACGCCGGTGGCCACGCCAGCGCCGGTGATGACCGCTGTTGCCGTGCTGCTGCTCGACCAGGTTGCATCCGAAGTGCAGTCGGTGGTGGTGCCATTGGCATAGGCGCACGTGGCTGTGAACTGCTGCGTGCCTGTGCCGGCCTGAATGGTTGCCGTACCGGGGGTGACCGTGATGCCGGTGAGAGCCGGGCTGCTCACTGTGATCGTGCTAGTGCCCGAGACAGATCCAGCTGTAGCAGTGATGGTCGCGGTGCCGTTCCCGATGCCTGTCGCTAATCCACTGGCGTTGATGGCAGCGACTGCCTTATTGCTGCTTGTCCATGTCACCGTTGTCGTGCAGGTCGAACTGGAGTTGTTGGCATAGGAACAGGTAGCGGTGAATTGTTCGGTTCCGGTTCCGGATACGATCGAAACGCTGCCCGGCATCACCGCGATCCCGGTGAGGGCTGGATTGATTACCGTAAGGGCGCTGGTCGTTGATGTACTGCCGGAGGTCGCGGTGATGGTGGCCGACCCACAGCCACACCCGTGGCCAGTCCGGCACTATTAACGGTAGCGATGGATGCGTTGCTGCTGGACCAAGTGACCGTTGACGTGCAGGGAGAACTGGTGGCGTTCGAATAGGAGCAGGTAGCGGTGTATTGTTCAGTCCCGGTGCCGGCAACGATCGTTGCAGTGGCCGGTCCAATCGAGATTCCGGTCAGTGCGGGGCTGGTCACGGTGAGCATGCTCGATCCGGTAGTACCGGCCGAAGTTGCATTGATCTTTGCGGTGCCTATCGCAACACCAAGGACCACGCCAGGGCTTGTGATTTTGGCTGTCAATGGGCTGTTGCTGGACCAACTGACAGTCGAAGTGCAGTCGGAGCTGGTGCTGTTTGCGAAGTTGCAGGTTGCTTTGTATTGGTTCATCGACAAACCAGCGACGACCGAAGCCGTAGCGGGTGTCACGGTGATGCTGTTCAGGGGGGCACTGGTGACGGTAAGAGAGCTTGTTCCCTTCACTGTGCCGGAAACGGCGGTGATCGTTGTTGCACCAACGGCGACTCCGGTGGCGAGACCGCTGCTCGAGATGGTGGCGATCGCCGCGCTGCTGCTGGTCCACGTCATGGTGGATGGGCAGGCAGCGGTCGAGCCATTCGCATAGGTGCACGTGGCGGAATACTGCTGCGTTCCAGATGCGGCGATGGATGCTGTTGCCGGAGAGATGACAATTGTACTGAGTGCGTTGGCGGTTACCGTGATCACGCTGGTTGCGAAGAAAGTGCCGGAGGCAGCAGTGACGGTGGAGGTGCCTGCCGAAAGGCCGGTGACAAGGCCCGCTGAACTGACGGTTGCCGCCGCGGTGCTGCTGCTGGACCAGGTGACAGTCGTTGAGCAATTGGAGTTGGTGTTGTTGGCGTAGTAGCAGGTGGCCGTGAGTTGTTGTGTTCCCGAACCGGCGGCGATGGAGGCTGTCGATGGCGACAGCGCAATGCTGGTCAGGGTTGGGTTGGACACGGTCAGAGAACTGGTTCCGCTGACAGATCCAGAAGTTGCGGTGATGGTAGTCGAGCCTGTTGCTACTCCGGTCGCGAGGCCATTGGCGGCGATGGTGGCGATGGCTGGGCTGCTGCTGGACCAGGTTACCGTCGAGGTGCAATTCGAGGTGGTGCCGTTCGAAGAAGTGCAGGTTGCCGTGTATTGCTGTGTACCGGTTCCCGATGCAATGGACGCTGTTGCGGGGGACACTGCGATGCTGGTGATGGCTGGGCCGGTGACGGTGAGCGCGCTGCTTCCCTGTACGCTTCCCGAAGTCGCGTAGATCGTCGAGGTACCTGCCGCAACGCCTGTCGCCAAACCTGCGCTCGTGATGGTCGCTGCGGCTGGGTTCCCGCTTGACCAGACGACGGTCGAAGTGCAGTTCGAGGTGGTGCCGTTCGAAGAAGTGCAGGTTGCCGTGTATTGCTGGGTACCGGTTCCAGCGGCGATCGAAGCGGTTGCTGGCGAGACGGCAATGCTTGTGGTGGTCGGTGCTGTCACTGTCACAGTGCTCGTCGCCGACTGCCCACCCGAAGTCGCGGTGATGACGGTTGTTCCGGCTGCTACACCCGTGACGACACCCGCTCCACTGACCGATGCGGTTGCCGGACTGCTGCTTGACCAGGTCACGTTGGAGGCGCAGGTTGAATTTGTGCTGTTGGAGTAATAGCAAGTTGCCGTGAGTTGCTGTGTGCCCCCCACCCCGACGGATGCGGTCGAGGGCGAAAGCGTGATGCTGGTTAAGGAGGCGCCGGTGACCGTCAGACACTGAGGTGCCGGAGACGCCTCCTGAGCCCGCGGTAATTGTCGCGCTGCCGGCAGCGATGCCGGTGGCAACACCCGCCGAAGTGATCGTCGCCGTGGCCGTGCTGCTGCTGGACCAGGTCACAGTTGTGGTGCATGTGGAACTGGTCCCGTTCGAATAGGTGCAGGTTGCCGTGTAGGATTGCGTGCCCGCGCCGGCAACGAGAGAGGCCGTAGCGGGGGAAACGGTGATGCCCGTCAGGGTCGCGGCACCGGTCTGCGAAACGACAATTGCGCCGGCTGTGCTTTCGAAGTAGAGCGAGTTGTTGCCCGCACTGACGGCAGCGCCGGTGACAATGGCCGCGCCATTGAGCGTGACGTTGTAGGTTCCGGGCGCAAGACCCGCGACGAGATATTGTGCAGAGCCGGGGTGTGCCGTGGTGAAGGTTGCGGTGGTGAAGGTGGGCTCGGAGGGTCCGATGGGAAAGACCGCGACCTTGGGCGAGGCGCCATCAATCTCGATTCCGCGATGGCTCGCATCGATGGTCGACAGCATCTCGGTCGCCGGTAGGCTATTGGAGCTGCCGGCAACGGGCTCATGGACAACGGCGAACTCTCCAACCGTATTGGTCGTCGAGCAACTGGATCCATTCGACGACGCGCACAGGCTCACCCGAAAGGTGTCGCCGTTGCCGCCGCTGTACGATCCATTGGAATTATTGGTATAGGTGTAGACGGAGTTCGTACCCTGAGGAGCGAGCACTTGGCTGAGAAGCTGGGTAGCATCACTATGGCCGGTCCCCGAGAAGCTCGAAGTGACGGTTGCGCCGCTGAGTGACGTGCTGCCTTTCTGTGGGTAGTGCAGGTAGGTCTGCATCTGTTCGCCGGCTGCTGCGGCGACATAGTCATAGACAACGACGAAATCCTGCGTTCCCGGTTTCTTGAAGTGAACCAGGTAACGTTCGACGGCCGTTGCCTTGGCCGCTGAGTTGTAGCTCTTTGTGGCATCCACGAGCGCATAGGTATAGCGGTTTGAAGGGTCATTGGCCCCGGCGGGCATCAGGGCCACGAATGGGATGGCAGTCGAGATGTTCCCATCCCCATTCAGTGAGATCGTCATCGCCGAAGGACCGCCGTTGTTGTACGTGGCTGAGTCGTCGCCCAAAAGAAACCCGCCCTTGAAGATGCGATAGTCGGCAGGATTAAAAGCCCCATCCTCGGGAAGGGTATGATCCACTTCGGGTATAGCGAGAGCATAGAAGTTGACCAGAGTATCCGTGATGCTGGAGTACCCGGTCCGGGAGATCATTCCGGCCATCGGAAGCGCAGTTGTCGTTGGTACTTGTCCCGAGCATCCTGCGTCGGAACAGTTATCGACCGAACCGGTGGGCAGGGAAGAGTTGGTTGGATAGGCAGAATCCATGTACAGATAGGCCCAATGCTGAGATATTCCACCAAACTGGCCCGACCCGAGGCTGGTGTTGGTGAACATCAAATTCGTCCCCGGCGTGTTCCCCGAGTAGCCACCATTCGGGCAGGTTTGCCACAGATTCTGTGCCCAGTAGTTGAGATATTCTCCTTCGGGAGTTCCTTGATACATCGTGATCAGCGCGGCGATGCCGAAGCTGTTCGGCAGAAAGCTGTTGTAGCTCGACTCCGGCGAAAAAGTCTGCCCGTATTCCTGTTCCTCCGCGGGGCAGGATGGGAAGGTCGCCATGTAGGAGTGGTGCGCCATGTTCTTCGCCCACACCCCTGCGGTCAATGGCGGGGGAGAGACGACCGAATTGACGATCTCGAACGCCGTGAGCGGGAAGAAGGTCTGTGCTCGCCAAATTCCATACACCGAACCAGTGGGAGTAAATCCGGTGTAGTTGTATTCGTTGAGGCCTTGGAATGTCGTTGTGTACCAGGAGTCATAGAGTGCAGTGAGCTCCGGACTGGTGCGGGATGAAAAGTTGACGTCGTCATCGCCCAGAGACACCAGGCTAGCCATGATCCCGAAAGTCGAGCTCAACACCAGATTCTGGTTGGGGTCGATTTGTGCCCATTGACCTCCAAAGCCCCCTGTCGATGGGTAGCCGGTTGTCGTCTGGATAATCGAGTAGGGGGTGTACCAGTCATGCTTTGTCAACCACAGCCAGCCGCAGTCTCCAGCTGCCCATCCGCCCCTGCGGGTAAAAAGAGCGCCCGAGTAGCCGCTCATAGATGACCACTGGTCGGACTCGATTACAGCGTGGGTGGAATCGGTGACGGAGGCAATCACGGCCCCGTTGTCGGAGTTGGCCGCGTAGATCCAGTCCCCGACCTGTAATGTCTGACCTGATCCGAAATACGGCGCAGACGCCGTAACGACTCCAGACGAACTGATTGAAACGGACGTTGTTCCAACGAGTGTTGGATTCGTGCAGGACGTGCCAGGTGATCCGTCAACCCCTCCCCAGAGACTAATGTCATTGAGCCACTTGTCGGCGAACGTCTGTTGCTGCAGCGTCGTCATCGAGGGGCGCATTAGTTCGTAAGCCAGAATCCAATTCTGCATGTAGTAGGCGGGTCCGTAGCTGCCGTTCCAGTAGCCGTTGCCGCCGTTCACGCAATCCTTGACACCGGTGTTGCAAACCAGGGAGACGTACTGCTGCATGTTGTTAAGCAGGTAAAGCGCAGCCGCCTGGAAAGTGGTCTGGGAATTGTCCGAGTAGTAGTACATCGCGAAAAGGGCTACAGCTTGCCCGTCGGTGTAGCTGGAATCGTGGTCGTGGGTGCTCGCAGGGTTTCCGAAGCTTGAGTAAACTGCCGCTGCTCTGGTTCCAACACCGACCCATGCCGGATTTCCCGCGACGGCTTTCGGTGCGAGTCCTCCTGAATAAGCCACTCGGGCATTGAGCGCTGCATTCAGAAAGACACGAGGGTGCGGCTGTAACGTGTAGTTCGAGCCGTTTAGCGTGACGGTGGGCTCCTGGCCCCATGCTGTAAGTGCAAAAAATAAAACGAACAATAACCGTTTCATACGGAAGCCCCTTGCTTGCGGCACAATCGCCGCATCTGCTGGACGCGCAACCCTCCCGTCGCCTGCGGGTGCTTCTGGCTATCTGCCGAGGAGTCTCAAGGTCGTAGCGTCCACGTAAAATAAATTTGGTAACCTAATTTGAAACATAGGTAACAACGCAACTGCGTAAATCAGTAACCTGATGGATTTATCTACACTGTACACTTTTCGGCTCGGATTTCAATCAAATCCTTATCATTTTCTTGAGGTTGCAGGTAAGCATTTGGAGCAAGTTACCGTAACTCCTAAAGTGGTATGGACTTACCCCAAAGATGGTGAATCTCTCCTTTGAATTACAAAAGTACTCATCACACGCGCGACGGCGTGCTGAGATTTCCTCCAAGCGAAGCAGATAGCGTCAGAACTCTGTTGGAGATTGGGCTAGCGAACAGCCGGTGGACTCATTGGCGACATCGTTTGCGGTACGTCGTGCTGCAGGGAAGGGTCAGTGTAGCGCGGCTATCCAGCCATCCATCCCGCGTGAAGGTGCATCCCTGTGGAAAAGGCTGCGGTTCCCAAGCGGTCACGTGCTTCTTGTATCTCCTTTGTCCTGACGAGTTTGTCTTGACAGATTGATCGTGTTGCAACAGCCGCAGCCGGGGCGGGGATGGGGCCGAGGCGAGGTTTCTGCATCCGGGCAGAGGCTATATCCTTTAATAACTAGGGATTCGCCGGCTGACCGAGAGATGGTCTGGACCTGAGACGAAATTCCGGCTTCGTGTCGACAAGCTATCTCTTTGCATTTAAAGCGCATAGTTTTGCACTCCGAAGTCGCGGGGCGAGGCGCGCTGCCAGGGGGGCAGCAGTGCCGGACACGGCCGAAGATTTTTTTTGATATTCACAGGGAATCCATGCATGGGTGCCGTTGGCTTGGTCAACGACGAGTCAGACACCCGAAATTGCACAGACTGAGGCGCGGCTTTTCGCAAGACGACCCCCTCTGGCCTGCTCCTTGTGCGGTCAGCGAAGAGGCAAGATCGGAGTCGGTTGCTTAGGAGATAAATCTGTGAAAACGAAAGTTTTCCGGTGACACAAAAGAGTCAAACTGGCCTATGGCCGGGAGGCGGACCTTCCAGTAACATGAGGCAAGGGAATCCCGAACGGACACGAGATTGGTTTCGCCCTCGTCGGCGGGGAGGTACTTTGACAGGCGCATTCGCCGGATCGATCCCGCTTGCGACACTTTCAGCGATGGATATTGGGCGAATTCACAGCCGGACGAAAAACTCATTTATGCTGCTTTAGCCTTGTTCGTCGCATAGGTCGTTCACCATGGGTTTTGTTCTTAGCATTCTTTATTTCGTAACGTACTATCTCACGCCGGTCGAGTTGTTCGGGCCATTGGCGCAATACCGTGTTCAGCTCATAATTGCCGTGCTCGCCATCCTCGTCTCGATTCCGGCGGTGGTGCGATCGCCGTTGAAGAAGACCTCGCAGACGGTGGCCTTGGCTGGTCTCGCGCTTTCAACGTTTCTGTCTATCCTGATCAGCCTGCGATGGCTGGGCGGGGCTTTACAGGGGTTCCTCGGATTTATTCCCAACGCATTCGGTTATTTCCTGGTTGTCCTCCATTTCAACTCGATCAAGAGGCTTAAAACCTTGGTTGTGGTGCTGCTTTTCGTCTGCCTGCTGGTGACGATTCGAGGTGGCTTCGACCTGGCGCGCGTTGCGGCCAGCGAGACGCCGTTGGCAACCGGCGCCACCGAAAGTCCGTACGCGATGGTACAGCGGAATTCGAACGGAGACTGGATCTTCCGACTGATGGGCCTGGGAGAAATCAACGATCCTAACGATTTCGCACAACTGATTGTCTGCACCATTCCGTTGCTCTTTGTTTTCTGGCAGAGAAAGCACATCCTCGCCAGCGTGGCTGTGATCGCTCCAGTCCTGGGAGTGCTCCTGACAGGCCTTTATCTGACGCACTCCCGCGGAGGCATCGTGGCTCTGGCTGCAGTGCTGGTGATCGGATTCAGGCGACGAATTGGCACGGTTCTCTCTTCAGTGATGGGAGTCGCGCTACTGATTGGGGCGGTTGCGCTGAATGCAACGGGTGGAAGAGACATCTCCGCCGAAGCGGGATCGGACCGCACGTCCCTGTGGGGTGAGGGGCTGCAGATTCTCAAGACTCATCCGCTCTTTGGGGTTGGATTAGGACAAATGTCCGACTACACGGGCGGCCTCACGGCACACAATTCGGTTGTGGTATGCGCTGCTGAACTCGGCATGATCGGGCTCTTCTTCTGGACATGGTTCCTGCTGCCCAGCGTGCGGGACATTGCGCTGGTTGCGGCTCCCGTAAAGAAAGCGAAAGGCGACGACGAGATTGTCAATCCCTTCGTTCAGCGGACCATGAACTCTAGCGCATCGACCGGCGTTGCGGATCTTCCGCCTGCGGAGCCGGACGCTGAAGCAGCGCAGGGCCCAGAGATCAAGTGGATGGGCCTGTGCGTTCTGCTGTCGATCGCGGGTTTTTTGGCCGCCGGATGGTTTCTTTCCCGCGCTCTTGTCGTGACGCTTTTCATTCTTGTAGGGATGGCTGAAGTGCTCTTCGAGATGGCTCTCGAAAGGGGACTGGTTTCACCGCGACTTCCGTTCCGACGCACCATGGGTTACGCGGCCCTGCTTTCGATAGCCCTGGTGCTGTTCATGTATGTCCTGCTGCGAATTACAAACCTGACGCGATGATTGGCTGTTCACGATTGATGCTGCCGCTGAGAAAGGCCGAGAACCTGGCGACCGCGGACCACCGTGGGCCCGGGGAACCGCAATGAAGATTGCACATGTCGTGGACAGCATGGAGGTGGGCGGGGCCGAAACGCTGGTGTCGCAGATGTGCCGGCTGCAGCGCGGGCAGGGGCACGATCCGAGCGTGTACGCCATTGGTCCACTCGGCGCACTCGGCGAGGCCCTGCGGACCGAAGGATTTTCTGTTGTGGCGCATGTGGGGCAGCATCTTTCGGACTCAGCCAGGCGATTCTTTCACTTGTTCCGATCAACGAAACCCGACGTTGTTCATGTGCATAACCCAACCCCGGCAATCTATTCGGCAGTAGCGGCACGCCTTGCAGGTGTGCCCAGCGTCATCGCAACGCGGCATAGTCTGGTGGGTCCACCGCGCAGCGTCAAAGCCGAGGCGAAGTTTGCGCTTGCAGGAACATGCTGCGACTGGATTGCGGGCATCTGCGATGCAACCACCGACAACTTGAAGAGCATCCATGTTGCGCCGGCGCGGAAGATTGTGCGCGTCTACAACGGAGCTGTGCCGCTGAAAAGGGTTACGGGACCCGAACGCCCTGCAAAGAGCGGATTCACGCTGGTGTTTGTCGGACGACTGGCAGCGGTGAAGAATCACCCGCTGCTGCTGCGCGCCTTCAGTGCCGCTGTTGCGAAGAGTCCTGATCTTCGGTTGTGGATGGTGGGCGACGGTCCTGAGTGTGTCGCACTCGAAGCTCTGACTGCCGAATTAGGAATTGCAGGTCAGGTCAAGTTCTGGGGACAGCAACTGGATGTTGCGCCGTTCTTCTCGGCGGCTGACGCTTTCATCATGTCTTCGCGGTCTGAAGGGCTGCCCATGTCGCTTCTGCAGGCGTTTTCGCTCGGACTGCCGGCGATTGTCACGGAAGTTGGCGGCATGGCCGAGGTGGTGCGCTTGGCGGAGGCGGGCATCACCGTGTCGCCCAGCGAGAGTCAAGAGATGACGAACGCGATTCTCGAGCTAGCGAATGATGACGCGGAGCGAGCGCGCATGGGACAAAATGCGCTAGCTGCCTATCGCACGCACTTCAGCCTTGAGACCATGTGCGATGCGTACATGAAGCTCTACCGGGATACTTCGAGAGGCAGGAAGACGTTTGGCGGCTGATCTGGATGGCGCGATTCTGCGTTGGTTAGTGATTCAGTTTGCAATCATCGGTCAGGCGGATTGCCTTGCCCATGTCGACAACTTCGAAGTCCGTGACCTTCAAGGCCTGCAGATCGCGTGTCCCAAAATTGACGTCCGCGTATTTCGCGGTCGTGTCGACATCATTCTGAGCGGTGAGAGCGATGTTGCCCCCGTCTGAAAGGAACATGCCATATTTCTGCATGGCGCGAGCAACAACCTGCGCAGCAGGACTCAATTGCGTGAGGTCATAGGAAGCCTTCAGCCGGAAGTGAGCGCCGTAGGGCGGCGCCGTATCGGGACCCCGGGGCGCACCAGCATGGGTGGCGGGATGCACGAAGACTCCGGCACGAATGCGCGGATTGGGGAGAATGAAACGAATTGCGTGGTTGATGCTCCCGGTAGCCAGTTCATCGGCGGTAAAAAGCAGAGGAGCAATCGGGAAGCCCGCGGCATCCGCACTTGTGCATTGATCGCCACGCCCCGAGGGTGGGTAGACGCGGCTCAGATCCCACACCGCAATGAAGTTCGCTGTCATCGTGCCATTGACCTGATTGGCCTGATAGGCCTCATAGAGTTTGCTGTGAGTGCGATCGACGACGATGAGATGGCAGTCATCCTGGTCGATGGAGCATTGATACCCGGGTTGTCCTTCGATTCCTCCGCCGGCCGGCAAGGGAATCGTCGAGACTTTGTCCGAGTCATCGCCCATGAAGTCGTGTCCTTTGCGAAAGGGCACGGTCGGAGTCGTTGCGTCGGCCTGCATCACGCGGATGGTAAAGTCGACGCGCATCTTACCCGTTCCCCAACCACCGGCATTGGCCAGCGTCGAGATCATGGCTTCAGAGTTGGGATCGATTGGGGCATGACTCACATCTTGTGTCCAGATCGCGTCGGGCGGAAAGTAAGGCGCGGGCGGCGCGACTCGGGCCAATCGTTGAGCGCGAACCCTGGAAGCAAAGATGTGAAACGTGAAGCCGGCCGCGATCAGGACGACTGCGACGATGGAAATGGAGAGCGTTCTGCCGCGAAGGCTCATTTCGGCAGGATACTCCCTTCATTTGAGGATTAGGTGTTGAACTCGCGCGTGACCAGATGACCGGCGGTCCAGATTTTCCATAGCGGGCCGCGCGTCATCAAAAACTTGTAAAGACCGACAACCGCGGCCGCATTGAGAACCAGCAATGCGGATGCGGGGGCCGCAAGGCGATGGAGGAGAGGCAGTTTGAAACGCAGGCCGGCTAGAGCGAGAATCCAACCCGCGCCTTGCAGCGCCCCGAAGAGCTCATAGGCGGCGTTGTCCGCGGCGAGGACTGCTGTGGAGATCAGCAAAAGGATGAGCAAATAGGGCAGCACGAGGCGCATGACTTTATGCGAAAGAAACTGGAAGAGGACCCGGTTCTGGAAGCTGAGAGTCCACGGAGCAAGTTGCATCAACTGAAAATTGCCCGCGAGAGTGCGAACTTTGCGTTGGAATTCACCGGCAGCCTGCTTGGGCCATGTGTCGTAGACCAGAGCTTCGGAGTCCAATACCGATCGATATCCCTGGCGAATGATGGACAGAGGCTGAAACATATCGTCGAGGATCATGCCTGCGGGTTGCGGCGTGGCCAGGGAACGGCGAATCGCATAGAAGCCACCATAGACGCCGACTGGAGAATAGAACTTTGCCTCGCAGGTCCTGAGCCACTGCTCGTACTTCCAGTAGAGGCCGCCAATCGCCGCAGAAGTAGCGTCGTGTCCATCGTGGCGGAGGTTAAGCTCTCCGGCGACGCAACCGATGGTCGGGTCGGCGAAGTTGCTGACCAGCTGATGAATGGACCCTGGAGCGATCTCCGGTCGTATGTCGACGAAGAGAATGATTTCGGCGGTTGCCTGGGCTACTCCTGCGTTAACAGCGGCGGCTTTTCCGCAGTGATCTTCGAGGATGATGGTCTCGAAGAACGGGGTGCGTCTGTCGTGCGAGCACGTCCACGGTGCCATCTGTCGAGCCGTCGGAAACGACGATGACTTGCTTGATCGCAGGATAATCGAGGGTCAGAAGCTGATTGAGCTTCTTTTGGAGCATCGCTGCGCCATTATGAACAGCGAGAATGACGCTGACGGTCGGAGTAAAGGGCGCGGGCTTCCAGGGTGTGGGCCGCAGGCGCGAAAGCAACCACATGATGGCTGGGTAGCCGACGTAGGTGTAGACGATTCCGGCGAGCGACAACCAGAATACGATTTTCATTGCGCACCCCTGCGCAGCACGATGGTCTTGATGGTCTCAAACATGATAAGCAGATCGAGGCCGAGCGAGAGGTGTTTGAGGTAGTAGAGGTCGTACTCGAGCTTCTTCTTGGTTTCTTCCAGCGTCGCACCGTATTGGTAGCGCACCTGCGCCCATCCGGTAATTCCAGGGCGGATCATGTGGCGCAATTCGTAATAGGGGATCTCGCTGCTCAGCCATTGAACAAACTCAGGCCGCTCGGGGCGCGGGCCGACGAAGCCCATGTCGCCACGCAGCACGTTCCAAAGCTGAGGGATCTCATCGAGGCGTGTCTTGCGCATGAACATGCCGAGAGGCGTGATCCGCGGGTCGTTTTTGGTGGCCCACACGGCGCCTTTGGCCTCCGCGTCTTTGCGCATGGTGCGGAATTTATGAACCGTGAAAAGCCGCCCGCGCAGGCCCACCCGGATCTGGCCGAAGAAGATCGGGCCCGGCGAGGACAAACGCACGGCGAGCATGATGAAGGGGATGAAGGGAAGACAGATGAGCAGCGCGGTGAAGGCGACCAGCATCGACACCAGGCGACGCACAATTTGTTGCGAAGCTTTGACGCGGAAGCCGTAGGTGAAAATCAGCGCGCTGGGATTTAAGCCGTCAAGAGGAAGCGTGCCGGAGAGGCGTTCGATCACTGCCCCCGCATCTTCAATGACGACGCCGCACAGGCGCAAATCGAGCAGCTCGCGCACCGGCATTGACCCGCGTCGATTTTCCATGGCCACGATTACGCGGTCGACGTTTGGTTTGGGTGCACAGAATCCGCGCAGCTCTGAGGCAAATCGCTCTGAGCTGTCGATGCCATCGGTATCGGGTCTCCAGTTCACGATCTCCATGCCGGCGTCACGGCGCTGGCGCAATGTTTCCACGACCATGCTTGCGCGCGGGCCGCCCCCGAGGACATAGACGCGCTCGCGAAACATGGAGAGGCCAATAATCCACTCGTCCACACGTCTCCACAGGATGAGGAGAACGGTAAGAATGAAGATGCCGATGGTGAGCCCATTGTGGCCGAGTTCAATATCCGGAAAGACAAAAATGACAGCGGCAAGAATGAATGAAAGCGCGCTCAGTACAAGAAGCAGCCGGAAGTAGCCTTCCCATCGTTCAGAGATGCGTTGCGGCTCGTACAAGTCGAAGTAGTAGGAAAGCAGAAGCGTAAGGATCGTGACACACGCAATCTTCAGGAGCCCGTTTTCGTAAAAAAGAGCAATATACGTGTCCGGCCCCAGCAGATAGGCTGCAGCCAGCAGGAATGCGCCGCCCGTCAGCAGCGCCTCGCACGCCAGTAGGATCAGGCTTCGAGTTGGGTAGTACACGTTGAAGATGCGGATCATTCCGAGTCCTGCCTGCTAATTGCTGCGCGGGGCTTCCGGCCCGGTTTCGCTACCGTAGTACTTGTAGTAATTTCTGCCCGAGGGGGCATTCTTGACGGCATTGAGAACGAAGCCCAGGACGCGGGAGCCGCTGAATGCCGCCTGCGCCCGTTGCGCCACGTCGAAGGGGGTCTTTTCACCCCGTGCAACGAGCAGAACAGCGTCGGAAGCCCGGGCTAGATCGACCGCATCTGTGACCGCCATAACCGGGGGCGAATCGATGATGATCCAATCGAACTGAGGCGCAAGCGACGCGATCAGCTCCGTAAAGCGATGGTTGCCACCAAGTTCAACCGTCTGCCCTTCTGACTTGCCCGCGGGAATGAAAGTCAGATTGAAGAGATCGCTGGCGTTTTGCTTGTCCGCGTTCTCGACATTCCGATCGCGCTGCATGATTTCGTTGTATCCAGCACTTCCGGAAAGAAATTCGGCCAGGCCCTTCTTGTTAGGTGCGCCGAGAAGTTTGTGAATGCTCGGGCGGCGCAAGTCGCCGTCAATCAGCAGTACCGGACGCTCGTTATTCCGGGCAAGATTGAGAGCCAGGTTAGTGGCGACGAATGTTTTACCCTCTGAGGGCATGCCGCTGCTGACCAGGATGGTTTTCAAAGGGGCCTGATGGCGGAACTGGTAAATGCGCGAGCGCAAGCTGCGAAACTGCTCAACCCCTTCGCCACGATCGAGGAGGCTGGGAAGGGAAGGCAGGGACGGGCTCCAGACGTAGTTGGTGGTCTCGCCGGCGTGCACGTCCCGCAGGACCACGGGGGGACGCGAAACGGGTGGCTCGTCGATCACTGTGGGACCGATGGGCTGGGGTGCGAGCTTCACCTCGCTGTCCGGGTTATTTTTCCGCTCAGTCTCGGCTCTCTGGAGCGCTTCGTAGATACGGCTCATAACTTGTTTTCCTTCCGGGCTTCAGTGGTTTCCACGGGGGTGATGATGTGCGACATGGTCTCTTTCACAGCATCTTCGGGCAAGCCATTCATGGCGAGAGATGAAAGCACGAAGGGCTGCTGTTGCAGATCAAGTTCCGCGCTCACGGCTTCAACAGTTCGGGCCGGGATAGGTTTGATCTGCTCCACATACGCGCTGATCAGAGAGTGCTCGCAGATCAGGTTGATCAGTCGCGGGATGCCTTTCGAATAAAAATGCACCAGCTGGCAGGCCTCCGGCGACAGAATTGTCTCCGTCGCACCTGCGATGTGCAGGCGCTCGGCGATGTAAGACTGGGTTTCGTCGGCGGCGAGCGGACGGGTTCTGCACCACAGCGATATTCTTTGGCGGAGCTGGCGAACGGATGGGTCGCGCAGCTTGACTTCAAGCTCAGGCTGGCCGGAGAGAACAATCTGTATCAGCTTCTCCGACGAAGTTTCAAGATTGGTGAGCAGGCGAATCTCTTCCATCAGCTCCCAGGAGAGGTTTTGCGCTTCATCGACTACGATGACGCAGACGCCGTGGGTGCGGAATCGCTCGACGAGCCAGCGGTTGAGTTGAATCAGCATGCCGGACTTGGTGCGGTTGGTCGGTTCGATGCCGAAATCGGTCAGAACGAATTCGAGAAAATCAAGGACATCGAGGCGCGGATTGAAGACAAAGGCCGTCGAAACGCGGCCCTTGCTGAAGGTGCTGAGAACGGTCTTTAGCAAGGTGGTTTTACCAGTTCCCACTTCGCCGGTCATGACCACGAAACCCTTGCGGGCCGCGATGCCGTACTGCAGGCAGGCGAGCGTCTCACGCACCTGGGGCGTGACATAGAGGAACCGCGGATCGGGGCTCGATCCGAAGGGGAGGGCGCGGAGTCCGAAGAAGGCTTTATACATGTCTATCCATTCAAACTTTCAGCAGGCTTGTAGGCTCGTGAAAATGGCCACCATCCCTTGCGCTGCTCCTGAGGGACCTGAGGGAGTCCTTCGAGGTAGGAGATGGCAGCCAGCGTCGGCAGTTTGGTGAAGGCGAACACGTCTCTTTCGTTGCGGATCGCCGTGTCGCGGTACTCAAAGTATGCGGCCAGACCCGTTCCAATGAGAATGCCGGCAAGCAGGCCGCCGACTGAAAATATCACGGGGTTGGGAAAGGTTGGCGCATCCGGCAGGTTGGGAGCATCCATGACGTGGAACTGCTCTCCCTGCTGGCGGTGCTCGAAGAGCTGTTGCCATCGAGGATTGATTCATCTTGGTCAACAGGTCGTTATAGAACTTAAGGGCCGAGTCGTGGTCGCGCGTGATCTCCTTGTATTGCTCCTCGACCATGGGGCTGGCGGCGAGCCTGCCTTCGTAGGCCCCGATTCTCTGCCGTAATTCCACCTGCTCCTGTTTGGCGCTGGTGATGGTTTGCTGAACTCCGCGGAGTTGCGCTCTCAATTCCTGCAGTTGCGGCGACTCGGGTTTGCTGGAGGCGGCGGTGCTCACAGTCGCAGCCGAATCAGCGGTGGTTCGAGCGATCTCAGCCTGGAGATCCGAAATCTCGCGATTGATCGAGACGATATCCGGATAGTCAGGAGTGTAGAGCGCGTCCAGCTCCTTCTTCTTTGCCTGCAGGGTCTTGAGCTGGGTCTTGCGCTCTTCCAACGCGGGATTGGTCGCCGCTTCGGCGTGCTTCAGATCCTGGGTCTGCTCGGAGATCATTGCCTGGATGAAGGTTTCGCTCTGTTCGGCCCGGCTCAAGTTCTGGTTCGCCGCATCGAGCTGCGTGGTGAGGGACTGAAGAGTGTTGGAGTTCGAGCTTTCCTGCTCGGGCAACTGCCCGAGGTATTTGCGTTGAAACGCCGCCAGCTTGGCATCCTGCTCGTCAAGGTTCCGCTTCGAGTCTTCGAGCTGCTGCTTCAAAAAGTCGGTTGTTCCTTCGGCGGTCTGTTCGCGGGCGCTGAGGTTCTCGCTGACAAAAAGCGATGTGATCTCACCGCAGACCTGCTGAGCGGTTCGGGCGTCCGGTGCGGTGAATGAGATGAAGAACCCAGGCATCCCGCGATTCGACTGAATCGGCTTGATGCCAATGGCCTTCTGGGTCAGTTCGATGCGATCATCCATGTTCCGGCCCTTGCCGGCAAACAGGTTGAAGCGCTCAATGATGGGCTGCACGCGCGAGCGGCTGAGGATCTGCTCTTTCATCGAGGCCAGGCGTTCACCGAGGTCCTCATTCACCACCGGCTTCACATAGTCTTCGGGAACCTTTTGTTCCTCGATTAGGATCAATGTCTGTGAGACATATTTCTGGGGAATCACGTAGGTCAGCCCGAGTCCCAGGAGGAAGCAGAGGACCGCGGAACCCAGAATCAGCCAACCGCGCCGCTTCAGAATTCCCGTGTAATCTTCGAATGTGAGTGCACGATGCCCCAGCATAAGTCTCCTTGAACGCTTAGCGATGCAAGCGCGTCGGGGAATAGCCTACCCCGAATGTCACTTGTTGCAGTACTCCATTGATGGTGTTGGAAGGAAGCGCAGTGTCTGAAGACTGCGACAAGGCCGAGTAAGTAGCGAAGAGATCGACGAATCGTCCCAGGCGCCAGGTAGCCTCCGCTCCTCCGTAAGTTGCGTCGATGATGGCGGAACTGACAAGTTCCGACGTGCGCATGTAACCCACGCTCAATCCGATGTCGAGCGTCTTGTGAAAAGTCTTGGAAAGGCTCCCGGTTACTGAATTGACTTCACCGCCAAAGAGGTAACCTCCGCCGCCATTGGTTGAGCGCGAATAAAAGACGCCCATCGAGCTGTCGCGCAGCTGGTAGCTGGCCGATGCGCTGGCAGCTGCTGTGAGCTCGGAGGGGACGATGACGTTGCTTGTCGACGGACCCGTCCCCGTTTGAACCGGGGCGTTGATTGAGCTGATCCACTCCGGACCGCCCGCTACACGAGTGGAGAAGTGGCGGGTCCACTGATGCTGGAACTCGATGGTCCCGGTATCAGTCGAGAAGTTGTCGCCGTAATCCGGATAGCCGAAAGCTGAATAGATGTAGTTCGCTGAAAGCGCATTGCGCGAGTTGAAATGCCATGTCGCCCCGGCAGTTCCGGTCTCTCCGTCGGTATTGATGCCGTCGTTGTTGGGGTAGCGCACGATCGTGGAGGTACCCATAAATTGAAAGGACAACGCGCGGGATTGGACATTTTGCAACTGGAAGACCGCATTGTTATCCACCACATGCGTGTTGAGGGTGAGCACAGACTGTGTGGTTGATGGTGCCGAACCCGAGCCGCCGATGGGTTCCCCGGTGCCGGGAATGCCTGAAAAGCCGAGGGTGGGCGCCTGGGGAAGATAGCTGACGTCGTCCGAGGCGAGTGCGTGCCACTTGCGGCCCACATAACCTTGCGAGATGAGCATGCGCTGAAAGTTGCCCGTCGAATATCCGGGACCGGCCACTGTGAAGGTATAGCCCCCGGTGTAATCCACTGAGAATGGAAGACGCACTTTTCCATTCGTGTAGTTCAGAGTGCCCGATGGACTGCCGGTTTGCCAGTCGCCCAGTTCGCTGCCTGTTTCCACGGATTCCGCATAGCGCAGTGTGACCTGCAGGTGTCCGCCGAGGGGTGGGCCGGACGGGCCGGTCGCCGTCGGAACGACCTGCGTCTGCCCCACGGCGGAGGCGAACAAGAGGATCACGGCAATTTTCAGCAACGTCTTCATATCTGGCCTTTACGGAACTACGATTGTGTCGCCGGGATGGAGAACCACATTCAGCGCATTATTGCCCTTCAACGCGTCCTTATAGTCGACTGGGATTTTCTGGTGACTTCCGTTTTCGTCGCGCAAGATATAGATTTTCTTAGTCTTCGCGTAATCAGTTAACCCGCCGCCACTGGAGATCGCTTCAAGCAGCGTCATCCCCGGTGTCATATCTACCGGCCCTCTCTTGCCGACCTCGCCGAGCAGGTAGATCTTCTTGCTGTTGACCTGGGTCAGGATGACGGAGACCTGCGGATCCTGAATGTACTTCCTGAGCTTGACCGCAATCGCTTCCCGCAACTGAATCGGGGTAGAGCCAGCCGCCGGGATATCGCCGAGCAGGGGGATAGAGATCATTCCATCGGGACGCACCAGGACGCTGCCCGAGAAGGTGGGGTCCTTCCAAACGGTCACCATGAGCATGTCGCTGGCGCCGATGATGTAGTTGCTCGCCGTCGCGCCGGCAGCGATAGGCAACGGGGCCGCAGGGGGTGCATCGGACGCTGTGGCAGGTGCAGAAGCGGCCTGGACCGGTGGCGGGGCGGGCTGGGCGGTCGGATCCTGCGCAACGCAAAGGACCGCCGGGGCGATGAATATCAAAAAGAGAAGCTTGGCTGATTTCATACTGCGACTCCGTTCCCGTTGGATGCGGGCTGGCTTTGCGATCCGATCTGCTTGATCTTGTAGAGAAGCGCCTTGTAGCTGATCCCCAATTGGTCCGCCGCGCGCTTCCGGTTGCCGCCCGTTGAACTCAGAGACCTCCGAGATCAATTGGCGCTCGACCTGGATGGTTGCCGTGCGTGCTGCGTCCTTGAGGGATAAGGAACTGCGATGCCCATTCAGCTTGCTGCCGGGCGCGGCCGCCTTAAACGCCGCCAGGGAGATGGACTGGTCGCCGATGGCGACAAAGGTCTTGATGGCGGTCTCAAGTTCAGAGAGATTGTCGGGCCAGGAGTGATCGAGCAGAAACCCGATGATTTCCTCTCCCAGGATCGGTTTGGGCCGATCGAACTGTCTCGCATACTGGGTCAGGAGCTCGTCTGCGATTGTCAGGATCTCAGATTTCCTGCAGCGAAGCGGCGCGATGCGCAGCGTGACTGCGGAAATCAGGTAGCAGAAGTCTTCGCGCATGCGCCAGGACTTGATTTCGTCCAGCAATTCGCGGGTGGAGCTGAAAAGCAGTCTGCAGGGCGCGGGGCCGGGCTCGTGAAAATAGGCTTCGATCAGGAAGTTCCTGCAGGGATGGACCGAGATCGGAGACTTCCACCAAATGGACGGTGCCCCGCGTGGCAAGGGCAGACCTAAGCGCCTCCGTATCTAGCTCGCTACAGTGGAACTCCCTGTATACACCGCGGGAGCGAGAGGAGAGCTCGTGGATTCGGGCCGCGACCGAGCGTTTCCCAACCCCGCGCTCGCCCAGGATCAGCACCGGACAATCGCTTTCGGCAATGGAGGTAATCGCCAGATGCACCCTTTCCTCAAAGGGGACAAGGGATTTCACCTGCCGTTTCCCGTTATGAGTCGCGTGGCTGCCTATCATGAAGTCATCCGGTATCCACCTACCTATAGCAATGCAGGTTCCAAACTTCGACTTGGGCACGGAAAGGGAATTCCACAGGGAGTACCCGCTGTCTCGGCGTCCTCTGGGAACAGCGTGTGTGTGGGTTAAGCCGGAGATATTTCCCTCCAGAGGATCAAGAATTGGTTAAGAGTTTCCCATAGGAGTGGAAAAAACTTTCCACTCTCGAGGCAAAGAAATTTCCCATCGGGCAGCAATTTTGTGGAAATCTTAGGGGAACCAACCAGTTTCTGCTTCGGCATGCTGATTGCTAAGTATAGAAAGAAGCCAATAGTATGAACACAAGTCAGATTCAGGGGAACCCGCCGAGGGATTTTGGGACCGCTCTCAAGTCGGCCCCCCGCGTGTTCTTCGATAATACTGATTCTACAAGAGTTTTTGCAGTTCTGGCAGTCTTGGTGGCGGCAGTCTACTACCACGTAGTGGCCAAGCTGGTCACCGATTGGTGGCAGATAGCCGATTTCTCGCACGGCTTCCTGGTGGTGCCTTTCGCTTTCTATCTGGTGTGGGTCAAGCGAGAGGCCCTCGGGGCCATCCCCGATCGTTCCGACCTGGTCGGGTGTCTGGCTCGTCGGCTTGGGACTGGCGACGCTGATCCTCGGGGAGTACGGGGCCGAGCTGTTTCTGTCGCGGGTTTCACTGCTGGTTCTGATCGCCGGATTGATTCTGAGCTTCTGCGGATGGGCGGTTTTGAAGGAGCTTCGCTTCGCGCTGCTCGTCCTGCTGCTGGCGATCCCTATCCCCTCGATCTTGTTTAACCAGATCACCCTTCCTCTGCAGATTCTGGCTTCGAAGACTGCCAGCGCGCTGTTGCCGGTTTTCGGTGTTCCGGTGCTGCGCGAGGGAAACGTAATTGAATTGCCACTCATGAAGCTTGAAGTGGCAGAAGCCTGCAGCGGTATCCGGTCCCTGATGAGTTTGTTCACGCTGGCGGTTTTTTACGGCTACTTCCTCGACAAGTCAGCGCTGCGCCGCACATTACTGGCACTGGCCAGCGTGCCGATTGCGATCGCCGCCAATGCCGTGCGGATCGTGGGCACAGGTCTTTGCGTTCAATACTGGGATCCGGACAAGGCCGTCGGATTCTTTCATGAGTTCTCCGGCTGGGTGATGTTCCTGGTTTCCCTTGCCTGCCTCTATCTCACGCACCGGCTTCTGCTGTTGCTCTGGCGTGTGAAGGGGAAGCCATGAAGAGTCCTCGCTTCTGGATCGTTTTTCTGCTTCTGGCCGCCACTGGGCTGCTGCTCTACGAGCGCGACGGCGCGGAGCGAACCGTACCCAGCGAACCTTTGTCGCAGATCCCCGACACCATCGCGGGATGGACCGGTATTGACCAGCCAATTGATCCTGAGACGCTCGAAGTTCTCGGTCACGGAGATTTTTTGTCGCGCGTTTATACCAAGGCCCAGGAAGGGACGCCGATTGGACTCTTTGTCGGCTATTTTCCCAGCCAGCGAACCGGAGTCACGATCCACTCTCCCAAGCATTGTCTTCCCGGCGCCGGATGGGCATTTGAATCGTCAGAATATGACACGGTCAGAGGCGCGGATGGATGGGCGCACAAGGTTGGTGAATACATCATTTCGAATGGGGAGCATCGGCAGTTCGTCATTTATTGGTACCAGGCGCACGGGCGCAGCGTCGCCAATGAATACATGGCGAAAGCTTATCTTGTCGCCGATGCGATACGGATGAATCGGACGGATGGAGCGTTGGTGCGGGTGATCGCGCCCATTGAACCGAATGAAGGTGTCGCCGCTGCCAGAGTACGCGCGGAGACATTTACAGCACAGCTTTTTCCCCTGCTCCCGAGGTTTATTCCAAATTGACCAGGAAGCGTCGAGCGGGGAATTGAAGACAGCGGAAGAACTGAACAATGGTTGCCGGCGGAGTTGGGCAGCCAGCGAAGGATGGAGAAGATGAAAGGGTCGATCAACGGAGTCCATTCAGTTGAAGCGAGCAAGCGGACGCTGATGAGCCGGCGCGGGAGTCTGTGGCTGGTGATGCTGCTTACGGCCGTTGGCCTGATGGCGGGCTGCCACGGCGATCCGAATGTGCGCAAACAGAAATACTTTGAGAGCGGCACGCGATACAGCGATGAGGGCAAATACAACGAAGCCGTTATCCAGTATTCGAACGCCTTGAAGATCGACAAGAATTTTGCCGACGCGCACTATCAACTGGGCCAGACCTATCTCCACATGGGGCAGTTGATGGCGGCCTATGCCGAGTTCAACCGGACCGTAAACTTGAGGCCGTCCGATGTGAAGGCCCGCCTCGATCTGGGAAGCCTTGCCCTCGCCGGCGGAAAAACCGATGAAGCGCAGGCCCAGGCCAGCGAAGTGTTGGCTCTTCAGCCGAACAATCCCGATCTGCATGCCCTTTTGGCCGGCATTGCGATCAAGCTTGGTCAAAAAGACAAGGCGATGAGCGAGATCCAGCGCGCCCTGGAACTCGAGCCAAACCGGTCCTCTTTTCATGAGGATCTGGCCCTGATGCAGGCAGGCGATACGACGAAGGGCTCTGATGTGGAGAGCGAGCTGAAGAAGTCAATTTCGCTCGACGGCAAGTCAGTGAACCCCCGCCTGCTGCTCGCGGCTTTCTATGCGGGACATAATCGGTGGCCGGAAGCCGAACAGACGGACCACGATGCGATTGCCGCCGATCCAAAGAGCCTTCAGGCGCGGATCAGTCTCTCGCAGATCTTTGTCAAGGAGGGGAATAACGCGAAGGCTGAGGAGGTTCTGCGCCAGGCGGCACATGATCTTATCGACAACGCGGAGGCGGTTGAGTCGCTCGCGGAATTCTATGAACGCACCGGCCAAACCGACAAAGGGAAGGGCGAGTTCGCCAGCTTGAGCGCGCAGAACCCGAAGAACCTGATGGTGCAGGAGAGTTACGTCAGGATACTTCTGCAAGCCAAGGATTATGCCACGGCGCAAACCGTTATCACTGGCCTGATGAAGAAGAGCGGAAAAGACCCGCAGGTTCTGGCGTTGAACGGGATTGTGCTGTTGAACGGCGGCAAGGCAGCCGACGCAGTCACTGCGTTGCAGCAGGCCGCTAAGGACAATCCCAAGGACGCATTCATGCAGTTCTGGCTGGGCAGGGCTGCGCTGGCCAAGGGCGATACAGCACTTGCAGAGTCGAGCTTCCGGCAGGCGACCAAGCTGAGCCCAGCGAGGCTCGATGCCCAGGAGGAACTGGCGCGCCTAGCGGCACAGCGGGGCGACATGGACCTTTTGTCGGAGGTCGCAGACAAGACCATTGCCGCAGCGCCGCATTTCCCAGGGGGATTTGTTTGGCGCGCGACGACGGAGTTGAATCACGATCAAGCCGACAAGGCCGAGGCTGATCTGAAGACGGCCATGTCAATTGCACCGCAGAGCGCGCCGGCTTACCTGCTGCTGGGCAAACTCCGATTCATGCAAAAGCGATTTCCTGAGGGATCAGGATTGCTCGAGCAGGCCCTGCAATACGATCCGAATTCGACTGAAGCACTGCGGCTGCTGGTGGGATACGACATGTTCCAGAAGCAGCCGGAAAAGGCCGTGGCGCGCGTCAACGCCCAGATTGCCAAGAGTCCCAACAACAGCCAGTTTTATGATCTGCTCGCCAAGGTTCAGATCCAGAACAAGAACATCGAACAAGCTGAGGGAAGCGCGCAAAAGGCCATGCAACTGAACCCCGCCGACGCTGAAGCGGTGATGCTCTATGCGCAGGTCGAGGTTCGCAGAGGACAACTTCCCAATGCGGTCAGCGCTTGGGAGCAGTGGTCGAACGCGCATCCGGCCGACGCATCAGCGGTCGCGATTCTGGGAACGCTCGAAGAGTCGCGCGGAAACCAGCAGAAGGCTGAAGGCTACTACAAGAAGGCCCTGCAGATTCAGCCTCAGCAGCCCTTAGCCGCGAACAACCTTGCCTACATGATGCTGCAGAACGGAGAGAATGCGGACGTTGCGTTGTCTCTGGCGCAGACGGCGCGGCGGGCCATGCCCAACTCGCCAGACACGGCCGATACGCTGGCATGGGCTTACTACCGCAAGGGCACTTACGGATTTGCTCGCGATCTGCTTGAAGAAGCGGCAAAGACAGACGGGAACAACGCCACCATCCAGTACCACCTGGGCATGGTCTACAGCAAGCTCGCGAACAAGCCCAATGCCGCTGCACACCTGAAGAAGGCGATTTCGATTGCGCCCGACTCATCAACAGCCAAGGACGCACAATCGGCGCTGCAGGGGCTGGGTTAGCACGGAGGCAAGGAAAGTGGCTCCATGCACACGGGGCTACGCCGGGCAGTGCATACACGTTCCGTTCATACGTCGCACGAATCTTGAAGCAGGGCCACTTCCTTTATGTCGAACACCAAGACGATCGCGCGCAACTCCGGGTGGTACGGGCTTGAGAACGTAATCAGCGCGGTCGTTTCTCTCTTTACCTCGATCGCGATCGCACGCACATTGGGCCCATCCAAAATGGGCTACATCATCTACGTTGTCTGGATCGCGCAAGTCGTTTCAACCCTGGGCGGAGTGGGAATCCCGAATACGACGCGGAAGTACATGGCCGAATTTATTGGCATGAACGACCGCGGCACCGCCCGGTTTATCTTCATCCGAACAATGCTGATTCAGGTGGCCCTGGCAACAGTTGCGACCGCCGGCCTTTTGATTTGGGTGTTACGGGATGCGAAGGCGGATTACACCCTCGCTTCGGCCCTCGTTGTCATCAGCATCTGGCCGTCGATGGTTAACTCCATCGCTGCCCAGGCGAATGTCGCTTCTGAAGAATTGTCCAGAAATATGCCCGCGTCGGTTGCCTCGATGATGGTGTATTTGGCGGCAATCTCGGCGACGGTCATTTTCAAATGGGGAGTGGTGGGTGTCGGTGCTTCGCTGTTGCTGATGCGCATTTCCGATTGTCTTCTACGCCTGGTGCCGACGATGGCGCGCGTCCTGGGGTGGGAAAAGCTGCACGTTGATGTGCCCGGGCTTCGGTCCAGGATGATGAGTTTCTCTGCACAGGCCGTTGCCAGCATGGTCGTGGCTTTAATCGTGTGGGACCGCTCGGAGTTCTTCCTCCTGCACCATCTCTGCGCCGATATTCAGCAGATAGCGTTTTACTCGGTCGCCTTCAATATGGCCGAGAAACTCCTGATCGGCTCAACCATCTTTGGATCCGCGGCAGGCGCAACAATCTTTGCGCAGTACGGGCGCGATAAGTCAAAGCTGCCTGCCCTCGCCGCTGCGACGTTTCGCTACCTCGCCCTGACTGCGATCCCACTGCATGTGATTTCAACCGCCCTCGCCATGCCTGCCTTGCTGCTTCTCTACGGCAAGGCCTACGTCGGCGCGGCCCTGGTGGTCACCATCGCACCCATTCTTTGCATGCCCAAGGCATTCATTGGACCGGTGGAGAACCTTCTGCAGAGCAATGAGCGGCAGGGCTTCGTGATCGGCGCAACAGTCTTCGCGGGCATTGTCGATATTGGAGTGGCATGGTGGTTGATTCGGGCCCACGGTGCGGTGGGCGCCTGCATTGGCAGCGGCGCAGCCCAATTCACGGCGATTGGGATGATGTGGACCGTCGGCATCCGGTTGTACAAGGTTAAGCTGCCGTGGCTCATGATCACCAAGGTGACGCTGAGCAGTGTCGCCGCTTCGTTGAGTGCTTATGTCATTGCATCGCACACCTCGCCCCTTTGGGGAGTTCTTCTTGGAGGCGTAGCCTCATTGGTCGTACTTTTTGCGGGATTTTATTTGCTGCGCGTTCTCGAGCCGGAAGACCGCGACCGGTTTGGTCTCGTGATCCGCATGTTGCCGCAGCGGATCGCTCATCCAATGAATAGAGTTTTGGCGATCCTAGTGCGCCAGGAATATCCTGGTGCCCTTGTCGATCAGGCTTGAGCCGCTATTCGAGATGAAACACTTCCTCGAGAAGCGTTAGACTGTCGTCCGGGCCGGCGCCTTCGAGCGATTCAAAAAAGGGAGCCATCTCTGCCTGCCACTTGGCGTTGACGGGAAGGGTCTTCATCGCGGCAACCGATTGAGCAAAGTTGCTTGACTCCAGATAGCCGACAAGCAGCCCATCGGGTCGCAGAAACAGCGAGTAGTTGTGCCACCCTGTGATGCGGAGGGCGTCAAGCATCTCCGGCCAGACGGCAGCATGGCGGCGCTTGTATTCATCCAGTTTTTCAGGGCGGACCTTCAACAAGAAACAGATTCGCATAAATTCCTCTTCATCAGCGGGCGCGCTCTTCAATCAGATGGATAGGCCCAAGCAGGCCCGACGGCACAGGCTGCAAGTCATCCATGTCCTGGGGATCGAATCGCCTTCCATATACCGCGCGCAGAGCGGTGTAGTCACGGGGTGGCTGGCCGGAAAGAAGATTAATCGCGGTGTTATAAACGTGAATCTCAATCCGGTTTTCGCCTGGATGCATCAGGTTTGTGACCAGGAGGCGATAGGGTGGGTGCCAGAGCGTGCCGGCGCCCTTTCCATTTACAAAAACCACGGCGGCTTCGCGAATGGGTGGATCAAGAAGGGCGTGGATCCCGGGAGCATCTGCAGGCCGCGAGTCGATTGTCGGCGTGCCGGCGCCGAAATCGAGGAAGAGCGCGGAACGCTGTGAGGAGAGAGCTTTCGGATCAAGGGTGACGATGCGGGTATAAGTACCTTCGCCCGAGAAGTACCTTCGGTTGGGTAGATCGGTCCAGGAGATTAAGTCCGGAACCGATTGCGGGTGCTGCTGGCCAGCGAATTGAAGGTTCCAACCGTGACTGATGTCCATAAGTTGGTGTTCATCGGTGCCGCGCGTGGATCCGGGAAGATATTGCCTTGACGCATGAGTCATCGTTTGATCGTGCAACAGGAAGACGCGGGATTCATAGGGAGCCAGGGATAACTCGACGGACGGTCCCTTCTGCGCCTGAAGCAAAGTTCCATGATCTGGATCCAGGGAATCGATCTCAGGATGATTGCTGCGGAATTCAAGGCTCCCCTGGACGGGCTGATTGGTGCTGTTGACCACGAAGTAGATGTCGGCACGAGCCAGCTTGCGGTGAATAAACCCGATACCGGCAGCCCCGCCGGTCGCGTCGACATCAGGCCGAAGAGCCCGATGAAGCGCAGCCGGTAGTTCGCCGGCTGAGTTGACTAACACGCCGCGATGGCCTGGCTTGCGGAATAACTCGGCTGATATTTGCTCAATCGCGGCAGAGTCTCCCTGCTCGGTGAAGCCCGGTGCCAGGTGAGGGAGGCCGCCAACAGCGATGACGGCGCCATGATGGGCAGCATAACTCTGGATGAGTCGGTAAGCAGCGAGCGGAATTCTATTCGTGGGTGGAAGAACAAGAATTGAATAGGGAATAGCTCCCAACTTATTGATGGTCGTCGCATCAATGTAGTCGATGTTATAGCCCGCATCAAGAATGGAGCCCATGAGAGCTCCGGTGATGCGCTTGTCCATCTGCTCGGTGACCGATACGCGACCGAGCGTGAAGTCGGATTGGCCGTCGTCCTCTGGAAGAAGGATCGCCACGTCGTTTGCTGGCTTTCCCTGGCGAAGAAGCCAGCTTACACGTTGCAGATACTTGGTAATTTCGGGCATGACTGCGAACCATGGATTGTGGTCGTTGAACACGGCAGCGGCGTAAAAAGCCCATCCGGGTTCGCCAGCGGCGGCAGGGGAGTACGGATACCCGTGTCCGACGAACTGGTTCACGCCAAGAAGAAACATTCGATCCGCTTCAACTTTCATATCGAGTGGCGTTGCGCGAAACGCTGGGGAGTGCAGCCAGGTCCAGGTCTCCGCCGACGTCACGTTGCGACCGTAGATATGGCTCGCCGAGCTTGCCCATCGCGTGTACGAGAAGGTGCGCCATTGGGGTCCTTCGCCTTCAGGCAGGCTGGGAATCGACTCATCTGACAGAGTGACAGCTGGGTCTCCGTAAGTTTGCGATCGGAACCGAGTGTGATGAGCCTCTGCGAAACGAGTGAGCGGCTCGAGGTAGTTTTCGCGGATTAGATCGTCGAGTGTCTGACCCCAGTCATGACGGATTGACGCGGATTGCTCGGTGTTGCCGGCGATCAGTTCCGGCAGGTGCGGGATGAGATCGTACCCACGCCGTTTCTTAAATTCTGCAGGTAAGTTGAGCGTCCAATCAGAGTCGTAGACCTCAAGGGAGTCAGAAAAAACAGAATAGGGCGGATTGGCGGCGAAGGCCTTGAGGAGTGGTGCTGCGACATCGGCTAGATGCTCATCGATAGCAGGGCGGAAAAAATGATCGAGCACATATCCTTCAGCGCCGGATGCGGCGCGCTTGACCATCTGTCCCGTATGGCTGGAGATGAAATAAAGGACCGACGTCGCTCCGTCCCCTGGGACAACGGTGGATGTCGGGTCAATTTGTTTCGCAGTCGCGGGATCAAAGGATTCCCGCGTGCCCTTGATCGCAAACGCAGCAATCATGCGCTCGCCGGGCGCAAGGGCGGGCGGCGCCACGCCTGTCGACCCGATGGGGCAGTCCGCGACCCGAAGGCGGCCGGCAGCAAGATCGAGAGTCGTCTTTGGGCCACCGTAAGGCCACCCGCTGCCGAGCGTGATATCTACGCGCATATTGAGCGAGCGAGCGGTCCGGTTGGCAAAGCGCAGATCGTCGAGGAACTCCGGCGAGAGATACTGTAGATTCTTGATGCCTTTTGCCGGATCGTCGAGCATCAGTGGATAGACCGGTTGGATTTCAACGCCGCCAATGCCTGCGTGCTGCATCGTTTCTAATTCGCGCTTGAGCTCAGGCTTTGTGACTGCCGGACCGAACCACCACCAGCGCATGATCGGGCGGGCGTCCGCGGGAGGGTTGAGAAAGCCTTGACGGAGAGATGCAGTTGGATCCTGGGCGAACAGCGCTGGGCCCAAAAGCAAGGGCAAGACAATGCAACCTTTGAACCGCGCGATCAACCTCTGACAATTGATTTCCACGAGTCCAATGTTAGTCTCATCAACCTCAGAATCGTGAGGGATTCCTGCACGATAAACCCTTCAGTATTTACCATGGGGCAGAGCGCGTTCCTTCGAGTGAAGCGCGAAGTAGAAAGACTCAATGAAACTGAGAATTAAAGGAGAATCGCTGCGGCTGCGCGTGTCGCGCACCGACCTTGAGCGCTTGATGCTCGAAGGCCGAATCGAGGAGTCGATTCATTTTGGCTTGCGCCCCGATGAGAAATGGACTTATGCGCTGGAACTTGGCGCGCATGAGGGGGGCATTTCAATGCGCTTCGCAGACAACGAGGTCGCGGTTCTGTTGTCGAAATCGGAAGCGAAGAAGTGGGTCGAATCCGAGACGGTGGGGATTTATGGGGAAGTGCCGGGCGGCGCAGGTTCGCTGGAGTTGATTGTTGAAAAGGATTTCGCGTGCCTCGACAGGCAGGATGAAGAGAATGCAGATACCTTCCCCAATCCGAAGGCGGGACGCGCCTGCTAATTGCGCGTCTCCATGGAATTGGGATCCGCAAACTGGCGATACGCCGATTAACGCTTAAACGAGCACCCGGTGCTGTTGATTCAGAGAGGCCTGGTTCGCGATGAGGTACGTGTTGATTGCTGCCGCGGCTTTGCGTCCCTCTGAGATGGCCCACACCACAAGCGATTGGCCACGCCGCATATCGCCGGCCGCGAATATGCCATCGACGGACGTCATGTAATCGGCGTTTGCCGCGACGTTGCCACGGCTATCAAGAGCGAGGCCCAATTGCTCGATCATGCCGTTGCGCACCGGTCCGAGAAAGCCCATGGCGAGCAAAACCAGATCGACTTCGAGGACGAATTCGGAGCCTGCGATTGGCTCAAACTTCGGCGGCGGCCCGACGCGGACGAGATGGAGCTGCTTCACGTTGCCGTGCTCATCGCCGGTGAAACGGAGGCTGTTAATGCTCCAGTCGCGAATGCCGCCTTCTTCGTGTGCGCCTTCGGTGCGCAATTGAAGCGGCCAGAGCGGCCACGGGGTGGATGCGGCGCGCTGTTCCGGCGGCTTGGGCATAATCTCGAACTGGTGAACGCTGAGAGCTTTCTGGCGATGCGCGGTGCCGAGGCAGTCGGCGCCCGTGTCGCCGCCGCCGATGATCACCACCCGCTTGCCTTCCGCATGAATGGCTTGGGCTGCATCAACAGAGTCTCCTTCGCAGCGGCGATTTTGCTGGGGCAAATACTCCATCGCATAGTGAATGCCCTTCAGTTCGCGGCCAGGGATGTTCAGATTGCGCGGCTGTTCGGCGCCGCCCGCAAGCAGAATAGCGTCGAAATCCTCCGTAAGGCTCTCAACGGATACATTCACGCCGACGTGTGCGTTGGGGACGAAGGTGACGCCTTCGGCGCGCATCTGCTCGATGCGCCGATCGAGGACATGCTTTTCCAGCTTGAAGTTCGGAATGCCGTAGCGCAGCAGGCCGCCGATGCGATCGTTCTTTTCGTAGACGGTGACGGAGTGGCCGGCGCGGCGCAACTGCTGCGCCGCGGCCAGGCCGGCAGGCCCGCTGCCCACGACGGCAACGCGCTTGCCCGTGTTGTGCTCGGGCGGCTCGGGATGAATCCAGCCTTCTTCCCACGCGCGATCGACGATGGAGCGCTCGATCAGCTTGATGGAGACCGGCGGCTGATCGATGCCCAGCACGCATGCAGCTTCGCACGGCGCAGGGCAGATGCGCCCGGTGAACTCAGGAAAATTGTTGGTCGCGTGCAGGCGGCGGATCGCGCTCTCCCAGCGGCCGTTGTAGGCAAGGTCGTTCCAGTCGGGAATGAGGTTGTTGACCGGGCAGCCGGTGTGGCAGAAGGGAACGCCGCAATCCATGCAGCGCGCGCCCTGCTCGCGCTGCTTCTCTTCCGGGAATGGCTCGTAGATTTCAAACCAGTCGTTGACGCGTTCTTCGGCCTTGCGCCGCGTGGGCTGCTCGCGATTGATTTCAAGAAATCCAGTGACCTTACCCATGCTGCACCTCTGCCGTGGCCGCCACGTGGGGCGCCGAAGGGATGGATGAATCAGATGCCATCGCCGCCTCGGACTTCGAGCGCGCCAGTCCGAGCACGCGCTTGTACTCGTGCGGGAAAACTTTGATGAAGCGCGGCTGCGCATCGGCCCAGTGTTCCAGAATCCACGCGGCGCGCGGGCTGCCGGTGAAGTCGCGATGGCGCTCAAGCAGGCCGCGCACAAGGGCCACATCTTCCGTCGGCGACGAGCGGTTCAAGATCGACACTGGCCTTGTTGCAGCGGCGCGTGGCGAAGTCGCCCTGGTCGTCGTAGACATAGGCGATGCCGCCGCTCATGCCGGCGGCGAAGTTGCGTCCCGTCGAGCCGAGCACGATGACAGTGCCGTTGGTCATGTACTCGCAGCCGTGGTCGCCCACGCCTTCAACCACCGCCGTCGCGCCGGAGTTGCGCACCGCGAACCGTTCGCCGGCAATGCCATTCAGGAAGACTTCGCCGGTGGTCGCTCCATAGAGAACCACGTTGCCGACGAGAATGCTCTCTTCCGGCAGGAAGCTCGATGTCTTGGGCGGATAGGCGATGATGCGTCCGCCGGAGAGGCCCTTGCCGAGATAGTCGTTGGAGTCGCCTTCGAGTTCAAGCGTGACGCCGTTGGGGACAAACGCGCCGAAGCTCTGGCCGGCCGAGCCGGTGAAGTTGAAGTGGATGGTCCCGTCCGGCAATCCAGCCGAGCCATAGCGCCGCGCGATCTCGCCGCCCAGCATCGCGCCCACGGTGCGATGCACGTTGCGGATGGCGAAGCTTCCCGTGACCGGTGTCTTCGATTCGAGCGCCGGCGCGGCCTTCGCAATCAACTGCGTGATCGAGCGCCGGCCGAAGGCCGTGATCCTGGGCCTGCATCTTGCGGCGAGCGACGCGCGAGGGAAGCGTGGGCGCGTAGAGAATCGAAGAAAGATCGATCCCCTTGGCCTTCCAGTGAGCGTCGGCAACCGCGGCATCGATCTTGTCCACGCGGCCCGACCATCTCGTCGACGGTGCGGAAGCCAAGCTTGGCCATGTGCTGGCGCATCTGCTCGGCGATAAAGAAGAAGAAGTTGATCACGTGTTCCGGCTGGCCGGTGAAGCGTGCGCGCAAAACTGGGTCCTGCGTGGCGATGCCGACCGAGCAGGTGTTCAGGTGGCACTTGCGCATCATGATGCAGCCCATGGTGATCAGCGGCGTGGTGGCGAAGCCGAACTCCTCCGCGCCGAGCAGCGCGGCGATCACGACATCGCGGCCGGTCTGCAGCTTGCCGTCGGTCTGCACGCGAATACGGCTGCGCAGGTCGTTCAGCAGCAGAACCTGCTGCGTCTCGGCCAGGCCGAGCTCCCAGGGCAGCCCTGCATGCTTGATGGAACTGAGCGGCGAAGCGCCGGTGCCGCCGTTGTCGCCGGAGATCAAGCACAACATCGGCATGCGCCTTTGAAACGCCCGCGGCCACCGTGCCAACGCCGACCTCGGAGACAAGCTTGACGGCGATGCGCGCTTTCGGGTTGACGTTCTTCAAGTCGTAGATGAGCTGCGCGAGATCTTCGATGGAATAGATGTCGTGATGCGGCGGCGGCGAGATGAGGCCGACTCCGGGAATGGAGTGGCGCATCTTCGCGATCACATCATCGACCTTGTGGCCGGGGAGCTGCCCGCCTTCGCCGGGCTTTGCGCCCTGGGCCATCTTGATCTGCAGTTCATCCGCATTGACAAGGTAGTTCGCCGTCACGCCGAAGCGTCCGCTCGCCACTTGCTTCACCGCGCTGCGGCGCAGATCGCCGTTGGCATCGCGGTTGAAGCGGTCTTCGCTCTCGCCGCCTTCGCCGGTGTTGGACATGCCGCCGATGCGGTTCATGGCGATGGCCAGCGTCTCGTGCGCCTCTTTACTGATGGAGCCGAAGCTCATGGCGCCGGTCGTGAAGCGCTTGACGATCTCCTTGGCCGGCTCCACTTCCTCCAGCGGAATTGGCTCCGCTTCGTACTTCAGCTTGAGCAGGCCGCGCAGCGTGCAGAGGTGGCGATTCTGCTCGTCGAGCAGGTCGGTGTATTCCTGGAAAGTGGTTGCGTTGTTGGCCCGCACCGCATGCTGCAGCTTGCTGATGGTGAGCGGATTGAGCAGGTGATACTCGCCGCCCTCGCGATATTGATAGTGACCGCCGACAACCAGATCGGTCTCGGATTCGGTCAGCGGCTGGAAGGCGTAGGCGTGCTTCATCTGCGCTTCGCGCGCCAGCACGTCGAGTCCCACGCCCTCGATGCGCGAAGCGGTGCCGGAGAAGTAGGCATCGATCAGCGACTGGTTCAGGCCAACGGCCTCGAAGACCTGCGCGCCGCGATAGCTCTGCAGCGTGCTGATGCCCATCTTCGAGAAGGTCTTGAGCAGCCCCTTATTGATCGCTTTGATGAAGTTCTTCTCGGCATATTCGCCTTTGACGTTGGCGGGCAACAATCCCCGTCGCGCCAAATCGTGCAGCGTTTCAATGGCAAGGTACGGATTGATGGCGCTTGCGCCGTATCCGATCAGCAACGCGAAATGCATGACCTCGCGCGGCTCACCGCTCTCAATAATCAGCGCGACCTGGGTACGGGTCTTCTCGCGCACCAGGCGATTGTGTACCGCAGCCATCGCCAGCAGGCTCGGGATAGGCGCGTAAGTCGGATCGACGCCGCGATCGGACAGAATCAGCAGCGTGTAGCCGGAGTGAACCGCATGAGCAGCGCGCGCACTCAAGTCATCCAACGAATGCTTCAACCCCGCCTCGCCGTCGGCGGCGCGAAACAGCGCGGGCAGCGTGGTCGCCAGCAGATCGCCGGACGAGACGCGGCGCAGTTTCTCCAGATCGCGGTTGGTCAGGATCGGATGCGGCAGCTTGAGCGTGTGGCAGTTCTCCGGAGCTTCATCGAGAATGTTGCGCTCGGTTCCGATGTAGCTGATCAACGACATGACCAGCTCTTCGCGGATGGGGTCGATGGGCGGATTGGTGACCTGCGCGAAAAGTTGCTTGAAGTAATTGAACAGCGGCTGCGGGCGGTCAGAGAGACACGCCAGCGGCGTGTCGATACCCATGGATCCAATCGGCTCCTCGCCTTTGGCGCCCATCGGGCCAAGCACGATGCGCAGATCCTCTTCGGTGTAGCCGTTGGCGCGTTGGCGGCGCAGCAGCGTTTCAGGATTCGAGGCGATGAGGCGCGATGGCTCGGGCAGCATGTCGAGCGTGACCTGCTGCGCCTTGATCCACTCGGCGTATGGCTGGCGAGCGGCCAGCTCCTTTTTGATTTCGGAGTCGGAGATGATGCGCTTCTGCACCGTGTCGACGAGGAACATGCGGCCGGGCTGCAGGCGGCCCTTCTTGCGAATGTCTTCTGCGGGCACTTCAAGCACGCCGGCTTCTGAGGCGAGCACCACCAGATCGTCCTTGGTGACGATGTAGCGGCCGGGACGCAGGCCGTTGCGATCGAGCGTTGCGCCAATCACGCGGCCGTCAGTGAATGCGATGGCGGCCGGGCCATCCCATGGCTCCATCAGCGAGGCGTGGTACTCGTAGAACGCGCGCTTGTCCTCGTCCATGTCCGGGTTGCCGGCCCACGCTTCAGGAATCAGCATGGCCATGACATGGGGCAGGGAACGGCCCGACTGGTAGAGAAACTCGACAGCGTTGTCGAGGGAGCCGGAGTCGCTGCCGGATGGCGTGATGACCGGATACAGCTTGTCGATGTGGCCGTCGTAAAGCGGGCTCTCGAGCACCGACTGGCGGGCATTCATCCAGCTGATGTTGCCGCGGATGGTGTTGATCTCGCCGTTGTGGGCGACGTAGCGGTAGGGATGAGCGAGCTTCCAACTGGGGAATGTGTTGGTCGAAAAACGCTGGTGGACCAGGCAGAGCGCGCTGGTGACCAGAGGGTTGGCCAGCTCGAAGTAGAACTTTTCGATCTGCGGCGCCAGCATCAGGCCTTTGTAGATGATGGTGCGACAAGAGAACGAGGGGATGTAGAAGGTCTCTTTGTCTTCGATCTCCGAGTCGGCCACAACTTCGTTCTCGACGCGGCGGCGGACCCGATAGAGCAGCCGTTCGAATGCGTCTTCGTCGAGATCTTTCGGCCGCGCAACGAACAACTGCTCGATATACGGCTGCGAAGCGCGTGCTTCGCGTCCAATCGCGTCGCCATTGACGGGCGTGTCTCGCCACCCTAGAAGGGCAAGCCCCTCTTCTTTGGCGATGCGCTCGAAGACACCCTCGCAGAGCAGGCGATCCTGCTTATCGACGGGCAGAAAAACCATGGCCACGCCATACGCGCCCGCAGCCGGAAGCTTGATGCCGAGGTCAATACACTCGCTCGCAAAAAACGCATGGGGGATCTGGATGAGGATGCCGGCGCCGTCGCCAGTTTCCGGGTCGCACCCCGCCGCACCGCGATGCGTGAGGTTGATGAGGACCTCAAGGCCCTTGCGAATAATCTCGTGGCTCTTCTCGCCGCGAATGCTTGCAACGAGCCCCATACCGCATGCATCGTGCTCATTCCGGGGATGATAAAGCCCTTGTGGATTGGGGATGCGAGAACGTCGATCCGATGTTTGCATGGCAACCCTTACGAGGAGTGGTTTTGTGAAGAATCGTGTGTATGGCGGCAAATACACATACGCCTTGCGATTCCCGCGAGGGGAAACGCCTGGTTTGTCTTGAAGGCTCGTCTGCGCAAGCCTGGATTCTGGGTAGGACTAGAGGTGGACACTTAACTATATCGAAATTTTTGGAGCTCTGCGGCAGTTCTTTGCTCCAAGGCAGCCGGCAGAGTCGAGCGAGCTGACGTCTGAGCACCATTTGTGGTGCAATCAAACAGGCTTCGAATGAGTTCCTTCTGGGATTCCGTCTATCCTTCCCGCTCTTGTGCAAGGAGGATGTGCCCTATATGGTTGACCTTGGAGCGGAGCGAATGCGTGATTGCATCCTGGTGACAGGCGGAGCAGGATTCATAGGGTCCAACTTCGTTTTGAACTGGATCGCGACTGAAGGGTCGCCGGTTGTGAACTTCGATCTGCTCACCTACGCAGGTAATGCGGCCAACCTGGAAACTCTGCAGCCGGACGCGCGCCATCGGTTCGTGCGCGGGGATATCTGCGACGCCAGCGCGGTGGGTTCGGTTTTGCGCGAGCACCAGCCGCGTGCCATCGTTCATTTCGCCGCAGAGAGCCATGTCGACCGGTCCATCGCTTCTCCCGATGCCTTCATTCGCACCAATGTGCAGGGCACTTTTGTGATGCTTGAGCAGGCAAAGGGATACTGGTCGAGCGCTGGCGGAGAAGGATCGAGGCCGATTCCGTTTTCTTCACGTTTCTACCGATGAGGTGTATGGCACGCTGGGTCCCGCGGATGCGGCCTTCTGCGAGTCGACCGCGTACGCGCCCAACAGCCCCTATGCGGCATCGAAGGCGGCATCCGATCACCTGGTGCGCGCCTACCATCACACGTTTGGCCTGCCGGTTGTGACAACAAATTGCTCCAACAACTACGGACCATTCCAATTTCCCGAGAAGCTTATTCCGCTCATGATCCTGAATGCTCTTGAAGGCAAGAAGCTCCCGGTCTACGGCGATGGCATGAATGTGCGGGACTGGCTTTTTGTGGGAGATCATTGTTCCGCGATTCGAGCGGTGCTCAAAGATGGAAGGGTGGGCGAGACCTACAACGTCGGCGGCAACAGCGAGCGCGCCAATCTTGATGTGGTGCGCCTGGTTTGCGATCTGGTGGACGAGATGAGCCCACGATCGGGAGCCGGGTCCGCGCAGGGATCTGATCACGTTTGTCAATGATCGGCCGGGCCACGACCGGCGCTACGCGATCGACGCAACGAAAATCAAAAGCGAACTTGGATGGGAGCCGGCAGAGAACTTTGAAGAAGGACTGCGCAAGACGGTTCGCTGGTATCTCGACCATCCTGACTGGGTGCGCGACGTACGCTCAGGAGCGTACCTGGAGTGGATCAACAAGAACTACACGGAGAGAGCGGCGCTATGAAGGGGATCATTCTCGCTGGTGGCTCCGGAACCCGTCTCTACCCCGTGACTCACGTTGTTTCCAAGCAACTTCTGCCGGTCTATAACAAGCCGATGATCTACTACCCGCTGAGCACGCTGATGCTGGCGGGGCTGCGCGACATTCTCATCATTTCCACTCCGCAGGACACGGGGCGGTTTGCCGAGTTGCTGGGCGACGGACGCAAGTGGGGCGTCAATTTTCAATACGCTGTGCAGCCGAATCCCGACGGACTGGCGCAGGCGTTCCTGATCGGCAAGGAATTCATCGGGGACGATTCCAGTTCTCTCATTCTGGGAGACAACATCTTTTATGGGCAGGGATTTTCGAGGCAATTGCAGTCGGCCGCAACTCTCGATGAGGGTGCAATCGTTTTTGCGTACCAGGTTGAAGATCCCGAGCGCTATGGCGTCGTCGAGTTCGATCAGAACGGCCGCGCAATCAGCCTCGAAGAGAAGCCGAAGCACCCCAAATCGCGTTTCGCTGTGACGGGTTTGTATTTCTATGACCGGGATGTGGCGCGCATTGCCGCTGAGCTCAAGCCATCGCCCCGTGGCGAGCTGGAGATCACCGACTTGAATCGCCGGTATCTCCAGAGCGGGAAGCTCAACGTGCAGATCATGAGCCGCGGCATGGCGTGGCTCGATACCGGCACGCACGATTCGCTGCTCGAAGCGGCTATGTTCGTCCATACCATCGAGCGCAGACAGGGCCTGAATATCGCTTGTCCAGAAGAGATCGCATTGCGTCTCGGTTTCATTTCAGAGGAGCAACTCGAGGCGCTCGCCGAGCCGGTTAAGAAGAGCGGCTATGGAAAGTACCTGATGGGACTGCTCAAGGCGCCTCACTTTCCCACGCAGGATGCAAAGGGGACCATCGACTGATGACGATCAACGAAACCCCTTTGCCGGGCGTTCTGATTCTCACGCCCCCTCTTTTCGCGATAACCGGGGCGGATTCTTTGAGACCTACAACGAGCGCAAGATGGCCGAGGCTGGGCTCCCTTCGGTGTGGCCGCAGGATAATTTTTCGATCTCGAAGATGAATGTTGTGCGTGGCATCCACTACCAGGTCATCCAGCCGCAAGGAAAGCTGGTGCGCGTGGCCCACGGAGCGGCGCTTGACGTTGCAGTCGATCTGCGTCGAAGCTCGCCAACCTTCGGCAAGCACTTCGCGATTGAACTCAGCAGCGAAAACCGCACCATGCTGTGGATCCCGGTCGGCTTTGGCCACGCCTTTCTGGCGCTGACTGAAAATGTGGGCTTTGCCTACAAGGTGACGGACTATTACTGCGCGGCGGGCGAACGGACGATCATCTGGAATGATCTGGAGATTGGGATTCCCTGGCCAGTTGCGCCGGACGCCGCGATTCTTTCTGACAAGGACCGCGACGGCAAATCCCTCCGCGACGCGGAAGTTTTTTCGTAAAAGAGTGCCAGCCCCAAGCCGGCTGTTCTGGGGGCCTCCAGGCCCCCAGGATCAACCCGTATCTGTTTAGTGGACCGCAGCCTGTCTCTGCTGTTCCGGATTCTGGTTGGCTACTTGAAGGTCGTTCTTCACGCTGAAGATTCCGGGTACGCCGTTTGCCCGAATTCCGGCAGTATCCTTATCCGCTTGCGTGTCCACAACGCCCTCGAGCTCGACATGGCCGTTCTGCACCGAGATGCGGATCGGCTTGGCCGGATCGATCGCGTACTTGTTCAGCGTTGGATAGCCGTAGACCGCGCGTGCTACAGCAAGGCGCGCCTGGTCATCCATGATCGAGACCGGATCGACTTCGATATCCGACGTCACTTCTTTCACGCCAGGATAAGTCGATACCAGTGCGATCGCAGAGTCCCTGTCGACGTAGGTGCGCGCGTGACCACCGAGCGTGACTGCGCCGTTTTCAACGCCAATCGTGATCGAGTTGAAGGCATTGCCATACCCGACCCGGTCGTAGGCCAATTTCTCGGCGAGCTTAGCCTTGAGTTCGCTATCCGGAACATTGGGCCCCGCAACCTGAATCTCATCGCGAACCGCGCTCACGCCTTTCGCTTTGCGAACACGTTTCTCCGCGTCCGCCTTGTATTGGTATAAATCGACACTTCCCGTCAAGACGGCAATCCCATTGTCGACATGCACTTTGACGTTCTGGAACTGCTTCTTGTCGAGCTTTGAGGCGGCTTCGTCGCTTTGCGCCTGGGGCGCTCGGGCTGCAAGTGAAATTTGCGGAATGCTCAAAAGACCTGCGGCGAGTGTTGCCGCCAGCAGTGCGGTTTTGGTGGATCGAATTGTATGTGTCATGTTTGAAACTCCTCGACGCGCATCCATGTGCGCGCTTTTATCTATGGCCGCCGCGGTTCATCCCGCGGACCTTCGGTCCAAACGGAATAAACACGAATTTTCGCGAAATGTTCCGGCGTCCTCCGGCGCGCAACGAATGCCTCGCCTAACTTCTTCGATGGATAGAGTTTGTAAACGGTTGGCTGAATCCCTGGGATGGTGGTTTGTGTAGCTGGCTGTGTTATCTGCCGAACACGTGCTCAGCGATAGCGGCTCGTTGCCTTGACGACCATGGAGAAGACGCCGGATTCATCGCGAGCCACGAGCAGCGACACGTGGCGATTGATGGCGATTTCCGCCTGGATCAACTGCTGGCCGGTCGTGTCCACATTGGTGGCGTAGGTGAGCGTAAGGTTGCGTCCCACCTGCTCTTCCACAATGATCCGGGAGGTGGAGTTGCCCAACGCGCCGAGATAGTTGGGATCGACCTTGACCGAGCCGGCGCCGAACAGCTTCTGCACGCGGCTGGATACGGTCGCATTGAGCGCGCCCCCGAGAAGCGCGTCGGTTGTGGGATTGGCCAGAGACTGCTCCTGCTGCTGCGTGTAGAGGCGCTGCTGGTTTTCCGTGCGTCCCAGCGCCAGCAGTGCGACTACGTCCGCTTCAGGCAGCGGCGGATCGCTGCGGTACGTGACGGACATCTTGTCGGGAGTGCCGTGCAGGCCAAGGGTGATGTCGTAATCGCTCACGTGCGCCGTCGCGTTCAGATCGATAGATGGCTCAATGCGCACCGGGTTGCTGAAGAAGATGTCGCCGCGCTGAAGGTCGTAGCGCGTGCCCGCGATAATCGCGCTGCCTTCCGTAATCGATACACGGCCAAGCAAAGACGGCGAGGCAACGGTGCCCCGCAGGTGCAGATCGACGTTGCCGGCAAGCTTGGCGAAGGCGTTCTGAAAGTTCAACTGCGGCGACGAGCTAACCTGAACATCGAGATGGATGTGGTTGGAGGGAGCATCGGGCGGCGCGATGGTCTGCACCGTATTTGCCTGAGCGGCGAGCGCCGCCAGGTCGAGATCCGAACTGACTGAGAAACGCGTGATCAGCACGTTGCCTGACAGCAGCAAGTTGGTCTGCGGACCCTGCAGATGCATCGTCAAATCAGCCAGGGAACTGACCCCTGGGGATAGCGGATGCGGATCGATTTCCCGGTCACGGACAGATCCGCATAGAGCCCGTGCTGATAAGCGAGATAGCCGGCCACGCTCAACTGGCCGCCGCCGCTCATCGCAGTCAGCGATTTCACCTCAAGGCGATTCTGGTTGAATTCAAGCGTGCCGTGCAGTTGGCTCAGGCCGTTGGGCACGTCTTCCAGCGCGAGTGCGCCATCCTGAAAATCGATACGGCCTCTGAAGTCGGGATTGCTGAGCGGTCCATGCGCTTCCAGTTGGAAGGTGCTGGTGCCCGATGCGCTCAAATCCGGATCGATTGTCTCGGCGAGCTTCAGATTGATTGATCCGCTGCCCGCCACATCGAGCTGCTGTTTGTCCTTAAGCTCGAGACTGCCTTGGGCGCGCAGGTCGGTTTCTTCGCCGGTAATGTGCAGGGGATCCAGAGTGACGCGGCCATTCGCGAGCGTCGCGTGGACGGCTCCCTGGCTTTTGAGATGCACGCCTTCCACGACCACCGCGAGCTCGCGAAGAAGCGCGTCCCCATGCATCTCGGTGGGGCGCGACAGCGGGCCCTCCAGGGTCACCGTACCGGCCAGAGCCGACTCACCCTGCAGGCCCTGAACGTGAGCCAGCTTGAGAAGCGCATTGATGTTGAATTGAGAGAAGTCAAGCTTTGCCTGGGTCAGGTATTCGGCCTTGAGCGCGGTGTGCCCATGCAGGGTCACTTCGGCGCCTTCAACGTGGCTCGATCCGTCGTAGCTGATCACATGATTGACCGCATGCGCTGTCAGGTCGAGGCTGCCCATCTCTTCGCCGCCCAGCGCCAGCTTGCCAACGGTGATGTGCCCTTCAAGGTGCGGGTCATCGAGTGTGCCCGACCCCGTCAAGGCGAGGCCAAGTTCTCCGGCCGCATTCACCTGGTGATTCTGGAGCGATTTGATGGCTGCGAGCTCAATGTCATTGCCTTTCGCATCGATCTGAAAAGCGCGCGTACCGAGGTTGAAGCTGCCGGAGGCGGAGATTGTTCCCGCCGCGGTGATCGCCACGAGGGAGGAGAGACGCAGATCCTGATGGGCCAGATTGCCCTCGGCTCGAATGCGCTTGAACGGTTCGCCATACGCCGTTCCGTTGTCCAGCTCGGCCCAGCCAGCACCCGCGAGCGAGTTGACGGGACCGTCCGCCTGGAACTGCGCGTCGAGCGCTCCCGTCACCGGCAGGTCGCGTCCCGCCATGGTGAGCAACTCGCCAAAGTCAACCTGCGCGGCGCGGACATGGGCATGGACAAGGGAGTTGGCATCGTAGGCGAGCGTGTGGTTGGGGGCGGTGGAGGCATCGAGTGTTCCATCGACAGCGATTTGTGCTTTGCCGCGCCGTAGAACTGCGTGATCGAAGACGATGCGCTCCGCCGCGTAGCTCCCAGTGGCTTCGACTGAATCCCAGTGGACGAACTTCCCCTGGGACGGCGCGTTTGCGGGCAGGAACTGCCCACATCGCTGGGCAGCATTTCAAGCGCAACCTGCGCGGTTTTACCGTGCCGGCGATGCGCGGATTGACGAGGGAGCCGGTCCATGTGCCGTGGAAGTCGCCCTGGCCGCCGAGGCTGATCGGCAGCGCGGCGGCGCCTGATTTTCCCGAGCGCTCGAGCCCGAGATTGCGCAGCACCTGGTCGAAATCTGTGAGGTTGCTGGAATGCAGATCGACGGCCAGTCCAGAAGGGCCTGAGAGGGGAACTGCGCCCAGATTGCCGTGCGCCTCAAAGAGACTCGACGGAGTATGGATCTCAAATTTGCGCAGGTCGACAGCCCCATCGCGCTGGGTAAAGGTCCAATCGAGAGCGCCGCTGGTGGCGACTTCGCCGGCCTCAGGATGGCCGGTCGGATCCAGATTGAACGAGGCGCCGATCGTTGTTGTCAGAGCGTTCCCATGCGACCACGATGCCGTCGCCGGACCATTGAGCTGAGCATCGAGTCCAAGACGGCGCCATGGCGGCTGTGCCACCATGTCCAGCACCGTATCGAGCGCGACGTCTTTGAACGAAGCCGTAACCTTGCCGTTGAAAGGAACAACAACGATCGGATTGCGAACGATGACGCTGCGATCGTGCGGGCCGCTGGCGCGCACCGTGTCATTGGGAGGCGCGCTGATGACAGTAGCGCCGGGCAGCGGAGCCAGCCAGGGAGACAGCGATAGATCCGCATCGATCTGGCCGCCCTGGCGAAAGCGCATCACGATCTGCGAGACAAGGAGCCGGCTCGCGTCGGCATGGACGCGGGTATCCACGCGCAGTCCCTTCGCGGTGACGCCATTCGCAATGTAGGAAGCATCTTCGAGGTGGACTGGGCCATCGACACGAAACTCTCCTCCTGCGCCCGACGCATCCAGATCGAGGTGAGCGATGCCTTCAGGAGCTTCGGGATAGCCGAAGATGGGATTAAGCAGCTTGAGGTCGAGGTCGCCTGTCGCCTTCGCTTGCCAATGCGGTTGGCTGAAGTTCTCGAGGGTGCCGGTCATCTCGACGGAGTGGTCGCGGGCGCCGGGAAACCGGGAGGTGACGCGCAGCGAGCGCAGATAGGCCGCGTTGCGGGTCAGATCCAGCGTGGCCTGAACGGCGCCTGGGGCAGGAGCCGTCTTGGCGCGCGCCAGGGTGAGTGCCGTGGCTCCGGTCTCGATGTGGTAGCTCTCGGCCCCTTGGCCGTCGCCGGCACGTAGTTCATGCGAAGAGAAAAATCCCGTGCATCGAAGTCGAGAGGGATGTAACGGTTCTGATAGTCGAAAGAGGCGGCCCGATCTTCAAGATGAAAGACTCCCTGCTCAATCGCGATGTGTCCTGCCTGCAGGTCGAACAGGGTATTGAGCGGCGATTGCTGCTGGGTTTGTTTGCGGGGCTGGGGCTGATTGGTCGAGCCATCCTGATAGACGATCAGGTGCACGGAAGGGCGGACGACCTCGAGATCGCGCAACAGCAGGCGAGGATTCCAAAGAAGACTGAGAATCGTAAACCGGATGCGAAGGCTGTCAACCTGGGCGTAGGGCGCGTCACCCGCGGATTCAGTCCCATGCAACACGATGCCCTGCGCGTCGGCTTCGAGATTCATCAGGTGCCAGTGAAAGGAAGCGATCTCGACGCGGCCGCCTGTGCTTTTCTCAAGCTGTTCAATGGTGCGGCGGCGGATGATCGATTCAAATCCGGCGGAGTTCGTCCAGAAGTAGAGCCCGGCGGCCGCAGTGATCAGGAAGAGCATGAGGCAGAGCCCTAGCGTGGTTCTGACGCGCATCCTCCGGCGCCGCGGTGTGGATTTTTGGGGGGCGAGATTCGGCTTGGGCTCGGTCATCGTCCTCCCGTTCCTTCGCTTTCAGGCGTAAGTGATTGCGACGAACTCTGACTCGTTGGAGCGTCCGGCGACTCGAGCGACTGGTCCAGAATCTCGATTTCGCCCTGCTTGCGCAGGTTGTTGAGCCAATCGTCGAAGAGCGCGTTCACATGCTGCTGCAGCAAGATCTCCTGGATGCGTTGGGAAACTTTGTCGAGTGGCGGAATATCTGCGGGCTTGCTGTACTGCGGCAGCAAGGTGTTGCGATAGTAGGTCTCAATCTCTTGCGGCGTGATGCGGATCCCCTGGCGGAATCGCTCTTCAATGAAGCGAAGAATCTCCACGCGGTAGCGCAGATAGGCCTCGACACGCTCTTCGCTCAGATCATGGGCCGCTAGAAATGACTTCCACCCCTCGTCGGTAGCGCAATTCTCGCGCACGCAGGCGGGGATCTCGGTGCGAATCTCCTTGAGGCGGGCAGCTAGTTCTTCCGGTGTAGGGGCGACCGCCAACTCGTCTTCCTGGCGAATCTGCTGCTGAATCAGTGTGCGCCCAATCAATTGCTCCAGCGCTCTCTGCGGGGTCAGCGTGCCCATGCCGCCGCGATTGGGATCGAGCACCGAAAGCCGAATCTCGTCTTCGATGTCGCTGGCCAAAATCGCTTGATTATTGACGACGGCCACAACGCGATCGATCACGACAGGCGAGGTCGACTGAGGCTGCTGCGCATCAATGGGCAAGATTGTCGCACAAAGAATGGCGGAACAAAGAACAACGTCAGCGGAAAGCTCGCGAACGCACGTGAGGGATTTCATCAGAAAGATTCCCCCAGGCTGAAGAAGAAATTGAAATGGCTGGCCTGGCCAACATGAGGATTCGACCCCGGGTTGGGCAGCGAGTAGTCGTAGGTGACCGGATAGATCGGCGGGTTCAGGTTATAGCTGAAGTCCAGCCGGATCGGTCCGACGGGCGTATGGTAGCGCACGCCCAGCCCCGGTGCGTGGGAAAAATAGTTGAAGCTGCAGGTGCCCTGCAGGCCCGTTGAGGTGTTCGGTCCCGGCGGCGAGGTTGGCGGCACTGTGACGGCGATGGGCGTTTCGCAGGCTTCACGATCCGGCTGGTGGATGCGGGCCAGGCTCGTCCACGCGTCTCCGGCATTCGTGAACACGTTGCCCATGTCATGAAAAAGGACGAAGCTCACCGTGTTTCCCACCCACGGCAATGTTGGCGGAGGCAGGCGCAACTCCGTACTGTTGGTCAGCACTCCGGCTCCCCCGATGGGATACCCGGTTTCAGGATCGCGCGGCCCGGCAGCATTGATCGAGAAGCCGCGCAGCGAGTTTGCCCCGCCGGCGAAGAGCCTTTCAGGGAGGGGAAGCAGCTCGCCGGCCGCGTTGCCAAAGGCACGTTCCTGGCCATAACGCGTGTTGCGCGCAACCACCAGGCGGCCCTTGTCGAAGCTATAAAAGCTGGAGTTCGAGATATCAAGGCGATTGAACTGGGCTTCAGCGCCGAAGGGCTTGGCGGAGAGAAACTCCTGCAGGCTTGTGGATGTCCCGCGATGTGCGTCGAGCGGCGAATCGCGCGTATCGCGCACCCAGGTCAGAGTGGGGCCGGCAACGCGGCTGGCGGTCGAGAGCTCAACCAGCGCAAACGGGCCGACCTGCAAACTGTCCTGGGCTACCTTCACGCGGCGGAAGTTGTACTCGTACTCAAACGTGTTGGCCTTTGAGAGGAGCGCGCCCGGCGAGGTGAAGTGTTCCGTGAAACGCACGCCGGCTTCAAGACGCGAAGCAACGTACGTTGTCACGTCCTGGCTGTTTGCGTACCCGCCGGAGATGGAGAGCGCGAAGTCGTGATTGTCTTCAAAATGGGGAATCTGGAAGAGCAGGTCGATCTTTTGCTCGAGCAGGCCATACGTGCCTCGGACCGACGCTGATTGCTCGCGGCCAAAGAGACTGTTGCGAGTCAGATCAAGCAGCACCCGGGGGCTTACGCCAGTTTTGCCGTTGGGGTTGCAGGGAATGCCATCGGTGTTATCCCCCTTGCAGTTATTCTGCGGCTGGCCGGTTTGCGCCTCGAACCCGAAACCGTAGGTGAGTGCCCAGCGGCGCGCTTCGATGGCCTGGATCAGAATCGTCTTGTCGGGCTCTTCTCCGTTCGGATTTTCAACCGCGGTGTCCACTTCGTTGAACAAGGCAAACTCGTAGAGATTGCGCTGTGTCTGCATTAATGCTGACTGGTTCAGCGGGTCACCGGGATGAAGCGTGATCGCTTTGGCCACGGTATCGGGACGCGTGTAATGCAGTCCCGTCACCAAAACCTTGCGCACGAAGATTTGCTGGCCCTCGGTCACGTGAAAGACGATGTCCACTTTGCTGGCGTCGGCCGCATCGAAGCTTTGTGTGATGTCGATGTGTGCCTGATCGAAGCCGCGGCTGAGGTAGTCTGTCAAAAGCGTATCGCGGTCCCCGGCCAGATTCTGTGGCGAGAGCAGTTGTCCCGGGCTGGTATTTAACAGAGTGGCGAGCCGGCCGGCATCGGTGCCTTCGGCGCCATCAATTTTCACCGACCCCACGCGCAGTTGCTCGCCCTCCTGAATGCGATAGATAACCGTGAGTGGAGCTGTTCTCGGCCGAGCTGAAGCGGTGGTCCGCGATGAGGTGTCAACGTTGTCCTGAACGTGAATCTCTTCGAGGCCAACACCCGGCGTGCTGGTCTCTGGAATGACCTTGACTTTCGAGAACCCGTTGTTCTGATAAACGGCCTGAATCGCATTCACATCGGCCGAGACGAGTGCCTGGCTGTACGCGCCATTGCGGTCCAGCGTATCGGCGGCGTGCACACTCAAAAGCTCTTTGAGCGTGGCCGAGTCGAAATAGTGATTCCCGGTGATCTCTACGCGCAATACGCGCCGGCGTGTGCCGAGGTGCACGTTGTAGACAATGGAAACCTGGTGGGCGCCGGTGTTCTGCTCTTCATGATCCACCTTGACGTCAAAGTAGCCGAGGCGCTGATAGAAGTCACGCAGGCGACGGCTGCCCTCGTTGAGCAAATCCTCGTCGACGGTGCCTTCCTCGAAGATGGGAATCACGTGCTTGGTGCGCTCCGCGCTCATCTTCGCCCCCTCGACGATCACCTTGACCACCGGGCCCTGGCTGGCGGAAAAGTGGAAGTCTTCCCGCTTTGTGGCCGCCGCGTACTGCTCGGACTCAAGCTTTACGTCCGCTTCAAGCCGCTCCTCTTTCTGGTAATGCTTCAGAACTCCGTCCAGTGCGCGATTGGCGGAGTCGTGGTCAACGCGCGCCCCGGACTTTAAATGGGCATAATGACGGAATTCCTGGGTGCTAATGCCGGGATCACCGCTCACATCGACCGCGCCGACGCGGGCCTGGGGCCCGGAAACAACGTGAAACGCGATATCCACAAGCTGCTCGCTCGCACGAGGCGTGAGCGTCTCGATGATGACCGGCTCGTGAAAGCCATTGGCCGCAAGGGTGGTGCGCATTTCATCCAGGGCGTGCGCCAGTTTCGTGCGCGTGTAGCGAGTCCCGGTCGTGAGCTGGCTGGCACGCTGCAGTTGCGCATTGATGGTGGCGCCTTTGGCTCCATCCACGCTCACCGTGCCGACGAACGTGCGCGCCATACCAGTGAAGATGAGCGCGACCCCGTCGTCCAGTTTTGCTGCCTGCACTTCAATGTTTTCGTAAAGGCCGCTTGCATAAAGCTGGCGCAGGCTTTTTTGAACATCCTCCTGACGCAGCGGTTTCCCTTCTTCTTGCGCAAGGTGGCTTGTCACCTTTCCCAGGCGATCGTCCGGGATGCCCTCATACGAAATCTTGCGCACTATCTGGCCTTCCCAGGGTGTGAACTGAGCGATGGGCAGATGCGGTGCGGGGTTTGAAGCAGGTTCTTGACTCATTGCTGCGTGTGGCGCAAGAGTGGCCAAGGTGATGACCAAAGGCAGCAGGATGCCGAACCCGAATGAATTGCCGCGGCGCTCAGCCGGAGTTGCCCTCAAGACGGAATCTCCTCACAGTACACGGGCAATCGCTTCTCCTCACCGAGGCGGAAACGCGGAGCGGATCGAGAAATCCTAGCCAATCCGGCGCTTGTCAATCGTAGAAAGAAAAACCCAAAAACGTCGTCCAATCTGCATTTTGCATACAGTCTCCCGGCGACGCCCCTGCATCCTATACTAACGAGGAATGATGCTCAACGCAGTAGCACGATTGGTGCCAACCCATCCCCGAAGGAAGCCAATGCCCCCATCCAGGTCGACCAAGCAATCGCCCAGCCAGGAATCAAGGCCATCCAGCGGGCGAGAAGCGATCGCGGTACCGCAAGACCCCGCCGAGCGCACTGCTTCAGGCAATTCAAATCACTCAACCGGAACCGCGAGTTCGACCCCGGCAGAGATTCTTGCCCGGGCTCAGACCGGCGATCACGCGGCTTTTGCTGAGCTCTATGCGATGCATAAAAGGCGGATCTATTCCCTCTGTCTGCGCATGATCGGCAATGTGGCCGAAGCTGAGGATTTGACGCAGGAAGCCTTCCTTCAGCTGCATCGGAAGATCGCGACCTTCCGTGGCGAATCCGCTTTTTCTACATGGCTTCATCGGCTTTCGATCAACGTCGTGCTCATGCACCTGCGCCGCAAGGGGTTGCAGCTCACCTCGCTGGATGAGGCCATGGAGCCATCGACCGACGAACGTCCCGGACGAAGCTTCGGGGCTCCCGACCTGGTGCTCTCCGGCGCCATTGACCGCCTGGTGCTCGAACGGGCCATCGGGGATTTGCCAGCCGGATACCGCCTGATTTTTGTTCTCCACGACATCGAAGGCTATGAACATAATGAGATAGCCACGATGCTTGAATGCTCCATCGGTAATAGCAAGTCGCAATTGCACAAGGCAAGGCTCAAGCTGCGCGAATCACTCCGCATGCGCTCCGGGAAGGAGGGCCATTCATGACACAAAACGGGAAGCAAATGAGCTGTCAGGAATTTCAGGACCAGTTGCCAGAATTGATCGGCTCCGGAATGAATATCTCCGATCATCCTCATATGAAGGAATGCGAACTTTGTCGCGCCCTGGTTGCCGAACTGGAAACGATTGCCGAGGCGGCGCGCCAGTTGATCCCAATCGAAGTGGAGCCACCTGACGATCTCTGGGAACAGATCGAGACCGCCATCCGGAAAGAGGACCAGATTGTAGGGAACTGACCAGGAGCCCTTCATGTCAAATCGTTCGTGGGAGATGCGGCTGATGACTTCAAGTCATGCAGCCGCATTTTCTTGGGCTCCGCTCGTTGGTCCGGGAACGAAATCAACTGCGAAACCTGAAACCTCACTCTCGGACGGATCTGGTCGATAAAGTCCATCATGGGGCTCAAAGTGCGAGTTCATCCGCGGATTGATGGAGTTAGGGACATTTCTAAAGGCCGGGAACTCGCCGACTGCAAACCCCGTAGTTTCAATAGCGGATCAAGGGGCTCGACGGGCAAGCCAGGCGGACCAGTTTTATGAAACTTTTCGATATCTGTACTGTCTAATGAAGAAAAGTTGATACGAGGGCACTCAATGCAAAACCAGACTTCCACCCCCAATCCTCCCGGCACCGCCAAGACGGCGTCTGGCCCGAGGAGAATTCCTGTATTGCCGGTTCGCGATACCGTTTTGTTTCCCCATGCCGTTCTTCCCCTCACCGTCGGGCGAGAGAGCTCCATTCAATTGATTGAGTCGCTCGGTGAGGAGCGCACCATCGTTGTAACGGCGCAACTGGACCCCCGGCTCGACTCCCCGAAACCGCACGACATGCACACGGTGGGAACCCTCGCCACGGTGCATAAAGTTGTGCGCATGCCCAACCAGAGCCGGTTCGTGTTCACAGAGGGCGTTGAGCGAGTGAAGCTGTTGAATTTTTCACAGACCGAGCCGTTCATGATCGCGGAAGTTGAAACGCTCGAAGACCAGGTGCCGGAGGCAACTTCAGGAATTGAAGCCCTGGTGCGGAACGTGATCGGGCAGTTCCAGCAGATTGTCGCCGAGTCGCAGACCCTCTCCGACGAGCTACGGACCATTGCGGCGAACATCGACGAGCCAAGCCGGCTGGTCGATTTTGTCGCCTCCTCGCTGCCGTTTCTGACGACCGATGACAAGCAGCAATTGCTGGAGACAGCCAGTATCGAGGAGCGCCTCGAAAAGCTCAACAAGCATCTGGCGAAAGAGATCGAAGTGCAGCAGTTGCGCACCAAGATCCAGACCGAGGTGCAGGACCAGGTGCAGCAGTCGCAGCGCGATTACTATCTGCGCGAGCAGATGAAGGCCATCCAGAAGGAGCTTGGCGAGCAGGACGAAGGGCAGCGCGAAGCGGATGACCTGCGCAAGAAAATTGATGATGCGGGCATGCCGGAAGATGTGAAGAAAGAGGCTCTCAAGGAGCTTTCGCGTTTGTCGCGGATGTCTCCCATGGCAGCCGACTACGGGCTGACCCGCAACTACATTGAGTGGTTGGCGGTGTTGCCTTGGAGCCGCAGTTCAGGATCCAAGATCGACATCAGCAAGGCGAAAGAGATTCTCGACGAGGATCACTACGAGTTGAAGAAGGTCAAGGACAGGATTCTTGACTACCTGAGTGTGCTTGAGCTGAAGCCGGATATGAAGGGGCCGATTCTTTGCTTCGTCGGGCCTCCGGGCGTGGGCAAAACCAGTCTTGGGCGATCGATTGCTCGCTCGCTGGGGCGGAAGTTCCAGCGCGTTTCGCTGGGCGGCATGCATGACGAGGCCGAGATCCGCGGTCACAGGCGGACGTACATCGGTGCGCTGCCGGGGCAGATTATTCAGAGCCTGCGTCGCGCCGACTGCAATGATCCGGTGATCATGCTGGACGAGATCGACAAGCTTGGCCGCGATTTCCGCGGCGATCCGGCGTCGGCGTTGCTTGAGACGCTCGATCCGGAACAGAACAACACGTTCCGCGACAACTATCTCGATGTGCCGTTCGATCTGTCCAAGGTGCTGTTCATCTGCACGGCGAACATGCTTGACACTGTGCCAGCGCCGCTGCTCGACAGGATGGAAATCATTCCCTTGCAGGGCTACAGCGAGGAAGAGAAGGTGCATATCGCGAACCGCTATCTGATTCCGCGGCAGATCAAGGAGAACGGGATCACGGCGGAGCAGATTGAGTTTCCTGAAGACGCGGTTCGTTACATGGTTCGCCACTACACGCGCGAAGCAGGCGTCCGCAAACTGGAGCAGGTCATCGGCACGGTATGCCGCAAACAGGCGCGTCGCGTGGTCGAGGGCAAGACAGAGAAACTCGTGGTGACACGTGAAGTGCTCAAGGAGTTCCTCGGCGGCATTCAGGTGCGCGTTGAGACCGAAGTGGCCGAGCGCGTCAAGCGTCCTGGGGTTGCCGTGGGCCTGGCGTGGACGCCGGCCGGCGGCGACATCCTCTTCATCGAGGCCAACAAGATGAAAGGCAACGGCGGCTTCCGAGTGACGGGGCAGATCGGCGAGGTGATGCAGGAATCCATGCAGGCCGCGCTGACCTGGGTGCGGTCGAATTCCGCGAGCCTGGGCCTGAACGAGGACTTTACGCGGGAGATCGACTTGCATATTCATGTGCCGGCCGGTGCGATTCCCAAGGACGGTCCTTCGGCTGGCGTGACCATGGCGACGGTGCTGGCCTCGCTTCTCACCAACACGCCGGTCCGTCCATTGACCGCTATGACCGGGGAGATCACGCTCAGCGGCAATGTTCTCCCGGTGGGCGGCATCAAGGAGAAGTTTCTGGCAGCCCGGCGCGCGGGCGTTGAGACCGTCATTTTGCCCGCCGAAAATCGCCAGGATGTGGAGCAGGACCTGACTCCTGAATTAATGGAAGGCGTGACCGTCCACTACGCGCGGCATATCGAAGATGTTCTCGCGGTCGCATTGCCGATGTTGAAGGCGAAGAGCGAGATTCACCCAGTCCCAGCGGAGATGGGAACCAGCGCAGCCGCATAAATCAAGTCAACCTCTTTCCTGAAATGGGGCCGGCGAACTTGCCGGCCCATTCTTTTTTTGTGTCGGTTCAAAATGGCGCGCCCCGCCGCGAAACGCTGATGGGATTTCCTGTTTTGCCGATGAAGATCCAAGACTCATCTGCGCTTCTGCGCACAAAGCGGTGACCATGTCCACATCGGCCGTCACACCTCACATGATGGTTCCTTTGCATCTGTCGGGGAATACAACTGAGCTGCAAAATCAGCAATTGCAGGATTTTCTCGGCGAAGCGGTGAAAGAGGCGTACCAGACCGCGATCGAGCAACTGGACCGGCAGAGCGCGCAGGCGGTCCTCGATATGAACAAGAAGCTGAAGCAGGAGATGTCGGTGCTGATGGTTGACACGATTCATCGCCATACCGTCAGCGACAAGTTTAAAGAAGAACAAGTCTCCTCCAGTCGCATCTATCCGCCGACCTATCGCGTGCGTCCGGTTGAAGCGCAGGTGACCCAGCTCAAGAGTGCCTTCCCCAGCCTGGGGACCTGTCTTGAGAAGTTGGCCCGCAAGCCTCTGGTCGAAGGCGCTGAGGCGTGGTTTGCCATCCCGCGCTGGCAGGCGCTGGCGCCCACGTACAACCAGGCAGTCGAAATGCTGCTCGGAGTTCTGGCGAGCAAGCGGAAAGTGTCGAATCGCATCATCGGCAAGCTGGGAGAGACATATTTGCGCCAGAGCGAAAGGTCGAAGCTGGCTGAGAAGATTCTCGCCGAGCAGCAGGGCGGGAACGACATTCTCGTGGTCGCGGCGCAGGCAGGGATGCTTCATCGGGGGTGTTCCGCGCGCCGGACGCGCGTGGCCCTTGCGGGCAACGAATTCGGACTCGGTGTCTTCGCCTTCGGCTGCATGCTGTTGACGCATCCAGAGCGTCTATCGGCCGTCGACACTCTGATGATCGATTGCAGCGGCGATGAGTATTCGGTGCGGGGCGACTACACGTTTGATCGCGTGCCTCTGTTCGACTACGACATCGGCGGCATCGAGTTCAGCATCTTCTACGAGGACCGGGCCCGCAATCTGTGGGGAACGCCGTCGGGGTTCTTGTACAAGATGGTTTAAAGGAAACGGGGACTCAGGGACTAGGGACTCAGGGACTGTGAGAACAGAGACTGGCTCGAGCCCTTGCTTCCCTCGTTAGTCCCCTTCGTCCCTGGTCCCTCAGTCCTTTGCTCCCTTCCTCCCTGAGTCCGTTAGTCCCTTAGTCCCTGTTCCCCGCTCTCTCGCGTCTAACCTGCAGGCGGTATTCTTAGGCGTGATGCAGGTGCGCGTTCTTCCTTTTGGTGTCTTGAAAGATTGGTTGGGAATGCCTGCGGCTGACATCGAGCTGTCAGCAGGCGCCACCGTGACTCAGCTTCTGGATCACCTCAGCGCGGGGCGGCCCGGTGCAGCGCTCAGCGGGATCGCTGTCAGCGTGAATGCTGAGTTCGCGGATCCGACTCGAATCCTGCACGACGGCGATGAGGTGGGCCTACTGCCGCCCGTCTCGGGCGGAAAGACGCACGATGCAGCCTCCACTCCGTCGATCCGCATCGCGTTGACCCATGCGATCCTCTCTGCCGAACAGCTTGTCCGCGACGCGAAGCAAGACGAAGACGGTGCCGTCGTTGTTTTCGACGGTATCGTCCGCAACAATACGCGCGGCCGCCGGACCCTCTACCTTGAATATGAAGCCTACGAAGAGATGGCAGAAAAGCAGATGCACGAACTTGCCGCTGAAGCTCGCGCCCGCTTCGCTGTTCGCAGCGTGACCATCTTTCACCGTCTTGGCCGTCTTGAGATCGGCGAGACCAGCGTGCTGATCGTCGTGGCCTCGGCACACCGTGCGGCCGCCTTTGACGCCTGCCGCTGGCTGATTGACACCCTCAAGAAGACTGTTCCCATTTGGAAAAAGGAGTTCTTTCACGATGGAGCGGTGTGGGCTGCAGGCGAGCCCTTTCCCGAAGGGATCGCCGTGAAGCCGGAGGCAGCGGATGTTTCCTGAGAGGCGAACCTCTGGCAAGGAACGGCTGTTGCTTCAGATTGTGCTGACTACCGCCCTCGCGTGCGCTGCATTCGCGCAGGAGACCACCCTTCATGTTGACGTAAAGCTGGTGAACGTCTTCGTCAACGTAACCGACATGAACGGCGCCATCGTAGGCGGCCTGACGAAGCAAGATTTTCTAGTGACTGAAGACGGACGGCTGCAGCAGATCGCGGTGTTCGAGAGGCAATCTGAACTGCCGCTGAATCTCACACTCGCCATTGATACCAGCGGCAGCGTGAAGAAGGACATGAGCGAAGAAGCCAACGCGGCGCGGCGCTTTGCGCATGCCATCCTGCGCCCCCAGGATCAGATGAGTCTCATGCAATTCGCCACCGAGGTCCGCGAGCTGACTCCGTTCACCAACAAGGTGAGCCAGATCGACCACGGCCTCGATCGATTGCACTCCGACTACGCAACTGCGCTGTATGACGCGATCGCGCTGGGATCGGAGCGGCTCGGCCCCAGGCAGGGCAGGAAAGTTCTGGTGCTGGTTTCAGACGGTGGCGACACGGCCAAGAGCACCACCTATTCGCAGGCCCTTGAAATGGCGCTGCGCAACGAGGTCATGATCTACTCCATCATTGACGTGCCCATCGAGGCCAGCGCGGGCCGCGACTTGGGCGGCGAGCATGCCTTGATCACACTCGCCGAAGAGACCGGCGGCAAACACTTTTACGTCAGCGAGGGTGGACTCGATAGAGCGTTTGCGCAGGTGAGCGATGACCTGCGCACGCAATATCTGATTGGCTACTATCCCAGAAACCAGGAGCCGGGAAGAAAATTTCACCGCTTGCAGGTCACCGTCCCCAGGGCCAGTGCTCAGTCGTTCAACATTCGCCACAAGACCGGGTATTACATGGACTCGCCGGCGGTGGGCAACTGAGAACGGCCAGCGCTCTACCGCATGGCCGCGAGCCGCTGCCGCCGGTCATCGCGCACTGACTTGAAGATGTGAACCGCCAGTTGAATAACGGCAATAGCGCAAATGATCAGAACACCCTGGTAGACGCTGTGATTGATGGTATGCAAAGTGTCTCCATACCGCGCCATGTCTAAGTCCGGATGCTTCAGTTGCACGACAAGGTGGTCCTTGGCGTTGAGCACCAGCAGCAACGGAATCAGACCAATGATGGAGATAACGATGTGCTGCAAGCGCCGCGGCTTCTGCCAGCTTCCGCGCGCCAGATCGATCAAGCGCCAGACTAGCTGCACGATGTTCAGAGCGACAATCCACCAGTAAAACTGGATCAAGACAGGCGCCGGCTCAAACGGCGAAGCCTGCAGGTATGCAGCGCCCGGGCCCATCAGGAGCCAGGGATGCCCGGGGAAAAGCAGCAGCCACGCGAGTCCCAGAGAGCCGAAGATGATTTCGGCCAGTACGTCCGTCAGGGTGCGCGGCTTTTTCCCTTTCACTTGCGTTTTCTCAAGCGGCGGCAGGGACGCGGGCGACCAATTGCAATTGGCTGCCACCGCTGAAAATTTCTCGGGAGAAGTGCGCATGACCAGCTCGATCATCGCGAAGACAAACGTCACCCAGAAGGCAGTCTGAATCAGGGTGAAGGGCGCCGCAACGAAGACCATCGCGACTTGTGAGGCGGTCGGCGGGCCCTCGGCGAAGATCTTCACGATACTCGCGATCGAGTAAATGATGAACGCCCAGGCGAACGAGATGCGGAGCACCAGCCAGTAGATCGGAAAGAGGGAAGGGCCGATCAAATAGCGCTGGGGCTGAAAACGCGAAGCCACCACGATCGGCGGCCCGATTTGCTTGAGCCACTCTTTCATCTCTTCGTCGGTGAGAGAGCGTCCCAGCTCAGACTCACGGTCTTCGAGTTGCGCCTCGAGGTTGGCCCGCAGTTCGGCGATGATGTCGTCCTGCCTCTCCCAGGGCAGGTACTTTCTGACGGATTCGAGATAGCGATCAAGAAGTTCCATGGCGTTTCCCTTCAGGTGTTTACAGAATGTTGTGAATCGATGTGTTGATGGAGTTCCACTCCTCGAGCAGCTGGTTGAACATCAGCTCGCCGTCGCTCGAAAGCTTGTAGAAGCGCTTGTTGCGTTTTTCTTCTTCGCGCCACTCGCTCGTCAGTAGCCCCTGGGCCTCGAGGCGCCGCAGCAGGGGGTAGAGGCTGCTTTCCTCGATCACCATGCCGCGTTCGGCAAGGGCCTTGCGCAGGGTGTAGCCGTAATGCTCCTTGCGCAACTGGGCGAGGACGGCAAGGGTCAGGCAGCCCCGGCGAAGTTCGAGGCGGAGGTTTTCAAAGAGATTCTCGGTAATCGTCATGCTGTACCCCATACACTGTACTTCACATACTGTATGACAAACAGTGTATGACGTCAAGTAGAAAATTACGAAATAAATTTGACGCCGCACCCCCCACCTCTGAGTTTGGCGATTTGCCGTCAAAAATTGCAGATTGTTTGCTCATCAAACTCCGAACAAACCTGTCCGTAAACGACCCCAAGTGGCTTCTTCGAATCTGCATCTAAAATGGAACCATGACCTCTCCGCTTTCCGCGCGTCGCCGCACCAAGGCGCCTCCTCCGGGTGAGACCGGCCAGGAGGCACTCTATCTTCGTTCCCTCAGCGATCGCCAGGTGGTGGTGACCATCAAGCTGCGCGATGGGGAGACAGTGCGCGGGTGGATCGAGTACTTCGATGAAGCGATGCTGCGGCTGACGCGGGAAGGGCAGCCGAACCTGTTCATCTATAAACATCAGATCCGCTCCATCTCTGAGGGGGCAAAGAAGCGCGAAGCCCGCTCTGAGACAGTTCCCCGCAACGGCAACCGGACCAAGCCAGACGGGGAACTCTCGTGAGTGAGAATGCGGACTTGATCTGGATTCCAAAGGCCTCAGCGATTGCGCGCGAGGCAGGCGCACGCTTGCGCGAATTCTTTGCCGCGGGCGTCGAGACGGAATACAAGGGCGATGTCGACCTGGTGACGGTGGCCGATCGAACCGTGGAGAAACTGATCAAGGGAAGGCTCGCCGAGACATTTCCCGAGCACGGCGTGTACGGCGAAGAAGGCACGCGCGAGCGCATGAGCGGCGAGTTCCGCTGGTACGTTGATCCTCTCGATGGGACCACCAATTTCGCGCATGGCTTTCCGCAGTTTTGCGTTTCGATGGGACTTGAACAACGTTCGTCTTCGGCAGGCAGCGGGCTTGATGGAACCCTGGTCGCCGCCGTGATCTATGACCCGATGCGTGACGAGCTTTACACGGCCGAGCGCGGAAAAGGCGCCGTGCTGAACGGCAAGCGGATTCATGTTTCGCGCATGCCAGATCTGGCGGAGTCGCTCGTGGCCACGGGCTTTCCCAGCCGCAAGCGGCACGACAGCCCGAATGCGCATTTCTACCAGGAGTTCACGCTGCGCTCCCATGGCGTGCGGCGCGCCGGTTCAGCCGCATTGGACCTGGCGTTTGTGGCCAGCGGCAGGCTTGAGGCATTCTGGGAGTTCAACCTCAACCCATGGGACACCGCCGCGGGAGTACTTTTGGTCGAAGAGGCGGGCGGGCGCGTTTCGGATTTTGCAGGGAATACTTTCCAACTCGACAGCAAGGAGACTCTTGCATCGAACGGCCTCATTCACGACGAACTGACGGGGCTGTTCAAGCAAATGTTCGCCGGGCAGGATCTGGCGCCGATCCCTACCCCAAAGCAATTCGCGCAGCGTCGTGCCGACCAGGCGGCCGTCAAAGCCTAACCGGGTCTCGACGCTATTGGCCGCCTTTGGCTGAGTCCAGCCGACTGAGCATGTCCTTATCGAAGTCCGCCTGGCTGCCGCCACTGAAGCCAATCTGCTTCAGTTGCCAAACGCCATGCGGGTCGACGAGCCATGTCTGCGGGATGGCAAATCCATCAAGCAGGCTGACCACCGTGGAGTAGGCCGGCAGCACCGGGAAGGTATACCCCTTTTCCTTCAGGAAGGGCGCAAGCTGCCCCAGGTCTTCATCGATATCGAACGTGAGGATCTGAATGTCTTTGCGGTCCTTGTTTTTCTCATAGAAGGCCTGGAGCTGAGGAAGCTCAGCCTGGCATGGACCGCACCAGGTGGCCCACAAGTTGATGAGCAGTGTTTTGCCCGCCAACTCCTTCAGCTTCCATGTTTTTCCAGACATATCGGAGAGTTCGAAGTCTGGAATGGTTTTCGTTGGCTTCTCCCAGCGGCCTTCAGCGGCCTCAACCGAGGCTCCCTGCGGCTTGCTCCATAAAGCCCACGCGGTTTCAGTGCCGCCTTGCGTTTTCCATAAATCATGCGCTTCGTTGCTGAGGTCATCCTTGACCTTGCCCTGAAAGGCTTTGGGAACTGAGGTGCGCGTCATCAGGGCCAACTGATAATAGGCCAGCGCGTCCTGCGGATGATTTTCGATCTTCGCCAGGCGGCCACGGTTGGTCCAATACCCGGACTGGAATTTCTTATCGGTGGGGACCGGCGTTTCGATTTCGGCTTTGAATTTCAGGGCCTCATTGGGCTTGCCGGCTAAGATTGCCGCCTGCAATATATCGCCGTAGGTCGATTCGTCTTCGAAGAACTTTCTTTCGTCGCGGTCCTTGAGCTCATCGTCGCTTAGGTTGTCATGGTCATCATCGAGCTTGCGATTGCTGTCGATTGCAGCCTTTGACTGAAGCATTAAGTCGAGAGCCCGGGCCGGCTGCCACTTGTGCTGGATGAGAAAACTCGCTGCGTTGGGATAGTAGTCGCCCCGCCAACGCGGCGCCTCATAGTCGCGAAAGTAGTCAACATAGGCATCGACGACGGGTATGCCATCTTTTTCTGAGAGATCGTCGTCATTGATCACGGCAAAAAGCCACGCGTAGTGTTGGAGAAAGGCCTGGTCAGGGTAGGCGGCGATCCAGGTTTTCAGGGCTTCCTTATATGCACGGTGATAAGCGGTCCATGCGGCGGTATCGGTCTGGTCAGTGGGCTTCTCATGTGCTTTCTCCCAGCGATCGGACACGACGTCATAGGCCTCATTGGCGTGAGGGTAATCGTGCAGAAGGCGATCTTCCACCGCGGTGATGGTTCCCTTGTCTGCGCCGCTTTGCTTGTAGCCGCCGATCAGGAACGCTTCCCATTCGGCATCGCCGTGAGGATTGACGGTCTCGAGACGCTTCAAGTCAAGAGCCACCTGGGCGCGGACAGCGTCGTGATCTTTGGGTGGATGGGTGCGGAACTCCAGACCCCAGAGCGTCGCATAATCCTCAAGGCGCTTGGGATTGGTTTCCGATGCCAGGCGCGTACGCAGGTCAGCCGCTACCTTGGGTTGGAAGGGCTGGTCCTTGTTCAGCAGCCATTGCGCGGTGCCGTCGGTTGAACCGGGGCAAACCGTGAAAAAAGCTTCAAGATTCTGCCTGGTCTTCGCCAGATCGGCACGTTTGCCGGTTGAATAAATGCTGGCGAGCATCAAATCAGGCCACGCGAAATCTGGAGCCTTCGCGTGGGCCGCTTCGAGAAGAGCGATGGCCTGCGGTGTATCTCTGCCCGTGAGGATTTTGGCGGCGAGGAGTTGCGCCAGAGGATCGTCGGGATGTTCCTTGGCGGTCTGAACCCAATGGGCGCGCAGAGCTGGGGACTCATCCGGGACATTCTCATTGATGAAATTGACATAGGACTGGTAGGGCTGCAACTCGCGTGGATAGCGGGTCATCAGGTCTTCAAGAATCTTGCGCTCGTAAGCCACTCGCTGCTCGAATTTCATCTTGGCGAGCAGGTTGTCGTCGAGCTTCGTGTCCATGACTGTCCGGACTTCAGGCACTGCGTCGCAGCCCGGCAGAGCAGAGTTCGCCTGGGCCTGCAGCATTGAAGCGGAGTAAAGGCATACAAGAGAAACCGCGGAGGCGAGGGATAGCGAAGCGCGCATAAGGGCACCCTTCCTGCTTTAGCGGGTAGTGTAGCAAAGGCTTGTGATTCTCCATCGCTTGGTTCATTCAAATTGATGTCAAGCGAGATCGCACCGATTGGGGTATCCCGCGCCCATCCATCGAATTCCCGCATGGCAAAACTTGCCCGACGCAGGCGAGTCTGGAGCCCGGGTCCCTGTGCTACTATCAGCGTCGAGAGTTAGTCTCCACGGAGAAAGCAGACATGGCCTACGTCATTGCAGAACCCTGTATCGGCACCAAGGACACCGCCTGTGTGGACGCCTGTCCCGTCGATTGCATTCACCCCAAGAAGGACGAAGACGGTCACGGCGAAGCGGACCAGTTGTTCATCGACCCGGTCGAGTGCATCGATTGCGGCGCCTGCGTTCCCGCCTGCCCGGTGTCGGCAATTTTCGCGCAAGACGACCTGCCGGAAAAGTGGGCTCACTTTACTGAGAAGAACGCTTCACACTTCGGCCGCTAAATGCCGCACTGCGCCCGTGAGCGCAGTCGGTCGATTGATCTCAACGCGTCCGCTTCGGCGGGCGCGTTTGTGCGTTTGCGGAGGCACAGGCTCGCGGGGTGCAATTTGAAGAGATGAGGCCGTCAGGCAGGGCTCTGGCCGGAGAAGCCGTTCCTGCATGCAAGCCTGGTGGGGTTGGGACTACGAAGCAGATTTGCTGAAATCGAGTTTCTGGAGCCAGTCGGAAGAGTCTAGATCTGCCGAAAAATCGTCGATCGCTTCGGCTTCGGGAATAATCTCGAACCGGCCCTTCTCGATCTCGACAAAATTGACGCTATCGCCTGTCTTTAATCCAAGTTGTTTACGAATGTCGGGGGGAAGGGTAATGCGGCCGTTGAAGGTGACCATCGCGGAAGGCATTTGGAACCTCTGCACCTATTGTAACCCGGCCGTCTCCAGTCAATGCAACGCGAAAATTAGGGGAAAATGGCCCTTTTAACCTCAGAATCTGTGATTTTACGCACATGGCCGGTCCACGAATCGGACCTGATCGTGAGCTTTTTTACGCGCGACTACGGCCGCGTCAAGGGTGTCGCCAAGGCTGCGCTCAAAAGCCGCAAACGCTTTGGAGGCGCCCTCGAACCCATGACCGTTGCACGCGCCTGGTTCGCCGAGCGGCCCAAGCAGGAACTGGTGCGGCTCGATCAACTGGAGATCATTCGCTCGCCCCTGTCCTCGCCTGTCGATCTGACCCGCATGGCGGTTCTGAGCTTTTACGCTGAAGTGCTCGACGAGGCGCTGCCGGAGCACGACCCGCAGGACACCGTCTTTCGCCTGCTGGCCGCGGTGCTCGAGCAGACAACCGTCGAGCAGCCCTGGATGCCGCTGACGTATTTCTCTCTCTGGATGACGCGGTTGATGGGACTGCTCCCCGATATCGCCCACTGCACCGCGTGCGGGGAGGTCTTGCGGCCGCCTGAGATCTCCTTCAGCTTTCACGCCGACGGCTTGTTCTGCGATCTGCACCGCACCGGCAGTGCGAGTCCGCTTTCGACGGACTCATGGCAACTGGCGCAGAGGATGCTGCGCGCGCCTGTTGCCACCTTCGCCGCGGAGCCATGGCCGCGTCGCCGTGCACAGGATCTGCGCCGCTTCACCGTGCAGGTGCTCGAGCGCCACCTGGAGCGCAAGCTGCGCACCGCGGAAGCTTTGGCGCGCCTCAAAGGCTGAGGCACCAACGCGTGCAAATTGCGCTTCTAGGTACAAGAAAGTGAATCTTGCACCTGAATCTAATCAGGTGCATAATCTGAATATGCGTACCAACGTAAACATTGACGACGATGCCCGCGAGTTTGCAGAGTATGTTGCTCAGGCGAACGGCATAACGCTCGGGGAAGCGATCACCAGCCTGATTCGCCGGAGCATGGACGCACAAGCCGTTCCGTCGAAGGTCGAATTCGAGCGCTCGCCTGCCGGCTTCCCGATGTTTCCTTATCGAGGACGCGTGATCACGTCGGAGATGGTTCGTGCCGAGCTTGAAGAGCTTCTCTAAGCGTGGGTGGCTTCCGGATGTCAACGTGCTGTTTGCGCTATCGAGGGCGCAACACGTCGGCTTCCGACGGGCCACGGAGTGGTTCCACAGCCAGGCGAAAGCGAAATTTTTCCTGTGCCCCATAACCGAGGCTGGATTGGTGCGCTTGATCGCTTCGCCTCACGTTGGGGGCCGGCCGCTCAATGAGGCAATCGCGTTTCTTCGCACGGTTCGAGCGTTGCGCAACAGTGCACATCTTCCAGTGGCCGAACCTTGGCTCGATCTGATTGAGCCCGTCGCCGCGCGCCTTCAGGGCCACAGCCAGGTCACCGATGCGCTGCTTCTTGGGCTGGCAATTCGCAATGACTTGGTGCTCGTCACTTTTGATCGCGGATTTGAGATGATGGCGGGAGAACAGTTCAAAGCAAATGTGCTGACCCTCTAGCGAGCTATGGAAAGTCTGTCTTTTTCATGAGACATGTAGCACGCGTCAACTAAGAATTGAGAAGGGATTGATGGAACACAGCGCAGACTTCGCGTCGACATACGCTCAGATGACTGAGGGAGAACTGGCACGAGTTCTCCGGGGAAAGCGTTCCCTCGTGCCGCAAGCTGTCGCTGCTCTCGACCGCGAAATCAAGAAACGCAACCTCGATCCGGAACAATTGAGAAGACAGAGACCGCGCAGTCTCGAAAGACACCGCCAGTTGTTGACTGTAGAGAAGCGATTGAAAGATAAAAGGCTCCGATGGCCGTGGCTGGTCGCCATCATGGTGCTTTCGTTCGTATTCAGCGCCCTCCTGGACCACCTCGGTATTCTGCAACTTTTCTGGCCAATTGTCGTCACTGCCGCTATTCCTGTTTTTACCGTTTGGGGGTTCTGGGAGCTAAAGCGCCGCCTCTGGTTTTGGCTGATCATCGCCCTCGTCGTGGCAGTCAACACCCTGCTGTTCAGCATAATCGGATGGCCGTGGGGTACCCATTGGATCCCTGCGCGCTCTATTGCGGGCCTTTCTACTTTAGAGATGATTCCGATCTTTGCGCTGATTGCAGTGCTTGAAAAACGCCAGGAACGCAATCATCAAACCAAGCCGTCCGCCCCGGAGCTATCCGCCCGCCCGGCTGATAAAATCGTTGATTAGTCCCGGTTTGAGAGTGAGCTTATTCGTGCCAGAATCCAGCCCGACATCTTCTGCGGCAGTGGCGCATCAGCCCGCCGCCCTCACCTTTCAGGAACTCCTCTTCCGCCTGCAGAGTTTCTGGGCTGCACGCGGATGCGTGCTGCAACAACCCTATGACGTTGAAGTCGGCGCAGGAACGATGGCGCCGGAGACGTTTCTGCGCGTCCAGGGGCCCAAGCCGTATCGCGTCGGCTATGCGCAGCCCTCGCGGCGGCCTGCCGACGGCCGCTACGGCGAAAACCCGAATCGCCTCTTTCGACACACCCAGTTTCAATTGATCCTGAAGCCGCCTCCGGTGAATGTGCAGGAACTCTACCTGCAATCGCTCGAAGCAATCGGCATCGATCTCTCGAAACACGACCTGAAATTTGAAGAAGACAACTGGGAGGGCCCGACCGTTGGCGCGTGGGGCGTCGGCTGGCAGGTCATGATGGATGGGATGGAGATCACCCAGTTCACTTACTTCCAGCAATGCGGCGGACTCGATCTTGATCCAATCTGCGCCGAATTGACTTATGGGCTCGAGCGCCTTTGCGCCTTTTTGCAGGATGTGGATTCGATCTACGACGTGGTCTGGGCGCGCGATCCCGATACCGGCGCCGCGGTGACCTACGGCGATGTGCGCCTCACCGAAGAGCTGCAGTACTCGGTCTACAACTTTGAAGATGCCGATGTGGACAAGCTCTGGAAGCACTTCAATCTTTATGAAGAAGAGGCAAAGGAGCTGCTGGCAAAGGCCGGCAAGCTTCTGGCCGATGAGCATGCGACAGCGCAGGAGAAGCGGCGTTTCCCTCTGATTTCAACGTATGAGCTGGCGCTGAAGTGCTCCAACCTGTTCAACGTTCTCGACGCGCGCGGAGCGATCAGCGTGACAGAACGTGTCGGTATGATCGGGCGCATTCGCAACCTCTCCATCGGCGTCGCGAAGGCGTACGCGGCGCAACAAACTCAATGACCGGAGGGAGCAGTGGCCTTTAGGCCACTGAAACCCTCGAGAGCTCGACAACGGGCTTAGCCCCGGGTTCTTCTGAACCATCACCCCTGACCTCTCGAATCAACTTGTACCACCGAGAAAGCAAAAGAATGTCGGACTTCCTTCTAGAAATTGGGCTCGATGAAATACCCGCCCGCATGATTGCCGGGGCTGAAGCCGAGCTCGGCCAGCGCGTCAACGACCTGCTCACGCGCGAACGCCTGCTCGGAGCAGGCGGCAAGGTCACGACGTACTCCACGCCGCGCCGGCTTGCTGTGCTTGTTGAAGATGTCCTCGAGTCGCAGGCGGACACGGAAGAGAAGTTGACTGGCCCTTCGTGGAAAGTCGCGTTCAAAGATGGTGCTCCAACGCCCGCCGCGGAGGCATTTGCGAAGAAGGCCTGCGTTGCGGTCGGCGCGCTCGAAAAAATCACGAACGCCAAGGGCGAATACGTCGGCGCAACCGTCACCCGCAAGGGAGTAGCCGCACCGCAGGTGCTCGCCGCAGAACTGCCCAAGGAAGTCCTGAGCCTCTATTGGGCTAAGAACATGTACTGGCGCGCCGGGAAGCCCGAGCGCTTCGTGCGTCCTATCCGTTGGCTTGTTGCGCTGCTCGATTCAGCCGTCGTTCCCTTGGAGATCGCAGGGATTGCCGCCGGCAACGCGAGCCGCGGCCATCGCATTCTGCACGGGGAGACGCCCGTGGTCATCGACGCGCCGAAAAGCTACGCGGAGACGCTGCGCGCAGCCAAGGTCGTTGTCGATGTTGCGGAGCGCAGGCACTCCATCCGCAAGGGACTCGACAAAGTCACGCGGACCGTAGCCGGCGCACGTTGGCGTGAAGACGAGCCGCTGGTCGAGACGGTCGTGCATCTCACCGAATGGCCCACCGTGCTCTTGGGAAACTTTGAGCCCGAATATCTCTCTCTGCCACAGGAAGTGCTGGTTACCGCCATGCGCGATCACCAGAAATATTTCGCATTGGAAAGCGCCGACGGCAAACTTGCCCCGCATTTCCTCACCGTGCTGAATATCGAAGTCGACGACGAGGGCCGCGCCACCATTCAGCACGGCAACGAGCGTGTGCTGCGTTCGCGCTTCAAAGACGCGCAGTTCTTCTGGGATACCGATCAGAAGACGCCACTGGTTGACCGCGTCGAGAGCCTGAAAAATGTCACCTTCCAGAAAGAACTGGGCAGCTACCACTGGAAAATGGAAGAGAGTCTGGATATAGCGAACTCTCTATCGAGTGCGACGTATAAGGCGGGACTCGATAATGACAATCGTGCTCTTTTTCAAGCTATCCGGCTCGCAAAGACAGATCTGACCACGGAACTTGTGAAAGAGTTCACCGAGCTTCAAGGCGTAGTCGGGGGTCTCTATGCGCGAGCACAAGGTATAGATCAAGAGGTGGCCCAAGCAATCTACGAACAGTACACTCCAGCATCAACTGAAGGTTTAATTCCTTCATCGGTCGTCGGTCAGTTGCTTGGATTAACCGACCGCATCCAGACCATCACAGCGATGTTCTCCATAGGGAATGCGCCGACGGGATCAAAAGACCCCTTTGCCTTACGCCGCGCAGCAAATGCGATTGTGAAGATACTGGCGGAGTCGGGTCTGCCCCTAACATTGAGTACCATCATCCGGGCAACAGCCGTGCCGGAACCGGAGCAGAAGCAGGTCTCCGCTTTTCTCCATGAGAGGCTGCACTTCTATTTGAAGGACGTCCGCGGGTTTGCTTATGACGTGGTGAATGCAGTGCTGGCCGCGGACGCCGACGATGTGCGCGATGCGATTGCCCGCGCTGAAGCGCTGACTGAAGTGCGCGATTCGGCGGATTTCGCGGCTATTTCGGCAGCGTTCAAGCGCATTAAGAACATCCTCCGCCAGGCCGGTGACAAGGGGTTTGCAATCGGATCTCCGAAAGACGTTGTCTTGTCGGCCGAGGCTCAGCAACTCGCCGATGCCGCGGCCACGCTCGCGCCTGAAGTGGCTTTCCTGCGCCAGGAGCGCTCTTACAACGAGGCATTGGCGAGAATTGCCACGCTGCGGCCGGCGGTCGATGCCTTCTTCGACAAGGTCATGGTGCTCGATCCCGACGGGAAGATTCGCGGCGCCCACCTTGGCCTCATCGACGAGGTCCTGAAAGGCTTTTCCGGCATCGCGGACTTCAGCGAGATCGTCACGGCCTAAACGGCGATCCATGGCTTTCGACCATCGAGGGGACTGGCGAAGATTGATGGAGCAACGGCAATGACGGTCACGAATCCGCTCTTTTACTTCTCCATCATGGCCGCCTTCGTGATTGAAGGGTGGATCCTCTCCGCGGTCCTCCCCTTCCATGTCCGCGTCGACGCGGAAGAACGCCGTTCAGGCAGGCTCACCCCACTCGATGGGCTGCGCGGAGTTCTTGCCCTCTCTGTATTTTTCACACACGCGACCTCATACTGGTTCGTAGTACGGACCGGTGTATGGGATGTGCCTCCCTCCAACTTCTATGCGCAGATGGCCAGGGCCCCCGTGACTATGTTCTTTTTCATCACTGGGTATCTATTTTGGTCGAAGGTCAGGCTCAAGCCGGAGTTTCCCATCGCGCGATTCTGGTTCGGCCGGCTGGGCAGGCTTGCTCCGGTATATTTTGCAGCTTGTCTGGGCGCTTTCCTATTCGCGGCTGTTCTGAGCGGTTTCCATCGCAATGTTCCGGCTCTTACGTTGTTCGAGCAGGCGACAACCTGGCTCGCCGACGCCGGTTTGCCCGACCTGAATGCCGTCTCCGGCTCTCACATCTGGCTCATTCCAGCGTGGTCACTGCGCTATGAGGGATTGTTTTACCTCACTTTGCCGTTTTTAGGCTGGTTTGCGGTCCGACTCAGTCGGACGCTGCTTTTGCTCTCCTTTGCCATAGGCCTTGCCCTCTCTGCGCACTTCTGGACTCGGGGACATGAAGTGGAATCGGGACCTGTCTTCTACCTCTCGTCCTATCTTCACTTTTTCGCGTACACATTCAGCGTTGGCATTCTTGTGGCGATGCTGCCACGAGAAAGGTTCGCGCAGTGGCTCAAGGGTCGGAAACGAGCCTTGCTTGCCGCTCTATTCTCGCTGGCGCTTCTAACCGTCTGCATGATGCGGGTTGCGCCCAATTACGGCCCGATTGAGAGCGCATGGTTGTCCATTCCATTTGCCTGCATTTGCTTTGGCGAAACTTGGTTCGGATTCCTTCCCTTGCGGGCAGTGCGTTTTTTGGGCCGGATCAGCTACAGTTTCTATCTGCTTCATCTACTCATCCTCTCCATGGCAGTTGCCTTGCTCAAGCGCTTCGGCCCTTTGGAAGGAGTTCCGGCGTTACAATACTGGGCGATTATCACGATCGTGGGAATGGCGACTATCCTCGTATGTGCATTCGCCTATCAGTGGCTGGAGCATCCCTTCCTAAATGTCGGCAAAGGCCCTGGAGGCAATCCGCTGCCTGCGATTCAAGCGGCGGAGCCTGTTGTTTCCAATTTGGCAAGCTGAGCGGGATATCGAGATCGTCGCGGCATCCCAAACCACCCCCCATTCGGCTCTGCCCGGCGTCTAAAATCAAATTAGATGTCTGACACACTTTATCTAAGTCTGTGGTACCCCAACCTCCGCCTGGAGGCCCTTCCCGACAAGCTGACGGCGGTGCTTGGGGCCTTCGCCGCGCATGGCGGTGAGCCGCTGGTCTATTCTTCGACCGTCTGGCCGGTCAGCTGGAGCGAGACGCCGATCTTCCAGCAGGTCTACGGCCGCCGCATCGAAGCCGGAAACGATGCAAACGCGCCCCGAGGCGCCGAGCCGCGCGCAGCAGTCGAAGACGCGATGGACCAGTTGCACGACGACTACGCCTACGAGTTTCAAATCGGCTGGAGCTTGTGGGAACTGGTGCGGGCCGCGGGCGCCGAACCCCGCTGGGTGCGCGGGCCGCGCATGGTCCGCGTCACCGGCTATGGTTCGCTCTTCGACGACGGCGCTTACGAGCAGGACGGCCACATCCGAATCGACTTCGGCACCGATACGCCCTTTCTGGAAGAAGAGGTCGAGCTCGACTCAATCGCCGCCCGGCACATTGAAGAGAATGTGCGCCAGTTGATCGAGCTCACGGCGGCCGTCGAAAAAGCCTCGGGTGCGACTGCACGTCTTCTCTGGAGCGAGCTGGGAGAGAGCCTGGCGCAGCGACTGGCAGCCCGGCTGGGAGTGCGCAACTGAAAGCGCGATTCACCATTGAGCGCATTCGGACCGTGGTGCTGGCAGCGGGCATTCTGCTGGTCGCTGCGCTGGGGGTCTTCCTGGTGCGCGGCAAGTGGAGAAATCCGCTCAGCCTGAAGGATCTGCCCCACAAGCTCGGAGTCGACATCCAGTCCGACGCCAGCGGTTACACGCTCGAGCATGCGCTCGGAGCGCACTCACGCTACCGGATCCACGCGTCGAAGGCGGTGCAGTACAAACTTGGCCGCGCCGTTCTGCATGACGTCAAGATCGAGATGTACAGCGACGACGGCAAGAGTGTCGATCGCATTGAGGGCGCGGAGTTCGACTACGACGAGAACACCAAGACCGCGACCGCTTCGGGGCCGGTCGAGATTACGCTGGTCAAGCCGGCGTCGAACCCGCCTAGTGCAAGTAACGAAAAGACAGCCGCAAAGAGTATGCTGCCTTCGCTTCCGCCCGCGGCCGCCGCGGCTGCTAACGGCGACATCCACGTCAAGACCAGCGGCCTTCAGTTCAACGAGCAGACCGGCGTGGCTACGACCGATCAGGAAGTGGATTTCTCCACGATTCAGGGCAGTGGCCGTTCGACGGGTGCGACCTACGACTCGCAAAAGGGCCTTCTTGTGCTCGATCGAAGCGTCGAATTGAACACTGAGCGCGGTGGCCAGCCGGTTTCAGTGCATGCGGCGCACGCGGAATTTACGCGCGACGACAAGCTTCTTCAGCTTCGCTCGGCGAGTGCCGACTACCGGGGTGGACTGTCGACAGCGGTGGAAGCGAAGGTGCTCTTCCGCGAGGATGGAACGGCGGTTCGCCTGGATGCAAGGAATGGTTTCACGCTCGCGACGGCCAATGGTTCCCACATCGCCTCGCCCATTGCCGTGCTCGAATTCGGTGATCACAATGAGCCGCGCCACGGCCATCTCGAGGGGGGCGTGCGCATGGATTCAACGCGCACCGCGGAGAACAGCGAGCGGCGGATGGACGGAACAGCCCCCACCGCCGAGCTCGAATTCAACGAGAAGGGCGATCTGCGGCGGGCCCATCTTGAGCGCGGCGTAGAGATGCACAGTCAGCAACAAAGCGTAACTCCTTCGGGGCCGCTGCATGTGACCCGCACCTGGAAGTCGCCCATTGCGGACGTCGATTTTCGCGACAATGGACATGGGCAGACTGAACCGGCTCAAATCCATGGGACGGATGGCGTGGTGGTGACCGGCCAAAGCCAGCGCGGGCAGGAGGCGCCTGTGCCATCCCGCCTTGCCGCTGACGAGGTCACCGGCACGTTCGCTCCTGGTTCGGTGCTGAGTGGCTTGACGGGCCTGGGCCACGCAAGGCTTGAAGAGACCGCGGCCTCGGGCACGCACGATACGTCAACCGGCGACACGCTCCATGTCCAGTTCGCACAGCCCGACGCGGCCAAGGGCGATGCAGCCAAAGGTGCGCAAAGCGAGCCATCGCAGATTCAGTCCGCCGTGCTCGAGGGGCACGTGATCCTGGTGCAGGATCCGTCAGCCAAACCGGGCTCCCCTCCGCCTGCTTCCATGCGGGCAACAGCCGGTAAAGCCGAGTACGAAAGCCAGGGCGAGTGGCTGCATCTGACCGTGAATCCGCGCGTGGAGGATGGCGGTTTGCAGTTGACGGCGGACAAGGTGGATGTCTCGCATCAGACCGGCGATGCGTTTGCCCACGGCAACGTGAAAGCCACATGGGAAGGCAACGCTCCAGGAGCCGTTGGATCAAGAGCGGCGCCGAGCGGCGCGAACTCTACCCCTCAGGCCGGGATCAGCACACTGGGTGGGCAGGGGCCAACGCACGTGATCGCATCCGAAGCGCAGTTGCATCAGCAGACCGGCGAGGCCACTTTCCGCGGCCATGCGCGGCTCTGGCAGCAAGCCAACTCGGTCGCGGCTCCCGTGATTGTTCTTGACCGTCAAAAACAGACGCTGGTTGCCACCACCGCCGATCCGGCCGACCCGGTTCGGACCGTGATGGTGAGTGCAGGAGGCGCAGAGCCGGGTGGTGCATCCGCGCGGCCGCAGTCCGGCAAGGGCACAAGTGGGAAGCAGACGCAGCCGTCGATCATCCGCGTGCGTGGCGGCGATCTGAAATACTCCGACGCGGAACGCAAGGCGGTCATGCATGCGGGAGTCCTCAAGGCCGTTGTGGCCGAGACGGGAACTGCGACCACCGACTCCGATGAAGTGCACCTTGTTCTTCTGCCTGTGGGCAACCATGCCGGCAAAGACGGCGGCCAGGCACAGGTGGACCGCATGACGGCCAATGGGCACGTTGTCGTGAACTCGCAGGGGCGTCGCGGTACAGGCGAGCAACTCGTCTATACAGGGGAAGACGGCAACTACGTGCTCACCGGAACCTCTTCCGCTCCACCGAAGATGAATGATCCGGCGCGCGGTCAAGTTACCGGAGCAGCTTTGATCTTCAATAGCCGCGATGATAGTGTGAGCATCGAGGGCGACGGGCGAAAAACCACCACAGACACGACCGCGCCGAAGTGACGGCGGAAGCGAGCTAGACACATCGATGGAAACACTTCAGGCCGAGGGCCTCGGCAAGAGCTATAAGGGTCGGCAGGTGGTCCGCGGCGTCGATCTCCGCATCTCACGGGGCGAGGTGGTCGGACTGCTTGGCCCCAATGGCGCCGGCAAGACCACCAGCTTCTACATGATCGTGGGCCTCGTTGTGCCAGAGGCCGGCCGCGTCCTAGTCGATTCCACCGATATCACGCGCGTGCCGATGTACCTCCGGGCGCGCAACTTCGGCATCAGCTATCTGCCCCAGGAGCCGTCGGTCTTCCGCAAGCTCACGGTGGAAGAGAATATTCTTGCTGTCCTCGAGGCGCAACCGCTCGACAGCCGCGAGCGCCGGACCCGCACCGAGCGTCTTCTGAGTCAGTTAAACCTGGGGCATATCCGGACCACGCGCGGGTACGCGCTCTCCGGCGGGGAACGCCGCCGCGTCGAGATCGCGCGCTGTCTCTGCATCCAGCCCAACTTCATTCTGCTCGATGAGCCGTTCAGCGGCATCGATCCAATCGCGGTGCTTGAGCTGCAGAAGATCATCTTCGAGCTGAAGGCCAGCGGCATCGGCATTCTGATCACTGACCACAATGTCCGCGAGACGCTAAGCGTTACCGATAGAGCGTATATCATCGCTGAAGGGCGCATATTCTTTACCGGCACCCCCCAGGAGTTGGGCAATAATGTAGATGTGCGTCGCCTTTATCTGGGCGAGGGTTTCTCGCTGAGTTGATGCCGTTTGGGCGCCTGGCAGTGCCTGAATCGGTACAAAGTGCGGCCGGGTTGCAAAGCAACTGCTTTGTCAATCCCTCGAACGAAAAATGGCAGGCACGAAGGTACGAAGCGCAATTCCCAAAAAGATCGATGCCTTTTATGGCACGAACGGCTTGAACATGGCCACAATGGGTCTTATCCTTTCTGCCACACGATTACACTCACATTGAGCTTGAACAGGGATTAATTCGCATATGGCGATGCTGCAACCACGAATGACGTTGAAAGTCGCACAGCGACAGGTCCTGACTCCGGGCCTGATGCAGATGGTCAGTGTGCTGGCTCTCAACAAGCTCGAGCTCAAGGAGATGATCGATGCCGAGATGGTTGAAAATCCCGTCCTTGAAGAGATTGACGAGACCGTTCCAATGCTGGATGAGGTTGCCGGCCGGCTGGAGCGGGACGAACGCAAAGAGCGGCTCGATCGCCATGAGGCAACGGAGCCCGGCGTCGCGGAGCCCGCGGCTGCTCCCAAAGATTCGTTTGAAGAGATTGATTTCGGGTCGTATTTTCAGGACTATCTCGACCCCGGGTACCGCACCCAGCCGGAGTATGAAGATAGCGAGAAGCCCTCGTTTGAGCACTTTCTCTCTCAGCCAACAACGCTTGTCCGATCACCTGGCGTGGCAGCTGGGGGCTCTGACGCTCGAGAAGAGTTGCAGTGGCCGTCGAGTTCGTGATCGGCAATCTGGACGAAGACGGATATCTTGCTGCCAGCGAAGATGAGCTGGCCATGGCGCTGAGTCACTCCGCCACCGTTTCGAATGGAAATGGCAACGGGAACGGGAACGGGAGTGCAGAGCACTCGACGGACGAGGCGCTCCAACTGGTGCGCAGAGCCATTGACCTGGTGCAGCATCTTGATCCCGCCGGCGTCGGGGCGCGCGACCTGCGCGAGTGCCTGCTGATCCAGATCGCCGCGCAGCAACAGGAATTCGGCCATCTTTACGCCAAACGCGAGCCGGATTTGGACGAGGACGATCCGCATCGCAGCTTCCAGGCGGAGGCCGAGGCGAAAGTCGAAGAGCGCCGCCGCAGCATGGAAGTGGCGGCGCTCATCGTCGATCGCCACCTGGATCTGCTGCAGAAGCGCGATGTGAAAGATCTTGCCCGCGCGGCGCAGATCACTCCCGCCGAGGCGCATGCCGCCATCGAGTTCATCCGCACCCTCGATCCGCGCCCCGGCCGCCACTACAACCGCGAGCAGACCCGCCTCATCGAGCCCGACGTGGTCTTCGTCAAGCGCGGCGGTGAGTGGGTCGTGGCCATGAACGAAGAGGACATGCCCAGCCTGCGCCTCAGCCAGCGCTATCGCCGCATGCTGGTCGCCGAGACCACCGACAAAGAAGTCAAGGATTACGTCAAGGAGCGCTTCCGCTCCGCCATGCAGCTGATGCGCAACATCGCCCAGCGCAAGAGCACCATCCTGCGCACCTGCGAAGTGATCGTGCGCCGCCAGCAGGACTTTCTCGATCATCGGCATCGAGGCGCTGCGCCCCATGATGATCAAGGAAGTGGCCGAAGAGATCGGCGTCCATCCTTCGACCGTGAGCCGCGCCGTGGCCAACAAGTACGCGCACACGCCGCAGGGCGTCATCGAGCTGCGCTTCTTCTTCTCCGAGGGCTCCAACGGCCCCGAAGGCGCCGACACGCCGCTGCTGGTGCTCAAGCGCAAGGTGCGCAAGCTCATCGAAGAGGAAGACCCGCGCCACCCGCTAACCGACT
>CAWBSV010000029.1:0-215222 GCA_963791505.1 uncultured Acidobacteriaceae bacterium
TCCCAGCGCCCGATCGCCCAGTCCGCCACAAATCGACTAAGGAGCGCATTAGCTCTGTACTTTCCAGGGATCGTAGGTGCCCAGCGACCACGAATGCCCTTCTGGATCGAGAACCGCAAACTCGCGGCTGCCATAAGGCGTGTCCTGGATGGGCCGAATAATCTTTGCGCCGGCGGCTACGCAGCGGGCATGCACCGCGTCCGCGTCGGGGACGACAAGGTAGGCGCTGCGGGTCTCGCGGCCACCTGTTTCGTCGGGATTTGTGAAGCGATGGCCATGATCGTCGTCCTTGGTTGAGCCAAGCATGATCATGCCGTTGCCGTGAATGAGTTCAGCGTGGCCGATGAGACCGCCGTCGATCTCATAGACGGCGTGGCGCGTGAAGCCGAGCACGTCGCACAGCCAGGTCATGGCCGCCTTGGCATCGTTGTAGCGGAGCGTCGGCATTACGGTGGAGCGGGTCTGCTTGTCTGAAGCTGTCATGGAGTGCCCTCCTGCGCATGGATTAAGATGCACCCTCAGCATGACAAAGCCGCTTCGCGATTTCTTGGAAAAATCGGAAGTGCCCGATTCTTCTCAGGCCGCCGGAACATGATTCGGCCACTGCGTCCGTCGCGCCGAGTATGTAGTCGCATCGATGCCCGAGAAGGCGCGGAACTCGTTGGCAAAGTGCGATTGATCATAGAATCCGCAATCGAGCGCCAGGTCGGCCCAGGGCAGATCGCGGCCTGCGTGCAGTTGGTGAACCGCCCGCTGAAAGCGCTGCACGCGGCACCACACCTTGGGGGAGAGGCCGACTCTTTCGCGAAACACCTGTGAAAAGCGCCGTTCGCTCAGCCCCGTTGCGCGCGCCACTTCGCGCACTGTGGTCATGCCGGGGGCTATGCCGAATCGGCTCACAGAGAATTGGACAAGCGCTTGAACAGGTGCATTTCGGACGAGATGCGTGGCCGACTGCTGGAACAGGAATGCCTCCAACAGCTGCAGCTTAGCCTCAGGATCGGGCAGTGCGCGCAGACGGTCGCGGAGCGTGCGGACCTGCGAGCCCCAGACGTCCTCGAGGCCGATGGTCAGATTGCTGAAACGATCGACAGGCTCGCGCACAAATTGCGCAAAGCCGCCGGGCTCGAAGACTACGCCGATGAGCTCGGCCATGTCGGAGTTGTCGACGATCTCGTAGACTGACCGCGCGCCCACTAGAAGCGACGGAGGGCGGCGCAGAGCGGGAGTACCTTCGGGGCAATCGAGCAGAAAATCGCGCGCCAGGTTGAGGATTACCTGGACGCAGCCGCCGGGAAGCATGCGTTCGCGCCCATGCGGCAGGTCGGGCGCGTGCGAGTACCAGAGCGCGCGGACAAAGCCGGCGAGCGGCGCGACGGGTGTGCGCTGCAGGTAGAGCAAGACGACCTCGAGACGGTTATAGCACTGATCGCAGAATTGAGGAAACCTGGCCCGGACGATCTCCGGTATGCTGTGCGGCATGGGCTTGCCTGCCGGCGATCGGGAACTGGTGCAGATTGTCGACGCGGCGCTCGCCGACGCCGCGCGCCGAGCAGGATCGTTCCTGGTTTGCCGCTTGGGATGCACGCAGTGCTGCGTGGGCGCGTTCGCCATCAACGCCCTCGATGCGGTGCGCCTGCGGGAAGGCATGGCTGAGCTGAGACTGTCGGAACCGGCGTTGGCAGCGGAGATCGAACGGCGCGCGAAGGTCTGGATTGCCGAGCACGGCCCCGAGTTTCCCGGCGATGTTTCGACGGGCATTCTCGGCACAAGCGAGTCAGAGCAGGAGCGGTTTGAGGAGTTCGCCAACGATGCTGTCTGCCCGGCGCTCGACCCGGCAACCGGTCGATGCGATGTGTATGCGTGGCGTCCTATGACCTGCAGGGTCTTCGGTCCGCCGGTGCGGATGGGGGACGGCGACGCGCTAGGGCATTGCGAGCTCTGTTTTATCGGCGCGCGTGAGGATGAGGTCGAGGCATGCGAGATGCTCGTTCCACATGAACTGGAAAGCGACTTAATTGAAGAGACAGGTTCCCAGGCAGATACTGTCGTTGCGTATGCCCTGCTGCGGTGAGATGAGCCAACGCTCATCACGATAAACTGGGTATTGGAAATCCTGATGACCTCACGTCCTTGCTGGGTTGAGATTTCGACCCGGGCCCTCGAAGAGAATTACCGCCTGCTCCGTTCGTTCGCCGCTCCTCATGCGGAATTACTGGCCATTGTGAAGGCAGATGCCTACGGCCATTCGCTGGCGTTGTGTGCTCCGGCGGCGGTGCGCGCGGGCGCTCGATGGCTGGGCGTGACCAGCGTTGAAGAGGGCGTTGCGGCGCGGGCTTTGTGCCCCGAGGCGCGGCTGCTGGTGATTGCCGGCGTCTTTCCGGGGCAAGGGGCGGCGCTGATCGAATACGACCTGACGGCTGTGGTGTGGGAGGCTTGGCAGCTCGACGAAATCGAGAATGCCGCCATCGCCGCTGGCCGTGGGGCGGGCTCCGTCGCTGTGCATCTCGAGATCGATACGGGCATGAGCCGGCAGGGAGCGGATCCCGCATCGCTCACCGTTCTGCTGGGACGGTTTCATCCTTCATCGCCCTTGCGGCTTGAGGGCGTGATGACGCATCTCTTTGCCGCGGATGAGGCCGACGGGACTGTAACGGATGAGCAGCTTGCCCGGCTCGATCAGGCGATTGCCGCAGTGACCGGCGCGGGCCTGCTGCCGGAGTGGCTGAATGTGGGCAACTCCGCTGCGCTGCTGGCTGGCGAAGCCGAGGTGATCGGCGAGCTGGCTGAAAAGCACGGACTGAAGGCGCTGATGCGGCCCGGTCTCGCGCTTTACGGATTGGCTCCCGAGTACGATCCGCCCTTCGCTCAGAAAGATCAGCCCCAGGCGCTTGAGAACGCATTAGGGCGCCTTCGTCCAGTCCTGACCTGGAAGACGCGGGTGGTCTCCGTCCGCGACGTGCCGGCAGGGACGGTAGTCGGCTACAACGGGACCTTTGTGGCCACCGAGCCCATGCGGCTGGCGCTGCTTGCCGTTGGATACGCGGACGGCCTCGACCGCAAGCTCGGCAATCGATTCAGCCTGCTGGTCCGCGGGCAAAGGGCACCGCTCGTCGGCCGCATCAGCATGGACCAGGCCGTGCTCGACGTCACGGAGATTCCCGAGGTCGCCGCCGGGGATGAGGTGGTGATCTTGGGGTCGCAGGCTGGCGAGGCGATCACTGCGTTCGATCACGCGCGGATCGCTGAGACCATCCCGTGGGAGGTCTTTACGCGGATCGCAGCCCGCGTAGAGCGCAAGCCGCGGGGCGATTGAGGCCAATTCAAGGGCTCATGAGAAAGCCACTTGCCCAGGCGACAACTCGTGGAAGCTGCCGAGTTGCCGGTGATTCAGGCCATATTGTGGTCGATTGACCGATGGAATTTTTCCCAAGCGAGGCGCACAATCCCGATCACAAGGACCCCCAATCCCGCGCATAACACAACCGACGTTAGCGTGAAGACAGTCGCACCAAACCAGCCCATGTGAATCATTCGAAAACTGAAGATCAGCAATCCAGCACCAATACTGAAGGTCCATATACCAACCTTGCAGGTGGTTCTACTCTTCAATGTCAACGCCAGCCCTGCGCATCCGCCTAATCCGACGATCGCAGCTAAGAAGAAAATTGACCAGAAATGCGCATGAAATGATGCGTCAGCCTCATAGCTGAAAGTGAAGTCTCCATCTAGACGTTTGGACCATGCCAAAGTGAGAAGCAATGAAATCACGCTACCTGAAGTCAGCAGCAGCGAGAGCCTCATTAGGGCGCGGCGTACCATGAGCATTCAATCACACTAAATCACGACGCTTCAGAACTCCATCGAACCTGCTTGATCGTGTTACAACGCATAGAACTGTTTTGTTTCGCTTCCAGAAGCGGGACTTTTCAGCTGGGATAGAATCGTCGCCAATCCGGCGGAAGTAATCATTCGGGAATGTGTGACCCTGTGCGCAATGAACGCTTAAATCGCCAGCGATCGAGAAGCCATCCGACCGCATAGAACCAGGTGAGAGTGCCGAGTAACATCGCGGGTATAAAGCTTCGAATCTCACTGACGCCTTGATGATCTAGCCCATGCGCTACTGTGATGGCGAACAAGAAAGCTGGAAATGCTGAGAACGTCAGGGCTCTTTCCATCAATCCCGGATCCACCCAAGCGTGCTCATTGCCAAAGTTGATTGTGCAAACCTCATCCGAATCCACGCAGGGCTTCTCCACTCGACGCTTGCTGAGCGGATCGGAGTCGAGGCGGACAGATCCCCACCAGAAGTATCGATTGGGGTGGCGTGGGTCATTCAAGGAATCCATACGGAACGAGCCATAGGTCAACAACCCGAACAAGGTCAGGCCCCAGAGACAGAGAATTGGCCTCCAACGCATGCGCATGTTGACTTAGACACCGATTTGCGGGGGGATTGTTCCAATTAGCATGGCGAGTCTGACGTGTTTTCCTTGGGCTCGATAGCCCCGAGCCCCAAGCCTGGTTGGGAAAAATGCAGGCTAGCTTATCGATGGGTCAATGGGCGACGCCGTCCATTTGTAATCGATCTCCGTCGCTTCGATTTGAATCTTGCCGTTTGCAAGCAGAACGGTGTGCAGGATTGAACCGTCCCGTTCTTCGACTTCGTCTCGAAGCCAATCGCCGTGTCCGCAAGTGGCTTTCAAGGCTTGCAAGGAATAGTTTGCGACTCGCTTGTAAGTAATCTCGATTATGCCGTCGTGATACGCACCCAGGAGACGCATCTGTATTTCCAGTTCACGTTTCTCATGTCGACCTCCAGAAGCAGTCTCCGATATCGTCACGGCCTCCACCCACGCGTCGTGCGGGGATCGATGATCTTCAGGAGAAGCGTACCAATCGGAAAGGATGCATTCGCGGAGTGAAAGCAGAAGACGGTCGTGGCTCATGGACCAAGTCTAAACGGCATCTCATCAGGGGGTAGAGTCCCCGATTCTAGTGGCTGTTTCGGCACGCGACCCAGAGGGTGCCCCGAGTCGTGCCCTGTTACAAAGCGATTGCGATATGGGGTAACTAATCGAAACTTAGCTTGAAACAGCTTCCTGACCCATCTGCACGTGCGTCGCGCCTTGGACGGCGGCGATCATCGCCTCCATGCCAATCGAGGAGTTCAGCAGCATGTGATAGAGGCCGCGGGCGCACCACTCCTGCTGGTAGAACTTGCGGATCACGGCGGCGCGGCGCTTGTCATGGGCAGCGAGCGCCTGTTCGGCATTGCCAGCCTCTTTTGGAAACGCACGCATGAACCAGTCGCGCTTGGACGCGGCGGTGGCGTAGACGAAGACGTGAAAGCAATCCGGCTGATTGGCGAGGGCGCACGCTGCTCCGCGGCCGACGATGACGCAGTTGCCGATTTTGGCGGCCTTGAGAATCTCAAGCTTGATGAGGGTGAGCATGCGCTCGGAGTCAAAGATCTGGTCGTCGGCAAGGCCGGGCATGTGGTAGACGTTGTCGTGCCAGAAGGTCTTGCCATAGCGGTAGTACCAGGGGTCGAGGCGCTCATCGTATTTGGCGGCCAGCTCCTGCGGAACCCCGGCGGTGCGGGCGGCGGAACAGGGCAAGTCTGAATCGAGCAGGCGCCAGCCGAGGTGCGCTGCCAGGTCGTGGGCGAACTCTCCGCCGCGCGAACCGTATTCACGCTCGACGGTAATCACTCGGATCGGGTGATGCTGCATGGCGGGGGCGCCCTCCTCAGGACTGGAAGCATACAACGGAAACCACTGCATGGAAAAGTCCAACCTGCAGGGAAAGATGCGCGAAACGACACCGGCGGACCGCTGTTGATGAAAATCCGGCGGTGGGTCGGTTTGGGCGAGCAGTCCCTCAGGGGCTAAAGCCCGGATGATTTGACGGAACATAATGTACGGGCTGAAGCCCGTACCCTTCAAGAAGCCCCGATCTTTCAAGCGGTCGGCACATTTCAAGGGGCCTGCGCGAATCAAACTGATCCGCTACCGAAAAATCGCGCCGATACCTTGACGGTCTACACAAGAGTATTGTAGATAATCACAGTATGGGTAAACCGAATGATCTGGTCCAGGGCACGCTCGATTTATTGATCTTGAAGACCATTGCGCTGGAGCCTCTGCACGGCTGGGCCATTGCCAAGCGCATTCAGCAAGTCTCAAACGAAGTGCTGCAGGTGCAGCAGGGGTCGCTCTATCCCGCGCTGCACCGGCTCGAGCAGCAGGCGTGGATCAAGGCCAAGTGGGCCGAGAGCGAGACCGGCCGCCAGGCGAAGTTTTATTCGCTGACCGCTGCAGGCCGCAAACAGCTTGAAAGCGAGCAGGCCAACTGGAGTCGGCTCTCCGCGGCCATCAACCTGATTGTGGGCGAGGTGTAGGAGGTAGAGATGCGCTGGCTGACGAAGGCACGCATGCGGTTCCAGATGCTTTTTGCGCGCACAGAGTCGGGGGCGCGGCTCGAGGAGGAACTGCGCGATCATCTCGATCGGCAGATCGCAGAGAACGTTGCCGCGGGGATGGGCGCGGACGACGCGCGTTCAGCGGCGCTGCGCAGTTTCGGCAATCCCGCGCTTCTGCGCGAACAGGCGCGCGCCGCGTGGAGCTGGAACGGTCTCGAGTCGCTGGCACGCGACCTGCGCTACGGCGCGCGCACGTTGCGCCGCACACCTGGGTTCGCGGCTGTTGCCATTCTTGTGATGGCTCTTGGCATTGGCGCGAACGTGGCGCTGTTCACGGTGGTGCGCAGCGTCTTGCTGAACCCGCTTCTGTATGCCGATCCTGACCGGTTGATGGCCGTGTTCGAGCACGAAACGAATCCTGCGGACAGCAATTTCGGCGCGTTTCTTCCCGTGGACGGAGGCAGCTTTCAGCGCTGGCAGAAGGCCGCGGAGAATATGGCGCAGATGGCCATCGTCTCTCCCTGGCACCAATACAACGTGTCGGCCGAGGGTGGAAAACTTCCCGAGCAAGTTGACGCGGCGTGGTGCTCGGGGAATTTTTTCTCCGTGCTTGGTGTTGTCCCGGCCTACGGGCGCACCTTTACGATGGCCGACGACAGCGCCGACGCGCCCGCAACCGTGATTCTCTCGCCGTCGTTCTGGCGGCGCCGCTACAACAGCGATCCTGCGATCGTGGGCAAATCGATCTGGCTTAATGCAAAACCCTACACCGTGATCGGCGTGCTTCCTTCATCCTTCGTCTATGTCGGCAAGTATGGCGGGGGCACGGTGGAACTGTGGACGCCGGCCACTCACGAAACTTCGTCGGCGTTCATGAATTCCTTTCAGATCCATGGATTCGTCGCCGTCGCGCGGATGGTTCCTGGCGCCACGCTTCCCGGCTTGTTGAGCCAACTGGGCGCGGTTCAGAAGCAGACCAAGATCGATCACCCGGAGCCGGCGGTGAGCGATGCGGTGGATGGGCGAACGCTGCTGGACGATGCCGCGCACGATTACCGCACGCCGCTTTACGCGCTGCTTGCGGCGACGGGATGCGTTCTGCTCATCGCCTGCCTGAATGTTGCCGGCCTGCTGGTGGCGCGCACTGCGGCGCGCAGCAAGGAGATGGCGATTCGCTCCGCGCTGGGCGGTGGACGGATGCGCCTGCTGCGCGAAAAGCTGGCCGAGAGCCTGCTGCTCTCCGCTGCGGGCGGTGCGGTCGGCCTGCTGCTGGCGTGGGGCGCGCTGCAATGGCTGATTACCGCGCGATCCGATATGAATCGCGTGGACACCATCCACATGGACGGCTTTGTCGCGTTGTTCGCGGTGGGGATTATCGTGGCGTGCGCGCTTTTCTCCGGACTCGTCTCGGCTCTTGGCGCGGATGGCAAAAAGATACTCGCGTCGCTGCAGGAGTCGTCGCGCACGCAAAGCGGCAGCCGCACGCGCGCGGCTCTGCGCAAATCGCTCCTGGTGCTCGAAGTGAGCCTGACCGTGGTGCTGCTGGTGGGCGCGGGGCTGCTGATTGAGAGCTATCAGCGCCTGCGCACCACTGACCTGGGAGTGCCGCTGGACAATGTGCTGACCATGCATGTGAACCTACCCGTGGCGCGTTACAAAAAAGCTGAAGAACAGGTTGCATTTCTTGAGCAGCTCATCGGGCGCGTTCGGGGGCTGCCCGGCGTGCAGTCCGCCGGATTGGTGAGTACGCCGCCGGGCCAGGGCTGGGGCGGCGATGAGATTATGCACGTCGTCGAGCATCCGCCGCTTCCCAAAGGCCAGGGCTTCGACATCATGACCCGCGGCGCGGACCCGGGCTACTTCGCGGCCATTCAGATGCCTCTGCTGCGCGGGCGTACCTTCACCGCGAGCGAACGGCTTGAGCGCGCGGGTGTGGCCGTGATCAGCGAGAGCGCGGCGCGGGCCATGTTCCCCGGCGAAGATCCGATTGGCAAGCATGTCCACGTAGACACCGCACTGGCCACCCAAAACGGCACCTTCGAAGTGATCGGCGTGGCTGCCGATACGCGCTGGGATGTGTCGGAGCCTTTCCATCCCACCCTCTACTGGCCGATCTACGGAAACGACTATAGCGTGGCAACGGTGGTGATTCGATCCACACAGAATCCTGAGGCGCTTGCTTTGCCTGCCGAGCGGATTATTGCTTCCATGGACAGGGATCTTCCCGTTTCCAACGTGACCACGCTGCGCGAGACCATCGCGAAATCAACGATTGACTCACAGTTCGATTCGCTGCTGGTGCTTGGCTTTGCGGTCATCGCGCTGGTGCTGGCTGCGGCCGGGCTCTACGGCGTGCTTGCCTACCTGGTGACGCAGCGGACCGCCGAGATCGGCGTGCGCATCGCGCTGGGAGCGCAGCGGGGCCACGTGCTGCGGAAGATTTTGTTTGACGGGTTGAGGCCTGCGTTGCTCGGGCTCGCTCTGGGATTGGGTGCGAGTGTCGGTACGGCACGGTTGATCAAGCATATGCTTTATGAAACGCAGCCGCTGGATCCGGCGATTTATGCGGTGGTTGCCGCGTTGTTGATGCTGGTGGCGGCGATAGCTTGCTTTGTTCCTGCATGGCGGGCTTCACGGCTCGACCCGATGCAGGCGCTTCGAACCGAATAAAGAGAGGGCGGGGTTATGATGCGGTGGATCACCAAAGCCGGCATGCGAATCCGGATGCTCTTCACGCGCAAACGATCGGGCGCGCAGCTCGATGCCGAGTTGCAGGATCACCTCGATCGCCAGATCGCAGAAAATCTGGCTGCGGGGATGAGTGCGGAAGAGGCGCGCTATGCGGCACTGCGGGCTTTTGGCAATCCAGCGCTGGTGCGTGAGCAGACCCGTTCAACATGGAGCTGGAATCGGCTCGAGGCGCTGGGGCAGGATGTGCGGCACGCGGTGCGGTCCTTCGCTCGCAAGCCGGGATTCGCGGCGACCATTATTGGCACCATGGCGCTTGGGATTGGCGCCGGGGCCGCCATGTTCACGGTCGTGGATCACGTCCTGCTGCGGCCGGTGCCCTACCGGGACCCGAGCCGGTTAGTGGTCGTCCAGGAACGCGATCCAACGGGCAAGCAAGTCTGGCAACTTCCCTGGCTCGATGTAGAGGAGTGGCGCAACGCCACGCATTCGTTCGAAGACATCGCTGTGGCAAGGCAAATGACTGGCCGCTCGTATCTGGAGGGAAGAAACGCCGCACTGGAAGTCACGGGGATGCAGGTCAGCGCCAATCTGTTTCCGATGCTTGGCGTACGGCCCTGGCTGGGAAATGGGTTTGTTGCGGAGGAACCGAGCTTTGCGCAGGGCAAGAATGCCGGTTCGGTCCTCTTGAGCTATGCAGCCTGGCAGACGGCGTTCGGCGCCGATAAGGAAGTGCTCGGCAAGGTCGTGAAGATCAACACGGACTCGTACACGGTTGCCGGTGTCATGCCCGCAGGATTCCACTATCCGGCCAACGGCACCCATTCTGCCGAGGTGTGGACCGCGGTCGCGCTGACGGAGGGTGACCGCAAGCGTGACGCGGCGGCGATGAATTTCACGGTGCTCGCCCGTCTCGCAAACGGCGCGACCGTGAAGAGCGCGCAAAGCGAGATGTCGATTCTGCAAAAACAGGTGGCCGCGAACTACAACGATCCGAACGAGCGCAAGGAGCACAGCGCCGTTGCAGTGCAGATTTACAGCACCACCCTCGTAGATGCCGATGTGCGTACAGCCCTCCTGGCGCTGATGGGCGCCGCTGCTGTGCTGTGGCTGATTGCGAGCCTTAACGTCACGAGTCTTTTGTTGGCGCGCAACATGGCGCGGCAGAGAGAGACGGCGATGCGCATCGCGCTCGGGGCGAGCCGTCTTCGCGTGGTGCAGCAGATGCTGGTGGAGGGATTGGTCTTGAACGGCGCGGCCGCGGCGCTGGGTGTTGGGCTGGCCGTCGCATCGGTGAAGGTCTTGTCTCGCGAATTGAGCCGGAGCTTGCCGCTCCCCACTCCGGCGATGCCGGATGCGCTGGTTCTTTTCGCTTTGCTGGGAATGACACTGCTCTCGATGTTGGTGTCAACCGCATGGCCAGCGTGGATGGCTGCGCGATCGCCGGTTGAGCCGGCATTGAAGCAGGGTGGATTGCAAGCAGGCACCTCGCGACGCCAGCATCGCGCGCGCGGCGCGCTCGTGGCTGCGGAGATCGCTCTGTCGCTGACCTTGCTCGTGACCTGCGGCCTGCTTCTGCGCACCATCTACACGTTGCGCCATGTGCCGCTTGGCTTTCGCACCGACCACATTCTTGTGGCGAACCTCAGCATTCCTGCTTTTCACTACGAGAACAAGAACGTGGCCACCGTGTTGTATCAGCCACTGCTTGAGCGGGTGCAACACCTGCACGGCATCGAAAACGCGGGGCTGATGAGCCAGGTTCCGCTGGGGAACACGTTCAGGATGCAGCTCGGTTTGCGCAAGGGCAACAACACGATGGTCTCAGGAATGCTGAAACCGGTCAGTCCAGAGATTCAGCAGATATTCGCGTTCAAGATGGTCGCCGGCCGATTTTTCGCGAAAACTGATACGCCCAACTCGGAGCTCGGAGCGGTCGTCAACCCGGCGTTTGCAAAGGTCTACGCGCCCGATACACATGATTTGAACTCAATCGTCGGGACGAAGTTCTGGAGCTTCAAGAAGAATGCCGACACGCGCATCATTGGCATCCTGGACGATCAGAGGCAGGGGAAGGTGAGCGAAGAATCCCAACCAGAGGTGGAGATTTGTCTCTGTCAGATCACGCCCGACAGCGGCATTTATCAGCCCTCAACGGTGGCGATGGACCTTGCGATTCGCACCGACCGACCTGCGGCGGAGGTCATCCCGGAGATTCGCGCCATCTTGAAGCAGGCAAGCCCGGAACTGGAGAACGCAACCATCACGACCATGGATCAAGTCGTGGAAGATTCGTATGGGAGTCAAAGACTGACGGCGCATCTGCTGGAGATCTTCGGGGGCGCTGCGTTCGTCTTGTGCATCGCCGGGCTCTACGGGCTTCTCGCGTACATCGTTTCACAACGCACACGCGAGCTTGGTGTCCGCATCGCCTTGGGAGCGTCTCGCGGCAATCTTCTGTTGCTGGTGATGCGGCAGGCAGGACTGATGCTGGCAACGGGTGTTGTCGTGGGCTTGGGACTTGCGCTGGCTGCAGGGAAGCTGGTGAATCGCTTTCTCTACGGCGTCAGCGGGCACGATGCCCTGACGCTCGCGCTCGCGCCTGCTTTGCTTGTTGTCGTGGGCCTGCTCGCCGCGTACATTCCGGCGCGCCGCGCGGCGCACGTCGATCCAATGGAAGCGTTGCGGGCTGAGTAATGACCGTGTGTCGTTTGTCTGAAAAAGAAAGAGGCGCGAAGCGATTGCTTCGCGCCTCTTTCCGTCTGTGTAGACCGCGCTATTGAGAAACCGGTTCTGGCGGCGCTTTGGGTGCTTTCAGATGCGGCGCGGCGGGGGCTGCTGGAGCTTTTGGGCCGGCCCCGATTGCAGGAGGTGCAGCGGGCTCTGGCTCAAAGTCCCCGCCTTTTTTGATGTGCAAGTCCCCATTGCTGGTGGACAAAGTGATCTTGGCAGCGCCCGCGCCCACTTGAATCGCTGCCGACTTGTCTTCGCCGTCGGATGAAGGGATGGCGAAGTCGGAGACGATGTCGCCATTCCGCGTATGCGCGTTGATCGATGCGGAGGCGGTGGCAGGCAGCGTCAGTTCGATATCGCCCTTGTTGTTCTTGGCGTCGATGGCGAAGTTGCCGCCCGGCTCGAGAGAGATGCGGCCATCGCGGTCTTCAACGTAGGTGTCGCCATAAATCTGGCTCAGGTCCACGTCCTTGGAGTGGGTGGTGACCCGTACCTGGCCCTTGGCTTCAGAGACGCGCAGGTCGTCGGAGTTCAGGGTGAGATCGCCTGAGAGCTGGCCGACCTGCAGGTCTGTGACCGAGGTGTGCAGGTGAATCGGCCCGGCAACGTTTTCGATATGCACGTCGCCCAGGATGTCGCCGTTCTGCGTCACCTTGCCCTTGATTTCAGAAAGGGTGAAGTCGTTGCAATCGCCGTCGGCGGTTACGTCGCCCTCAACCTGGTGCGCGGAGAAGTCGTGATGACTGCTGGAGAAGTGGACCTGGACGGAGCCCGTGATCGAGCTGAGGTGGATGTCTCCCTGCGAGGCAGTGACACTCACGCCGGAGCCGAGACCGGCAACCGTGATATCGCCACGGCCATCGTTGACGGTCACATGGGCTGACTTGGGAACGGTGACGGTCAGGTTGAGGCGGCCGCTGTTGTTGCTTTCTGATTTAACCAGCACCGCATTCCCACTTACGACCACGTGAGCGGCTTCGGAGTCGAAGATCTTGCGAGCTTCAGAATCGGAACTGGCGTAGGCGACTTCGTGCGCCTGAACCTGAACAGTTGGCCCATCGCCCGCGGTTACGCTGATGTCTCCGCGCGGATTCTGGATGTCGATGGTGCCGTTGGTCGGGATCTGGACATCCAGCAGTTTTTGGTCGAGTTCGTGCTCGGGCAAACCCCAGCTATTGAAGAAGTCATCTCCCTGATCGCCGAACTGGGCGCGGAAGGGGCCCCAGAAGTTGTTCCATCCGGCAAAGCCGATGCCAATGATGGCCAGCAGAATGAGCATGCCCACAAAGCCGCCGCCGCGGTGGACAGGGGTGGGCCGGCGCATATCGAGGGCCCACTCGCCGAGAAGTGCCAGGCCGGCGCCGATCAGCAGCAGCGGCCACCAGTGGCCATACCAGGCGCGGAAGTCAGTGAAATTGATGCGGCCGCTGGCCAGCAGCAAGCCAACGATGCCGATTCCAACCAGCAGGACGGGCCCGACGATGGATGGGACGCGCGGAGTGTAGGTGCCGCCGGCATAGCCGCCTTTGTAGGCCTGGCGCTGCGCCTTCCAGGCGTCTTTTTGTGCGCGCCATGCAGCTTTCTGCTGCTCACGGTAGACGCGCCACTGGGTCTTCGGATCGTAGGGCGGATAGCCGGGAGGCACTCCGCCTGGGGGCGTGGAAGGAGGAACGCTGCTCATGACTGGCCTCCATGCGGATCATTCTCATAATCGTTGGAATGCGCGGGGACGATCGACGTCGAAGTCGTCGGCTGCGTGGCGGCGGGCTGCGTGCCATACGGAACGCCTGCATAGGGCGCGCCCGGATAGGGGCCGCCTGGATACGGCGCATCGGCATACGGCACGGTGGCGTCCTCGGCCGAGAGTGCCATGCGCTCGGCAAGAAGCAGAAGGCCGAGCATGATCAGCAAAAGCGGGATGAACAGGTGCCAGAAATGGGCGACGGCACCCATCTGATGCAGCAGCGCGATCACACCGGCAAGAAGCAGGATGGCAGGCCAGCGGAGCCGGCGAATGAGGATGTAGCGGTTCATTTTGAACCTCCTTGCGTTTCTCCAAGACGGCGGACGATGAGCCAGGCGCCAATCCCGATCAAAAATACCGGCCAGATGAACTCGAGCAACCTGCCGTGAAAGATATCCAGTTGGCTGAGTAGAAAGACGATGCCAATGGCGATGAGAACAATGGCGCCGATCGGCTCTTTGCGGCGCCAGAACTGCGGATCAGGCAGAGGTTGCTGAACGCCAGGAACAGTGGGATCAACCCCGGGCTGCGGCGTGTACGGCGGCGCCTGGTACGGGCTTGTATAGGGCGCTTGATAGGCGCCACCCGTGTACGGCGGCTGGTAGCCGGCCGCCGGCGGTGGGGGCGTTGTCGCCCGGATTCGGATTTGGATTCCAGACGTTTGGGTTTGGCGGAGCCTGGCCGGGAGCCGGCGGCATGCCCGGCTGGCGCGGACGTCCACCCAGGTTGAGCCAGTTGCCGACCTCGTTCAGGCCCAGCGGATCGGGCAGAGGCTGGCCGTCGCGAATGGCGCGGGCGGTGTGGAACGCCTCAAACGACTGATAGAGGATCCACGCGGGAATCATAAGACCGAAGAACACATCGAGCGGGCCATGCACGTTGCTTGCAACGCTGACTAACACCGCGAAGATCACGACGTGGATGAGGCCTTTGAAGAACTGGCCGTTGTACATTGCGCCGACGCCGGGGATGAGGCCGAGCACGGCAGCCGCAGAGGGGTTGGGGCTGCTTTGAGCGGACACGACGAACGGCTGCTGATAGGCCTGCCATGCGGTTGAGCAGGGTTCGCAGAGAACCTGGCCTGCCGCCCCGCTGCGCACGCAGCTCGAGCAAAGCGCCTTTCCGCAGTTCTGGCAGAAAGCTGTTGCGGGGGTACCGCTATGGTTTACGCAGTCCATGTGGTGCTCCTTTCCCGTCGTGCATGTGCGGAGCCGTCGGACAGGGTAAGTCGAGCCGGGTTCGCTGGATGCTCAAAAGTCAGAGAAGTCTCGAGAAGGTCGGTTGGGTCGTCATTCGACGGATTGACCGACTGTTGCGGAGGTTCCACGCGGGAGCCGCCATCCTTGCGGGCCGGCACCTGTTGTGATTCGCCAGGGGCTGCGTCCTTGGGACGTTCGCTTTGCTGGCTTTGCGCGTCGCGGCGCATCTCGCGCATTCTCGATTCCACTTCATACACAAAGCGGAGATGATCGTAATAACGAATGATGGGCGTCGAGGCCATGGTGATGCGGCGCTCCATGAAGGACCGAATGGCCGCCGGCCGCAGATCAGAAAGCCGCAGACCGCTGAGCCGGACATCGGTCAGATGCAGCGTCAGTGCGATCGAAAAGAAGGCCATCGCGAAGGTCATCAGAAGCCGGGGCTGTGCGTAGCGGCGAACCTGCCCATAAAAGCCGGGCTGCTGCCAGGCGGGAACCAGGCCCTGGGTAACCGGCAGTATGTCGCTGTTGGGGTCAGAGAGGCCAAAGCCCTCAATCTGCCCGGGACCCGTTTGCGCCAGGATGCGCTCGAGCAATCCCTCGGGGACTTCGGGTTCGGGTGAGAGGAACTCAAGCCATTCGCGGCCGCGGCGCGCTTCTTCAAACAGAGCCGTGCACGCCGGGCATGCTGCCATGTGTGCGGTGAAGGTCGCCTCGTCTTCAGGCTTGAGGAGGCCATCGAGCGCATCGGCCAGAAGGGTCTCCCATTGTCCGCAGGCGGCTGAGCCCGGCATCTGGGAGGTCGAAATTGGATTGCGCTCCGTCATTACATCACCTCCCGTTTATTACGTTCCAGCAGCCGCGCCAGTTCCGCGCGTCCTCTGCTGATGCGGGACTTGACGGTCCCCTCGGGAATGCCCAGCACCTGGGCAATCTCCTTGTAGTCCAAATCCTGCAGGTCTCTTAGAATGACGGCTTCCCGCAGCTCCACGGAGACACGGGCAAGCGCATTCTGGACCATTTTTGCGAGTTCTTTTTGGGCGGCCGACTCATGCGGCGAGGGGGCGGAGGAGGTCAAGCGGTCGATCGGCCTTAGCTCTTCGGTCGATTCCCAGCCTTCGTCGAGAGAACCGGTGGCCCGCTGGTTTTTGGTGCGACGGAAATTATCCACCAGCAAATTCCGTGTCATGGTGGTGATCCAGACCTGCAGGCTGCCGCGGGCCATATCAAAACTGGCCAGGTTCGAAAAGATCTTCAGAAACACATCCTGGGTGAGATCTTCGGCGTCGGTGGGGTTGCCGGTGAACCGGTAGCAGAGGCCATAGACACGCCGATGGTGCGTGCGGACCAGTTCGGACCACGCGCCAGAATCGCCGGCCATGCAGCGGCGTACGTTCTGTGACCAGTCGATCTCCAGCGGATTCACCTCCGCGCGCGACCGAAGTGTAGCGGGCGCAATGGGTTTGCCGGCCTCGCCGCGGGCGGTAGCTGCCGGTTTTGGTGCGCCGGCGGGGGGAGCTTCCATGGTACGACGCGACGGCCTTGCCGGCGACGCCATCCCAAAATCGCTCCACGTCAATGTTCCCACACATTGCATAGATCCCAATACGCGAAGGAGTTGCAGTTGGTTCCCGCAGCGCCGTTTCGGGGTCTCTCCCAGAATCGATAAGCCCGGACCGCGCATTGCCCGCCGTAACCTTTGCGGCGCAGAATCATCTCACAGGTGGCGTTCCCTGCTGTTCGCGCCGCCGTTTACTGGAGGGTTCTCGTGTCCCGAATTGCTGCCATATTGCTTTTGATCGTCGCCGGCGTTGTCGCATGGGGTTTGTTTGGCAAGGCCAGCGCTGGAACGCATGCCCCGGTTCCGCCCGCGTCGGTTGATGATTCTTTGGCGTCGGCGCCCGGGAAGGCCACGGCTGTGTTTGCCGGCGGCTGTTTCTGGGGGACGCAGTCGGTGTTTGAGCGCGTCAAGGGAGTAGAGGCCACCACGGCGGGCTACGCAGGCGGCTCGGCGGACACGGCCACCTACGACCAGGTGACGACCGAAACTACGGGCCACGCGGAGTCCGTTAAGGTCGTGTACGATCCCTCGAAGATCACGTATGGCCAGTTGCTGCGCGTGTTCTTCAGCGTGGCGCACGACCCGACGCAGCTCAATCGCCAGGGCCCGGATGTGGGCACCTCATACCGCTCGGCGATCTTCTACGGCAACGATGATCAGCGCAAGATTGCCGAAGCGTACATCGCGCAGCTTGACGCAGCCAACGTCTTCGGAAAAAAGATTGTCACCCAGGTGACGCCGCTCAAAGGGTTCTATGACGCGGAGAGTTATCACCAGGACTACGCGCTGCACAATCCCAACAACCCCTACATCCTGGTCTGCGACCGCCCCAAGGTCGAAGCGCTGAAGGCGCAGTTCCCTGAGCTGTTCCAGGACTATAAGGGCAAATAGCCAGAACTCACCCGATGCCCAGACGCCGAGCATCCGGGGCATCCGGAATTGTGGAATCCGAACGAACTGCGGCTACTTGCGTGTGCCGGCGGCGTCGGGCTGCGATGCGCTTACGCCCGGCCTGGGCTGCAGGAGCTGTGCGCTTTCTTTGAGCCACTGCTGCGACACGGGATCGCCGGCCGAGGCGCCCGCGGTGTACCAGGCGATTGCCTGCTGCGGATTGACGGCGACACCATTGCCCTTGAAATAGTAGAGGCCGACATTGCCCATGGCCACCGCGTCTCCTGCATTGGCTGATTTTTGATACCACGCCATTGCCTGCTGCAGATTCTTGGTCACGCCCCAGCCGTGTTCGTAAAGCACACCGATCGAATCCATCGCCAGCATGCTGCCCGCGCCTTGTCCGGCAGCAGCTTTCTGGTACCACACCATCGCCTGCTGGTAGTTGAGCGCCACGCCCAGGCCATTGCCGTAGAGCATGCCCACATTGTCCATCCCCAGCGTGTCGCCGGCTGCAGCGGCTTTCTGATACCACGCCATTGCCTGACCGAGGTCTTTGGCGACGCCTGCGCCATTTTGATAGAGAAAGCCGATTGCGTTCATCGCAGTGCCGTCGCCAGCGGCAGCGCCTTTTTGAAACCAGGCCATGGCCTGCGGGTAACTTTGCGCAGCGCCGAGGCCGGCCCCGTAGAGAACGCCGAGGTCGGTCATCGCCCACGCGGCACCGGCACCGGCAGCTTGTTGATAGGCCGCCATCAGTTGCTGGTAGTTCGGCGGGGCGATTCCGGCAGGCAGAGCTCCGTCGTTGCGCCGCCAGATCACACTTGCGCCCACGGCGTTGGTACAGATTGCTGTGTTGTCGTCGATGAACTTGTAGGTTCCGGCGTTATCGGGCGCGGCAGCGGCGGCACTCCATCGGCCGTTGGCCGCGGAAAAGCTTCCGTTGCCTGCGGGCGTAACGCTGGAGGGAAGGCGCACGTAGTTTCTATACCCGCTGCCGTCGTGGATCGACTGAACGATCACCATCTGGCCGTTCGATTCGAAGTTGGTGATCCAGGCCCCATAGAACCGCGCCGTATCGTCAGAGGCGCGCGCGCATTGAGCAAGTCCGAGCGCGCCGGTGACCAACGCAAGGCAGATGCAGATTCTTTTCCATTGTTTCCGGGTCATCGTGTACCTCGCCGATGCGGACGGCTCACACCAATTTCAGTTCCGATCTTGCAGCCTCGGTTTCGGGTGAGTCTACACCCAACATTTCTCTGGATCCAGATTTCTTGAAGATTCTTCCGATGCATATCGGGGCCTCTCATCGGGCCAGGTTTTCCCAGGTTCCCAAGGAACGCGCATCCTGATAGAGTTGCGGGCCTGGGCCCCGAACCTTCCCCAAATGAAAAGAACAAGGAGAGGTTATGAAGTTCATCGTGTCCTGGAAAATTCCCAAGGGTTCTGTTGTGAGTTCAGAAGCACGTTTCTTGAAGACGGGCGCGCCACCGCCGGCGGGGGTGAAGATGCTCGGGCGCTGGCACGGGATGAGCGGGGGCGGGGTTTTGATCGCCGAGACGGATGACGCCAAGGCGCTCTACTCCTGGTTGGCCAACTGGAACGATCTCCTCGAGTTTCAGACGACACCGTGTGTAGAAGATGCCGAGGCCGGCGAGGTAATGGCTTCGTTGAAGCGATGACTCGCTGATAGGGGTCACTCGACCAGCGCAAAACCATCCAGAGCGCACTGCAAAGGCGCAACGCGCCGTCCTGCGGCGTGCGTGAGGGAGCTGTCGGCCGCGGGGCGGGGAATGCTGGTGACGGCGGGAAGCGACCGGGCGGTTACGGAAGGCTACCCAGGGTGCTGTGGAAATGGGGTTCTATCACATTCCGCCGCTGGGGGAATGAACTATAGTGTGCGTTCGATGGTCGCTCGGTGGGGTGTTTTTAGTCCCATTCTTCGAGCCGGGCGGCCGTCGCAGCACACTCTATGATCGAGACCAAATCGTCTTCTCTACGCACGCTCATCGACCTGAAAGCGATCTCGGATAGCTACGTCTGCAATCGTGAAACGACGGTAAGGCGCAGCGATCTGATCGATAGTTCAATTCTGGGCGGCTCGATTCTCAGCGGGCGCGGAGCCGAGTTGCGCGGCCGCTCTGTCGTGCTGCTGACACAAGACCAACTGACCGCCGGCGTGGCTCTCTATGAGCTGGACGGGCTGGTGAGGCGGCTTGCAGTCTATTCGAATGATCTGACCCTGGATCATCTACCCCAGGTGATCGCCGATACCGGCGCGGAATTCATTGTTTCGGACCGGATCGATGCACTGGCCGGCTTCGAAGGCGTGCGGCTGATTCGGCCGGATGTCGCCCGGGTCGAGCCTGCCGGATACGCGCGCGGAATTGATTTCGAGACGGAGTGGGTGATGTTCACTTCGGGGACGATGGGGCCCCCGAAGCTGGTTGCCCATACGCTGAAAAGCCTGCTTGGGGCGATTCGGCCGAGTGTGCCGGGTGCGATCCCGCCGGTATGGGGAACGTTTTATGACATCCGCCGGTTTGGGGGGCTGCAGGTGTTTCTGCGCGCCGCTGTGGCGGGTGCTTCGCTGGTGCTGACAAGCAATGAGGAAACGCCGGCGGAGTTTCTGGAACGGGCGGGCGCATCGGGTGTGACCCACATTTCGGGGACGCCGTCGCAATGGCGCCGCGCGCTAATGTGTGGAGCGGCGGAGAAGATTCAGCCACGGTACATTCGCATGTCGGGAGAGATTGCAGACCAGGCGCTGCTGAATCGCGTGCGGGAGATTTATCCGACGGCGAGGATTGTGCATGCGTTTGGATCGTCTGAGGCGGGCACGGTCTTTGAAGTGGCAGATGGCCTTGAGGGCTTTTCGCACGAGACACTCGCGGGAGGACGCGGTGTGGAGATGAAGCTGGAGGAGGAGACGCTGCGGGTGCGGTCAGGATGCACGGCGAGCCGGTATCTGGGTGAGAGCGCGCCGGCTCTTAAGGATGCTGCGGGCTGGGTCGATACCGGGGATGTGGTGGAGCTGCGCGATGGGCGTTATCGCTTTGCGGGCCGCCGCGATGGGCGCATCAATGTGGGCGGGCAGAAGGTGCATCCGGAAGAGGTCGAGGCAGCCATCAATCGTCATCCCGATGTGCAGATGTCGCTGGTGCGCGCAAGGAAGAACGCAGTGACGGGCGCAGTTGTCACCGCCGAGGTGGTGCTGAAGACCGCGAATGCGGGTGGTGCGAAACGGAAGACCGTGGAGGAGATTCTGCGTGTATGCCGCGAAGATCTGCCCGCGCATAAAGTTCCGGTGGTGATTCATGTGGTGGAGCGGCTGGACATTGCGCAATCAGGAAAGATTGTGCGCAACGAAGCAGCGGATTTGATCCCGCAGGATGCGGGAGGGATGCAGTGAGATTGCACGAAGAAAGAAGGGGACGACCATGGGGTTTCCGACGCAGAGACTGAGAAGGCTGAGGGCAAACGAATCACTACGCGGGTTGGTGCGACAGGATACGCTTGCGGCGAGCAATTTTGTGCTTCCACTGTTTGTCGTGCCGGGGGCCGGCATCCGGCGCGAGATTCCCGCGCTGGCGGGGAACTACCACCTGTCGATTGACTGCCTGATCGAAGAGGCGCGCGAGGCACAGGCTCTGGGGATTCCGGCTGTGTTGCTGTTTGGCGTTCCAGCAGAACGCGACGAGATGGCGACGGGTGCATTCGCTGCAAACGGGATCGTGCAGCAGGCGGTGCGGGCGCTGAAGAGCGCGGTCCCGGGGATGCTGGTGATCACCGATGTCTGCGCGTGCGAGTACATGGTGCACGGGCACTGCGGCATTCTTCATGAGGGGTATCTCGACAACGATGAATCGCTGGAGCTGATTGCGAAGATCGCCGTGTCGCACGCGGAGGCGGGCAGCGATATCGTCGCGCCGGCGGCTATGCTCGACGGGCAGATTGCGGCAATGCGCGCGGCTCTCGATGGCGCCGGGTTCAAGAATCTGCCCATCATGGCGTATTCGGCGAAGTTTGCGTCGAAGCTCTACGATCCGTTCTTCAAAGAGGGCACGCACTCGGCGACGGCGTTTGGCGACAAGCGCACGCACCAGATGGATGTGTGCAATGCCGATGAAGCCATGCGCGAGATTGCGCTCGACATCGAAGAGGGCGCGGACATTGTGATGGTGAAGCCGGCGCTGTTTTATCTCGACGTGGTGTATCGGGCGAAGCAGGAGTTCCGCATGCCGCTGGCGGTGTATAACGTGAGCGGCGAATACGCCATGATCGATGCGGCCGCCAGGCTGGGGCGGCTTGATCGCGATGCGGTGATGATGGAGTCGTTGCGGGCCATGAAGCGGGCAGGGGCTGACATTCTGATTACCTACTTTGCCAAGCGGGCGGCGGAACTTCTGCGCGAGAGGGTTCGGGCGGCCGGGACGCAGGTAGAGCTTCCGGTGGTTGAAGAAGCGCTGGCCGCTAAGTGAACTGGGAAGCCGTTGTGAAGGACGAGAAGGCTCCGACGCGGGCGGAGCTGGGAAGCCTGCGCGCGTTCATTGACGCGATTGAGCGCGCGGGCAGGCTGGTGCGCGTTCAGGAGCCGGTGCACTGGCGGCATGAGTTGGGGCGCATGGCGCGCGCCAGCAAGTCGCCGCTGCTTTTCGAGAACATTGTGGACTATCCGGGACAGAGGGTCTTCACGAATGGCCTGCGCGATGTTTCGCTGATCGGTCTTGCGCTGGGGCTGGGAACGCGATGGGGCCGCGATGAGCTGATCGCCGAGGCGCGACATCGGGCGGGGATGCCGATTGCGCCGCGGATTGTCGAGCGCGGGCCGGTGATGGAGAACGTGATTGAGGGCGAAGCCGTCGATCTGACGCGCTTTCCGGTGCCGCACTGGAATGAGCAGGACTGCGACCGTTATGTCGGCACTTGGCACATTAATGTCACATGCGATCCGGAGACGGGGGCGCGCAACGTCGGGCTCTATCGGATGCAACTGCTTGGCGGGCGGCGCGCAACTCTCAGCACGACGCCGGCGAGCCACCTGGCACAGCATGTCGCAAAGGCCGAGCGTCTCGGCGATCCGCTCCCCATGGCGATGGCTATTGGGGTTGGCGAGGCAACGATCATGGCGGCTGCGGCGGGCTGTCCGCTGGGGGTTGACGAGTTTGCTGTGGCCGGAGGCCTTCGCGGGTGGGCGCTCGATCTGGTGCGGTGCCGCGCTTCGAACCTTGAGGTTCCGGCGGACGCGGAGATTGTGGTCGAGGGATTCATTTATCCCAACGTGCGCGTTCAGGATGGGCCTTACTTCGATTACACCGGGATCGTGAACACCAATCCGAATGCGTTTTTATTTGAGGCGACGCGGATCATGCATCGGGATGGGGCGATCTTTCGCGGGACGTCGATCGGCCTGCCGGGGGCGGAGGATCATCAGTTGCTATCGGTTTTGGCGGAGATCAGACTGCTGGATTTTCACGGGTCGAATGTGAAGAAGAGCTTTCAGGATATGGTGCTGCGCGAGCGCTTTCGCAGGTGGACGCAGATGGGCTGACGACCATCTTTAAATTGATGATGAGCGGTGTCCAGCAAGAGAACCGGACTCCTTGGCCGGTACCGGACATGTGGCATTCGCCGAACGGGGCACCGTGGCTCCCGCCAAAAACCTGTCAACCCCCTCAGGCCAAATTATCTTCGTAGACCACTCATTCCAAACAAAATAGAGTTTCGGCAATTTTGCATATTATTTCCCGCGAAAGCGCACACTGAAATTGACCTCGAAATGCAGGAGCACTCCATGAAACGCCATCCGCAGAATTCACCAAAGGGGAAGGGCAACACTACTCCCCTCCCCTTCACGTTAGTAACCATCCTGTTATCCATTCGGTAAACAGAAAAAAGGACACCCTCAAAAAAGCCCGTGCTGCCGTGCATGCCTCCTAACCGGTAACAAATTGAGAGGGATACAGACACCCCTTGCACGCTAGCACAGGCTTTTGTGCCAAGACATGGCCCAATCCAACCGTTAGGGGAACGAAATCGCCAAGGCGAGTTGGCGTTTGATCACGCCTTGACGAACTTCAGCGAGACGGAGTTCATGCAGTAGCGGAGGCCGGTGGGCTTCGGGCCGTCGTCGAAGACGTGGCCGAGATGCGCGTCGCAGAGGCGGCAGGAGACGGCGGTGCGGACCATCATCAGGCTGCCGTCCACGGTCTTCACGACGTTCTCTTCCGCGATGGGCGCCCAGAAGCTGGGCCATCCGGTGCCGGAGTCGAACTTGGTGTCGGAGCGGAAGAGGGCGAGGTTGCAGCAGATGCAGCGGAAGATGCCGTGCTCTTCAAGGTTCCAGTAGGCGCCCGTGAAAGGGCGCTCGGTGTCGGCGTGGCGCGTGACCCAATACGACGCGATGGGGAGCTGGTGCTTCCATTCGTCCTCGGTCTTGATGAGGCGGGGGACGGTGACGGTGCGGAGCTTCGTGCCGTCGTCGGCAAACTCGACGATGGTGACTTCTTTGGGGCCTTCATCGGCTGCCAGCGGTTTGGCGGCGGCAATGGTGCTGCGGCGGAGGCCCCAGAAGGCGGCTGCGCTGACGGCGCCGGCGGCGGTGAGGATAAAGGCGCGGCGGCCGATGCGCTGGACACGGTCTGGTTTTGACTCGGGCTCGTGGGAGAAGAAGTCGCTGCTCATGGGTTGACCCTTGCGTGAGATGCGCGAGCAGGCAGAAAGTTACCACCTGCGTGGGGCCAAATGGCGCTTGCGCGCCTTGAGGTTCGTCGTATCCCAGGTGCCCAAGGGCGAGGCACCTGGGCACCCGAAGGGGGTTTTTGCGCTAATAGCGTTCGAGGAATTCGGGGTCGACGGGGTTTTCGAAGAGCGAGGCGCCGCGGGTGACGATGGTCAGGCCGGAGGGCGTGACGAAGTAGCGGCGTTTGTCTTCGACCGGATCGTAGCCAATCACGGTTCCTTCGGGGATATGAACATCGCGATCGATAATGGCGCGGCGGATGCGGCAGTGACGGCCGATATTCACGTGCGAAAAGATGATGCTGGCGTCGACATCGGAGTAGGAGTTGACGCGGACGTCCTGCGAGAGAACGGAGTTCGACACGGAGGCTCCCGAAATAATCACGCCGGCGGTGATGACGGAGTTGACGGCTGCGCCGGTGCGTCCCGGTTCGCCGAAGACGAACTTGGCCGGCGGATATTGGCGGACGCGGGTGCGCATGGGCCAGTTCTTGTCGTAGAGATTGAAGGTCGGCGAGACGGAGCACAGGTCCATGTTGGCGTCGTAGTAGGCGTCGAGGGTGCCCACGTCACGCCAGTAGAGGGCCTGCTGCTTGTTCTCGTCCACAAAGCTGTAGGCCATCATTTTCTTCTTGCCCAGCAGGTTGGGCAGGATGTTGTGCCCGAAGTCGTGCTTCGAATCGGGATCTTCAGAGTCGGCGATGAGGGCTTTGAGAAGCACTTCTGTATTGAAGATGTAAATGCCCATGGAGGCGTCGACGGCATTGGGATTGAAGGGCGAGCGGACGCTGGTGGATGTGGGCTTCTCCTGGAAGCCAAGCACCTCGCCGCCTCTGCCGACTTCGACAACACCAAACTGCTTCACTTCATCGGGTGAGATTGGCAGCGTGGCCAGGGTGACTTCCGCATCCATGTCCCGGTGGTATTGCATCATCCGGCTGTAATCCATTTTGTAGATGTGGTCGCCGGAGAGAATGATCATGTACTTCGGCTGCTCGCTGCCGATGGAGTAGATGTTCTGATACACAGCGTCGGCGGTGCCCATGTACCAGTTGGAACCGGTGCGCTGCATGGGCGGGAGCAGCTCAAAGAACTCGCCGAGTTCCTGGGCGACGATGCCTGTCCATCCTTCGCGGATGTGGCGATTGAGGGAGAGCGCCTTGTACTGGGTGAGAACGTAAACCTTGCGCAGGCCGGAGTTGATGCAGTTGGACAGGGTGATGTCGATGATGCGGTAGTGTCCGCCGAAGGGCACTGCGGGCTTTGCGCGATCGCGGGTGAGGGGAAAGAGCCTTTCGCCAGCCCCACCGGCGAGCAGTACACCGAGCGTGTCTTTCATATCCAATTATCCCTGCCTCTGATCCCAGCTAGCTTTAGAGCCGCACAATCCAACAAGGGTTGCCGAACGGTGGAGGATACCACACCACCTGCGGTGGGGCCAGCGGGTGCTTGCGCACCTTTTTGGTTCGTGGCGTTCCCAGGTGCCTAAAGGCGACGCAGCTCCACCGAACAAACCCCCCATTCGTGCGGACCCCGGCTATGGGGCACCCGCAAACAACGAGTTTATCCCCAGTTTGCAAATCCCGGATGATTCTGCGGCACGTTTGAGGCTTTACTCCTCAAGCTCACCCTGTTCTGTCTGGACTTCGGAGGCAGGGCGCTACCGCTTCTTCGAGAACTTGTACTGGACACCGACGGAGATGGCGAAGTTGACGTCGGTCGAGGTGGTTTTTGGGGGGTAGTTGATGCTGTAGCGGGTGACCACGGCGTCGGGCGTGATGCGGAAGACCCAGTGCGCGGTGCGGTTCAGGTCCAAGTGGCCGCCGATTACTCCGGCGGGAGCGAGCTGATTGTTGTAGAAATCAACAACCGACGGCGGATTGCCGCGGAGATCCTGTGTGAAGTTGCCGTAGGCTCCGCCTACCAGCACGTGAGCAATCAGCGCGCCGTGCTTGTTGTGCGGCCCCAGCCATTCAGGACCGCCGACAAAAAGGTATTGGCTCACAAACGGCCCGTTGATGTTGTAGGAGTTAACGCCGGCGCCGCTGGTGCCCAGGTAGCCGCGGCCAGAGCCTTCAACGGCGAAGTGCCGGCTGAACCACAGAGATCCGCTCAGATCGAGGCCGCCGAGGTTCGAGCCCTGAAGAACGCGTTGGTCCAGCCTTCATGTGGTCGTAGGCAAGGCCAATCGGAAGCATCGAAGCGGTTGTCGTAGCGGACGCCTGCAAGCGGATCGACAGCGATATACACGCCGTTGGGCGCCTGGGAGGCATTGTTCTGGGCCTGCGAGGTGACTGCGGCACAGAGAGCGAGCGCGAAAGCGCAACGTTTGAGAAAAGAATTCTTACTGGAGAAACGCATCATTATCCAGCTTACTAGACGGTGGTTAGAGGGGACAACGAACGCGCGGCAGTCTAGCTAAGGCTGGCAGGCGTCAGCCCAGCGTGCCCATACAAGGTAGCGAACGGTTTTCAGGGTTTCGACGGTGGTGTCGAAGGATTCGTGAGCCGCAGAATTTGGGGAAAGCGAGGGTGCGGCGTGCGTGCTCCACTGAATGGGGAGGCGACTGAAGATCAGAGCTGCGCGCGGCAGGTGTTCCTCGCCGGAAACGACCTCGGCTGAGTGCCAGTCGTGCTCTTGCATCATGCGGACGGCAAAGCAAGCGTTCTCGATCGTATTGCGCGCGTTGGGCTCGATCAGGATGGCGGAGTCGGGGATACCAAGGGCGTGAGCACTGCGCGCCATGACTTTGGCTTCAACGAACTGGTTTTTGACCGCGGCGCCCGTGAACAGGATGCGCGGAGCGACACCGCGCTCATATTCATGGACTGCCTTCGGTGACGCGGGCAAGCTGGCGGGGATCGGGATTGCCATCGGCATCGGCTGAGGTGCCCAGCACGATGATGACGTCGAAGCGGGTGAGGGACGTGTTGGACGCGGGCGCCAGATGGCGCTCGATGATCGCCCAGGCGATGAGCCCCGCCACGACAACGAGGGCAGCTACGATTCCGCGGCGCCGCCAGTTGGGGCGCTTGCGGCGCGTGATCCTTCGTGTTGGACGCTTAGGACTCAATCCGGGGGAAATGAGGCTCCAGACATCACTGTATCGTGGCGGGTGAGTGCATCAGGCGAAGGCAGCCGGCGTATCCCACGATTCGAAGACGATCTCCTTGAGGGGTTTCCGCTCGCGGGGAGCGACTTCGCGTTTCTTGAGTTCTTCGTTGGCCAGCGCGGATGGTTCGCCCTGGTATCCAAGAGCCATGACGGAACCGAGTGCATACTCTTCGGGAATGGCAAAGGTTTTGCGAGCTTTCTCATGATCGAAACCGGCCATCTGGTGGGCGGTAAGGCCCATGTATTCGGCTTGCAGGGCGATCGAGAAGGTGGCCGCACCGAGGTCGAAGAGAGCATATGCATTTGGATTGCGATTTTTTGGGTTGATGCTCAGAGAGGTGCCGAGGATGAGGACGGGAGCATGGGAGGCCCACGACTGGTTGAAGTCAACCAGCGCGGAGAGAATTTTACTGTGGGTGCCGTCGCCAAGCTGTCCTACGAGAAATCGCCAAGGTTGGCCATTGCCTGAGGATGGGGCCCAGCGCGCTGCTTCAAACAAGGTGACGAGCTCGCTGGCGCTGACGGGCCGATCGGTGAAAGCGCGAGGGCTCCAGCGCTGGTGAATCAGCGGCAAAACGCCTTCAACTTGAGGAGCGCGTTTGATCTTGTTCAGTTCCGCAACGGTATGAGACATAGCAGGGCATTCTCCAAACGATTCTTCCGATGTTGGATTCGTGGCGAGGGGCTTGCGATTCCAATCGTGGTGCAATGGGCGTGTGTGCTGCAAGGCTCAGGCGGGTTTCGGCCGCTTGTAAAAGGGGAGGGGCACTTGTTTGGCGCGGGCGGTCTGGGTGGGGCGAATCTGGACGAGCACGTCTTCTTTGGATTCGGCGATCGCGGCGGGCACCAGGGCCATGGCGATATTGGTCTTGAGGAAGGGAGCGGGCGAGCCGGATGTAATCTGGCCGAGCGGCTGGCCTTCAAGATTCAACACCGCGTACCCGTCGCGGGCGATGCCGCGATCGACCATCTCCAGCGCGATCAATTTGCGCGTTGGGCCCCCGGCTGCCTGGACATCGAGCAAGAGCTTGCTTGCCCACGAACTCGGGCTTATCGAGCTTGAGCCAACGATCGAGGCCGGCTTCGAAGACGTTGATGGTGTCAGAGATTTCATGGCCATAGAGGCTCATGCCAGCCTCGAGGCGAAGGGTGTTGCGCGCGCCCAGGCCGCAAGGGCGGATGCCAAACTCCTCGCCGGCGGCGAGCAGCTCATTCCAGAATTTGACGGTGGTGGCTTCGTCGGCGGGCAGGTAGACTTCGAATCCGTCTTCACCCGAGTAGCCGGTGCGGGCGATGAGCACATTGGGAACGCCGGCGACGGTTCCCCAGGTGAACCAGTAATTCTTGATGGCCGCGAGATCGACTTTGGTGAGCTTCTGCAAGGTCTGCAGGGCGCGTGGACCTTGCAACGCGAGTTGCGAATAGTAGGCGGAGTAGTCGGCGATGTGGATGGAGGGGAAATGGCCGGCATTCTTGCGGATCCAGGCGAGGTCTTTGTCCTTGGTGCCGGCGTTGACCACGAGCAGATAGTCGTTGGGGCCGAGGCGATGGACAAGGATGTCGTCGACGAAGGTGCCTTCAGGCGTGAGCAGAGCGGAGTAGTGGGCCTGCCCATCTTTGAGGCGCGATGCGTCGTTCATGGTGATGTGCTGCACGGCATCGAGCGCGCCGGGGCCGCGAAACTGAATTTCGCCCATGTGCGAGACGTCGAACAGGCCCACGCCGTTGCGGACGGCAAGATGCTCGGCGATGAGGCCGCCACCGGGGCAGGGATACTCGACCGGCATGTCCCAGCCGCCGAAGTCGACCATTTTGGCTTTGAGCGCGCGATGCGTGGCGTTGAGTGCGGTTTTTTTGAGCGGTGCTGCGTTGCCTTCGAGCGTTGGGGCCTCTGTGGTCTGGTCGGGAAGACTCATTCTGGAATTCCTCTCCTGCCCAGCTTACGATAGGAGCCACCTGCGGCGGGCCAACTGGGGCTTGTGCGGCGCAAGCTGGTTTATTGGAGCGGAAGAGGAAGTGCGGAGATGAGTCATGTGCGCGGGTTCCTGATGCTGCTGGCGGCGGGCTTTGCGTTTTGGCGCGGATGGCGCATTCACACCGGGTCCTATGCGTGGATGGCTTACGGGCTTGGGCTTGCGGCTTTGGCGCTGGCAGTCTGGCATTTCACGCGCAAAACAGATATACGGCGCGGTTGACCACCTGGAGGGGTGCCAACCACCTGCGGTGGGGCCAACTGGCGCTTGCAGAAGCCTTCCCTCAGCGGCTAAAGCCGTCATGATATTGCGGGGCTTGTGGCACGGATAAATCCGTGCCCTTTCAAAGCTACAGCGGATTGAATCAGGAAGTGCTTTTCGGGAAGCTGAATGAAGCCTCCCGCTCCCTCCGACCGGCTATCGCTGGCGAGTCTTATTTCCGGCTGGCGCGCCAGAAGGACGTGGCGCCGAGGTAGACAAAGACCAACACGATCCCGGCGGCGAGCAGAAAGTTGCGATCATAGGGTCCCTGGATGCCCGCAGGGTGATGTTGCACCGCGAAGCGCGTGAAGGCCAAAGCGAACAGAAGATAGAAGGCCCCCATCACTTCAAGCCAGATCCTGCTGCCCACGCGTTGAAAGGGACGGAGAAAACCGCCAAGGCCACGGGCTACTCCGCGGGATGTGCGGCCGGTTGCACGGCCGGCGGCGTGTGCCTGCTCGGCAACCATTGGACTTGGGGCGGTTTGCGCGCTCGGCTGCCCGGCACCCGCCATGTGCTGACCGGCAATGCGGCCTGCGACGCGAATTCCAGTGCCGAGCACGCGACCGATGGACTCTGGTTTCATTTTCCGATTTGATGGTAACAGCGGGCGATCTCTTCGCGCTGGGATGTTGACGGTAGCGAAGCGGCTCGGCGGGCCGATTTGCGATTGGTGCGGCATGGCGGTAAGGTATAGAAATCGTACGCCGCTACCGGCGCTTTCCTGAGGGCGCAGGCCGCCGCTTCTGGAGGAATCTGTGACGTCCCGTCTGCGCGAACTGATCCAACAATTAGGAGAAGCGATTCACGAGTCGGTGATCGAGAGCGAGCAGATCGCCGGGGTGGTCCAGGACATCCGCAAGCACGGGTTCGACGTGCTGTTGATGCTTGAGGCGACGATTGGGCTCAACGAGGTAACGGCGAAGGATTCCGAAGAGGGCGCGACAGCCGGGACCTCTGGCGTAGAGGGTGCCGAGGGGGGGCCGTTTACGCAGAACGATCTGCATTTTCTGCGTTCGCTGAGAATCTCAGTCGAAGGCGAAGTGGAAGGCGCTGAGGCGGACGATACCGAATAAGCTGCTGGCTACGTTCGTTGTTTCTGGTGGCGGTTGAGTCTGTCAGGGGCTCTGCGGAGATGGGGTTAATCCCGAAAATCCCGCAGGGGCTGAAGCCCCATCCAAAAAATGCAACTTGCGGCACGACTGAAGTCGTGCCCTGACTCTTTTCCTCGCTGATAAGGTTTTCCACCAGTCTGTTGAGTCGTGCCCGGTTACGCGACCTAGGTAAGGGTTCGTTCATACACTTGAAGAACTGTATTGCACGCTGAGTACGGTGTGTCGAAGCTTGGGCTAGAATTCCGCCATGCTTAGGAAGTACGCAAAACTCATTCGACTGGTTGGATTTTTGATGGCGGCCGTTGCGTTCGCATTGCCGGCCGTCAAAGGCCCAGACGTACTCTCCGGCTGGTTGTGCGCGGTTACCGCGGCGATGGCTACGGGCAGCTTGATTCGCGGCGGTCTTAGCCCAGGGAGCGACGCATTTGGTTCCCTGTGCCTGGTGCTGAGCGGGTGGGTGAATCCGCTGGTCGTGATCTATCTACTCTTCCTGCTTAGCGAGCGCTTTCGCGTGGCGCGTCGCGTCACGGTTGCGGCGATTCTGGTGTGCCTGATTGCGACCTGGATTTTTCTCGCCATGGCTCCGATGATCCCGCTGATCGGCCATTTCCTGTGGGTCGGCGGTATTTTCCTGATTCTTGGGCCGGAGTTCTTCATGCTATTCCGCAACAAGGCAACGGCGGATGAGTAGCGCATTCGCTGGTCCCCAATGATTCCGATCGGATCGCATCCGGCGTGGCATCCGGTGTTTGAAACGCTGGGCTACGCGGCGGGGTTCGCTGTGTATCGTTGGAATCGCGCGCGACAGGGCGATGTGGTGGCAGAGCCGCAACGCTGGACTGTCTTGGCGGCGGCGGCTGTCGGAGCGCTGGTCGGCAGCCGCTTTCTGGGCATCGCCGAGCAGTGGCCGACCGCTTTGCGGGCCTGGCGAGCCGGGCACATGATGGACTTGCTTTTCACGCCTGGTGGGAAGACGATCGTGGGCGGTTTGCTGGGGGGATGGCTTGGCGTCGAGATTGCGAAAAAGATCAGCGGCATCCGGCGGCGGACGGGAGATCTGTTTGCTCTGCCGCTGTGCGTCGGCATCGCCGTGGGGCGCATAGGCTGCCTGGTTGCGGGGCTGGCGGATGATACATATGGCAAGCCCACCAGCCTTCCCTGGGCCGTCGACTTGGGCGAAGGCATTGGGCGTCACCCTGTGCAGGTGTACGAAATTCTTTTTCTCGTTTTGCTTGGGATTGTTGTGAGCAGGCCGATGCAGTTGCCCGAGGGGGGGCGGTTCAGGATTTTTCTGGGGAGCTACCTGGCGTGGCGCGTGGTGATTGATTTCTGGAAGCCGCAGCCGCTGATTGCGGGGTTGAATTTAATTCAGTGGAGTTGCCTTGCGGGGATTCTGGTCCTGATCGTCGATCAGGTTCAGATGAGGAGAAGCGTGCATGAGCGAGCGGCTTGTTGATCGCATCCCTTTCGTCAAGATCATTGTGGTGCTTGTGTGCGCATTTGGCATTGCAATGGGGCTTTGCGGATTGACGGCGGTTGCCGCGATGAGCCGAAACAATGCTCTCTCGAGCGTCCTGGGTCCACTTGGCGTTATCGAGCTGATTGTCATGCTGCTGTCCGCGGCGGGCCTGGTGCTGACCGTGGTTGTTTGGGTGGTGCTGTCGATCGTTGACAGTGTGAAGCGCAATTAAAGCTTGAAGGGGAGGACTAAAATCCCGCCATGCTTGTGAAGAAGCTGATTACGGTCGCTGGGGTGCTGGGGATTCTGGCGTGCGGGGCGTGCTTTCTGCCGGAACGCAATGCTCCGCCGCCGCCGCCGTTGATTCCAGCCATGCAGGGCATCAAGACCATCACGGTCGTGGCGACGAACTCCTCTTCGACGCACCACATCGAAGGCGACTTGCTTGCGGCGGCGATTGCGAAAGATATCAATCTGCTACGCGGAGACACGAAAATCCGGGCTCGAGTGGGATCGACCGCTGGGCCTGCGGACTCAACGCTCTCAGTCCGCGTCCTGGAAGAGTCGGTGACGCCCACGCCGGAAGATGAATCCACCCCGCGATGGACCTTCGGCGCGAGAGTCTCGGCAACGCTGACGCGCGCCGATGGGCAGATTCTCTGGGAAGAGAAGGAACAGGTTCATCCGGTCAAGCAATGGTTCACCACAAAGGACGAAGCAGAAGCCTGGAAGCAATTCTCCAAGCGGGAGTGGGCCCTTCCCGAGATTCTGGGGCCGGGTTATCGAGAGCAGATTTTTTACGGCAGGCGATGAAGAGTAATCCAGAGGCTTCCCACCCAGGACGAGACGGAGGCGTGGAGGGAAATTTCTGCCCAGGAATTTACGGACCGATTGCTTTATGGCAGGTGATTCGAAACGACGGGAGTAAACCGGATGTGGACCCTATGAGAATGCCGGGATGGTGGAGGCAAAGGAGCTGGCCGGCGAAAGCGATGACCGTGCTGGCGACGATGCTGATTCTGCAGATTGGCCTCTGCGTTGGCGCTACCGACTGGATGACCCCCTGGTATGTCTCAATCTTTCATCCGGCGTCGGGCGAGCTCGGACCCAGTTTTGATTTGGCGGTCTTGCAGGCTCTCCTTTGCTTATTCACACTTGCGTTGTTGCTGGTTGTTGGATTGATTTGGGCATCAAGAAAACACTGAGCAGAAAACTTGTCTGAGAGGATTCAATGACTGACAAACTGCGGCCGTACTTGTTCTATGACGTGGCGATCTCCATCTGCTCCATCTGCTACAAGCGCGTGGACGCGAAGATTGTCTTCGAGGACAACAAGGTGTGGATGCTCAAGCGCTGCCCGGAGCATGGGCACGCGCGCGTGCTGGTGGCTGACGATGTGGACTACTACCGGCGCTGCCGCGAGGTTTTTATCAAGACGCCGGAGCAGCCGATGGTCTACAACACGCCGGTGAAATACGGCTGTCCTTACGACTGCGGGCTCTGTCCGGATCACGAGCAGCACAGTTGCCTGACGCTGGTGGAGATCTGCGATGCGTGCAACCTGACTTGTCCCATCTGCTATGCGGGCAGCGGACAGCACGGACCGAGTTCCGCACGCTGGAGCAGATTGAGGCCATGCTCGATTGCGTGGTGCGCAACGAGAAGCAGCCGGATGTGGTGCAGATCTCCGGCGGCGAGCCGACGCTGCATCCGGATTTCTTTCGCGTGCTGGAGATGTGCAAGGAGCGGCCGATTCGTCACCTGATGGTGAACACCAACGGCATTCGCATCGCGCAGGATGAGGAGTTCGCCAAGCGGCTTGCGGACTTCATGCCGCAGTTTGAAATTTATCTGCAGTTCGACTCGCTCAAGCGCGAGCCGCTGATGCAGTTGCGCGGCGCGGATCTGCGCAGCGTTCGCGAGAAGGCGCTGGAGCGGCTGAACCGGCTGGGCATTTCGACCACGCTGGTGGTGACGGTGGAGCGCGGCGTGAATGACAGTGAGCTGGGCGCAATTGTCGACTTCGCGCTGACGCAGCCGGCGTGCGCGGGGTGACGTTTCAGCCGGTGCAGCAGGCGGGGCGCGTGCTGGGCTTCGAGAGCAAGCAGCACCGGCTGACGCTGACTGAGGTGCGGCGGCGCATTCTCGAGCAGACATCCGTGTTCAAGCCGGAGGATCTGATTCCGGTTCCGTGTCATCCCGATGCGCTGGCCATGGCGTATGCGCTGAAGATGGGCGACAAGACGATTCCGCTGACGGGGATGGTGCCGCCGGAGGTGTTGATCAACGGCGCGAAGAACACCATCGTCTACGAGCAGGAGGCGGGGCTGCGCGATCATCTGTTCAAGCTGTTCGCGACCAATCTTTCACCCAGCTCGCAGGCGAGCACACTGAAGGAGCTGTTGTGCTGCCTGCCGAAAGTCTTGCTGCCGAAAGAGCTGGGGTACAAGAATCTCTTCCGCATTCTGATTGTGCAGTTCATCGATGCGGAGGCTTTCGATGTGCGCAGCGTGAAGAAGAGCTGCATCCATATTGCGCACCCGGATGGGAAGCGGCTGATCCCGTTCGACACGTTCAACATGTTTTATCGCGGCGAGCTGGAAGGGACGCGGCTGGCGGCGTTGCGCGGGCTGGAGGCAGGGGTCGTTGCGGTGGGCACGAGAGGGTGATTCTGTTGGTGAGAGGCCCGAAATTGGAGAGATAATCGGCACATGGAGACGGCGCTCAATTCGGAAAAACTCTGGACGGTATGCGAGTATCTGGACGTAAGGGCGTGAGAAGTCGAATTTTGCGGCTCATGGGTCTGTTTGCATTTCTTGTTTCATTCTTCTTGCCGGCCGTGAACATGGGGGACAAACCAACCCCAATCCAATGCGCGGATGGCTCTGCGCGGTCTCGGGCGCTCCTGTTTACGGCAGCGATTACGCACCTCTTCGAAGTTGGCTCTCTCAGCGAGGGTTTGTTCGAAGTATTTGGTTTGCTGAGCGGATGGGTAAACATCCTCGCTCTCATCTATCTGGTTTTTGCGTTTCGCGGAAGCCGCCTGAGGCTGAGGAGAACAATTCTTGGCTTATTGCTGGTTTGCCTTTTGGCGACACTCGGCTTCTTCGTGAATGTGATGATGGCGACGGGAAGTGACATGCCGGTAACGGTGCTGCTGATCGGCTATTACGTCTGGGTGGGGGGCATCGTGTTGATGGCCATTCCCGATTTGGCTTTCCGTCCGGCGCGCGAACGAGGAGTCACGACGTCGCCCAATCTGTAGCTCGCGGAGGCTTCAACTTTGCAACGCTCAGCTCTTCAACGCGACGCGGATGTGCAGTTCCTTCAATTGCTGGTCTGTCACTGTGGTCGGCGCGTCGGCCATGAGGTCGATGGCCTTCGCGGTCTTGGGGAAGGCGATCACTTCGCGGAGATTGGCTGCGCCGGTCAGCAGCATGACGATGCGGTCGAGTCCGAGAGCGATGCCGCCGTGCGGCGGCGTGCCGTATTCGAGCGCGTCGAGGAAGAAGCCGAAGCGTGCCTTGGCTTCTTCGTCGCTGATGCCGAGCGATTGAAAAATCTGCTGCTGCACATCTTTGCGATGGATACGAATGGAACCCGAGCCCAGCTCGAGACCATTCATGGCCAGGTCGTAGCAGTTGGCGCGCACAGCTGGCCGGGTCGCTGACCAGGTTGGCCATGTCGTGCTCGTGGGGCGCGGTGAACGGGTGATGCGCGGGCATCCACTTCTGCGTGGCCAGGTCGTACTCGAACATGGGGAAGTCGACGATCCAGATGGGATGAAAGGCTGTGCGCGCCGTCGATCTTCTGGTCGGATGTGATCGCCTCGGCGACTGCGCGTTCGGTGACGTGAAAGGCGCCGTGCTTCTCGGCGTACTTCTTCGCAAGCTCGGTGCGGAAGTTGCCGGCGGCCGAGTAGACGTTGATCTCGCGCTCTGAGAGGCGGCCTTCAAACTTGGTGTCGCTGGCCTTGACGGGGTGCGCGGGATCGCCGGCGACGATGATGACGAAGTCGGCGTCGGCGGCGCCGGTCAGTTCGCGCACCTTGGCGGCGGCCTCAGGAAAGCTCTTGGCGAGGCGCTTGAAGTCGTCGATAAACTTCGCGCCCTTCTTCTGATCGAAGATGGGGTGATTGTCTTCGCGCTCCTTGCGGCTCAGCTCGCCGACATTGGGAATGCGGAAGGCCACGACGGGCAGCGCGGGATCGATCTGCACCGTGGCCAGCGCTGCGTCTGTGAAGGCGGGGCGCACGTCGGTGAGCCCGGGCAGGCGCAGGTCGGGCTTGTCGCTGCCGAAGCGGCGCATGGAGTCGTCGTAGGTGATCTTGGGAAAGGGCGTGGGCAGCGTGATGTTCGCGGCGGCAAAGGCTGCGGCGAGAAAATGCTCGACGACGGCGAAGACAGTCTCCTGGCGCGGGAACGACATTTCCAGATCGACCTGGGTGAACTCAAGCTGGCGATCGGCGCGGAGATCTTCGTCGCGGAAGCAGCGAGCGATCTGGAAGTAGCGATCGAAGCCGGAGATCATGAGAATCTGCTTGAAGATCTGCGGCGACTGCGGCAGGGCGTAGAACTCGCCGGGATGCACGCGCGAGGGGACGAGAAAATCACGCGCGCCTTCGGGGGTGGACTTGGTCAGGATGGGCGTTTCGATCTCGAGAAACCCTTGCGACGAGAGCGACTCGCGCACGGCAAGTGTGATGTCGCTGCGCAGGCGGAAGTTGCGCTGCATCTCGGGGCGGCGCAGATCGATGTAGCGATACTTGAGGCGGACTTCTTCGTTCTGGATGGCTTCGTCGGACGGGGAAAAGGGCGCAAGGCGCGCGTCGTTAAGAATGAGAAGCTCGGTGGCCTCAATCTCGATTTCGCCGGTGGGCATTTTGGGATTGATGGCGTCGTGGTCGCGCAGGCGCACTTTGCCGACAGCGGCGACGACATACTCGGGGCGAACCTGCTCGCCTTTCAAGTGGCCGTCGGGGGTGAGCTCCTTGTCGAGCACAATCTGGACGATGCCGGAGCGGTCGCGCAGGTCGAGAAAGATGAGGTTGCCGTGATCGCGGCGGCGATTGACCCAGCCCATCACGACAACGTGCTGGCCGGCGTTGGCGGCGCGCAATACGCCGCAGAGGTGGGTACGTTCAAGTGTGCCTAGAAAGTCGAGCAAAGCGAATCTTCCTTTATTCCTTTGCGGGCTCGGCGAGGAAAGCGGCGAGCTCGGCGCGCGGAACTTTTGTTTGTATGCCGGTTGCGAAGGTCTTCACAGTCAGGATACCGGATTTGAGCTCGTCCTCGCCCAGCAGGACGATGGCGCGCGCGGTCTTGTCGGCGGCTTCGAAGGATTTCTTGAGACGGAAGCTGCCGTCGCCGAGCTCGATGTAGAGGCCGGCGTGGCGGAGTTCGCGGGCCAAGGAGAGGGCGGCTGGATTCATGGCCTCGCCGATGGGCGCGATGAAGGCGTCCGCCTTGGGAGGGGCAGTCTTCTGGTCGAGAGCCTGGAGAGTCAGAACCAGCCGGTCTTCGCCCATGGCAAAGCCAATGCCGGGAGCTTTGGGGCCGCCGATGGCTTCTGAGAGGCCGTCGTAGCGGCCGCCGCCGAGCAGAGCGTTTTGCGCGCCCAGGCCGCCGTGCGTGAATTCGAACGTGGTGCGGGTGTAGTAGTCGAGGCCGCGGACGAGGCGGTGATTGCGCGTGTAGGGAACGCCGGCGGCGTCGAGGGCTGCGAGCACAGCGGCGAAGTGGGTCTTTGAGTCTTCGTCGAGCGAGTCGGCGATTACGGGGAGCTTGTCGATGATGGGCTGGTCGGCCGGGACCTTGCAGTCGAGCACGCGCAGCGGATTGGTGACGGCGCGACGCTGGCAGTCTTCGCACATCTGGGCGACGATGGGGACGAGAGCGGCGCGAAGGGTTTCGTTGTAGCGGGCGCGATCGGCGGGGGAGCCGACGGAGTTGAGCTCGAGCTTCCAGCCAGCAATGCCGAGCTCGTCGAGCAGGGTTGCGAGCATCTCGAGAACTTCGGCATCGCGCAGAGGCGATTCGCTGCCGGCGGAGGGCGGCCCGATGACTTCGGCGCCGATCTGCGAGAACTGGCGGTAGCGGCCCTTCTGCGGGCGCTCGCGGCGGAACTGCGGGCCGATGTAATAGAGCTTCTGTAGCTGGCCGGTTTCGCCGAGCTGGTGTTCGATGTAGGCGCGGACCACGCCGGCGGTGTTTTCAGGGCGCAGGGTGAGGGATTGCGTCTTTTCCGATTGCGCGCGCGCGCGATCTTCCCAGGTGTACATTTCCTTCGAGACGATGTCGGTTTCTTCGCCGACGCCGCGGGCAAAGAGGGCGGTGTCTTCGAAGATGGGGGTGCGGATTTCGCCGAAGTTGTAGCGGGCAAAGACGGCGCGCGCGGTGGCTTCGATGCGGTTCCAGAGAGCCGTCTCCGGCGGCAAAAGGTCGCGGGTGCCGCGGACGGCTTTGAGGGTGGTCATAGCTTGTTTAGTTTAAATGGAGCAGCTCATCCTCTCCGCTGCATCTTCAGCAGGGAGCTCGCATCCAAGACGGCATGGAATATCGGCTTCTTGGAGGCTCTGGCCTCAAGGTTTCTGCGCTGAGTCTGGGCACCGGCACGTTTGGCGGCGCCAATGAGTTTTTCAAAGCCTGGGGCGATACGGATGTGGCCGGCGCGCGGCGTCTGCTCGACATCTGCTTCGAGGCGGGCGTCAACCTGTTCGACACGGCTAACGGATATTCGGATGGCAAGTCGGAAGAGGTGTTGGGGAAGGCGCTCGAGGGCAAGCGGGATCGTGCGTTGATCTCCACCAAGGCTACCTTTCGCGTGGGTGATGGGCCTAATGATGTTGGCTCGTCGCGTTATCACTTGAGACGGGCGCTCGAGGACAGCCTGCGGCGGCTGGGTACCGACTACGTTGACATCTACCACTTGCATGCGTTCGACGCGCTCACCCCGATCGACGAAGTGCAGGATACGCTGAACACGTTTGTCCGCGAGGGCAAGGTCCGCTATATCGCGTGCTCCAACTTTTCTGGATGGCACCTGATGAAGTCGCTGGCGGTTGCGGATCGGTACGGATGGACGCGGTTTGTGGCCCACCAGGTCTACTACTCGCTGATTGGCCGCGAGTATGAGTGGGAGCTGATGCCGCTGGCGGAGGATCAGAAGGTTGGCGCGCTGGTCTGGAGTCCGCTGGGGTGGGGACGTTTGACCGGGAAGATCCGGCGGGGCCAGCCGCTGCCTGAAGTGAGCCGTCTGCACACGACGGCCGACAAAGGGCCGCAGGTGGACGATGAGTATCTCTACAAGGTGATCGATGCGATTGACGTGATTGCTGCGGGGACGGGCAAGAGCGTTCCGCAGATCGCATTGAACTGGCTGCTGCAGCGGCCGACCGTCTCGTCGGTGATTATGGGCGCGCGCAATGAAGAGCAATTGCGGCAGAACCTGGGCGCGGCGGGATGGAATCTGACCGCGGAGCAGGTGAAGAAGCTGGATGAGGCCAGCGCGGTGCAGCCGGTCTATCCCTACTGGCACCAGCGGCTGTTTCCGGAAAGAAATCCGGCGCCGGTGTGAGGATCAGTTCACAGTTCGTAGTTCACAGTTCGTAGAGGCAGGGAACAGGGAATAGGAACTCGGGACTTAGGACAGGCGGAGGCGACGAACTGCGAACTACGAACTGTGAACTGCAAACTAAGAACTAACCCCTAACGACTAGCGGCTGGTTCTTTCAGGTAGAAGTCGACGTAATCGAGATAGTTCTGTGCGTATTCGAGGATCAGGGCGCGGTCTTTGTCGCTGAGGTCGCGGCGCATCTTGGCGGGGACGCCGGCCCAGAGGGTGCGGGGCGGAACGACGGTATGTTCGGGCACCACGGAGCCGGCGGCGATGATGGACCCTGTGCCGATGCGGCAGTCGTTGAGCACACGGGCTCCGATGCCGATGAGGCATTCATCTTCGACAACGCAGCCATGGACGGTCGCGTTGTGGCCGATCGTGACCCAGTCGCCGACGATGACGGGATAGAGGTTGCGCTGGCCGTGAAGGACGGAGCAGTCCTGCACGTTGGAGCAGGAGCCGACGCGGATGGAATTCACGTCACCGCGCAGAACGGCGTTCATCCACACCGAGGAGCGCTCGCCGAGAACGACGTCGCCGATGAGCTGGGCCGAGAGGTCGATATAGCAACTGGATGGAACGGCGGGCAGATGGCCTTGATAGGTGCGGATCATGGGACTCAGGCCTCCGAATACCGGTGAAGGGCGCTGATGCACCGGACAAGTCCATTGTATTTCGTCGTTGAAGGCCAAAAACGGAGGAAGGGGCGTCATTTACAGGACTGACAAGCCCCGGAAGTTCAATCAATCAAAAGATAGCGAGCGGACTCTTGACCGGAAGTTCAAGATTTCAAGTATCATAGAAGGGAGCCACTTGGCATGTTTGGAGGTGGGATTTTTTGGCAGAGGTTCGCGTACAAGAAGGCGAGCCGCTCGAAAACGCACTGCGCCGGTTTAAGCGGAAGGTACAGCAGGAGGACATCATCAAGGAAGTCAAGCGTCACTCCTACTATCTGAAGCCCGGTGAGAAGCGTCGTGTCAAAGCAGCACTGGCACGCAAGCGGAATCGCAAGAAAGCTCGTAAAGAGCAGGACTAGTTGGGCAAGAATGCGCGTGAGGGCCGCTTGTGGAGTTCGGCGAGCGGCCCATCACGGCAAATCGAACTTCGATCATGCCAGGACAGACGGATCATGATCGCGCATTATATCTTCCGGTGGACTGGGAGAGATTTGTTAACGCCGCGGCAGGTTTGCGGCCCGGGCCCTTGTTGTGGAAGCGAGTAAGAGGACGGGGAAACGGGAGCGGCACGCTGGTTGGTTCATGGCCGATTTCTGGAAGATTTCCCGTTCCTGGGGAAGCCGGTCATGGAGTTCACCGATCGAGTCTTGAAGTGCGTTGATTGCGGCGCTGAGTTCGTCTTCACTGCGGGCGAACAGGTATTTTTCCACGACAAACAATTCACCAACGATCCTAAGCATTGCAAGCAATGCAAGGCGAAGCGCGCGCGCGGCGGGCCGAAGGTGCGGCCGGAGACGCGGACGACCTGTTCGGATTGCGGAGCGGAGACGACTGTACCGTTCAAGCCGACGCAGGGAAGGCCGGTGCTGTGCCGGTCATGCTTCCAGAAGCAGGCCAGGGTTTAGCAAGTATCTCTGGATGCGCAAAACGATCGTGGCGGTGAGGGCCAGGAGGCCCTCAGTACAGCCGGCCCGGAGGCCGGCGCTACCGTTGCCGCTTGGGGCTGCCGGGTGTTTAGGGCGCGGTGCTACGCGGTGCGCTCGAGGGCGCGGTAGCCGATGTCGCCGCGGTAGTACATGCCTTCAAACTCAATCTTGGCGAGAGCTTCGTAGGCGCGGCCAAGGGCCTCAGAGAGGGTGGGCGCTGCAGCGCTGACACCCAGGACGCGGCCGCCGGCGGTGACGAGCTGATTGCCGAGCAGCGCAGAACCTGAATGGAAGACTTCAACGCCGGGCACGCGTGATGCGGCCGCGAGACCGTGGATGGGAAAGCCAGTTTTGTAGCTACCGGGATAGCCGGCGGAACTGGCGACGACACAGGCAGAGGCACCAGGCGACCATTGGAGCTTGATGGTGTCGAGTCGGCCGTCGATGGAGGCTTGGAGCGCGTCGAGCAGGCTGGACTCGAGACGGAGCAGGATGGCCTGCGTTTCGGGATCGCCGAAGCGGGCGTTGAACTCGAGCACCTGCGGTCCGCGCGCGGTCATCATGAGGCCGCAATAGAGGACGCCCACGAAGGGCGTGTCTTCCTCGGCCATGCCGCGGATGGTTGGCTCGGCGATGTGGTGCAGGATCCAATCGTTCATGCCGGGTTCGAGCAGCGAATCGGTGGTGTAGACACCCATGCCTCCCGTGTTGGGGCCGGTGTCGCCTTCGCCGATGCGCTTGTGATCCTGCGCGGGAACGAGAGGCAGAACAGTCTTGCCGTCGGCCAGGCAGAGGAAGCTGATCTCTTCGCCTTCGAGGAATTCTTCGATGATGACTTGTTGCTCCGAAGTGCCGAGCAGCGCGCCGGTGAAGAGCCCGTGTGCGGCTTCAATGGCGGTGGCGCGCGACTCGCAAATGAGGACGCCTTTGCCGGCAGCCAGGCCATCGGCCTTGACGACGATGGGGGGATGGAAATTCTCGACGGCTCTTTCCAGCTCCACCGCCGTGGCGCAGACGGCGTAGTTGGCTGTGGGAATGTTGTGACGCTGCAGAAAGCGCTTGGCGAATCCCTTGCTCGACTCGAGCATGGCGGCTGCTTTGGTGGGACCGAAGACGCGCAGGCCGTGTTGCTGGAGGGCGTCGACAATGCCGAGGGAGAGCGGGAGCTCGGGGCCGACAATTGTGAGGTCGGGTTTCTCGGCGAGTGCGAGCTGCACCATGGCATCGAGGTTGTGCAAGTCGACGGGAACGCAGCGGGCGAGTTGGGAGATGCCCCCATTGCCGGGGGCGCAGACGATCTCGGTGGTTTTGCCGGTGCGTTCGACAGCCCAGGCGAGCGCGTGTTCGCGGCCGCCAGATCCAAGGATTAAGACTTTCATGGTTTGGGGGACCGTTCCCTCGCTCGTGCCGGTGTTGTAGGGCCCGAAGTGATATCTGAGCAAAGCTATCCAGCTCTGTCAAACGTTAGAATACGCCGGTTTGGCGGAGGTTCCGCAAAGCGAACTCTCCTATACTCAGGTGTGGCGCTTTACATGGGGTTTTGAGGATTGGGCCGTGGCAGAGACACGCATCAAGCCGCATAAGCAGCAGGTGGAAGAACACGCGCGGCGCGCGGCGCAGCGGTATGCCTTCGGGCGCAACCAGGTCATTGGCGTGCTGATGATCGCGGCGGTTGTGGCTGCGTGGTGGCTTTTTCATACGAATCCAAAATGGATTTTCCCGCCGGGATGGTGGCGGCTTTGAATGCGTCGGCGGTAAAAGAGAACGGCGCCGCGGCTCGAGATCCACTTGTCGTGATCGTATTGGGGCCGACGGGAAGCGGGAAGACGGCGCTTTCGCTGGCGCTGGCTGAGCGACTTCGAGGCGAAGTTGTGAGCTGCGACTCGGTGGCCGTGTATCGCGGCATGGATCTGGGATCGGCCAAGCCATCGAGGGAGGAGCGAGCGCGGGTTCCGCATCATTTGATTGATGTCGCCGATCCGGACCAGATTTTCACCGCGGGGGAGTACAGCAGGCAGGCACGCGCGGCGCTGAGCGAGATTGCGAGCCGGGGGAAGGTGCCGATTGTGACGGGCGGGACGGGCCTCTATCTGCGGGCGCTGACGGAGGGGTTGTTTGCAGGTCCGGCGAGACAGACGGAACTGCGCGCACGGTTGGAGCGGAGCGAGCAGAGGCATGGGTTCAAAGAAGACGGGCAAACATGGCTGCATCGCGTGCTGGCGCGGCTTGACTCGGCTAGCGCCGAGCGCATTCACGCCAACGATCGTGCCAAGCTGATTCGCGCGATTGAGGTGTGCCTGACGGCGAAGAGGCCGATGTCCGAAGTGCTGACGCGCGACCCGCTGGTCGGGTTTCGCATTCTGCGCATGGGATTGAATCCGCCGCGCGAGGCGCTGTATGAGCGGCTGAATCGACGGGCGAAGGCTATGTTCGCGGCGGGGCTGGTGGAGGAGACGCGCGGCCTCCTGGCGCGCTACGGCAAGGTGCCCGCACTCGATTCTCTGGGATACAGACAGGCAGCGGCGGTGCTGGACGGGACGCTGAGCCTTGAGGCCGCGATTGCTGCGGCACAGCAGGGGCATCGCAACTACGCGAAGCGACAGCTGACCTGGTTCAGGCGCGAGCCTGGGGTGAGTTGGTTTGAGGGGTTTGGGGATGCGGCAGGGGTGAGGGTCCGGAAGAACAGGGACTAAGGGACGAGGGAACCAGGGACTTAGGAACAGGGAACAGAGAGCGGATGCGGGGAACTGCGAACTACGAACGGTGGACTAACCCCTAACGACTAACACCTAACGACCAACCCTTAACAACTGCGTTAAGGAGCTGCTGCTGCCTTGGGTGGAACTGGAGTGTCGGGCGGCGTGCTGAGGTCGATGATTTTGTAGCCGGGCGGAACTTCAAACATGGAGGCTGGCGGCTCGATGCGCTTGATGTCGGAGAGGCCGATGGTCTCGACGCCAATGCGCGGATCGGAATGGCGTGCGAGGACGTTGATGCGCAGATCGTTGGAATACCAGACTTCGTCCTGCGCTTCGACCGCTTTGCGAATGGCGAAGATGCCCTTCTCGACGACGTAGGTGCGCCGGGTTCCGTGGGCTTTGACGCCGCTCATTGTGTCCCAACCGAGATCTTCCACTTTGACGCCTTCTCCGGTTGGCGGCGGCGCGGGCGTTGGTTGTTTGGGGACAACCTGTCGGTGCGCTACATGAGAGGCGGGGTCATAGATGATGCGCGTACGGGTGGTGGGATCGAAGAGACGAACGCTCATCAGTGGCGGCGAGCCGTGAAAGAACTCCGGCATCAGGCGGCGAGTCTCATTGTGGGTGCGGCCTTTTGAATCGCGGGCGACCAGATTGATGGTGCGGCGGACATCAGGGTCTCCGTCGTCACTAAAGTGCTGCGACTCAATGACCACGGTTGCTGAGAAGGGCGCGCCGGGAATTGCGGGGATGTTGATGCCGTTGAGAAAGGCTTCGGGAGCGGGCGCTTCGGCGGGGCCGGCCGGCAAGGGCTGCATGGCAAGCGCGACGACAGCGAGGGATAAAGCGAGGTGGATGCGGCTGCGCGGCATGGGATGCGGGCCTGCGCCCGGCGTGCCGGAAAAGATTAACACAAACTGCGGTAACCCCAACCGATGCAACCGTTGGGCGGAGGGGGAATGCGGCATTTAGACTGACTTCAGGCAGGTCGGGCGGAAGTGCCCGGGAACGAGGTTGTTTGTGGAAGACACGATCTACGACGTGGCAATCATTGGCGGTGGACCAGGCGGGTATACGGCGGCATTCCGGGGTGCGCAATACGGATTGAAGGTGGCCCTGATTGAGAAGTCAGACAAGCTGGGGGGCACCTGCCTGCACTGGGGCTGCATCCCGACCAAGGCGCTGCTGTTCAACGCGGAGATCCTGAACCACATTCAACACGCGGACGAATACGGGATCGAGGGATTTGGGACGCACGTTCTGAATTGGGGAGCGGTGCAGAAGCGCAAGAACGGGATCGTGCAAAAGCACACAAAAGGGCTCGACTTTCTGGTGAAGAAAAACAAGGTCACGCGGCTTGAGGGCTACGGACGGCTGACCGGGCCGCGCGTGGACGGGGTCTTCACGGTGGAGGTGAAGGCGCCGGATGATTCGGTGAGCGAAGTGAAGGCAAAAAACGTAATCGTGGCGACGGGTTCGGACGCGAAGATGCTGCCGGATCTGAGTCCGGATGAACGCATCCTCACCAACGTCGAGATTCTGTCGCTGGATACGATTCCCGCTTCGCTGGTGGTGATTGGCGCGGGGGCGGTGGGGATGGAGTTTGGCTCGCTGTTCAAGACCTTTGGCAGCGAGGTAACGATTCTGGAGTTTCTGCCGCGCGTGGTTCCGGCAGAGGATGAGGACATTTCGAAAGAGATCACGAGGCTCTACAAAAAGCGCGGCATCGATGTGAATACCAACGCCAAGGTTGAGAAGGTGGAGAAGACAGAAACAGGCGTGAAGGTGACCTACATCGATCGCAATGGCGAGCCACAGGAGAAGGAAGCCGAGAAGGTGCTGGTTGCCGTGGGCCGCGCGCCGCGGACGGGCGATGTGGGCCTCGATAAGACAAAGGTTGAGCTCGACCGCGGCTTCGTGAAGGTGGACGAGACGCAGGAGACGGCGGAGCCTGGGGTGTATGCGATCGGCGATATTGTGGCGGGGCTGCCGCAACTGGCGCATGTGGCCATGATGAGCGGCATGGTGGCCGTGGCCAAGATTGCCGGGCGGCACTACAAGCCAGTGCGCCGCGATCGCGTGCCGGGAGCGACATTTACTGAGCCGCAGATCGGCAGCGTTGGTCTGACGGAAGCGCAGGCAAAGGAAAAGGGCTTCGAGGTGAAGATCGGCAAGTTTCCGTTTGCGGGCAACTCGAAGGCGACGATTGTGGATGGGCACGATGGGTTCATCAAGATCGTGTCGGACGCGAAGTATGGAGAGATCCTCGGCATCCACATTCTTGGTCCGCAGGCGACGGAGATGGTGGCCGAGGCGGTCGCGGTGCTGGAGCTTGAGGGAACGGTCGAGGAGATGATGTTCGCGATCCATGCACATCCCACGCTGGGCGAGGCGATGCTGGATGCGTATGGGGCGGTGGAGGGGATGTCGATTAACGCGTAGCGGCGGAGGGTTCTTGGCCCTATTCCGAATACATTCCCCGGTCCTCAAAAGCGAGGGACCGGGGGCACCCCTAAGTGGTCCTTATAGCTCGATTGACTGGGTGGCGACTAACTCTTTGGCTTTAGCGATGAAGTCGGCGAGCGGGATGGAGCCCTGGTCGCCTTTGCCGCGGGTGCGGACGCTGACGGCCTCAGAGGCTTCTTCCTTGTCGCCGAAGACGAGAATGTAGGGCGTCTTCTGGTTGGCGAAGTCGCGGATTTTCGCATTCATTTTTTCGTTGCGGGCGTCGGTTTCAACGCGCAAGCCGGCGGCTTTGAGGGCGGCTTCGATTTTTGCGGCGTAGGCGGCGTGGCGCTCGCTGATGGGGACAAGGCCGACCTGCACGGGCGCGAGCCACAGCGGGAAGGCTCCGCCGAAGTGCTCGATGAGCACGCCGAAGAAGCGCTCCACTGATCCGAAGAGCGCGCGATGCACCATGACGGGCTGGTGGCGCTCGCCGTCTTCGCCGACATACTCAAGCTCAAAGCGCGCGGGCAGGTTGAAGTCGAACTGAACGGTTGAGAGCTGCCAGAGACGGCCGAGGACGTCGACAACCTTGAAGTCGATCTTGGGTCCGTAGAATGCGCCTTCGCCGGGAATCTTTTTGTAGGCGAGACCGCGCCGGGTGAGCACGCGCTCGAGGGCTGACTCGGCATGATCCCAGTCTTCCATCTTGCCCACATAGTCGCCGGGCTTGCTGGGATCGTGCGCGGAGAGCTCGACGCGGTACTCAGCAAAGCCGAATGTCTTGAGCACCGATTCGGCGAAGTCGATGCAGGCGTCCATCTCATCTTCAATCTGGCCGGGGGTGCAGAAGATGTGGGCGTCGTCCTGGGTAAAGCCGCGGACGCGCAGCAGGCCATGCATGGTTCCGGAGCGCTCGTAGCGATACACATTGCCTAATTCGGCATAGCGCTGAGGAAGGTCGCGATAGCTCTTGGGTGAGTTCTTGTAGATGAGGATGTGGCCCGGGCAGTTCATCGGCTTCAACCGATACTCGGCGTCGTCGAGCTCCATGGGCGTATACATGTTGGCCGGCGTAATAGCCTTCGTGGCCGCTGATCTTCCATAATTCGCGGCGCATCACATGGGGAGTGAAGACCATGGAGTAGCCGCGACGCAGACACTCGTCGCGCATCCAGTCTTCCATCACCTTGCGGATGATGCCGCCTTTGGGATGCCAGAAGATGAGGCCGGCGCCCGCGACCTCCTGAATGCTGAACAGGTCAAGCTGCTTGCCGACGCAGGCGGTGGTCGCGCTTGGCCGCTTCTTCAAGGCGCGCAAAGTGGGCGTCGAGGTCTTTCTGCGAGTAGAAGGCGGTGCCGTAGATGCGCTGCAGTTGCGGATTCTTCTCGTCGCCGAGCCAGTAAGCGCCGGCGAGGGAAAGCACCTTGAAGGCTTTGACGCGGCCGGTGGAGGGCATGTGCGGGTCCGCGGCAAAAGTCGACGAAGTTACCGTTGCGATAAAAGCTGACCTCGGAGCCGGGCTCGGTGAATTTCGTCACGAAGTGCGTCTTCATGAAGTCGCCGTCTTTTTCGAATTCGGCGAGAGCGGTTTCGCGGGGCTCATAGATGCGCTCGAATTTCTCATCGCGCGCGACGACTTCTTTCATCTTCGCTTCAATGGCGGCAAGATCTTCAGGGGTGAAGTTGGTGGGGCGATAGAAGTCGTAGAAGAAACCGGCGTCGGTGGCGGGGCCGTGGCCCAGCTTGGTCTCGGGAAATAGCTCGAGGACAGCAGTGGCCATGACATGCGCGGCGGAGTGGCGCACGACCTTGAGGGCTTCGGGGTCCGATTCTTTGAGGAGCTCGAGGCGGGTGTCGGCGGTGAGCGGGGTCGCGAGGTCGACAAGGCGCGGGGCGGCTGAATCTTCGGCGGCGTACATGGCAGCTTCGGCGGCAGGCTCGTCGCTGGCCGAATGCGCGGCGGCGGTTGCGAGTAAGCGGCGTGAGGCGCGCGACGACGGACGCCGCGGCGAGGCGCGGGGAGATGGTCGTTGGCGATGTCGAGCGGCGTTGTGCCGGCTGGAACTTCGCGCACCGACCCATCGGGCAGGTGGACAGCAATTGTTTTCGTGCTCATCGTGATTGGCATTCCCATGACCGCTTCGAATGTTCCGCTGCGTGCTTCTTGAGGATAGAGGGGCGACGGGGGCGAAGTCGAGGGCGAGGACCCGCAAGAGGAGAAGGCTGAAGAAGCCTTGACGCCTGTTTGGGAATCTAGGAAGTCAAAAGGGGAAGCACGACACGATGCGGTGGATTTGGCTGGTGGGCTGGCTTGTTGTTTGCTTTACTGTGGCAGGAGTCAGCGGGCGATGGACCGCAGCGGAGATTCCGGGCTGGTATCGAACGCTTGTGCGGCCTTCGATCGCGCCCCCAAACTGGGTCTTTGGGCCGGTGTGGACACTGCTCTATGCACTTATGGCGGTTGCCGCATGGCTGGTGGTGCGGGCGGAGCCGTCGCCGCTTCGAACCTGGGGATTGATGCTGTTCGGGGTTCAGCTGGCGCTCAACTTCGCGTGGTCGTGGATCTTTTTTCGTCAGCACGCCCTGGGCGCGGCGCTGGCAGAGAACGTTGCTCTCTGGATGGCGATCGGGGCGACCACGTTGCTGTTTGGCCAGGTAACGCCGGTGGCTGCGTGGCTAATGGCGCCGTACTGGGCCTGGGTCAGCTTCGCAGTGGTGCTCAATGGAGCATTCTGGCGATTGAATCGGGGATGACGGGGGATATCGGGAATCTGCGGCGGGTTATTTTTCTTCGTGGTATTCCATTTCGGTATTGATGGCCCAGATGTTGTCCTTGGTGGTGACGCCGTTGAGGATATTTTCGACGGCGGTCATGGCGGTCAGCATGGAGTGGTCCTGATTGTTGTACTTGTGCATGCCGTTGCGGCCCACCAGGAAGAGGTTCTCGAAGCTGTCGGTGTATTTGCGGATCACATCGAAGCGGTCGTAGCTGCCAAAGTAGGCGGGATAGGTCTTGGGTACGTGCACGACGTGGGCGTCTTCGACATCTTCGGCATGGAGAATGCCGATGCGGGCGATTTCAGAGATGGCGAACTTGGCCATCTCCTCGTCGGAAAGCTTCCACAGCGGGTCGGTGTCGTTGCAGAAGTATTCGAGGCCGATCCAGACTTTGTCGCTGCTGCTCGACCAGCCAGGGGCTCCAGTTGTTGAAGATCTGCAGGCGGCCTACGAGGACGTCGGGCTCCTGAATGTAGATCCAGTTGTCTTTGAGCAGGGTTCCATCTTTCTCCGATACGGCGAGCTTGCTGGCGAGAAGGCCGACGGTGATGAAGTCGCGGTACATGAGGCCTTCGCTGACTTCGCGGACCTCGGTCGGGACTTCGATGGAGAAGGCGCGGATGAGATCGCGCACCGGCATGGTCGAGAAGAAATAGTCGCCGGCAAAGGTGGTGCGCGTCGCCGTTTTCGTCGATGCCTTCGACCGAGAGAACGCGGTTTCCCTCAATGTTGATGCGGTCGATGTTGAATTGCAGGTGAATGGCGCCGCCGGCGTGTGACGACCAGGTCGGCAGCGTGTTCCCAGAGCTGGCCGGGTCCGAATTTGGGGTAGAGGAATTTCTCGATCAGCGAGGTTTCAGTCTGCTTCTGCGCGATGTCGCCGGACTGCCTGCGGCTGAAGGTCTTCTTGAGGAAGTGCACGACGACGCCTTTGAGGGAGAGGCCCTTGATGCGTTGCGCGCCCCACTCGGCGCTGATCTGGTCGCAGGGCACGCCCCACACTTTTTCGGTGTAGGACTTGAAGAAGGTCAGGTAAAGCTGCTTGCCGAAGCGGTTGATCAGGAAATCTTCGAGGGATTTTTCTTCGCGCTGCGGCAGCAGGGCAGAGCGCATGTAGCTGATGCCGGCGCGAAAGGTGCGCAGGACGCCCATTTTGCGGAGCGTGTCGGCGGTGAGGCGGATGGGGTAGTCGAAGAAGCGGCGCAGGAAGTAGATGCGGCTCTTGCGCTGGCGGACGAGCATGACCAGGTCGTCGGCCTTGGCATCGGGAGGCGACTGCTGTTTCGGGGATTGCGCGCTGCCGGCCCTGGTAGTGGAGCTGCGCGTCGGCCGCGGTAGCCGGCTTCGACAGGCATCAGATCGAGCCACCAGCGCATGACGCGATCGGATTTCGAAAAGAAGCGATGGCCGCCGATGTCCATGCGGTTGCCCTTGTAGCGCACGGTTCGTGAGATGCCGCCGACTTGATCGCCTGACTCGATGAGGATGGGGCGAATGGCGGAGTTTCTCTGGAGCTCGATGGCAGCCGTGAGGCCAGCCGGGCCCGCTCCGATGATGATGGCGGTGCCCTGTTTCAAATTGCTGGGTGGATTCATTCTTCTAAGACGATCTTATGCGTTGGGGCCGTTCGGTGGCTGCGGGCGCATTCAACAAGTTATCCGGACTCGAACGCTGAGGCCCGCTGTGTTTGAGGTGTCAGGATGGAAGTGCCCATCGAGACTAGGAGATCCACTTGAGCAGTCGGATGACGCCCATGGCGGCTGGCTTGCTGTGGGCTGAAACGTCCGATCGGCTCTCAATCTCTTTGCGATTTGCGGAGTAGTACTGATAGGCGCGAACCAGCATCTCAGAATTGCTGAGAGTCGGCGCCCAGCCAAGGGTGCGTTTGATTTTGGTGGTGTCGAAGAGAAAGTCCTCGGCGATCATCTTGTAGTGATACGGGCCCAGGGGAGAGACGCCGAGCTTGTGCGCCAACTTCATCGCCGTGATGGCCGGCCCTTTGGGGAGCGCACGAATCGAGGATTTTGAACGAGCCGCGACGATCACGGCTTCGAAAACTTCCCGCAGGCTCTCGACATGATCGGAGCCGATGTGGAAGATCTGTGAAGTTCTGAGGTCCATGGCGCGGATGCAGGCGACGGCCAGATCGTCCGCGTAGATGAATTGATAGCGGTTTCCGCCGGCTCCCACCATCCAGATGGTTTTATTGTCGTCGATGAATTCAAACAGAATTGCGAGAAGTCCGAGTCTTCCGCTGTCAATGATTGTCGGGCAACGGATGATGGTGACATTCAGTTCATTGGCATACTGCTGGAGCACTTTCTCCGATTCGAGCTTGGCGCGGCCATAGACCTCGATGGGGGCGGGCGGGTCGGATTCTGTAATCGGATGGCCAAGGTTGCCGGCCCACAGGCAGTTTGTCGAGGTAAAGACGAGATTCTTGACGTTGTGGCGTTTGCAGGCCTCGGCGATGTTGCGCGTGGCCTCAACATTGCAGTCCCAGACTTCGTTCTCGTCGATCTTGAGACCGTGCGCGAGCATGGCGGCGCAATGTTGAACGGCGACGAAGTGATTCTCCGTGAAGACTCGTTCGACCAGAGCGCGATCGCGCAAATCACCCCGCACGCTGACCAGGTTTTCATGACGGTCGTCGTCCCGCACCAGGTCGAAGCTGACGCACCGGTATCCTGCGGCGAGCAACTTTCGTTTAAGGACGCCGCCAAAGAAGCCGGCTCCTCCGGTTACGAGAACGCTTTGCAAGCTTGTGCTCCCTAAGGCAGGATCCAACCTCATAGGGTCAACGTTGAGCGGGAAGAACGCCATCTTTGCAACTCCTTGATTAAAGGCGAGTCCCTGCGGGTGTCGCATCCCCCAAAGAGGGAATGGAGGCGTGGCCCGAACGGATTGGGGAGTCGCCGCGATGGGGCATATCTAAGAATGTTCATTCCCGGGTAATGTTGGTTTCATTCATCGCACATTCGCAACACGAACTGCCGGAGGAATGAAAGATGCAAGTTCTTTGTAAGAGCACGACGGGAAACGCTGAAACGCATTGCTGTATTTGTGGTCAGGGATTTGTGATGTTTTGGGAACGGCAGTCGAAGAGCGAGCGTGACGAAGCATTGAGTGATCTTCAGAAGACGTTTCGGAATCACCATCGGAGCCATAAGGGCCCCGAGGCGCATCCGAACGGCGGATTTCTGGTTCCGGAGTGGAATGGACCCATTTCGGCATCGGGTGCGGCAATCCTGGGGCACGCACCGACCTGGGCGCTCTAACGACCCTGGCGGCGTGAGCCGATGCAGAGATTGGAAGGATGTTTTTTCCAGCAAGACTTGAATCCCGAAGGCGGAAGGGCCGGGAAAGCAGTTCAAAGATGGATTCAAGGGAAAAGACAGCAAGGCTGTTCGATTGTCATTCGTGAGGTCAGTGCGGCTCTTTTGAGCCCGCAAACCGAATTTCAAAGGGAGCACGGATACTTCGGATGCTGGTCGCGACTTCACCCTACGAGGTCATCGCGGCCAGCATCATTTTTTGCGCGCAAAAGCGGTTCCGCGGGGGCGGCACGCATTGCAGGGAAGGCTGCGGCGTACTGACCGAATCCGACGGCTGGTGCCGAGCGGCTGGTTTTTGAGAGACGTGCATGGGTACAAAAAAGGGCGTGGGATTGCTCCCTGCCCTTCTTTGACTACGCTTGATTCTGCCGAAATCAGGCCAGAGGACTAGAGCGGCTGAACGTCAGCGGCCTGCCATCCCTTGGGTCCCTTCACCACGTTGAACTGCACCGCTTGACCTTCCTGCAGGCTCTTGAAACCGCTCGAGTTGATTGCAGAGTAGTGCACGAATACGTCTTCGCCGTTCTGGCGCGAAATGAAGCCGAAGCCCTTCGCGTCATTGAACCACTTCACAGTACCTTGTTCCATTTTGTTCGAATTTCCTGGATTGAATTGCGCTGGATGAATCGGAGCGACCACTGGCAGAATCTTGCTCGGTTGGGCGAGTACTGCGTAACGCCCGGTTCGGTTCTAACGCTGGGGGTAGTGTACCATTCCTCTGGAAAAAGGGCGCGCAATTTCTCCCCACACTCGCTTACCTTGGTGTCCCAGTTTGGGGCTGCCGGATAAGAATGGGCTTGACTCCAGTGAGATTCTGCGCGGGGAAGAAAGGGGTTGCGATGCGGCCGGATCCGGTTCCCCAACGGCTGGCGCGAGCGGGGGCACTGCTGGACGGGGAGTTTGCGCGAGGACTTGCGCAAGGTCGGCGGGCGGCTTTGGAACTGGACCGGCGGGTGCGGGCAGATGGACGGTTTGAGGGATTGGCAACGGCGGGGCCTCAGCTGGACATTATGGTGTGGAAGGTGAAGGCGGCGGCCGCAGAAAGAGCGTCTGAACTCGCCCGGAAAATCTTTGCTCGGAGTGCGGCGCGGGATTTGCACCTGGCGCTTGTACAATTGCCGCTGAGTTGGTTTGGACCCGGGGATGGCCCTGTAACATGCCTGCGTTCTGTGCTGATGAAGCCGGAGCACGCGGCATGGATAGGGCGCATCTGGGAGCGTCTGGACGCGGCTTCAGCAGAGGCATGGGGAGCATAGGAGCGATGGGCGAGGCGATCTGGACAGCGAAAGAAAACGTTCTCATTCGCGCCGGCGCTTGCATGATTACCGTTCGCCCCGATCTGGGTGGGAAGATCGCGTCCATCTTGATCGGTGATCGTGAGCTGTTGCAGTCTCCACTTCGACCGTACGACACCCGCACCAGGAACATGAGTTTTGATGCCACGGATGCGAGCGGTTGGGACGAGTGCCTGCCCAGCGTTGCCGCGTGCCGGGTAATGACGGCAAACGGACCGCTAAGTGTCCCTGATCACGGGGATCTGTGGCGGGTCGAGTGGGAGCCAGCGGACATCGCTCACTCTCGAAAGCAAGGCGCGGAGCAGTCTGGAGTGACGCTGCGGGGAAGGTGCTTCTCGCTGCCTCTTTCGCTGGAGCGCTCGATCGGGCTGAATGAAACGGCGCGGGGCTGGATACTCGAGCTTCACTATACCGTCAAGAGCGAGAGCGATCATGTTGTGCCATGGGCATGGTCGGCGCACCCGTTGTTTGTGGTGGAGGCGGGAGACAGGATTGTGCTTCCTGCGGCAGTCAAGAGCCTGCGGTTGGAGGGCTCGCGCGAGAACCGGCTCGGCGCAAATGGCGACGAGGTTCGGTGGCCAATTGCGGCGCTGCGCAATGGCGGCTCTTCGGATTTGAGTGTCGTGCTCAGCGAGGAGAGCGGGGTTGGTGACAAGCTGTTTGCCGGGCCGCTCGGGGCTCTGGAGGGTTGGTGCACGCTGGAGCGTCCGAGGCAGGGCATCAGACTTCGCGTTGAGTTTGACGCTGCCTTGACTCCCTATTTGGGGCTTTGGATCTGCTATGGCGGGTGGCCGGAGGGGCCGGGCGCGAAACAGATGTGCGTGGCGTTGGAGCCGGCAACGGCGCCCGTGGATTCACTGGCCGAGACCGGAGAGTGGTCGCGCACCCTCAGGCCCGGGGAGTCTTATTCATGGCGGATGCGGGTTGAGATTGAGTCGAGCGGGGTATGAGTTGGGGGGTTTGAGGCGAGATGAACAGTGTAGAGATCTTTCGCAGGTTGCACCGGGATCGCTTTGGGGTCGAGCCGGCAGTTTATGCTGCGCCGGGGCGTGTCAACCTGATCGGCGAACATACCGATTACGCTGAAGGTTTTGTGATGCCGGTGGCGATTGATTTTGCCACGCTGGCGGGCATCTCGGCGCGCCAACGACGGAAAGATTGCTCTCTACTCAGAGAACTACGGGCAGGAGGTGATCGTTCGATGCAGGGGCGCTGCCCGGAAAGCGAGCGGGGAGTGGACGGATTATCCGCTGGGGGTGGTGTCCATCCTCAAGGGCGAGGGGCATGCGATTCCCGGATTCAGTTTGAGCTTGTGGGGAGATGTTCCGCTGGGGTCGGGGTTGTCGAGTTCAGCGTCGGTTGAGGTGGCAACGGAGCTGGCGTTGACGGGATTGATGGGGGTTGCGTACCCGGCTCCGGTTCTGGCGCGGTTGTGCCAGCGGGCTGAGAACGAATTTGTCGGCGCCAATTGCGGCATCATGGATCAGTTCATCTCGGCCAACGGAAAGAAGGATCATGCCCTGTTGCTGGACTGTCGCGATTTGAGCTTCAGGTTGACGCCGATTCCCGCTGATGTCGCTCTAGTGATTGCCAATACGATGGTGAAGCACTCGATTGCGGGAGGCGACTACCCGACGCGGCGGGCCGAGGTGGAAGCGGCGTGTGCGGTGATTGCCCGCCATCGGCCGGAGGTCAAGTTTTTGCGCGATGCGACGGTCGAAGATTTGGAGCGGTGGGGCGGGGAGATGAGTCCTGAATCGCTGAAGCGGGCGCGGCACGTGGTGACGGAGAATCTGAGGACTGTGGCTGCGGCCGATGCGCTGATCAAAGGCGATGTCTATGAGGTGGGGCGGCTTATGGGAGAGGCGCACACCAGCTATAGCGAAGATTTTGAGGCCAGTTGTCCCGAGGCGGATGCGATGGTGGAGTTGGCGCAGGGATTGCCGGGGCTGATCGGGGCGCGTTTGACCGGGGGCGGATTTGGGGGATGCACGATCAATCTGGTGGAGCAGGGCCATGCGCGGGAGTTTTCAGAGGGTCTGAGTGCCCTGTACGCAGGGCAGTTTGGGATTGTTCCGCAAATTCACATCTGTCGTGCGTCAGACGGAGCGCATCAAATCGTTTAGAGTTAATCCAGAACTGCAAGATCGAAATAGATTTCTTACCGATATTCCCTATAGGGCTCATTTTCACCAGGTGAAAGCAAAAGGCCTGCGGTGTTTCTGTAACACGCGAGGTGTATCCGGGTTCCCCCGGAAGGGCCAAGATGAACAACGTTATAAACTCCCATCCTTGCTAGAATCGGGGCAGTCACCCAGAAGAACGAGCGGGTTGGATACGTTTTCCAAACCCGTCTTTGCTATCGATTTCAAATTTGACGCTTCCCCTTGAACGAAGCGCTCCGGAGACTTGAGCCAATGCGATCGACAACGACCAAACCGTATTCGTACGAGTCGTTCCCCACGGCCGGCATTGTGGCCTACTTTTCGATGGAAATTGCGATTCATCCCAGCATGCCGACCTATTCGGGCGGTCTTGGGGTGCTGGCGGGCGACACCCTGCGTTCCGCAGCCGATCTGGGCGTGCCGCTGGTGGCGTTCACGCTGGTTCATCGCAAGGGTTATTTTCAGCAGCACCTGGACTGGCAATGGAGTACAGAGCGAAGAGGTGCAGCCGTGGAATCCGGCCGACTTCTGCACCGAAGAGCCTGCGCGGATCACTGTCAGCGTTGAAGATCGCGTGGTCAATGTCCGCTGCTGGCGTTATGACCTGGTGGGGCGGTATGGGCACATTGTGCCGATTTATCTGCTGGATACCGATATCGACGGCAACTCAGGCTGGGATCGCGGGCTGACCGATCATCTCTACGGCGGCGACTCGAACTATCGTCTGCAGCAGGAAATTGTGCTGGGGATGGGCGGCGTGCGCATGGTGAATGCGCTCGGCCATCGCGTGAACGTGTACCACATGAACGAAGGCCACGCGGCGCTGTTGACGCTGGCACTGCTCGAGCATCAGATGGGCGGCGGCCCGATTGGCGCGCCCACCGAAGCCGACCTTGCCCTGGTTCGCCAGCGCTGTGTGTTCACGACCCATACGCCGGTGCCTGCAGGGCACGACCGGTTCTCGACCGAGCAGACGATTCGCATTCTGGGCGGAGACCGCACGGCGCGGCTTGAAAAGCTGGGCTGTTATCGCGATGGCATGCTGAACATGACCTTGCTGGCGCTGAAGTTTTCGCGCTATGCCAATGCGGTGGCGATGCAGCACGCCAAGGTTTCGCGGGCGATGTTCCCGGAGTTTCCCATCGACTTCATCACCAACGGCGTGCACTCGCCGACCTGGGTTTCTGAGCCGATTCAGCAGATGTTCGACGCGCATGTTCCTTCATGGCGGCGCGACAACCTTTACCTGCGCAATGTGATTGATCTGCCCGACCAGGACATTCTGAACGCGCACGCGCAGGCTAAAGAAGAGCTGTTTGCCGAGATTGGGACACGGACTGGCTTAGTTCTTGAATCCCAAGGTATTGACGCTTGGCTTTGCGCGGCGCGTGGCCACATACAAGCGCGCCAGCCTGATGTTCACTGACCCGGAGCGGCTGGTGGAGATTGCGAAGGCGGCGGGCGGATTGCAGATCATCTATGCCGGCAAGGCGCATCCGCAGGATGAGCCGGGCAAGGCGCTGATCCACAAAGTGGTGGAGGATGCTGCAAAATATTCGGGCAAGCCTGCTGCGCATCGTGTACCTGGAAAACTACGCATGGGATTTGGGCGCGCTGATGACGGCGGGCGTGGATGTGTGGGTGAACACGCCGAAACGGCCGTATGAAGCCAGCGGCACCAGCGGCATGAAGGCCGCACTGAATGGCGTGCCGAGCCTGTCGATTCTGGATGGATGGTGGATTGAAGGCTGCATCGAGGGCTACACGGGCTGGGCCATCGAGGATGGCGCCAACGACGATGACAGAGGCAATCAACCTCTACAAGAAGCTGGAGAACGCGGTGGTTCCGCTCTATCTGCAGGCACCGGAGAACTGGGCCCGGCTGATGCGGAATACGATCGCGTTCAACGGATCGTTCTTCAACACCAACCGTATGGTGAAGCAGTACACACGGAATGCGTATTATCCGGTGAAGCTGATTGAGCGGGCGAAGGTGGAAGAGCCGGAGTTTGCTGTTAAGTAAATTTCGCGTATTTGAAGGAGCAAAAAGGGCGCCCTGGGGGGCGCCTTTTTCATGCGGCGCGCGGAGTGAGCTTGATGCCGAGTGCTCGCATCACGCCGGGAAATGTCGAGAGCCTTATCGGCGGGGTGGAGAAGACAAACGCAGATCCTTCGACTCACCACCCCCAGGCTGAAGTACGCCTGGGGCCCCTTTCGCTCAGGATGACACCTCAACGCGGGGTGGGATTAAGAAGCAGAAATTCCTTTACGATGGCGGAGGGATTTCGCTGCTGGTGCCGCCGGCGGCAGGGATGTAACACTTCTGCACGTAGTCCATCACCATACGATCGGCGTTGAAGCGCCATCCCAGTGTGCGGATCGTTCGCTTCATGCGCTTAATCCAGCCACGAGGAAGTCCATCGCGATCGCGGTTATAGAAGAGCGGGATGAGTTCATCGTGGAGGGTGCGATAGAGGTCTTCGCCGTCGCGGCTGTCGTGGAGATCGAGATTGGAATGGGTGCGGCCTTTGCCGATGGCGAAGCCGTTCAGGCCGTCATAGGCTTCGGCCCACCAGCCGTCGAGCACGGAGAGATTCAATCCGCCATTGAGAACGACTTTTTGCCCGCTCGTGCCCGAGGCTTCAAGCGGACGGCGCGGGTTGTTGAGCCAGACGTCGACGCCCTGCACCAGATAGCGGCCGACGTTGATGTCGTAATCCTCGATGAAGAGGAACTTGTCAGCGAATTTTGAGTCGCGCATCATCTGGGCGATCTGCTGCAGGACGCGCTTGCCGGGCTCGTCGTGGGGATGGGCTTTGCCGGCGAAGAGAAACTGCACGGGACATTTGGGGTCGTTGACCATGCCGGCGAGGCGCTCGATGTCTTTGAGGAGCAGGTTGGCGCGCTTGTAGGTGGCAAAGCGTCGCGCGAAGCCGATGGTGAGAGCGTCGGGGGAGAGAACCTTGGCCAGGGACTGGATGTATTCGAGGGGCTCGAAGCGACGCTCTGCCTGTTCCTGGGCGCGGCGGCGCGCGAAGTCGAGGAGCTGGGCCTTGAGGCTGAGGTGCGTCTCCCAGAGCTCACCGTCGTCGATGTTCTCAATGGATTCCCAGACCTGTTTATAGGCGCCCTTTTGCTGCCACCCGATGCCGAGATGGCGGTCGTAGAGGCGGCACATCTGCGGGGCGAGCCAACTTGGGACATGGACGCCGTTGGTGATGTGGCCAATGGGCACGGCGTCTTCGGGGCGGTTGGGATAGAGGCCCTTCCACATTGCGCGCGAGACTTCGCCATGCAGCGAAGAGACGGCATTGACGCGGCGTGAGAGCTTGAGGCCGAGGACCGTCATGCAGAACTGCTCGCCATAGTCGCTGGGGTTTTCGCGGCCAAAGCCCATGAGGTTCTCTTGCGAGATGCCGAGCTCCTCGCGCAGGGGGCCGAGATGCTCTTCGATGAGTTCGGGGCTGAAGCGATCGTGACCCGCGGGCACAGGAGTGTGGGTGGTGAAGACAACCTCGCGCGGAATCTGGCTCGCGGCTTTGTAGAAGTCGAGGCCCTCGTCGATCATGCGGGAACGGATAGCCTCGAAGACCGCGAAGCCACTGTGTCCCTCGTTGAGGTGGAGGACGCCGGGGTAGATGCCCATGGCGCGAAGGGCGCGGAAGCCACCGACCCCAAGCAGCAACTCCTGACGAATGCGGGTGCGGGCGTCCCCGCCGTAGAGGCGCGAGGTGGTGTCGAGATCCTCGGGTGCGTTGCCGACAACGTTGGAGTCGAGGAGCAGAAGGTCGCAACGGCCGACCTTGACCCTCCAGACTTTGGCGCGAATGGCGGCGCCGCGGGTGGCGATTTCGATGACCACCGGCTCGCCGTTGGTACCGATGGCGGGCTGCATGGGCAACTGATTGACGTCGGTCTGGAGATATTCTTCGCGCTGCCAACCGCTTTGATCGAGACGTTGCAGAAAGTAGCCCTGGCCGTAGAACAGGCCGATGCCGATGAGGGGAATGTCGAGATCGGATGCGCTCTTAATGTGATCGCCGGCGAGGATGCCGAGACCGCCGGAGTAGATGGGCAAGGATTCGTGCAGTCCGAACTCGGCTGAAAAATAAGCGACTGGGCGAGGGCGGAGCACGCCGGCATTGGCGGTACCCCAGGTGCGGTCGGCGTTGAGATACTCCTGCTGGCGGCGGTAGACGTAGTTGATGCGGCTGTGCAGGACGAGTTCGGCGGCGCGGCGCTGGATTTCGCCGAGGGGCAGTTCGCTGAGCAGGGAGATGGGATTCTGATTGAGCTCGCGCCAACGGGCCGGATCGAGATCGCGGAAGAGACTGATGCAGTCGTGATCCCAGCTCCACCAGACGTTGCGAGCCAGGGCCCACAGGCGCTCTTGTGCGGGAGCGATGAAACGATCGAGGGTGCGCGCCTCGCTGACCACCGGCGCGACCTGGCCGGCGGCCTCGACCAGCATGCGGATCTCGCTTTCACGAAACGTGCGGGCCTCCTTGGTCTGGACAATCAGCACGCCTTGCAGGACACCGCGGTCGATGAGGGGAACGCCGAGGAACGAGTGGTAGTGTTCCTCGCCCGAGTCCTTGAAAAACTTGAAGCGCGGATGCTTGCTGACGTCATTGACCGCGACGGGGAGCACTTGCTCGGCGACCAGACCGGCGAGGCCCTCGTGCACAGACATGCGCAGGGTGCCGATGGCCTGGGGATTGAGGCCGAGGGTTGCAGCCAGCACCAGGTTGGAGCGGTCGGGTTCGAGCAGGTAGGCCGAGCACACGTCGGTGTGGAAGCGATGGGCGATGAGCGCGACTACGTTCATCAGGGTGTCGGCGGGCTTGCCGCCTTCTTTGGCAAGGCTGGCAATCTCTTCCAGCGTTAAGACATGATTGGCGTCCATCAGAGCGTGGGGCTGGGTCATCAGAATACCTTCGCCTTTCGTTCAACTGAGAGAAGACATCGACACCTGTGTTATGCCTCGACGGATGTCGAGGTGGAACCGGCCGTGGAAGACGGCGATGGATTGAAGGGAACCCCGGGAAGCTGGTGTTTCGGGATGAATCTGACGATATCACCAAACCGGCGCGACCGCGAATTGAGAGGGGAGGCTGGTGGTGAGTCAGTTCGAATCCGCGGGCTTGAATTTTTTCAAAAGAACATAGCCTTGAATCAGCCAAGCGACGGCGAAAAGAACGATGAAGACGCGTCCGAGGTTTTGGAATCTCGGGGCGAGGGAGAGGAAGACAGGATTGCTCAATTCCCCAAGCAGGAAGCCTCCCATGGCGATTGCGACCATGATTCTCAGGGCGAGTAAGCCGCGATTCTTCATGCGTGAATTTTACGATGCGCGGTTCATTCGGTCAGGAGGTCGATTCGGGTTTATTTCACTCCGTTGTCCGGATTCCAGGAGCCTTGCAGCTTTCGGACATAAAGGATTTGTCCGGTGTGGTAGGCGTTATGGGTGCAGATGTTGGCGACGGTCGGAGCAATTTTGGCCAGCGTTGCGTCGTCGGCATTCTGGACAAGCTGCTCGAGCGAGACCATCACAGCGTCGAGATCGTGGACAGTCTTGGGCCAGGAGGCCGCATCGAAGTCGTTGAAGGTCTCATCGTTATTGCTGGGGACGGGGCCGGGTTTTTTGCCGCTGAGCTGGGCCAGGGTATGGTTGTTCCAGAAGAGCAGGTGATAAGTGAGCATGCCGACCGAATGATTCGCATTGGGGTCGATTTTGCCCGCGGCGTTGGTGGGGACCCATTTGGCCTGTTCGACGGTGAGGCCGGCAATGGCGGTGTTGACGGGGACCTGCCAGTCCGCCTTGTCATGGGTGGAGTGAAGTTGCGCGAGGAGAACGCTGCGCAGGGTGGCCGGGGGCTGTGGGGGCGATGCGGGGGTTTGGGCGATGGCGAGGGTGCAGAGCAGCAGGAGCAGAGGGCTGAAAAGGCGGCGAGTCATGGGGAATTGTAGCGCGGGGCCAGTTGGGCTACAAATGGGTGTATGAATCCGCAGTGTCGACATCCGCGCCGCTTTCTTCTCTGTTGCTTCGTCTTAGCGCTTTTTGTTTTGACCGCCTGCGGGCAGGCTTCTTCTGACCACGAAACCTTGACGAAGGTTGGGGATAAGATGCCCGACATCCGCGTCGAGCAGGCGTCGGGCGGGACTTTTTCGCTGGCTGAGGAAAAGGGCAAGGTCGTGGTGGTCAACTTCTGGGCCACGTGGTGCGGTCCGTGCCAGATCGAGATGCCCGAGCTTGAAAAGCAGATCTGGCAGAAATACAAGTCTTCGCCCGATTTCGTTTTTATCGCCATCGCGCGCGAGCAGGATAAGAGCACCGTGCTCGGATTTCAGAGGACACACGCAAACTATACCTTCCCGCTGGCCTGGGATCCCGATCGATCCACATATGCGCTCTTTGCCACGGCAGGCATTCCGAGGACCTATGTCGTCGACCGCCGGGGTTTCATCGTGTATCAGGGAGAGGGTTTCGGGCGCGGGTCTACGGCTGCTGTCGATCGCGCGGTGCAGAGGGCGCTGGCGCAGAATTAGGCGCGGGGCTCATGATTGCCCTCAGCTGGTTTTTCCTCGTTCTGCATTGGTGGTAGCAGGAAGCGTACGACCCATGGTCCACAGTTCCAGAGGACCAGAGTAAGCAGAAACTCGCCACAGATCCGCAAAATCAAGGCTCCTAGTTCGATTGTGTAGAGCCTTGTGTAATAGTCCGAGGGAATCGAGCTAGACCCGAATTGCGCATGATGGTGCCAGGACAAGAGGTACGCCGGCAGATAGGTTATGTCCAGTAAGGCAGTGATCAACTGGATGGCTGCGAGCGCACGGCTCACCAGCATTATCGCCTCGTCGCGAGTCATGGGGAATTGTAGCGCGGCGTGGCCGCATTCAGGGTATTTCGGGATGGATGCTGAGCGGGGGAGCCGCGCGGCTGCGCCGCGTGCTTTTGATCTCAATAATTCCGGGATCGGGCGGCACGACTGAAGTCCTGCCCTGTTACAAAGCACGTGGCGATTGATGGGTTTGTAGTATCCCACCCATCCACGATGAGACCGTGGATGGATGGGGCACCCCAAATCCTTACCATCGAGACTCATCCGCCCGATTTTCATGCAAGTTCGTGGAGCAATTGTCTGCTGAAACTCAGGATGGCGGCGTTCTTATTTCAGTCGCCGGGGGCTTCTTCCAATTCGGAGCCGACGCGGTGGAGCTTCATGACGCGCCACTGCAGCCGGTCGAAGAAGAGATACACCGACCGGGGTGGTGAAGAGGGTCAACGCCTGCGAGACGAGCAGTCCGCCGAAGATGGTGATGCCGAGCGGCTTGCGCAGCTCGGAGCCGACGCCCATGCCGATGGCGAGAGGCAGAGCGCCGAACATGGCGGCGAGCGTCGTCATCATGATGGGGCGGAAGCGGAGCAGGCATGCCTGATAGATGGCATCGACGGGCGCGAGGCCTTCGTCGCGTTCGGCCTGCAGCGCGAAATCGATCATCATGATGGCGTTCTTCTTGACGATGCCGATGAGCAGAATGATGCCGATAAGCGCGATGATGCTGAGGTCGGTTCCCGGTGAGGAGCAGCGCGAGAATGGCGCCGACGCCGGCGGGCGGCAGGGTGGAGAGAATGGTGAGCGGGTGAATCAGGCTCTCGTAGAGAATGCCGAGCACGATGTAGACGGCGACGAGCGCGGCGAGGATGAGGTAGGGCTCGTTGCGCAGCGAATCCTGAAAGGCCTGTGCGGTGCCTTGAAAGGTGGCGTGGATGTTGGACGGCATGCCCATGTCGCGCTCGGCCTTTTCAAGAGCAACGACGGCATCGCCAAGAGCATAGCCGGGCGCGAGGTTGAACGTGAGTGTGACCGCGGGGTACTGTCCCTGGTGGTTGACCTGGAGCAGAGTGCGCTGTTGCTCAAAGTGGGCGAAGGCCGAGAGCGGGACCATGGCGCCGGTGGATGCTGGAGAGGCGGCGGGCGCGGCGACTGCAGCAGGCGCGGCGAGGGTTGGGCTCGATGAGGCGCCCGATGCGGCTGACGCTGTCATCCCCGTCAGCGTTCCGGCGGAGGTGGGACTGACTGAGGAACCGGGTGTCGTGGTAAGGCTCGCGATCAGGTTTCCTCCGGAGGTGAGGAAGGAGGGTGCAGCAGGCGTGGGCGCGGCGGGAGATGCGGGCGCGGGGGCTCCGCCAGTGGTTGCGGCGGCGGCTGTGACCGTTGCCGGCATCGAGGTTGTGGCTCCGACCACGTTGGAGGCTTTGACATAGATGCTGTTGAGCGAGTCGGGACTGAGTTGATAGCGTGGATCGACTTCCATGACCACGAAGTACTGGTTGAGCGCGGTGTACATGGTGGAGACTTCGCGCTGGCCGAAGGCGTCGTAGAGCACATTGTCGATTGCGGTCGCGGTGACGCCGAGACGCGCGGCGGCATCGCGATCGATGACGAGATTCTCGGCAAGGCCCTGGTTTTGTTGATCGGTGGAGACGTCGCGTAACTGCGGCATATTGCGCACGCGGGCTTCAAGCTGCGGCGCCCAGGTGTTCAGCTCGTTGAGGTTCTCATCGGAGAGCGTGTACTGATATTGAGCGGCTGCGCCTCGGCCGCCGATCTGGATGTCCTGTTGCGCCTGGAGGAAGAGGATGGCGCCGGGAACACTGGTGAGCTTGCGGCGCAGACGGTTCACCACATCATCGGCTGAAACGTGGCCCGGGCGATCGCTCAGCGGCTTCAGTCCGATGAACATGTTGCCGACGTTGGAGCTGCCGCCGCCGGGGCCATTGCCGCCGACGAAGGCTGTGGCGGATTGAACCGCCGGGTCTTCGAGGACCATCTGCGCGAGGGCGCGCTGTTTGTCGCGCATGGCCGGGAAGCTAATGTCCTGGGCCGCCATGGTGCGGCCGCCGAGGCGCCCCGTGTCCTGCTGCGGGAAGAAGCCCTTGGGCACAATCATGAACAGGTAGACATTCAGGAAGGCAGAGCCGACGGCCACGCCGAGAATGAGCCATTGGTGGCGCAGAACCCAGCGCAATCCCGAGTTGTATTCGTAGTGGAGCCAATCGAAGATGCGCTCGCTGGCGCGGTAGAGGCGGCCGTGCCGTGTTTCGTCGCGTTGCTTGAGGAATTGCGCGCAGAGCATGGGCGTGGTGGTGAGCGAAACCAGCAGCGAGACGGTGATGGCTACTGATAGCGTTACAGCGAACTCGCGGAAGAGCTTGCCGACGATGCCGCCCATGAGCAGGATGGGGATGAAGACGGCGATGAGTGATGTGCTCATGGAGAGGACGGTGAAGCCGATCTCCCTGGAGCCTTTCATCGCGGCGTCGTAGGGCTTCATGCCCATCTCGATGTAGCGGGTGATGTTTTCGATGACGACGATCGCGTCGTCGACCACGAATCCTGTGGAGATGGTGAGCGCCATCAGCGATAGATTGTCGATGGTGTATCCCAGCAGGTACATCACGCCAAAGGTGCCGACAAGCGAGAGCGGGACGGCGACGGATGGAATGATGGTGGCCCAGATCTCGCGGAGGAAAAGGAAGACCACCAGGACAACGAGAAACACGCTGATGAGCAGCGAGATTTCGACGTCGTGGACGCTGGAGCGAATGGTGGTGGTGCGGTCAACGGCGACATCCATCTTGATGGTGGGCGGAATGTCGGCCTGCAGGTGGGGCAACTCTTTCAAGACTGCGTCGACGGTGTCGATGACGTTGGCGCCGGGGACCTTGAAGATGACCAGCAGGATGGCGTCTTTGAGCTGGGCAGGAGGCCCTTTGTCGGGGTTGATGCCGGCGACGCCCGCGGTGTGGATATCGGAGACGCTGTTGGTGACGGTGCCAAGGTCGCCGACGCGCACCGGAGCGCCGGTCTGCGGGTTGTAGCCGGCGATGATAGGGGCGTAGTCGCTGGCTTTGTAGATCTGATCGTTGTCGTTGATCAGCCAGCGGTCGCCATTATCCTGAAATGCGCCCTTGGGCCGGTTTGCGTTGGCGTTGCCGAGCGCGGTGCGGACCGCTTCAAGTCCCACGCCATTGCTACCCAGCTGCATGGGGTTCAGCTCCACGCGCACGGCGGGCTGAGCGCTGCCGCCGACGAAGACCTGGCCGACGCCCTGAATCTGCGAGATCTTCTGGGCGAGGATGGAGTCGGCCATGTCGTAGATCTGCGGCTTGGTGACGACATCGGAGGTGAGGGTCAGGATGAGGATGGGCGCTTCAGCGGGGTTGGCCTTGCGGTAGCCTGGGTTCTGCGGCAGGTAGGACGGTAACTGGCTGCGGGCGGCGTTGATTGAGGCCTGCACATCGCGGGCCGCGGCATCGATGTTGCGATTGATATCGAACTGAAGCGTGACCGAGGCGGAGCCCAGAGAGCTGGACGAGGTCATCTGGTTGACGCCGGCGATGCGGCCAAATTGGCGTTCGAGCGGCGTCGCCACGGCGGAGGCCATGGTCTCAGGGCTTGCGCCGGGAAGGCCCGCATTCACGCCGATGACGGGAAAGTCGACGTTGGGCAGTGAGGCAACCGGCAGCACCGAATAAGCAACGGAACCAGCCATGAGCAGCGCCACACTGAGCAGCGTGGTGGCGACGGGCCGTTGGATGAAGGGTGCGGAGAGATGCATGGCTTAGCTACTCGAATTCACCGGCGGTATAAAATCTGCGGGTCGAACCGTCGGGGAGGAGAAATTCAAAGACCGTGCCATCCTCGTAGGATCGGGTCGTTTGTCCTTTTACCTTGATGGTTCTGGCTTGATAGTCGCCGAGGCGCAAGACGCTATTTCTGGGGGCGGCATTGGTGAGCTCATACGTCTTGCCGTCAATCAGCACCATCAAGTCTTCCACCACCTGGGTGTTTGTGCCTGATCCGATATAAATTAGCCGCGAAGACTTGATATGCACTTTGATGGTGTAGTCGGCGGGATTCACCGCGGCCTTTTCAGCGCTGGCGAGTGACGGCGCGAGCAACAAAAGGGCAAGCACGACTTTCTTCATGGTCTCCTCCTGTTCCAGTCTGCGCCGGTTAGTCCGCGCCTAGGGTTTCCTGTTCGTATCCTGATTCGAGGGCGCTGGGCTTCATGCGCTGCGCCAGCTTGTCGAAGTAGATGTAGATGACGGGCGTGGTGTAGAGGGTGAGCAACTGGGAGAGCAGCAAGCCGCCGACGATAGTGATCCCTAGTGGTTTGCGTAGCTCGGCGCCCACACCGCCGCCGAGAGCCAGGGGCAGGCCACCAAGCAGCGCCGCCATGGTGGTCATCATGATGGGCCGGAAACGGAGCAGGCATGCCTTGAAGATTGCTTCTTCGGCGGGGAGATGCTCATCGCGCTCGGCCTGCAGGGCGAAGTCAATCATCATGATGGCATTCTTCTTCACGATACCGATGAGCAGGATGATGCCGATAAGGGCGATGACGCTGAACTCGGTGTGCGTGATCATCAGGGCCAAGATGGCGCCGACGCCGGCTGAGGGCAGCGTGGAGATGATGGTGATGGGGTGAATGTAGCTCTCATAGAGGACGCCGAGGACGATGTAGACGGTAATGAGGGCGGCGAGGATGAGCAGCGGTTCGTTGGAGAGTGAGGTTTGGAAGGCAGCGGCGGTTCCCTGAAAGCTGGCGTTGATGCTGGCCGGCATGTTGATGTTCTTCTCGATCCGGTTGACGGCATCGACGGCGTCGCCTAATGACTTTCCTGGAGCGAGGTTGAAGCTGATAACGGTGGAGGGGAACTGGCCCTGATGGCCAATGGCGAGTTGAGCGCTGGATTGCTCCCAGTGTGCAACCATGCTCAGAGGGACCTGAGTGCCGTTGCCTGACTTGACGTAGAGATTGTTGAGCGTGGAGGGATCAGTCTGGAAGTTCTGACCCACTTCCATGACCACGTGGTACTGGTTGAGCTGAGTGAAGATGGTGGAGACCTGGCGCTGGCCAAAGGCGTCGTAGAGCGTGTTGTCGACGTCGGCCATTGCAATGCCAAGGCGGGCAGCGGTGTCGCGATCGATGACCAGTTTGGCGCCGAGCCCTTGATCCTGCAGATCGCTGGCCACGTCGGTGACGACTTTTTCTTTGCTTAGCTCGTTGACCATCTGGCGGGTGTATTTGGCGAGTTCGGCTTGGTCGGGATCTTCGAGGGAATATTGGAATTCAGTGCGGCTGACGCGGTCTTCAACGGTCAGGTCCTGCAAGGGCTGCAGGAAAAGCTGGATGCCATCGACTGCATTCAATTTCGGTTGCAGGCGCTGGATAACTTCAGTGGCGGAGATGCCGCGCTGATCGAGCGGTTTGAGATTGATCTGGATACGGCCGGAGTTGAGGGTGGTGTTGGTTCCGTCGACACCGATGAACGAGGAGATGTTGTCGACCGCCGGATCCTGAAGAATGACGTCGACAAGTTTTTGCTGGCGCTGGGCCATGCTGTCGAAGCTGACCGACTGTGGCGCTTCGCTGATGCCGAGCAGGACGCCGGTGTCCTGCACCGGGAAGAAGCCCTTGGGCACGACGACATAGAGCAGCAGCGTGGCCACGAGCGTGGCGATGGTGACGATGAGGGTGGTGAAGCGATAGCGCAGGACGAACTGCAGCGTGCGGCCGTAAAAGGCGATGACCGAATTGAAGACTTTTTCCGAAGCGTGATAGAAGCGCGATTGCTCCGATTCCGGTTTGTGCTTGAGAATGCGCGAGCACATCATGGGCGTGAGCGAGAGGGAGACGACGGCGGAGACCAGGATGGTGACGGCCAGGGTGATGGCGAATTCGCGGAAGAGGCGTCCGACGACATCGCCCATGAAGAGCAGGGGGATGAGCACCGCGATGAGCGAGACGGTGAGGGAGATGATGGTGAAGCCGATTTGCTGGCTGCCCTTGAGGGCCGCGCGCATGGGCGTCTCGCCTTCTTCAATGTAGCGGGAGATGTTTTCGATCATGACGATGGCGTCGTCGACGACAAAGCCGGTGGAGATGGTGAGCGCCATGAGGGTGAGGTTATTCAGCGAGTAGCCGAGCAGGTACATCACGCCGAAGGTTCCCACGATCGAAAGCGGAACGGCGACGGACGGAATGATGGTTGCGGCGAGGTTACGCAGGAAGACGAAGATGACCATGACCACGAGGGCCACGGTGAGCATGAGCTCGAACTCCACATCGCGGACGGAGGCGCGAATGGTGATGGTGCGGTCAGTGAGCACCTTTACCTGGATGGAGGCGGGCATGCTGGTCTGCAACACCGGCAGCAGCTTTTGAATGCGGTCAACGACAGCGATGATGTTGGCGCCGGGCTGGCGCTGGATGTTGACGATGACGGCGGGTTGGCGATCCATCCAGGCGGCCTGCTGCGAATTTTCGGCAGCATCGACGATGGTGGCAACATCAGAGGCGCGGACGGCGGCGCCATTGCGATAGGCAACGATGACGGGCTTGTAGTCGCTGCTGGAAAGGAGCTGATCGTTGGCGCCGATGGTGAACGACTGACGATTGCCGTTCAGGGTGCCCTTGGCTTGGTCGACGTTGGCGGCTGCGACGGCGGTGCGCAGGTCTTCGAGGCTGAGGTTATAGGCGGCAAGCTGCGCGGGGTTGGCCTGGATGCGGACGGAGGGCTTTTGTCCGCCGGCGATGGAGACAAGTCCTACGCCGGTGACCTGGGAGATCTTCTGGGCGAGGTTGGTGTCGGCGGCGTCTTCGATCTTGTCGAGCGGGATTGAGTCGGAGTAGAGCGCCAGGGTCATGATGGGCGCGTCGGCGGGGTTGACCTTGCTGTAGATCGGCGGATTGGGCAGATCGGTCGGGCAGAAAGCTGTTGGCCGCGTTGATGGCCGCCTGCACTTCCTGCTCGGCAACGTCGATGTTTTCGTCGAGGTTGAATTCGAGGGTGATGATGGAGCCGCCGCCGGAGCTGACGGAAGTCATCTGCTTCAGGCCGGGCATCTGGCCGAACTGGCGTTCGAGGGGCGCGGTGACGGAGGAGGCCATCACCTCGGGCCCACCGCCGGGGTAGAAGGTCAGCACCTGGATGATGGGGTAGTCAACTTCAGGCAGGGCGGAGACGGGCAACTGCATGTAGCCGACGTAGCCGGCAAGCATGATAGCCGCCATGAGCAATGAGGTGGCGACCGGACGCAGAATAAACGGCCGGGAAGGACTCAGGCTCACTGCTTCTCCTTGTTCGGATGCTGCGTGCTCGGGGGCGCGCCGGGGGGAGCTGAAGGCGGGGCGGAGGTCTGCGCAGGCGCCTGCGTTCTTTGACGAGCTGCGGAGGCGATGACGATCTGGCCGGGGCGGAGGCGGTCGGCGCCGTCGACCACGACTTGCTGGCCGCCCTCCAATCCGCTGTCGATGATGGTGGACTGGCCTTCAGCAAGGGCGATCTTGACCGGCTGAATCTTGGCGGTCGAATTGCCCTTTGCATCGGCGGCGATGGTCCAGACAAAATTGCCCTGCAGGCCGGACTGGATGGCCGCCGAGGGAACGACGATCGCCCTTGGGCCGATTCTCGAGAACCAGATGAATGTTGACGAACTGGTTGGGGAACAGGCTGTTGTCGGTGTTGTCGAAGACGGCTTTTAGCTTGTCAGTGCCGGTGGTGGTGTCGATCTGATTGTCGGCCGTGAGCAGGTAGCCAGAGGCCAGCTTGACCAGGTCGTCGCGGTCATACGCGTCGACGGGGAGACGGCGTTCGGCAGAGAGTTTCTTCAACACCGCGGGTAGTTCGTTTTCAGGCAACGTGAAGTACACCGCGATGGGCTGAAATTGGTTGATGACCACGAGATTGGTGGTGTTGGCCGTGATGATATTGCCGGGATCAACAAGACGGAGGCCGATGCGGCCGTTGATGGGGGATTGGATGGTGCACCAGTCGAGCTGTAACTGCGCGGTCTCGATAGCGGCTTTATCGGAAGCGATTGCGCCCTGATACTGACCCTGCGTGGCTTCATCGGCTTCAAGCGTCTCTTTTGAGGTGACGCCGGCGTCGTAGAGAGCCTTGTAGCGCGCGTACTCCGCCTGCGCATCCTTGAGAAGGGCTTGATCATGCAGCAGCGTTCCCTTGGCTTGGTCGAGAGCGGCTTGGTACGGTTTTGGGTCGATGACCATGATGGTCTCGCCCTGCTTCACCTGCTGCCCTTCAGTGAACTTTACGGGTTGGAGTTCGCCGCTTACGCGCGCCTTAACGGTGACACTCATGTAGGGAGTGACTGTGCCCAGTCCGGTAAGAAAGATGGGCATTGGCTTTGTTTCAGCTGCTGCCACTTGAACCGGGACCCGCATGTTCGAAAGTGCCATGGCCTGATTGGTCTGGTTGGCCTTGCTGGCCTGCTGATTCTGGTAGATGCGCCAGACGAGAAAGGCCAGCGCTCCGATGATGACGAGGTAGACCAGAAGGCGAACCCACAACGACCCCTTGCGCTCGGGAGGCTTCTCAGACTGGGTGACAGGGGGAAGGTACGATTCCGGCGTGGCTTGAATGGACATGATTAGAGATTCCTGTCGTTTCCTGGTGTCCGAATGGACGCGATGTGGACAACATCGCGAGGTGGTCAGGAAATGGTCAAAATTCCCGCTTACTTTGCTAGGGACGAAACAGTTTCAGCTTAAGTTTCGTTTGGCGAGGATGCGGCCCCTTGGCTACGCATCCATCGAGCGCCCGCAGAAGATTGGACGGACAAACCGGGCGCGACGGGATCATTTTATTCCAAACGACCGGAGGGCGGAAAAGGCGATCCGGCGCAATGTGAGATCGAAGCGTGGTGAAAATGCAACCGGCGCGATTGATCCTGCGTCTTTAAGTAAGGGCATTTTGTTTGAAGTTACGCCTTTTGCCCGTGCTGCTTCCTTTAAAATGAGGTGTCGATCGATTTTTGGATTTCCAGCGGGTGGCACCCCCGCCCTCCGTCGTGAGCCCCGGAACATACGAGAGCAAGGTCATGTTCGAGCCGGGTTTAATCATTCCCGTTGAAGCGGGCAGCCAGGTTCAGGAGCGAGAACAAGTCTTATGATGTGGATTGTCCGGCTTGCGCTAAGGCGGCCCTACACCTTTGCTGTCTTCGGGTTCCTGGTTCTGCTGCTGGGCGTGTTCAGCATCCTGTCGATGCCGACAGACATCTTTCCGAACATCGATATTCCTGTTGTGACCGTGGTGTGGAATTACACGGGTCTATCCGCGCAGGAGATGTCGACGCGCATTATCTTCAACAGCGAGCGCGGAATGACCACGACTGTCAACGACATCGAGCACATCGAGTCGCAATCGCTCAATGGCATCGGTATCATCAAGATCTATTTCCAGCCTCATGTGAACATCGGGTCTGCCGTGGCCCAGGTCACTTCGATCAGCCAGGTGCAGCTGCGTTCGTTGCCGCCGGGCACGACGCCGCCGTTCATCATCCAATACAACGCATCGAGCGTGCCGGTACTGCAGCTCGGCCTGTCAGGCGAGGGCCTGGATGAGCAGAGACTGAACGACCTTGGCCAGAACAACATTCGAACCCAATTGGCGACCATTGAGGGCGCGCAGACGCCGTTCCCGTATGGCGGCAAGCAGCGTCAAGTACAGGTGGATATCGATCTGCACTCCTTGCAGGCCAAGGGGCTTTCGCCCGTCGATGTGGTGAATGCAGTTTCGGCGCAGAACCTCATTGTTCCCTCGGGCACGGCGAAGATCGATCGGTTTGAATACGCGATCGAAACGAACTCTTCGCCAGCGATCGTTGACGAGTTGAACAACTTGCCCGTTAAGGCCGTGAACGGCGCGATGATCTATGTTCGCGACGTGGCTCATGTGCGAGACGGCAACCCGCCGCAGACCAACATCGTGCGCGTGGATGGCAAGCGGGCCATTTTGATGAACGTGTTGAAGACGGGCAATTCGTCCACGCTCGACATCATCGCCGGTGTGCGCGAAAAGCTGGAAAGCATCAAAGGCCAGCTACCGGAGGCGCTCAAGATCAGGGCACTCTCCGATCAGTCGATCTTTGTGCGGGGAGCAATTGATGGGGTGGTTCGCGAGGCGCTGGTAGCGGCCTGCCTTACGGCAATCATGATTTTGATTTTTCTGGGTAGCTGGCGATCGACGGTGATCATCGCGGTGTCCATTCCGCTCTCGATTCTTTGCTCGCTCAGCGTGCTTTACGCACTGCACGAGACCATCAACATTATGACGCTGGGGGGCCTGGCGCTGGCCGTCGGCATTCTGGTAGACGATGCGACGGTCGAAATCGAAAACATTAATCGAAATCTTGAGTCAGGGAAAGAGATCGAGCAGGCGATTCTGGATGGCGCCGCGCAGATTGCTACGCCGGCACTGGTTTCGACGCTGGCCATCTGCATCGTGTTTGTCCCGATGTTCTTCCTCAGCGGCGTGGCGCGCTACTTATTTGTCCCACTGGCTGAGGCTGTTGTCTTCGCGATGCTTGCGAGCTACCTGCTTTCGCGAACGGTTGTGCCGACGATGGCCAAATACCTTCTTACTGAGCACGACGATGCGCAGGCGGCCAGGAAGCAGGCGAGCCGCAATCCGTTCGTGAGGTTTCAGCATGGGTTTGAGTCTGGATTTGAAAAGATGCGCCACGCGTATCTGCGAGTGCTGACGCTTTGCGTGGACCATGCCGTGGTGTTTCTGATTCTCTTCCTGGTGTTTGCCTTGGGTTCGGTGGTGTTTCTGGAGCCTTGGCTGGGGCAGGATTTCTTTCCCTCGGTCGATTCGGGTTCGTTCAAGATTCACGTGCGCGCGCAGACGGGCACCCGCATCGAGGAGACAGCGCTGTTATGCGATCACATTGACTCTGTGATTCGCCAGCAGATTCCCGCGAAGGAGGTGGTGACGATTGTCGATAACATCGGGCTGCCCTATTCGGGGCTGAATCTCTCCTACTCGACTTCCGCGCCGATTGGACCTGCCGATGCGGATATCCAGGTGCAGCTCACCGAAGATCATCATCCGACGGCAGCTTACGTAGAGAAGCTGCGCGGCGTTTTGGCGCACGATTATCCGGGCGTAACTTTTTACGTTCTCCCCGTCGACATCGTGACGCAGATTCTGAACTTCGGACTTTCAGCGCCCATCGATGTGCAGATTGTGGGGCCCGACCTTTATGGCAATCGCGCGCTCGCGGAGAGGATGTTGAACGAGGTGCGCTATGTGCCTGGCGCGGCCGATGCGCGCATTCAGCAGCCTTTCAACTATCCCAATATGACCGTTGCGGTGGACAGGACGCGCGCGCAGGCGGTTGGCCTTTCGCAAAAGGATGTGGCGACGAGCCTGCTGGTTGCGCTCAGCGGAAGCTTCCAGACGACGCCGAGCTTTTATCTCGATCCCAGGAGCGGCGTGACGTACAACGTTGCCGTGCAGGCTCCGCAGTACAAGCTGGACTCGCTGGCTGAGCTGAACAGTCTTCCGGTTTCGAGCACGTCCTCAGCGCAAGCGTTGAACGCCGGCGCCGCGACAGGGACGGCGACGACCGGCTCGGCATCAACCGGTTCTCCAGGGGCTCCCGCGCAGGAGCAGGTACTGGGGAACCTGGCGGGAATTGTTCCCGGCGCGGAGCTGGGCACGGTGAGTCACTACGACGTGCAGCCGGTTCTCGACATCTATACCAACGTGGACGGGACCGACCTGGGCACGGTCACGCGCGGCATGGAGAAGATTATCGCGAACCATCAAAAGGATCTGCCGCGCGGATCGCACTTCATTTTGCGCGGGCAGAGCGAGACGATGAAGAAGTCCTACTTTGGACTGCTGGCTGGTCTGGCCTTCTCGATTCTTCTGGTCTACCTGCTGATCGTGGTGAATTTTCAGTCGTGGCTCGATCCGTTTCTGATCATTGCCGCGTTGCCGGCGGCGCTGGCGGGGATTGTGTGGTTCTTGTTTCTGACCAATACGCGGCTGAGCGTGCCGGCGCTTGACGGGCGCCATCATGTGCATGGGCGTGGCCACGTCCAACTCGATTCTGGTGGTGAGCTTTGCGCGCGAGCAGTTGGAGATTCTGGTTGGGGACGCGCGTCGCGCGGCATTGAATGCCGGTTTTGTGCGCCTGCGGCCGGTCATGATGACGGCGCTGGCGATGATTATCGGCATGGTGCCCATGGCGCTGGGGCTTGGGCGATGGCGGCGAGCAGAATGCGCCGCTGGGCCGCGCTGTGATTGGCGGGCTTTTGCTGGCCACAGTGGCCACGCTGATGTTTGTGCCGGCTTCGTTTTCTCTGGTCCACGGCCGCCTGGAACGCAAGCGCCGCGGGGCTGAGAGCGTGGCACGAGCGGGAACAATCGACGAGTTCGACGAGACACCGGAGTGATTGATGAGTAAAGATCCGCATAACCAAAGCCCGGCCCACCAAGGCTCGGCCTCGAAGCCGACGCACGATCACGAGTCCGCGCCCGAACAGGAGACTATCTCTCCGCGCAAGGCGGTGATCGGCGTGGTGCTGGTGGCAATCGTCCTGGGAGTTCTGGCGGGGCTGGGCATCTGGCACCGCCATGTCCGACGACCGTGCGCTGGCCAAGACGACCGACGAACTGGCTGCGCCCACGGTGATTGTCGAGCCGCCCAGGCAGGGTAGCCCGGTGGATAGCTTTCTGCTGCCGGGCAATGTGACGGCGTATGTGGATTCGCCAATCTATGCGCGCACTACAGGTTACTTGACGAAGTGGTACTTCGATATCGGCGCAAAGGTAAAGAAGGGCGCGCTGCTGGCGGAGATTGCAAGCCCCGAGGTGGATCAACAACTGGCGCAGGCAGAGGCGGATCTGCATACGTCTGCAAGCCAATGCGGCGAATTCGCAGGCACAGGCCGATCGCTACACGGGACTGCTGAAGTCCAACGCAGTTTCAGCGTATGACACTGAAAACCTGGTGAGCCAGGCCAAAGCGCAGGCGGCGGGCGTCAAATCAGCGCAGGCCAACGTACAGAGACTGCATGAACTGCAATCGTTCGAAAAGATCTACGCGCCTTTCGATGGGGTTGTTACGGCTCGAGCTGTGGATACCGGTCAATTGGTAGACGTGGGTACGGGCCGGGAAATGTTTCATATGCAGGAGCTCAACACTCTTCGCGTGTTTGTGAACGTGCCGCAGATTTCGACCTCGGACGTGAAGCGCGGTCAGAAGCTTGATCTGACTTTCCCTGAGCATGCAAACAAGACTTATGTGGGCACGCTGGTGCGCACAGCGGATGCTATCGATCCTGCGAGCCGCACGCTGCTGGTGGAAGTCGATGTGGACAATCGCAGTGGGGAGCTGCTTCCGGGATCGCTGGCGCAGGTGCACTTCAAGACGCCAGTTCCGCATGCGGCGCTGATTGTGCCTTCATCCGCACTCATCTTTCGCAAAGAGGGAATGCGCGTGGGCACGGTGGTGAATGGGAGCACCGCGCATTTGGCCAAGGTAAGTATCGGCGAAGACGACGGAGCGACGGTGCAGATTGTCTCCGGCCTTGAGAGCAATGACCAGGTCATCCAGGATCCGCCCGACTCATTGATCGAGGGAGAGAAAGTCCAGATCGTCAATCCGAACGCGCAGCCAAATAGCGGAGGGAAGTAGAAATGCAGGTGCGCGAGCCCAAGTGGATGCTTCAAGCGGGCAGCGTCGCTGCGCTTGCGGCGCTGGGCCTGCTTGCGGGTTGCAAACCGGTTGGGCCTGATTACAAGCGGCCGGGGTACACGGCGCCTCCGGTCTATAAGGAGACGGGCGCATCGGCGGTGGTTCCGCCTCCGCCGAATCCGGCAGGCGGAAGTTGGCAGGCGGCCTCGCCGTCCGATGGAATGCTGAAGGGGAAGTGGTGGGAGATCTATCAGGACCCGCAGCTCAACAAACTTGAAGAGCGCATTCCCACGTATAACCAGGGGCTTCGACAAGCGCTCGAGACGTATCTGGCGGCGCGCGACCAGGTCGCTGTGGCGCGATCGGCGCTCTTCCCGACCTTGCAGGCCGACCCGTCGGTGATTCACTACAAGAACTCCGCGCACAAGCCGTTGACTACGCCGACTACGCAGGCGAGTTACAACGACCTGCTCCTTGGCGGCGAGGCGAGCTGGGAGCCTGACTTCTGGGGAAAAATTCGGCGCACGGTTGAAGCAGCGCGCGAGAACGCGCAAGCCGACAATGCGGAGATGGCCAATGTGGAGTTGACGCTGGAAGCGGACATGGCCACGGACTATTTTCAGTTGCGCGGTCTGGATGCGCAAATCAAGCTGTTGAATTCGACGGTAAGCGATCTTGAGAAGCAACTCGACCTGACGGAAAATCGCATGCACGGCGGAGTTGCGACTGAAGTGGATGTGGCCCAGGCAAGGACGCAGCTTGAAACGGTGCGTGCGCAGCTTGTCGATCTCGGGGTCGCGCGCGCGCAGTATGAGCATGCAGTGGGAACGATCGCCGACTACAAGCTGCCGGACTTCAGCATTCCGCCCTCGCCGCTGGATCTTCAGTTGCCGAAGGTGCCGCTCGGGGTTCCATCGCAGCTTCTGGAGCGCAGGCCCGATATCGCGGCTGCGGAGCGCCGTACGGCCGCCGCGAATGAGCAGATCGGGATTGCTATCAGCGCGTTCTACCCGACGATCAACTTGAGTGGGACGGGTGGATTCGAGAGCACGCACGTGGGGGATTGGATTCAGGGACCGAGCGCACTGTGGTCACTGGGCGCGCAGGCGACTCAGTTACTGTTTGATGCCGGCCAGCGTCATGCGCTGACTGACGAGGCGCGCCACAACTACGAGGCGCAGGTTTCGGCGTACAAGAGCGCCGTGTTTCTTGCCTTCGAAGATGTGGAGGATCAGCTTTCAGGGTTGCGGATCCTAGAGCAGGAGACCGGCGCCGAGCAGAAGGCAGTGGATTCGGCGCAGCATTCGCTGGACGTTTCGAACAACCGCTACACTGGCGGTGTGACGAGCTATCTGGAAGTGCTGACAGCCGAAGCGACCTTACTGCAGAATCAACGGACCGCGATTGATTTGCAGACCAGGCAGTTCGTGGCCAGCGTGGGTCTGGTGCGTTCCCTTGGCGGCGGGTGGGATGCAACGCAGATTCCAAAGTGAGAAGCAACAGTGAACAGTGAAGCGGGTTAGGACGAGATCGTACAGCATAAAGCCGTCACCTTCCATGCGACGAAAGGCATTCGTTCACTTCATCCGGATCTCATCCACTGCTCACTGTCCTTAATTCCTCAATTCATCGACGCGCACGTGCGAATAGGCCACGGGGGGCACGTCGGTGAGCGGTAATGCTGGGCCTTCCCAGAGCACTCTCGGCGCCTCACCGCTGGCGGAATGAAGGCCTTCGACGTGTAGAGTGTGGCGGCCTGCGCGCAATCCAAGCGATCCACGATCGTAGCGTAGAGCGTTGCCCGTTGAACCGCAGACCTGCACAAAAGGTGGACCCGTCTTTGCGACCTGCATCCCATCGATCACCAGGCGCGCGCCATCGCGATCGATGAGGTGGAAGGTATACGCGCCGTCGGCGGGAATGTCGATCAGCCCATCCCATGCGGTGGCGTAGCGCGTGTATCCCTGAGCGTCTGCCTGCAGATTGGAGGTTTCGGCGTTGAACACCGCTTCCTGTTTCGTCAGGTCGGGTAGCTCCGTCCAACTACCGGGATAGATGTGGTACGTCAGACCAGGAACTCCCGTGACGGCTGACGAGACCCCTTCGTGCCATTGCGCGACCGCGACCACGCCCTGCGCCGCCCAATCTTCATGTGCCTGGTCATCGGCGACGTGGAGCAAGACGCGAAAACGGCCAGTTCCGAGAGCGGCGCCGTCGAGTTGCGTGCCCAGTGCGTCGGGGAAAACATGCGTCACGCGGCGCCCATGGGCCTGGGTGCCATCGCCGAAGAGCCAGGTGTACTGTGCGTGCGGCGTGGCGCGCGCAGTAAAGGTGATTTTCTGCCCGGGGGCAAATGTTGGTGGATCGAAGCTGAATGCGGCCACAGGGCTTGACGCGGCAGGAAACTTGGCCGCCTCGGTCCCTCCCGAGATCGAAAGAGGAATCGCGGCGTTGCTGTCGGCACGGGTTTGCGCGTATTTCACGTTATCGAAGGTCACGTCGGAAACGTCCCCGGTGAGGGTTGAGCCCGCAAGCGGCGGTTGATCGAGCGCCCAGATATTGCGAAAGGTGAATCCATGGAGTGCGGGCTGCTCCTGCTCCAACTGCACCAGAGAATACCAGTTGTCGAGGAAGAGGTTTTCGAAGAGGTAACTCGAGTGATCGCCCTTGGCACCATTCGCGCCCCAGAAGCCTAGGATTCCAAAGGTTTGGCCGCAGGCGCCAATACCGGCGTGGAGCACATCGGAATCGCGCAGGATAAAATTCCGCGAGTTGAATGTCTTGCGCGGCCAGCCCGCGCGCACGACGTTGGAGATGCTGGTGGAGAGCTCGCTCTGCTCGATGAGAATATTCTGCACATCGTGGCCGGGCCTAAGGATCTCTTCGTCGGTGTAGCCGTCCCAGTTGCCCTGTAGGGCGAAGACGTCATCGGAGGAGCGGAAGAATGAGTCGCGCACGACGGCGTCACCGCCGCCCAGCCAATCCATCCCATCCTGATTGGCGTTGCCCGGATTGCCGCCAATGACGCGGATGTCGTCATAGAGAAAGCCGGTGGAGTCTTTCATCTGGATGGACCAGGTGCGCGCGCGGACGATGCAGGTGAGGCCCTGGATATGAATATCTTTTGCATCGAGCGCACCGATGCAGTGCCAATCTGGCTTCTGCATCCACCCTTCGTCGCTGTTTGGATCTTGCGAGCCCTCGTACACGATGGTGCCGCGGCCCAGCACTTTCACATCGTGTACCTGCCACAGGTTGAGACTGCCAAAGATGAATGCACCTGGAGCGAGATAGAGAGTCTGGCCTGACTTGGGGTTCAGGCTCTCGCGATGAATGCCGGGTGGAATCATGATGACATTGGGGCCCGTGGGAGCGGCGGCAGGCGGTGTGCCGGCGAAAAGAAACAACAGGTGGGCTTCGTTGAGAAAATCTCCCGGGCGCCCAATGGAAAGTTTCGCGGGAGCCGCGAGATGAAAGCGGATCGTCGGACCGCTGCGGGTGGGGCGAATTCCCAGCCGCCACGGCTGAATATCGACGCCCGCATTCCAGAAGGTGACGTCGCTTGCCGTGATTGCGATGTCGACAGGACCGTTGATGTCGAAGCTGGCAAACTCGTAAAACGACGCAGCGTGGGCAACATCGACCGCTTTACCGTTGACCGTGACGGTGAACGCCGTGGAACGCATCTCGGCGGGTACAGGCGCTGCTTGAATTTTGGTCGCGGCCGCCGCAATCGGGACGAGCGTAAAAGCCGCGAAGGGCAGTACCACTGCGGCTATGAAGAAGTCTCGAGAAACCGGCAAACTTGGGGACCCCGGCAAAGAGTTGCGAATGAAACCACTGTAGCACCGGGGCAAAACTTCAGATACCTTCCCCCATGGACACATAATCGCGCAGCTTGTCGAGTTCCTCTCGGTATGCGGATCGTTCGGCCTCTTCGACGGCGAAGGGTTCAGTGTGGCGATTGCGCAGATTGAGACCGATGGAGTATTTCTCCAACTCTTCGACGCGCGCGGCCAGTGCGATGAGGGCGTCTGAGAGGGGATCTTTGATGTCGTGGGGATCTGTAATGAGTACGCGCTGGCCACCGCGGTAGACAATGTGCGCGGGAACGCCCACGACGGTAGAGTTTGGGGGCACGTCGGAGAGGACCACGGATCCGGCGCCGACACGGGAATTCTGGCCGACGGTGATGTTGCCAAGCACATTGGCGTTGTTGCCGATAAAAACGCCGTCGCAAACGGTGGGGTGGCGCTTGCCGTGTCCTTTGCCTGTGCCGCCAAGCGTGACGCCCTGGTAGATTGTCACGTCGGAGCCGACGATTGCGGTTTCGCCGATGACGACGCCGGTGGCATGATCGATGAAGAGGCGCCGCCCCAACAGCGCACCTGGATGAATGTCGACGCCGGTATAAAAGCGCGCGAATTGCGAGAGGACTCTTGCAAGCAGTCGCAGTTTGATGCCCCAGAGTGCATGCGACAGGCGATGAAACCAAACGGCCCAGAGGCCGGGGTAGCAGAGGATGACTTCGAGTCGCGAGCGCGCAGCCGGATCCCTCTCCAGGACGGAGTTGATGTCTTCGCGGATGCGTTCAAAAAAGGCCATAGCCACTATGGGATCAACCTTGCGCGGCTTGAGATTTGTGGTGTCGACTCCGTTGTTCCCAGGTCTCAGAATCGAGACCTGGGAACAACGGAGTTTTGGGGATGTCACGAATCTCTCGGCTACAGAGTGACGGTTGAAGTGGGAATCGCCAATGCCTGTTGACGGAGAGAGTCGAAGAGCACGCTGGACAGATAACGCTCGCCAAAGCTGGGCAATATGACGACGATCAACTTGCCGGCATTCTCAGGACGAGCGGCAACTTTTAAAGCTGCGAAAACGGCAGCACCGGATGAGATGCCGACGAAGAGACCCTCTTCAAGAGGAAGACGGCGCGCGGTGGCAATAGCATCGTCGTTTGAAACTTGAACAACCTCATCCACAAGCTTGGTGTTGAGGATGCTGGGAACAAAGCCGGCGCCGATGCCTTGAATCTTGTGGGGGCCGGGCTTGCCGCCGGAAAGCACGGGACTGTCTGTCGGCTCGACGGCGATGGCCTTGAACTCCGGCTTGCGCTCCTTGATGTAGGTGGCAATCCCGGTGATAGTCCCGCCTGTGCCCACGCCGGAGATGAGGATGTCTACTTTGCCGTCGGTGTCGTCCCAGATTTCGGGGCCGGTGGTGGCGAGGTGGACAGCTGGATTTGCGGGGTTGTCGAACTGCTGAAGGATGAATCCATTGGGTGTCTGCGTGAGCAGTTCATTGGCTTTGGCGATCGCGCCCTTCATGCCGTTGGGGCCGGGGGTGAGCACCAACTCAGCGCCAAAGGCAAGCAGCAGCACGCGGCGCTCGAGGCTCATGGTCTCGGGCATGGTGAGGATAAGGCGATAGCCTTTGACGGCGGCAATGAAGGCCAGGCCGATGCCGGTGTTGCCGCTGGTGGGTTCGATCAGGACGGTTTCACCGGGCTTGATTTTTCCGGCTTTCTCAGCGGCTTCAATCATGGCCAGTCCGATGCGGTCTTTAACGCTGCTGAGCGGGTTCTGGCTCTCCAACTTGGCAACCACGGTGGCCGGCAATCCAGCGGCCATTCTATTCAGGCGGACAAGCGGGGTGTGGCCAATCAGTTCAGTGACATTCGCGGCAATACGCGCCATGATGATCTCCTCTTCGGGCTTGCGAGCCCGTTCCGAATCTTGGATGTGCTTGGGGGTTGAAAGACGCTGTCAGGCGAGAAGCGCACGCGAACAAGGCGCACGATTGCATCGCGGCTGGCACCAGGGCGGTGTTAGCGACATCGACGCATGGGAACAGAGTAGCCCTGAGAGGCTTCGGAACGCAAGTTGGCGTATGTGTCCGTCGCGTTGAGGCGCCGATTACTTGCTCTGCTTCAGGCCCGATTCGGTTTGTGCCCCCAGGTTGTAGTGTCGCGGAATGCCGGTGGGCTTGTACTCGTACGCATCATTGGTCTCGGCACGCAGTGCGGCGAGGCGCTCCTGAAGGTGCCGGGTCAGCTCCTCCTGGCCGGGCTTGCCATAAAGGTTGTTCATCTCGTGGGGATCAGCCTGCAGATCGTAAAGCTCGAACTCCTGGGGTTCGATGAAGAAGTGGACAAATTTGTATCGCTCGGTGCGGACGCCACGGCAGGGCCGGACATTTTCAAATCCCGGGTACTCGTAATACTCATAGAGCCAGTCTTTGCGCCAATGAGCGTCGGGGTGGCCCTCTGCCAGCTTGAGGAAGCTTTTGCCCTGCATCTCGCCGGGCACTTCAAGGCCGGCAATTTCAAGCAGTGTCGGCGCCATGTCAAGGTTCAAGACCATTTCGTTGGATGTGGCGCCCGGCTTGATCTGGCCTGGGTAGCGCAGCATCATCGGCACCCGGATCGACGGCTCATACATCAGGCGCTTGTCGTAGAGGTGGTGTTCGCCCAGAAAGAATCCGTGATCGGAGCTGAGCAGGATTGCGGTGTTGTCCGCGATCTGCTGGCGCTTCAGCTCCTGCCAGATCGCGCCCACGTTGCGATCATTATCTTCAACACCGGCGTAGTGATCCTTCACCAGTTCTTCGAGAGAGCGTGGGTCATCGCTGAAGACCTCGGAGTAGCCAATCTTGTCGTCGGCATCGGCCACCGCGCGCGGTTTGCCGGGATAGCCTTTCACGTCTTCATCGAACGACGGCGGTTTGGGGATGGGCACTCCGTTGAGATCGTTGACCAGATCTTTGGGACGGTAAAAGGGAGCATGTGGCGCATAAAACCAGAGGAAGAGGCAAAACGGCTTGTCGCGCTTCTGCTGGAGCCACTCGACTGCTTTGCGGGTGAGCAGCGTGTCGACGTATTCACCTTCGTAGAGCCTGGCCGCGGAATATTTTCCGCGCACGCCTTCGGTGATCACGGGGCGGTAGTAATCTGCCTGCCCGACGAAGCCGAAGTAGTAGTCCCACTTGTGATCCATCAGCGCGCCTTCAATGTGGGACTTTCCGAGGAACGCTGTCTCGTATCCGGCATTCTGCAAGAGGTCAGAGACCAGGGGAAAGCGCGGCGGGATTTTGCCTTCAACGTTCGAGACGGCTCCGGTGGTATGCGAGTACAGGCCGGTCAGCATGGTCGCGCGCGATGGCAGACACAGCGCGTTTACCACGAATGCGTTGCGAAACGTACAGCCTTCGCGGCCGATGCGGTCAAGATTGGGTGTCTTGATGATCTTGTTGCCGGTGGAAGAGAGCTCGTCCCAGCGCAAGCCTTCGCCGACCACGCAGACGATGTTGGGCCCCTTGCCGGTAGCGCCAAGGTTCTGTGCAAATGCTTCAAGCGAGTCGAGCGAACAAGCTGACGCGCCGGCTGCGCCTGCGATGTACTTCAAAACAGTTCGGCGAGAATCCATGTCTTCTTTCCGGGACACTAGCGTTTTAAGGGATTGATCTGGCACGCGTCAAATGGCCGCGGATGGAATCGGGACTGAGCCGGGTATGATTCCAAGCAGAAGAGGGTGCCGATGCCAAGCGCGGGCTTTCACATCATGACCAAGCCCATCGGGCCAATTTGCAATCTCGATTGCACCTACTGCTTCTATCTCGAAAAGGAGAATCTGTATCCGGGGACGCGGGACTGGGCAATGTCTCCGGCGATTCTGGAACGGTACATTCAGGACTACATTGCCGCGCAAGACGCTGCTGAAGTTCACTTCGCCTGGCAGGGTGGGGAGCCGACTCTGCTGGGGGTTGATTTTTTTCGGAATGTGGTTGAGCTGCAGCGAAAATATGCCGCGGGAAAGACGATTCACAATGCGCTGCAAACCAATGGGACCCTGCTCGACGACGCATGGGGCGAGTTTCTCGCGGAGAATCGCTTTCTGGTTGGCATCTCGATCGACGGGCCGCGGGAGTTGCATGATCTCTATCGCGTGGATAAAGGCAACGCGCCGACATTTGACCGCGTGATGCGCGGGCTCTCAAAGCTCAAGGAGCATGGCGTCGAGTTCAACACGCTGACCGTCGTTCATCGGAAAAACTCCGAATATCCGCTCGAGATTTACAGTTTTCTGAAGGAGATTGGCAGCGGCTTTATGCAGTTCATCCCCATTGTTGAGCGGGCAGCGGCCGTGCCGGGCCGGGATGGCCTTGTTTTGATTCAACCGACGTTTGAAGAGTCAGCCGCAGTGACGGATTGGTCGGTTGAGCCGGAGTCGTATGGCCGGTTTCTCGCACGCATCTTCGATGAATGGGTGAAGCAGGATGTCGGCCGGTATTTTGTGCAGCTTTTTGACGTTGCGCTGGAGAGCTGGCTTGGCCTTGACGCGAGCCTGTGCGTCTTTCGCAAGACATGCGGCACGGCCCTGGCCATGGAGCATACCGGCGACGTCTACTCCTGCGACCACTATGTTTACGCGGAGAACAAGCTCGGCAACATCATGGAGACGGCGCTGGAAAAACTGGTTGCTTCTCCTCAGCAGCAGGAGTTCGGAAACGCGAAGCGCGATACTCTGCCGCGGATGTGCCGCACCTGCGAGGTAAGGTTCGCGTGCAACGGCGAGTGCCCCAAGCACCGATTTGCCCGCACACCCGAGGGCGAGCCGGGGCTGAATTATCTGTGCGCGGGGTACAAATATTTCTTCAAGCACATCGATCCGCATATGCGATTTATGGCGGAGGAGCTGCGAGCTGGGCGTCCGCCTGCGAACATCATGCGGCTGCTGGGCAAGACGGCTTCATAGGCCTCATCCTGTATTGCGGAGGCCGGCGGAGATGCCGCTGATCGTTGCGGCGATGGCGCGGTCGACTTCGGGGGTATTTTCGCCGGCACGCTTTCGGCGCAGCATGTCCACCTGGATCAAATGCATGGGATCGACGTAGGGGTTGCGCAGCTTGATGGAGTGCGCGAGCACCTGGTTCGACTCGAGCAACTCCTTCTGGCGCGTGATGGCGAGGATGGAGCGCACGGTGCGGTGGAATTCTGCTTCGAACATATCGAAGATGCGCTCGCGCAATTTCGTATCCGTAACCAGGGAGGAATAGAGTCGTGCAGTCGCCAGGTCGACTTTGCCGAGGGCCATTTCAACGTTACGGATGAGATCGATGAAGAGCGGAAACTCGCGGGCCATGGTCTGCAGCAAGTGGAGACGGGACGGTTGGCCGGGCTGATCTTCGTTGGCTTCGAGAAACTGCACGATGGCGAAGCCGACGCCAAACCACGCGGGAACGAGGAGGCGCGATTGCGTCCATCCGAAGACCCACGGGATGGCGCGCAGGTCAGAAAGCGACGGCGAGGCCTTGCGGCGCGAGGGGCGCGAGCCGATCTTGGCATTTTCCAACTCGCCGACAGGCGTCGACTGCTCGAAGTACGTGATTACGTCGGGATCGTCGAGGATGTGTTCGCGATAGAAGCCATAGCTCAGGTCAGAGAGTTCATTCAGCGCGGCCTCCCACTCAGGCAGAAGCACGCCGGTGAAGTGGCCCTTGGGATCGCGGGCATTGGGACGGGCCAGGGCATCGACCGATGCAGCAATCATCAGCTCAAGATTGCGTTCGGCGAGAACCTCGTCGGCATATTTGAAGTTGAGCACTTCGCCCTGCTCGGTGATGCGGAGCTGGCCTTCGAACGAATTCATGGGCTGGGCAAAGATGGCGCGATGCGTGGGCCCTCCGCCGCGGCCGACTGTTCCGCCGCGGCCGTGAAAGAGTCGCAGCTTGACGCCGGCCTCGCGCGCGACGGTATGCAGATCGCGATGGGCGCGGAAGATTTCCCATGTGCTGGTGAGCATGCCGCCGTCTTTATTGGAGTCGGAGTAGCCGAGCATGACTTCCTGCCGGTTATCCCACGTAGCCATCAGTTTGCGGTAGTCGGGGCGTGACCAGAGCTCGCGGCAGACGGCCGGCGCCTGGCGCAGGTCTTCGATCGATTCAAAGAGCGGCACGGGCATCAGTCCGGGATCGCGGCCCGACCCTTCAACGCTGACGCCTCCCAGCCGCGCCAGACGTACAACGGCGAGCACGTCGTCTACGGTGGCCGCGCCACTAATGACGTATTGGCGAATTGCCTCGGGAGAGCATCCTTCCTTCACTTCGGCAACGACGCGAAAGGTTTCGAGTACAGAGCCGGTTTCCGCGGAGAGGCTGCCCGGCAGGGTCGCCGCGGCCGTGTCGGCGATCGACTCCTGCAAAGCAATGGCGTGCACACGCGCGTGCTGGCGAATATCGAGCGTGTGCAGATGTAATCCAAATGTACGAACCTGGAGGATGAGTGGATCGATGAGCGTGCGCGCGATGCGCAGGCCGCGGTTCTCGGCAAGGGAGGCACGCAGGGTGGCCAGGTCGTCGAGAAACTCTTCGACCGAGCAGTAGGCGGGGAGCACTTGCGCCAGTTGGTCCTGGCCCTGAGAGAGCGTGTAAGGCGTGACGGGGAGAATGCCGGCCAGTGGTCCGTGATGCGCCGCAACTTCGAGCGTCCTCTGAATGCGGGCCTTGAGGCAGATGACGTAGCGACGGTAGTATTCGAATTCATATTGCTCGCCGAAGACCTGGGCTTCGGGCGTGTGAAGCTGCGCGACGTACGCCTGCAGGCGCTGCGAGCAGGGTCTGCGCTAACTGTCTGCTGTTGGGCGCTGGTAGTGAGCAGATCGATGATTTCGTCGAGCTGGCGCTGGTAGTAGAGCAGCAGGTGTCCGCGCGCAAGCTGGATGGCGTCGCGCGTGACCTGCGGGAGTGACGAAGGGGTTTCCGTCGCGATCGCCTCCAATCCAGGAACCGAATTGGATCACTTGCGGCAGATCGAGGGTGTCGATGTCGAGACCATACGAAGACGCGAGCGCCTCAGAGATTTCGCGATACAGGCTGGGGAGCGTTTCAAAGATGGAGACGTCGTAGTAGTCGAGGCCCATCTTGATTTCGTCGTAGACGGTTGGACGCCGCGAGCGCACTTCGTCCGTTTGCCACAGGCTGGTGATTTCGGCGAGCACGAGTTGCTCGAGGCGGCCGAGCTCCTGTTCAGGGATGGGAATGTGGTCAAGCGCTTCAAGAAAGTCGCCGATGCGCCGGCGCTTGAACATGACGGAGCGGCGGGCGATTTCCGTTGGATGGGCGGTGAAGACGGGCACGATGAGTACGCGCTTGAGCCAGTCGAGAGCTTCTTCGGCGGAGATGCCGACGCGGCGCATCTCAGAGAGAGTGCCGGCCAAGGAACCGCGCTGACGACCGGCGTCTCCGCTGAGGCGAAGGGCGATGCGGCGGCGCTTGCGGTGGTTCGTTTCGGCAAGATTGATGAGCTCGAAGTAGAACGCAAAGGCCCGCGTGAGCAGGATGGCGCGCTCCGCCGGAAGGGAATGAACCAGATCGAGGGCGATGGCCGCATGGCGTGCGGCTTCTTCGGCGTTGCCACGGGCTTCGGCATCGCGGCGGCGAATGGTTCCCTGGCGCAGAGCTTCGACATGAGCAAACAAGTCGTCGCCTGCCTGCTCGCGCAGTACTTCGCCAAGCAGTGTGCCCAGGGAGCGTACGTCGCGACGCAAGGGAGCTTCTTTCAGGTCACCGGTCTGCGCTTCCAGTTCGGCCAGCCGCTGTGTCCAGTTTTCAGGGTTCCAAAGAAGAGCCATCGTCTTTCGATTATGCCTGACGGGGCATAAGGAGAAATCAGGAGCTGAGACCGGCTCACGCGCCTTCGAGCTGCAGCATCAGGTCTTCCCATTCCGCGGTCAGGGTGCTGAGTTGCAGGCGCAGATCATCGGCGAGGGCCGTGAGGCGCGCGGTCTCCTGCGCCGAAACATAGACGGCAAGCTGCTGCTCGGTGTGGGCGATCGCGGCTTCGAGGCGCGGCGTTTCTTCTTCGAGAAAGGCGACGCGTTCTTCCATCTGTTTTTGCTTGATGGGGTTGAGGCGGCGCTTTCGGCCGTTGTCGTCCGGGCCGCCTTCGATGATGATGGTCATGCTTGGAGTTGCCGAGATCCCCGTCGGTTCCGGCGCAGAAAGGACATGCTGAGAACCCGCCTCAGGGGCTGAAGCCCGAACCCCGTTGTGCCCTGAGGTGGCACGACTGAAGTCGTGCCCTTTCAAAGGGTGGCCGAGGCCGACCTTCCCCGGGGAAGCGTTTGCACTGGATGCAAGGGCTTCTTTCCGGCGCAGGTAGTCTTCGTAATTGCCCTCATGACTGGTGACGGAGCCCTCCGCCACTTCCAGAACGCGCGTGGCGAGTCGGTCAATGAAGTAGCGATCGTGGGAGACGAAGACCACCGTCCCCGAGAAGCTGGCGATCGCTTCGAGCAGTACATCCTTCGCACGCATGTCCAGATGGTTTGTCGGCTCGTCGAGAAGCAGAAAGTTCGACGGCGATACCAGAATCCGTGCCAGCGCATAACGATTGCGCTCGCCTCCCGAAAGCACCCCGAGGGGCTTGAACACGTCATCGCCTGAAAACAGGAAGCACCCGAGAAGCGACCGCAGTTGAACCTCAGGCACTTTGAGTGCGGCGCGCGATAGGTCGTCGAGCATGCGCGCATCGCCATTGAGCACCTTGTATTGATCCTGTGCGAAGTATTCGGTGAATACGTTGTGTCCTGGCTTGATATGGCCCGCGGTCGGCGCTTCGTCGCCGGTGAGCAGCTTGATCAACGTCGACTTGCCCGCGCCGTTGACGCCCACCAACGCCACGCGATCACCGCGCTCGATGGTGAAGCGCACGTTGTTCAGCACCTGCTTGGGCCCGTAGCTCTTCGAGAGGCCTTCCGCCTCGATCACCATGCGTCCAGAGGGCGGCGGCTGAGGAAACTTGAAGTGGATGACCGGTTCCTCTTCAGGGATCTCGATGCGCTCAATCTTTTCGAGCTCCTTGATGCGGGACTGTACCTGCTTGGCTTTGGTCGCCTGAGCGCGGAAGCGGTTGATGAAGGCCTCGAGGTGCTCGATCTGAATCCTCTGATTGCGATAGGCGGCCTCAAGCTGCGTGCGCCGCTCGTCTTTCTGGCTGAGATATTTTGTGTAGTTGCCCTGATAAATATTGAGGCGCTTGTTCCAGATTTCGACGGTGCGATCGATGGTCACGTCGAGAAAATAGCGATCGTGCGAGATAAGAATGTAGCCGAAGGGATAGCCCTTGAGGTAATCCTCAAGCCAGTTGCGGGTTTCGAGGTCAAGGTGGTTGGTGGGCTCGTCGAGGAGCAGAAGGTTGGGCTTGGCGAGCAGCAGTTTGGCCAACGCAACGCGCATCTGCCATCCCCCGGAAAACTCATCGGTCTGGCGGGTCCAATCTTCTTTCACAAAGCCCAGGCCGGTGAGCACGGCGCCCACCTGCGCGTCGAGCGCGTAACCATCGAGGGCGTGGAATCGCTCCTGCAATAATGAAAACCGCTCAGCTGCGGACTCGTATTCTGGGCTGGCATGATCGAGCTCCGTAAGCCGCCCGGCGAGATGCTCAATCTCTTTCTCCATGTCGTGCAACTCGTCGAAGACGCTCAGGCATTCGTCGAAGACAGTGCGGCCGGTAAGACGAAGGCCCTCCTGGGGCAGATAGCCAATGCTCATTCCTCGGGTCTGCTGCAGCGTTCCGTAGTCGAGCGATTCGAGGCCAGCGAGCACCTTCATCAGCGTGGATTTGCCGGTACCGTTGGCGCCGACCAGGGCGGTTTTTTCCCGTGCGCGGATCAGCCAGTTGGCCTCAAGAAAAAGGACACGGGGACCGAACCGCTTGCCGGCATTTTGAAGGGAGAGCATTCCTCTCCATTTTCGCAGAGCCGCGGGAGACAGCTTTCATGGCGACTCAGGCCTGGAAAATGTCGGGGCGGACCGCCCACCTCTGCTCACGATGTCATGCGGATGGCACAGACCGAGGTCGAGGAGATTCCCGCGTGGCGCGCGTAATGAGTCTCAATGGATGCCAGGATTAAAGCTTCGCCGCTTTTGGAAGATCGGCCTTCTGATTGATAAGGGCCTGAAATCGAGGGTCGTCGGCCAATTCAGAGAAACGCCTATGCAGGTCGCGGGAAGATTCGGAACTAACTTCGGCTCTGAAGTCTTCAAACTCCTTATCATGGTTCGCGCTGGCTTCCTCAAAAAGTTGCAGCGCCTCGGGTCTCCTTCCCGAGTTCAAGCACTCGATCGCTTTCAGCGTTTTGCTCAGCCGAAAGTTTGGATACACTGGCGGGGTGCAACTTTCCTGGACCGCAAACTCTGCATTCAAGAGACCGCGCTCACCGTTGCGGGCATAAGCAGCCGCGAGCTTCGCTGTAACGTCCTTGAGCCATGCATCATTTCGAATCTCGGCCGTCGCCTGCGATTCCTTAAGATAGGCGGGATAGTTCCGCTCGAGATATTCAACCGACGCCAGGTATAGGTGCGCAATGCTGAGTTGTGGTTCTGATCGAACCGCCTCCTTGAGCAAAGCGATCCCCTCTTCCTTTTTCCCAGTTAAATAAAGTCTGTCGCCCTTGACTGCCAGAATCGAAGCTGAAGCAGGATCGAGTTCCTGTGCCTTGGCAATCTCGGCGAGGCACTCGCTTTCCTTACCCTGATTGGCAAGGACGTTCGAAAGCCATAAGTGCGCCAAAGGATCCCTGGGATCAAGCTGGATGGCCAGGTCGAGTTCCTTTTCCGCCTCCGCAAAGTTGTGGGTCCGCCAGATCGCATATCCCAGCGCTCGATGCGCCTCTGACAAGGATCCATCCAGTTCGACGGCTTTTCGGGCCGCGCCCATTGCTTTATCGCGGGCGTCATCATCCTGCCGGCTGCCGTAGATGAAGAGCATCTCGTAAGCATCAGCCAGGCCGGCATAGGCACGGGCGTCGTTCGGATTGTGAACGATCGCCTGGGTAAAGTCGTCGAGCGCGCGGTTCAAAGTATCGGGAGTTCGCTGGTTCCATTCAAATCGGCCTTTGAGGTAGAGGTCGTGCGCCGCGCTTTTTTCGGCTTCAGAAACCGCAGCAAACCGTTGCCGAGTCGAGTTTGACGAACCGAATCCGGCAATTGCCGGCAAGCGTCGCGGAATCCAATAGAGTCCGGCTCCTGCGATCACCAGCGCCGTTCCTAGAATTGCAAGCCTTGCCGGTCGCGCGATTCCGAGCCTTCCGCTCAGGCCGAGAGTCTCGCCGGGGTGCGGGAGAGCGATACCCTCATTCGTGGCTCCATTCGAAGAGCTTCCGTTTGTCGACTGATCGCTGCTAGCCGGATCTTCGGCTTCCAATTCGAGAGCTTCGCCCTTGAGCCAATCGGCTAATTCTTCGGGATAGGCGAACACCCCTCCCCGCTCGCCTCCGGGAATGCGATGAACGGGCAGTCCCCGGTCTCGTTCCCATCGCTTGACGGTGCTCTCGGAGTGATTCAGGTAGACAGCAATCTCTTTCCAAGAGACAAGAGTCTTCACTACTTCCGCATTTTCATTGCGAAGCGAAGCCATGGCCACTTCCATCAAAGCGGGAGCCCGGCTGGGGTGTGGGGCTTTCTATGCGGAATCATACTTTCGCCCGAGCAGCCTGTCCAGTCTGTCCTTATCGCCAAAAAAGCTGAAATGACCCGAATTGCCCCGGGATGAATCTTGGCTTCAACCCCTGATTAATGAGAAGAATGAGGGCGCGCTCCGGGTCAGTTCATGGAACAGGGTGACGAAAAAGTCGCTCCCTCCATATTCGTCCCGACGCGAAATTCTGGAGGTCACAACTCAATGAGCCGGTCTGTCCCAGCTATGCGTACTTCGCAATCAACCTCAACCCGGGCAATTGGCGCCAGGCAGTTGGCGACTGGGCTCCGAGTGTTTCTCCTCAGTATGCTCACCGTGGGATTGGCGTGCGCCGTTGGACAGGCGCAGAACCTGGTTGCCACGGTGCCCGCAGGGCCGGGACCGGTTGGCGTGGCCTTGAATCAGACCACAAACACGGTTTATGTGGCCGACAACACCCTCAAGACATTGCTGGTCATTAATGGGGCGACCAACGCCACCACCACAATCCAAGCCGGCGCGACTCTCGCAGGCGTGGCTGTGAATGCGACGACGAACACCGTCTACGCGATCACGACTGCGAACCCTGCCAGCGTTGTCGTGATCAATGGAGCAACCAATGCGGTAACCACAACGATCACGCTCGCGGCGGCGGCCAATCTGATTGCGGTGAATTCCACCACAAACAATGTCTACGTAGCCGACGGGGATGACTTGACCGTCGTCGACGGGGCCTCGAACACGATCACGACCAACGTATCCGTTCCCCAGGCGATCTCTTCTCTTGCTGTGGATTCGACGCGCAATGTCATTTGGGCGCTGTACGGCGCCAGCGGTAGCAACTCCACGCTTGCCCAGATCAACGGCACGACCAACACCGCTACTGCGACCGTTCAGGTGGGGGTGAGTGACACCTCGCTTGCCTTGAATGCAACGACCAACAAACTCTACGTGCCCGACGCGAAGGGAAACCAGCTTTACGTCGTGGATGGAGCCACGATCGCGGTTACGGACACGATTGCGTGGCCCAACACAATTAATGGGGGTACGCCCGCAGTTAATCCCGCGACGAACACAATCTACCTGAATAGCTGCGGGGGGAATGTCTTCATAGGCTGCGTGGTCTATGACCTGTCTGTGCTCAATGGAGCCACAAATACGGTCACCACCAGCGTTGGCATACCGTCGCCAGGATCTTTGCTGGTCGATAGCGTAGCGAACCAGGTATTAGTCGAATCGACCCCTGTGGTAATCGTCAACGGGGCAACCAACGTTGAAACTGTTGTGAATGATCCGGCAGATGGGGTCGGAATCAATGCGAGTGGATTCGTGCTCGGGGCGGTGAATACGGCAACGAATGATTTCTTTGCTCCGGCGATCAATAGCGTATTTGTGATCAGCGGCGGGGCTGCGCCTTCGGGTCCGGCGTTCTCCGCCTCTCCGAGTCCCCTCGCCTTCGGGAACGAGACAGAGGGAACAACCAGTAACGCCATGACCCTCACCATCACAAACACCGGCACCTCCAACCTGGATATCACCACGGTGACGCCGGGGGGCGCCAATACGGCGGACTTCCCCATTGCAGCCGATACCTGCGCCAATGCGACCGTTGCAGCCGGAAAAACTTGCACACTGAGCATCAAGTTCGATCCGAGTACCACGGCCGGAGAGACAGCCACACTTAGCTTTGCGGATAATGCTTCGGGCAGTCCGCAAACAGTCAATCTGACGGGCACCGGGGTTGCTGTCGCTCCTCCTGTCCCGACACCCACCACAACAGCGCTGGCCGCCTCCTCGGGCTCGGTCGCTGTGGGAACAAGCGTGACCCTCACAGCAACGGTGACGCCGACCTCGGGCACTCCCACACCAACCGGAACGGTCACGTTCAAGGATGGCGCAACCACGCTCGGAACGGGAACGCTCAACGGATCTGGAGTCGCTACCTATATGACATCGACGCTTGCCCTGGGATCGCATTCCCTTACCGCAAGTTACGCAGGTGACTCCCGGAATATTGCATCCGCATCCAACTCAGTCACGGTGGTCATAACGGCCGGGTCGACAACCACCGCACTGACGGCTTCGGCATCTTCAATTGCTGTGGGATCAAGCGTTACATTCACCGCAACCGTTACCGGCACCTCGCCCACCGGGACCGTAACCTTCAAGAACGGCGCCACGACCCTCGGTACCGGCACCCTGAACGGCTCGGGGGTGGCAACGTACACGACCTCCGCACTGGCCACGGGCTCCTACAGCGTGACCGCTGTTTACGCGGGTGACACGGACAATGCGTCCTCCACTTCGACTGCCTTTGCCTTCACGGTGTATGCAGGAGCGCCGGTCTTCACCCTGACGCTCGACCCCTCGACCGGCTCCTTCAGCGCCGGCACAAAAGCGGTTGTTACGGTCACTGTCGCTTCAGTGAATGGCTTCAATGCCGCGACCAGCCTCACATGCAGTGGCCTTCCCAAGAACAGCACGTGCACCTTCTCGTCACCCAGCATTACTCCGGCGGTGGGAGGGATGGCCACTTCGACACTTACCATCGCAACGAATACGCAGCCAAGCGCTACGGCGCTTCAACAGGGGCCCTCAAGAATAACTCCGGACCGTTCGTCGATGCGAGGTGAAGTCGCACTGGCCGGCGCTTTCGCGGCCTTTCTGCTGCTGCCCCTTCTCGGAGCGAAAAACCGAAAGATCCGGAGACGGCTCCTGACGCTGAGCAGCTTGATCTTGATCGCAGCCATGTTTTCCCTGGGAATGACCGGTTGCGCGGGAGGCCCAACGACACCCAAAGGTACCTACACGATCCAGGTCACCGGAACCGCCGGCTCACTCAGCCAGAGCGCCTCCTATGCTTTGACAGTCCAATAGAGAGCCGCAAGTTCGAGAAGCGGGGAAGGCTGGCGGCTACCTGCCAGGCCCTCCCTGCAAGGACATCGCGATCTTGCCGAAGCTTGTGATCAGGTCTGGAGCGCATACGGAGCGATTTGGCGCTGGCGGTCCATCAGGACACGCTCGAGCCGATTCAGCCTGCCACGGTGGGTGGATTCATGGCGCTGCAGGCGGGCGAGCCAACGGCCGCTCAAGCAGCCGCCATGGCGTGTGCCCTTGGTCAAAAGACCTGGGCCACTCCACTGCCGGTCCCTACCCTGGCGAGCACCAATCGTGAGTTTGTCTCTTCAGAATTTTGGCGTGGCGACGTCTGGCCTGCGCCGAATTTTCAAGTCGCTTCCCGGCTTGCAGCGTATGGCCATCATGACGCGGCTGCTCGCATCGCCTGCTTCCGGTGAGGCTGATCTGATACTCAATCCGTGCAGGAAAAAAGGAATTGCCAAGAGGGATCGAGATACACCCAACGTTGCGCACTGAACCAGCTTGTCGGCAGGGCTGGGACATGCAGGATGGTATGGCCTCCCATGCAGAAGAGCTCGGTCCCGTTCCAGCCCAGGAACGTTCTGGAACTCACGCCTACTTGCACAGGATGGGTCACGCGCCGCAGGCAAACCGGGCAGCGGTGACGCTGATCGAGCAGTACCCAGCGCATTCCGAACAAACAGATCAAGTAGGAAGAGATCAGTTGCACGTACTCTGAGCCGACAGAAAAGGAAGTGGCGTTGCAATAGGCAAGATCAAGGGACAGGAAGTAAGCAATGGCCAGTAACAGCGCGATCTTGGCGCACAGGAAGGCGAGTAAGCAGAGTTTCATGGTCAAAGTGGGCTTGTGCGAAGCGAAGCAGTTATCGCCTAAGGAAACCGAAGTTACAGCGGGCACGCAGAGAAATGCCAGCAGGACCGTAAAGAGATACATGTTCAATGGTCCTTGGGTGCGCTCTCGCAGTGACACGCCCCACAACGGATCCTCGGAGTCGTCACCATTGTCATCGCCAATGGGCACCCGCGTGCCCAGCATTTTTGTTTGACCCAGCGGCGTCAGGTGGGCTACGACAAAGCCCAATCCATCTGAAGGGAGTTCGGCATCGGGCTCGAGGAACCATGCATCGACTTTTTGCGGCAACCGCCAGATGCCGAACTCCGCGACCCCGATGATTTGCGCCTCGCGTCCGCCAATTCGAACTCGGTGACCAACGATGTGCGGATCGGCATGAAACCGGCCCTTCCATAACGCGTCGCTCAGGATGACGCCGCGCGATTCGCTGGAAAGCGAAGTTCCCGCGAAACGAATCGGCAAACCTAATATCCCAAAAAGGTTCGTGCTGGACCAAGCCACAGCCAAGCCGGTGCGTCGCTGGATCGATTCTTGAATTGATCCCCGGGTTGGATCGAGGATGAATTCCTGATTTAGGCGGTAAAAAGCGAATCCATCAAAGTAGCGTTGGCCGCGCTCTCGCCACGCTTTGAATTTTTCGATTGAAATTGTGGCCATGTCAGCGTTGCCGTGGAGCGAGTCCTGTATCAGGATCAGCGCTGGATCGAGTCGATACTGTGATGGGTGGCTCTCAAAATGCACCCCCGGCAAGAGCAGCGACAATGCATAGCATGCGGCCAGAAGTGAGACCAGACAGAAGATGCTGTGCGAAACCGTTCCGCGCCCGCGCGCAAGCAGTGGCCGCGATTGGGAGGCATGCCGCCTCAGACACAGCGCATCTTGAAACGCGCCAAGGCAGAAGATGCTGGCGACTCGCTCGTCACGGCACGAGCTTGATCCGGTCGAGGCGCACGCGTGTCGAACATGCCAGAGTTCAGATTGCCACTCTCGTCGCCAATCCGCGCGGCGAGCTTGCGGCGTCAGCAGGGACGCACAGCGCAATACCGCGTACTGCAACGCACGCAGTCCCAAGTCAATGAGGCGTGTCATACCGACTTCGTCTCCTCATCGGGAATCAACCGCGCCAGCAAAGGATAGCGCTTGCGAGTGGCTTCAAGAGTGCCCTTGCCTGCCGCGGTGAGTTTGTAGTATTTCCGCGCCGGGCGCTGTTCGGCTTCGGCAATTGACTGTTTTTCCCACGACGATCGGATCAGGTCGTCGCGCTCCAGGCGCCGCATCGCGGGATACACCGTCCCGCTGGGGAGCCCCGTCATCTCCATGATGCTGAACCCGTACACGAACCCGGCATCGATGGCTTGCAAGACCATTGCCGCGGTGTGCGAGAGCTTCGTCTCCGAGACCATGGCGCATTCTACCTATGTAGTATTCTGCTTGACAAGCTTTATATCGAATGCTACATAGGGGGTGGGTGATTTTGCCTGACGCGCCCAAGGGAGCCGGCAATCATGCTTGAAGTGAAAAATCTCTGGCGGCGTTATCGCGGCATTCCCGCAATCGAAAACATCACGTTCAACCTAGGCGAAGGCGAGATTGTTGGTTTCCTGGGGCCCAATGGCGCAGGGAAATCGACGACGGTCAAAATCATCACCGGCCTGCTGGAACCCACCTCGGGAAAGGTTTTGTTTGAGGGCAAGGATATCCGCGACGAATTGCCGCGTTACAGAACGCAGTTCGGTTACGTACCCGAAGAAGCTCATCTCTATACCTACCTTTCAGGGTTTGAGTACCTGCAACTGGTGGGCAGGCTGCGCGGGATGCGCGAACGGCTGCTCGATCAGAAGGCCCAGGGGCTGCTGAAACTGCTGGCGCTGGAGGCATGGCAATACACACCGATGTCGTCGTACTCGAAAGGGATGAAGCAGCGCGTGCTGATCGCCGCCGCGCTGATGCATGATCCCAAGTTGTTGATCTTTGACGAACCGCTGTCAGGGCTCGATGTGGCGTCGTCTCGCATGTTCAAGGACCTGTTGGAGGAGCTTGCCGCGGCCGGAAAGGCAATTCTCTACATCTCGCATGTGCTCGAAGTGGTGGAGCAGGTGTGCAACCGCGTGATCGTGATTGCCAAGGGAAAGATTCAAGCCGACGCGCGGCCCAATGAACTCACGCGGCTGATGGCATTGCCGAACCTGGAGAGCGTTTTTGCGCAGCTTGTCGAGCAGCAAGATACACGTGCGGTGGCACGTTCGCTGGTTGAGGTGATGCAGATTGAGCGCGCTTAGGCGACTGATGGTGGCCTTCGCTCCGCGCGAAGAAGAGATTCTTGCGCTGGAGATTGAAGCAGGCGACACGCACAAGCCCGAGCCGGAGAGGAGCCAGTTCATCCTTCTGGTGCGGCATTTTGTGGAGCGGTTCTTCAATCATGAATCGGCTTCAGTGGACGGCGACGGCAAGACGCGCATGATCCAAGTGGCCTTTGCCGCATGCATGCCGGGAGCGGTGTTTGCGCTGTATCTGTGGCATCCCTATCACCCAATGATTGGCCCGCTTCCGCCGTATTGGACGCAGGCTGGCGACCACTTTTTCTATGTCATCTACTCCTTCGTGGTCATGGGCGTGGTCACGGTGTTCGAGTGGGACTTGTTCTTCCCCGACCTCCTCGATGTCTTCGTTCTATCCACTCTTCCGGTGCCCGATCGAACACTTTTTCGCGCGCGCATTGCGGCCATCGGCATCCTGGTCCTCGGCGCGCTGCTCGATGCCAATTTTCTTGCACCCCTGGCCTTGCCCGCAGCCGTGGATCCGCCGAACATCTGGCGCTTCATGGGGGCCGACTTGTCCGCCGCCGCTCTCAGCGGTCTGTTTGCCGCGACCGCAGTGCTGGCCGTGCAGGCCGTGTTGATCACGGTACTCGGCGAGCGCTTTTTTCGCCGGGTGAGTTTGCTTCTCCAGGGCGTTGCCATTGCGGTGCTGGTCATGCTCCTGCTTCTGTTTCCCGATGTGGCTCGTTCGATTCGAGCCTTCATGAGCAATGACAACGGCGCAGCGTTTTATTTTCCGCCATTCTGGTTTCTGGGTCTCTATCAGAGGATTCTGGAAGGGCCGACCGCCTTGCCCATCTACACGCGGCTCGCGGAAACAGGCTGCATGGCTACTGTTGCGGCTGCGCTCACGGTCGCGCTGTTTTATCCGCTGGCGTATCGGCGCAGGGTGCGTCAAGTGGTGGAGGGAGCCGGCACGCGCGATACGCGGAGTTTTGTGGCAGCGCCGCTGCGTGCATTGATTCAGGCAACAGTGGTGCGGCTGCCGGCGCATCGCGGCATCTACCACTTCATCGGCCAGACGCTCGGGCGCCTCCCGCGCTATCGCATTTACCTTGTGATGTACGGCGGACTTGGCTTGTCGATTGTGTCGGCCTGCGTGCTGCGCCTTGAGCAGCATGGGCAGAGCATCCGCGTCGGCGTTTCGGCAGATGGATTGCGCGTTGCGACACCCCTGATTGCGTTCTGGACCGTAGCCGGCCTGCGCCTGGCATTCACGTCTCCCGGCAACCAGCAGGGCGGATGGATCTTCAGAATCATTCATGGCAAGCCCGCGCTCGAGCAACTTTTGCCGGCAAAGACGTGGGTTCTTTCGTGTTCGCTGGCAGTGACTCTCGGATCCTTCTACGCGCTGCGCAGTCTGTCCCCGCCTGAGCTTCTCACTTTGAATTCGACGGCAACACAGCTGATGCTTGCGATTGGTTTTTGTTTGTTGCTCACGGATGCATTCTTTCTCCAGGTCAAGATCATTCCCTTCACAGGAACGCAGCCGCCTGCCTCTTCGCAGCATGGCCTCGCTCTCGCGCTGTTCAAGTACTTCTGCTGGTTTCCCGTAGTGATGGTGCCGCCTCTGCTTGCAGAGCCATGGATCGAAGCGAGACCAACGAGGATTGCTGTTTGCGCGCTTTTGATCGCGCTTGTGCACTGGAGATTGCGCGCCGCGCATAGCAAGATGATCGAGGAGCACATCGCTCTGACCGGCATCTACGACGATGCTGAGGAGTTTCCGTTGCGGCTGGGATTGCGGGAGTATTGATGGCGTCGATCGATCTTCCTAGCTGATTTTTCTGCACCACTCCCTACGCCATACAATGCTCAGTAGGCGTCGAGAATCGGGAGTGGATGCCTTCACCATGATGCGGATTGCCGGTGGCGGCAGCTTCGTCGTTTAGCAGCTTTATATTGATCTAGCCCCGAAAGCGGTTGAGCGGTATCCGCTACCGTTGAGGGGCCGGTTGCCGTAAGTCATTGAAGGGCCTGTAGCTCAACGGTTAGAGCAGGGGACTCATAATCCCTTGGTTGGGGGTTCGAATCCCTCCGGGCCCACCACCCTGTGTTGCGGCGGTAGATGCAAGCCTGTCGGACCGCTGACTTCTGCTTCCTGATCGCGCCACATGACCTTGGGGGGATTCGTTCCAGCCGTTCGCTGCTGATGATGCTGGCTCTTTCCTGCTGGCTTTGGGCATCACGTCGATCCGTGATCGGGGGAACGACAACGCACTCACGATGGTGCGTGCGAAACGCCGATCGAAGGCCAACGATAGGGTTTTACTGGAAGGCCGATGACGGTCCGATGATCGCTGCGCCTTGAAGAAGCTATAGACTGTTGCCATCGGTGATGGCTTCACCCCAGGCTCGCCGGATTCGCTCACGCGGTGCCTTGGACGGGCGACATGGCGAAAGATATTCAGTGGCGGATGTTGCTGTGGGTGCTGGTTCCGGCGGCGGGGGCCATGCTCGCATCCACACTCTGGGGACAGAGCGGCAGGATTCAGGACCAGATTACCCAGCATGAGCAGGCTCTGGCAGTGGCGACGGCGGCGCATCAGCTGTCAGTTGAAGCGTTGGAACTGAACATCCTGGGGGATCTTTACCGACGCGGCGGCAAGCCGGAAAAGGGTGTCGACGCTTTGAATCAGGCTCTGGCGATTGAGCAAAAGGGCCACAACTCTTTGGCGATTGCGCATACGCAGAACACATTGGCTCGCATCTACACCGATCTGGGCCAGGAGGATAAAGCGCTGGACCTGATCGACCAGGCGCTTCCTGTTTTTCGCGCGCAGGGCAGTAGACTGGGCGAGGCCGGCGCCCTCAATAATTTGGGGCGCGTCTATAACGATCTGGGGAAGCGAGATGAAGCGCTCAAGTGTTTGAACCAGGCGCTGCCGATCTGGCGTGAGGTCGGGAACCATCCGGGAGAAGCGAGCACCCTCGACAATATTGGCCGCACCTACTCAGACATGGGGCAGGGACGGCAGGCGCTCGAGTCGTTCAATAAGGCGTTGGTGCTTTGGCGCGACGGCGAAGACAAAGGCGGAGTACCGCTCACGCTCACCAACATGGCCAGGACGTATGACAACCTTGGCGAGATCAAGGAGTCTCTGGACTTTTACAACCGTGCTCTTATGGCTTGGCGTGAGTTGGGCAATCCGCAAGGTGAGGCAGCCGCGTTGAACAATCTTGGCCGGCTCTATCGCGATCTGGGCGAACCCCAAACGGCGCTCGATCACTATGCGCAGGCGCTGCCGCTCTGGCGGGCCGTGGGAAACCGCAGCGGCGAAGCGCTGGCGCTGAATGATACCGGCAGAGCGTATGACGATATGGGGCAACATGCAAAAGCGCTCGAATACGGGGCGCAAGCTTTGCCCATCTTTCGAGAGATCAAGAACCGGCGTGGTGAAGCCCTGACCCTGAACACCATGGGCAAGGACTACTACGACAGTGGCGACTCGCAGAAGGCTCTCGACTACGCGTTACAGGCTTTGGCAGCGTGGCGCGATGTGAAGGATCAGCGCGGCGAGGCGGTCGCGTTGACCACGCTGGGTTGGGCTTACTCCGCGCTTGAGCAACAGGATGCGGCGACGGCAAGCACGTTTGCCGCTTTGTCTCTGGCGAGTGCGGCCAACGACCCGGAGGTTGTGGGTGGGATCGAGACCACGCTGATGAACGGGGCCCGCAAGCGCCAGCACCGCGAGGAGGCAATCTTTTTTGGTCTCGAAGCGGTGAATTCCTTTGAGAAGATCCGGCAAAACATGTCGGGGCTGGATAAGGATCTGCAGTCTGGGTTTGCTCAGTCGAAGTCCGGAACCTATCGCGCGGTCGCGGAGCTTCTTGTGGAGGCGGGACGGCTGGGCGAAGCCGAGCAGATTCTCGATCTGCTCAAGGAACAGGAGTTGAAAGACACAGTGCCCGGGGCGGCGGCTGGGGCTGCTGCCAGAATGCAACCCTTGAAGCTCAATACGGCGCAGCTCAAGGCCGAGGGCGATCTGCCGGCAGTTGAAGAGCAGGCGCGGTCAATTGAAGAACTGACAATCAAGTCCTTCGCTCTTACAACGAAGCCAAATCGCACTCCGGCAGAGGACGCGCAAATCAAGGAGCTCTCCGCAAGCCTTGAAAAAGCCAGAGCGGCGATGAAGAACTTCTTCACGAGCAAATTCCTGCCTGAGTTAGAACAGTCGGTCGGGACGTCTGCGGAAGATGCAGCCCCGAGCTATCTGCAGAACACGCTCGCCAAGCTTGGGCCGGAGGTGGTCGGCATCCGCTTGCTGCTGGGCGAGCGCAATGCCTACGTGCTCGTGGTGACCGCAACTACGCGCACGAAGTATGAGTTGAAAGCGAACTCAGCCGATCTGCGCGCGAAAGTGTTCGAAGCTCTAAAGGCGATTGGCACGCCGACCGCCGATCCACGCCCCCAGCTCGGCGAGCTTTATTCCATCCTCGTAGCCCCTCTTGAGGAGGAGCTGAAGAAGAGGGAGACACCGGGGCGTACGCCGGGCCATGTGCCAACGCTGCTCTGGTCGCTCGATGATGCGTTGCGCTATCTGCCCATGGGCGCGCTCTACGACGGCAAACACTACCTTGTTGAGCGCTTCAACAACGTGCTCTTCACTCCGGAGAGTTACGGCCACATGACTGACGCGCCGCTGGCTGAGGGAGTACAGCCGAGCGCGCTGGCGATGGGCTTGTCGAAGAGCTACGGCGGCCTTCCGGCGCTTCCCGGGGTGATGCCAGAGCTGGATGCGATCGTCCACGACCCATCCGTTCCTGACTCGCATGGGCCGATCGAAGGAAAGCTGCTGCCCAACGAGCAGTTCACGCTGGCAGCGCTGAAGTCTGAGCTCGGTGCGGGCAAGGCGTTTCCTGTGGTGCACATCGCGAGTCATTTTGTGATGGAGACGGGCAAAGGCGAGGAGCCGTACCTGATGATGGGCGGGGATGAGGTCGGAGAGGACAAAGGTTATGCGTGGGATCTGTCGAAGATGGAAAACTCCACGGTCGCCTTTCACGGAACGCGCCTTCTGACTCTTTCCGCGTGCAGCACCGGGAAGGACTACAAATCGCGCAACGGGCTGGAGATGGACAGCTTGGGAATGGTCGCCCAACAGAAAGACGCGGAAGCGGTGATGGCCACGCTCTGGGACGTGAATGATGCCAGCACCAGCCGCCTGATGAGCGACTTTTATACGCGTTGGGTGAAGCACCCTTCAGAAGGAAAAGCGGAGGCGCTGCGGCAGGCGCAGCTTGCTTTCGTGCATGCAGGCGCCCAGGGAACCGGGCCCGGCGATTCGGAGCGGGGTTTCAAGAAGGCGCCGGCGACTCAGGGGGAATGGAAGGATGTCGGCTATGCGCATCCTTACTATTGGGCACCTTTTGTGCTCATTGGTAACTTTCGCTAGCGAGCCTGGACTGAGTGTGTCGCAGCAAGAGAATCGATGTTTGTCTATACTGCCGTCAAGGGCCATACACAGTGTCGGATGCAGGCGAGATTACAGTGCTTCTGCGCGACTGGCGCGCAGGAAACCCCGGGGCAATCGATCACCTGTTCGAGCTGGTGTATCCGCAATTAAGACAAATCGCGGGCGCTCTCTTTCGCGGCGAGCGGCCTGAAAATCTTCTGCAGCCTACAAGTGTGGTCAACGAGCTTTTTCTGAAGTTGATCAGACAGCGCAGCTTGCGTTTTGAAGATCGCGAACATTTTTATAGTCTTTCCGCCCGGCTGATGCGGCGCGTCCTGGTGGATCACGCACGCTCAGAGGGTCGTCAAAAGCGGGACGGCGGCATTCCTGTGCCGCTGCACGCAGATCTTGCGTGGATCGACGCGCGCCCCGCCGAAATGATGGATCTGGATCGGATTCTCGAGGAGCTGGAGCAACTGGATCCGCGCAAATGCCGCATGCTGGAACTGCGGTTTTTTCTGGGCTTCACTGCTGAGGAGACCGCAGAACTGCTGAACACCTCGAAAGCTACGGTGGACCGGGAACTGAAATTCGTGCGCGGATGGCTCTATGATCGGCTTCACGCTCCTGAGTAAGCTGCTTCAGCCCCCAAGCAAATTTGAAGCGCCGGCAGGTGAATTGAGGCATTTCTCCTCTGTTTCGCGCCATTCAAGAGAGACAGTCATGACCCGAGACGCCGAAAATTGGCAGTTGTTGCAGGAGTTATTTCATCTTGCTGAAGTCACGCCCGCCGCCGATCGGGAGCGTGTGCTGACGGAGCGCTGCCCTGATGCGGCATTGCGACAGCGGGCCATGAAGATTTTTACGGCGTCGACTCTTGAGGAGACCCAGGAACCTGCGGCGCACGAGCCGACGGTCAGCGGCAAAATTGGCCCCTACACGTTGATCCGGCATCTGGGCACAGGCGGCATCGGCGCCGTCTACCTGGTGGAGCGATTGTCGGGTGGGGTGCTCAAGCGGGCTGCGCTGAAGGTGCTGGCGCCGCACTCCGCGGGGCCGGCGTTCATTGAGCGATTCCACCGCGAGCAGCATATCCTGGCATCGCTCGAACATCCCAACATCACGCGCATGCTTGATGCGGGCTTGAGCGATCGCGGTCAGCCCTACCTGGTGATGGAGTATGTCGACGGCACTCACCTTGATGCCTATTGCGACCTGCATAAACTGGGAGTTCCTGAACGGCTACGAATCTTTCTCAAGGTCTGCGACGCAGTTGCGTATGCGCATCGCAACCTGGTGGTGCATCTTGATTTGAAGCCGTCAAACATCATGGTCACCGCAGACGGCATGGTGAAGCTTCTGGATTTTGGGACCTCGAAGCTCATCCAGCCTGACAGCCTGCTGACCACAACGGTTATGGCGACGCCGGCTTACGCGAGTCCAGAGCAATTGCGCAACGAGCCGGTCACGACCTCGTGCGACATCTATGCGCTGGGTGGCATCCTGTTTGAGCAACTCGCAGGGACGCGTCCCGGCAAGAGCGCGTCGGTGGCGGCAATGATCGAGCGGGCCATTCGTGAACAGGAGCCGGAGCGACTGCCCAACGCCGTGACCGCGGCAGCAGCCGAGTTGCGCGGAGTGTCAGAGAGCCGTTTGCGACAGATGCTGACCGGGGACCTGGAAACGATCGTGCACAAATGCCTGGCCCCTCGCCCACGGGATCGCTATCCATCGCTGGACGCGCTGAGCGAAGACATCGAGCGCTATCTCACGGGTATGCCAGTACTGGCGCGGCCGCAGACCACTTTTTACCGCCTGGGAAAGTTTGTCCGCCGCAATCGCGGGTCGGTCGCGACTGCGATTCTGGTGACCCTCGCCCTGGTTGGCGCAATCGCCTATGCGGGCTGGCGGCAGGAGCAGGCGGTGCGCGAAGGACAGCGAGCGCTTCGCATGCAGACATTTCTTTATCGCCTGTTCAAGCTGGCCAATTCGAACTACACCGGAAAGCCGGCGGCAACAGTCCCTGAGTTTCTCGAACTTGGCGTGAAGTTGCTGCCGCAATACATTCAGAATCCAGCCGACCTGCGTGCTGCGCAGATGAGCCTTGCCGAGTCGATGTTCGAGAACGACGATCTGGACAATGCGCAGAAGGTTTTCATGCAGACCACAGCCAGTGCCAAGGCTGCCGGCGACCTGGCTGCCGAAGCGGAATCAGAAGCATTCTCCGGCAACATCGCCTACCTGCAAGGTCATGAAGATCAGGGTGCGACTCTCACGGCACATGCATTTGAGCTGTCACAGAAGCCGGGAATTCCAGCTTCGGTTCGTGCGTGGAGCGCGATCTACTTTGCGTGGAATCGAGAAAATACCGGCTTCAGGAGCGACGAGAATGTTCGGCTGCTCCAAATGGCGGTGAAGTTATCGCGCGACAATCAACTGCCTGAGCGGGAGACGGCCGCTGCGCTCACGGCGCTTGGGGATGATCTCGAGCTGCGCGGCCGGCTGGATGAAGCCGAGAAGCCTTATCGTGAGGCACTGACGGTTTACGAGAAAGATCCACTCGCGCTCTGTGACCGCTCTGAGGTCTATAACGACCTCGGCAGCATTGTTGAAATGCGTGGCGATCCTCAAGGCAGCCTGCCCCTTTACCAGCAGGCGTATGAGGGATATAAGCAATGCACCGGCGCGGAAAGCCGGGGTGCTCTCAGTTCGCAGGAATATATTGCCAGCGTGCTGATGAAACTCGGCCGCGCGAAGGAGGCTCTCCCCATCATGCAGGCGACTCTTCCTGCATGGCGCAAGCTTGATGGCAAGAGCGCCGACTTTTCTGAGCCGCTGTGGTATTACGCGCGCGCCAATCTGGCGACTGGTAACTTTGCAGAGGCGGAGAAAGCGGCTGTCGAACTGGACGCGGTACAAAATGGAAAGATAGCGCCGACCGACCGCCGCATGGGCGCTTCGCACATGTTGATGGCCGAAGCACTTGCCGGGCAGAATCGTTACGCGGAGGCACTGCCCCACGCGGTGATTGCGGATCGGCTGCTTTACACAACCGCGGTGTCGCCTGGCGCGAAATTGATGGGCAATGAAGCTCACAAAACGTTGATGGATATTCAGGCGAAGGTTCATTGACGAACGGATTCTTCACGGAGGCGCGGGATGAGTGCCAGCGAGTTTCCTGATCAAGGCGCAGTGGCAGGCAGCAACTCCGCGAGCGAAGCGAGTCGCGCGCAGACGATGATTCTGCATAACAGCCGTTGGGGTATCGGTCTCTACCTCCTCATCAGCGCAGGGTCGCTTTTCATGGCCGGGTGCATGGCGCTCATGGTTGTCGATCTCTTGTTTCTGTCCGGTCGCTTGAGCTTCATGAGCGTCCTCGCTGCCGCGCAATGGGGTTTCGGAGCGTTTTGCTTTGTTCTGATGGCGGGGTACATGAGTCGGATGGGCCGGCACATGGCCTGGTACCGGGTCACACTTGACGAGCGCGGCGTTGATTTCAAGCTGGGCACGAGAAAAAAGCCTGAAGAGGTTTTCATGCCGTGGGACAACGTGATCCTGATCGAGCAGAGACGTGTTGGCAACGCATGGCAGTTTGTTGTGAAGGGCCGCGATGGCAGTTCTGCGCAGTTCTCGAATTATTCCTTCTTTCGCTCGAAAAGGATCGTGCGCCTGATCAGCGAGCGTGCGGGAATCGCTGTGCAGGTGGCCTGACGGAGGAACCACCTGCTCATGCAGGCCGAGCGTGCTACATTCTCCAATTGAATGAGGAGGCTTGATGCGCGCACTTGTCTACACCGCTCCGCACACGGTGACGATGGAAGAGCGGCCGCGTCCGCAGGCTGGCAGCGGGGAGTGTGAAATCGAGATCGCAGCCGCTGGAATCTGCGGTTCCGATATCTCGGGCTTTCTGGGGCATAGTCGCCGCCGGATTCCTCCGCTGGTTCTCGGCCATGAACTGGTGGGCCGCAAGCTTGACGGCACGCGCGTCGTTGCCAACCCGCTGATCAGTTGTGGCCGTTGCGCGGCGTGCATGAGTGGGGCGCAGAATCTGTGTTCAAGCTGGCGCCTGCTGGGCATGGACCAGACGGCGGGTTGCTATCAGGAGTTTGTGACAGTCCCTGAGTCGCAGATCTTTCCCATCCCGGACCGTTTGAGCGATGCGCAGGCCGTGGTTGCGGAGCCGCTTGCCAACATCGTGCACTTGTTTCGAATCTCCGCGCCGTTGCCCTTCTTTCGCATGGGCATTGTGGGTGGAGGCACCATGGGCTCGCTGGCGCTGCTGACGGCGAAGCGGCTTGGGGTGCGCGAAGTGCTGGTCCAGGACGTGAGCGATGTACGACTGTGGACGGCGCGCGGTATGGGCGCTACGCTGGCTGTGAATGCGAGCAGCGAAGAGGGCCGGCGGGAAGCAAAGCGCTTCGTTGGGAATGGGCTGGACCTGGTGCTGGATGCATCGGGCTCGAGTGCGGCGCGACAGAGTGCATTTGACCTGTGCCGGCCGGGTGGAATGGTGGTTTTGCTTGGGATGGGCAGTGAGCGCAGCGAGATTGATTTTGTTACCAGCATCCGCAAGGAGCATCGCGTGACGATGTCGTTCGCCTATACTCCGGGAGATTTTGCGCGGGCGCTGCAATTGCTGATTGATGGTGAAATCGATATCTCGCCGTGGACGGTTGAGTTGCCGCTCGAGCAGGGGCAACAGGCGTTCGACAAAATGGCGAACGCCCCGGGCGATACGCTCAAGATGCTTCTGCGCGTGGGCCACGAAGGACCGTGAGCGATCTGGCTGGTGCGCCCGAGACTATTACTTTGGCTCCGGAGTGGCAGGGGTCGAGTCGGGCGTGGTAGAAGAGCCAGTGCTGCTCGTCCCTGATGCCTTCGTCCCCGATGAAGTCGCACTCGTCGTCGTCGATTTGGAGGTCGAGCCGGATCCCGTGGTTGATCCAGAGCTCGATCCAGATTTCGAGGACGAGCCCGAGCTTGATCCGGAACCGGATTTTGAAGTGGACTTGGATGCAGTGCTCGATGCGCTGGAACTGCTGCTGCCGCCTCCGCCACCTCCGCCGGAGCTCGAAGGCTTCGCTTTTCCGGGGTCGGGCACGGTGACGTCCGTCGCGGGTTGCACGCTCACTTTCAAGGTTGCGTAGGTCACGTCGGGCAGGACGTTCTTGGCCACCACCTCGGGATCTTCATTGGCGGCGATGGTCTTCGGCACGAGGTAGCCGTTGATCAGCTTGAGGTCGTTCATCTTGGCTGAGAGGGTCGAGGTCGACGCCGCGGGAACGATGATGTAGGAGCCGGTCATCAGCTTCAGCGCGTCGGCGTGCATGTTGCCAGAGTCAACGGCATCGTAGCTGGCCACCACATCCTTAAGCGGGCTGTTGATGATGAAGCCGGCGTTCTGCACCAGGATGTTGTAAAAGCTGGTGAACGCCTTGATGGCGGGAACGCTGATAGCAGGTAATGAGACGAGAGGGGCGGCAACGCCGGCGCCTTGCAGGCCGTAGGAGATGATCTTGTGCAGCAGCGCGTGACGGTCGGGCAGGGTGAGGTTGAGGGCGAGCTTGCCTTCGGCCTTGGGAAGGAGAATGCGGTTTCCGCCGGAATCGCCCGTCGAGCCGCCCGAGTCGACGAAGTTCAACTGATCGACACTGGGTAGCTTGCTGGCTTTGGAATAAAAGATGGAGGCCATGGAAGCCCAGGCAAGAGGTGCAATGTATTGCGCCATGGGAGTGGTCTGCGTGGCGTGCAGCTGCAATTGCGCTGACGTGGAGTCGCCGATTTTTTTCGCGTCGCCCTCGCTGGAGTGGAATCCCCCGATGGTCATGCTCACCACGGCGGCGCCGTCGAGCTTGGGCAGCTCATCGCGGTCAATTTTGTCGGCGAAGCGAAGCCCAGTGCTGTCGTCATAGTGAAAGAAGCGCGGCAGTTTTTCGTCCTGCACATGGTCCGGTAGCGGCTGGACGGTAGGCTCCCCACCTGGGCCACGGGTCATGGTCGCATGCGGCTTGGTTGGGTCCACATCATCGAAGAATCCGTTCCAGAATTGTTGGTGTTGACCCTGAGGGACATCGGCAGCCTCTTCGACTGCGGCCATGATCTCTTTGGGTGAAACAACCTCTCCGAGGATCCCGGAGAAAGCAGCGGCTGCCATCATGTTTGAGAAAAAGCTTCGACGATCCATGTAGATCTCCTTCTGAGAAGCTGCGCGTCCACCATGTTCAGGCCGCAGGTGCGAGTCCGATGCGGAAATTGGAGCCTTGTCCTTGGGGGTGAGGACTCATTTCTACCACGCCCCGGCTAGGGGCGGCTAGGGACGACAAATTGCTGGACCTGCCATTGGGTAACGACTGGCGTTGATCCGCGGCTACCGGCATCGTTGAGATCGACCATCAACTGATCGAGGCCCGAGCCTCTGCTTCTGCTCTCGATGACGCCGTCGTAGGTGAGCAGAGAGAGGTTTTCGATTTTGTCATTTGTGGCTAGAAGAAACAGCGTATCGGCGCCGAAGGGAGGACCGATGGTCTCCGAGGCGATGGTATAGCTGGTTGGGAATCCGTCAGCGCCCTCGGGCGGTCCGGCGGCCACACCGTTCGTCTGGTCGGTGGGGTAAAGCTGATAGGGATTGGCTGCGCAGTCGAATCCGAAGAGATAGATGTACTTCTTCTCGACGACGCGCTTGCTGAGTTCGTCCTTGGTGGTCACCAGGCGCGCATCGTACTGATCGTTGGGGTGCAGCGGATCAACCGCGGCCTTTTCTCCGGCGACGATTTGCAGGTGGTAGGGCCAGTTGTTCGCTCCCGTGACGATGGAGGGAACCTGCTGCCAGACACGCAGCTTGCCCAGGCGCAGGATGCGGCGGGAAAGGACAGGAGCAATGCTGTCCTCAGTGGCTCCGGGGCGCGCGTCGTGCAGCCATGCGGTGCGGACCGGGAAGGACAGGTCGTTGCGGCACACAACTTCAGGATTTTTCCCGCCGTTGACTTCGTTCTCGAGCGTGTCGTTCTCTTCGCTCCGCACGTAGTCCGTCGCTTTGTGGTCAGCGAGAACGCGGGGATCAAAGAGCGTGTACTCCGGGGACCCATCGGCGCGCAGGCGCATGGTGAGAAAGTAGTTGGCTTCACCGGGTTTGTCGGTGAACTGAAAGGCCTGCCGCTTGAACGGCTCGGTGAGGCGGATGCGATCGACGACTGAGGGCAACGGACCGAGAGCAAGATAGGCAGCGCCTTTGGCGGTTGGTCCTGGTTTAACCGCTTTGCCGTTCTGTCCGTAAGCAAGCCATCCGGCCGAGCCCTGCACCACGAGAAAGTCGAGGGAGGCGGTGGTTGGGTCGTCGACCCAGGTCAGGCCTGGAAACAGAGCTTTGGTGGAGGCGATGGCGGCAGCGTTGGGAACCGGGCCGGGGTGAGGCAGAAAGACAACCAGCCGAGCCGCCTGCGGATAGACCATGGTCGAGACTTCAAACATCTGTCCTACATGAACAGTGTCTGAACCGCTTTTGACCGCGGCTATGGAGGCTGTGGGCGAGCTGAGGGTCTTAACTTCCAGCACCGTCTTCTTCCCATCGGGTCCAGGCTCCAGCGAGGTGAATTCGGTTCCGACACCAAAACCGGCTGCGCTTCCCATATCCAACGTGATGGTGCCCGCCTGCAGCTTGGCGACGTGAACGCGCAACTCGTGCGCCGCAACGGGCTCGCCGAAGAGGCTTTCATGCACGCGGCCTTCAACGGAGGGTTGCTGAAATGCAAGTGGATCGGCGTGCAACATGCTGGTGACAGCCGAGACCGCATCTTCAGCGCTGAGCGCCTGCGAATTCTCGCGCAACACGCGGATGAGCGCGCGGGTAAATGCGCCATGCACCATACCGTCTTCGGGATAACTGGCTTCGACAGCGGATTCATTGGGTCCAGCGGCGGCGAGGATGATTGCGTCCCCCTGTTGCGGGATCTTCTTCAGGTCAGTTTCCATGATTGCGCCGGGCTCGGCCGCCACGTCGTCGTCATCGTAGGGCAACGTGCGCTCCACGCTTTGGGTGATGCCGCGCGCCATGGTGCCGCTGTTGCAACTGTCATAGATGGCAGTCAGCCGCGCCTGCTTGTCGAAGACGATTTTGTCGAACAGGAGGGCAAGCTCCTTGTCGCGAATGTCTTTGACGCCTTTCCAGGCATCGACAGGAACGATGGTTTGGTCCCTTTGGTTTTTGGAGGATTTCGAGTCGAGCCTCTGCGATCCATGGCCGGAGTAATAGATGACCACGCGGTCGCCCGCCTGGGTATCAGCGATCAGCTTGTTGATCGCATCCAGAATCCCCTGGCGTGTGGCGTCTTGATCGGTAAGTTCGCGGATGTCGGTGAAGCCATAGGTGTTCGCCAGCAAGACGTGCATGGCCGCGACATCGTTCGGGGGCCCTTGCAAGCTGTGCCATGTGCCGTTTGCGCCGAAGCGGCTGTCACTGTGATGGCCGGGGGGCGGGGTCGGCATGGCGGTTCCTTTTGGGGGGGCGTAACTGGCGATCCCAATGAGCAGGGCGTGGCTTGTCGCCCGGGTCTCGGCTTGGACAGATGTTGCCATCGAGGTGGCAACCAAAAATCCAAGAGCGACGGACAGGCCGCCTGGCACACGAGATCGGCGGAGGATCGAGCGAAGCATGGGGAATCTCCTGGGCGCGGGAGAGAGAACCAAAATAGCACACCGGAAGCGAAGGCGACTGTCCTTTTTCGGCCACACAATTTCCCGTTCGCGGCACGAGCCTTCTTGATCGGCCGGGAACGACGGAGGGGTCGAAGTTGTGCGGGTCGGACCCGCGACTGGGTCCGCCGCTGAGTTGGACGCAAGTCGCGGCCAGGGATTACAGCCTTTTCTTAATTAATTAGTTTTTCGTGCCCACGGCCAGAAATAGAGCCGAATTGTCGGGATCAAGATTATGCAGAGGATCAGGAAGCCGGCGCGGCAACCTGGGTCTTGATCTTCGTAAGCTTAATGACGATTGGGCCTGAAGAGTCGGTGACCCGCGTGGTGACTGATCCTTCACGGCCGGTCATGGTGGCGAGAATGATGTAGTTATCTGGTCCGACCTCAACCTTGCAATCGCCTGAAACACCGGTGGTGCACGATCCAGCCAGCGACCCATTGGTATTCTTCACCACCACGTGCGCTCCTTCGACCGTTTTGCTTTTGAGCATGACGCGCACCGTGACCGGCGAGCCGGGCCCACGGACTCCGGCCGTCTCGTTGGGATCGATCGGTTCCTGCGGCTTGGTTTTTGGCTTCGGGGGCGGGGGATTTTGCGTTTGGGTCGCCGTTTGTGCCGAGGAAGACCGAGCTTGCAGTGCGGGAATCGTGAGCAGGTTCGCGAGCAGCGCGCAGGCAAGAACCTTTGTCTTGGCGGTCGTTGTTGTCATGATTCTCCTCCCGCAGCGACTACCGGGGCGGCTGCAGCTTGTTTTGCGTGGTGCTTCAGGTGTTGGAATTCGTGCCAGAGTTTGATGATCTCTTCGCCGGCAGTGTGGAAGACGATCATGAGGAGTGGGACGAGGAAGTCGAGAAAAAGTCCCAGGTTCTGCAGGAGCGTGTAAGTAAAGAGAATGCTCAGCAGGATGCCAAGGGCGAACGCAGCCCACTTCCAGGCGGTATGAATCTCGAGAACGCCGATCAAAGCCAGCACCAGGGCGAGGCCGATCTCGATCAATTCGGCGGTGTTGTCGGAGACGGGCGTGAAGGTACCGGTGCGGTCGAGCATTGCTTCAACATAGTTGGCATGGAGCATGAGCCCCGGTTCCATGCCGCCCGGCGAGTTGTGAATGTCGACCAGCGGGCCGCTGCCAAAGGCGTTGGCGTGCCAGTTTGCGCCCAGGAAGACGAGCTTGTCGGCCAGGTCTGCATGGAGTGTCGCTTCATCCATGGTCTTGAGCTGAGTGCCGTTGAAGATGAACTGGCGCGTGTCTTTGGGTGCAAAGTCACGGGGCGGTCAGGTATTCAGAGAATCGAAAGCCTTCGCCGGAGTCGGCGATGGCCGTCGGAGTAAGCCGTGGGATCGGCGATCTTGGTTACGGCGAGCGACAGGGAATCGAGAAGGTCGCCGTTGGCAAGACTGAGTTGGCCGGGCATCCGACGCATGTCGAATGGAAGCTGAATATAACCCCTTTGCACGCAGGAGAGCCTGGGTAGCGAGTTGGTGTAAATGGACGGCATTTCTGCGTAGCCATCGTCGCCAAAGCTCACGGATGAAGCGAGCACGACGTGGTGACCGGCGGTGCACATGCGGCCAATGGCTTCGATCAGTTTCTTGTCTTCGGCCTGATAGTCAGAGAATTCGCGGTTGGGGTCTGTGGGGACGGGAGAACGCAGATCGACATCGAGAGCGATCGTATTCACCTGGAATGAATTCAGCCTGTCGATCAGTTCGGCGAGCTGATCGCGCTTCAGGGGCGTGCGCGACTGGAATGTGTCTCCCCAGTAGTCTTTATCGTCGAGCAGCACCAGGACGGTTCGCTTGGGATAGAGCTGCGAGTTATCGCGCATGCTCAACTGCTGGTTATAAATGTAGTAACGAAGATTGGTGAGCCAGGGGCTGTCTTTAAGAAGATGGCCAACATAAATGGCCGCGGCCAGCAGCACGACAAAGCGCACCCAATGGCCCCAACCCTTGCGGGTAACTGGGCGAACGATGCCGAGAATGCGTTTGCCGAAGGACATGAGTTCTTTGAGTTGGACGGGAATTCACCGAGACAAGCCTGAGGCTAAGCGATGATGGCCGGATTTTCAACCGGATTGTCAGGTTGCAGGGCCTCCGATTCGTCGGCCCCATCAGCGGTTGAGCCGCGCTGAGAGTGCCGCGCGAATCCCTAGAAGTCGGCGTTGAAACTGTGGAATACTTCGAACACGCGAACAGCGGACTCAAGTTTTAGCTTCCGCAGAGAGGAGGCACATCCGCATTTCATTGCATTCCCTTTCATTTCTTTTGTTGTGCGCCTTCGCTTCCATCGCTGCGGCTGGGCCCCCTGAAAGTCAGCATCACGCGCAATTGATGGTGCAGCTTGGCCACTCCGATGAGGTGAACTCGGTCGCCCTGTCCCCGGACGGCCGTTATGCCTTGACCGGGAGCAACGACTTCTCGGCGCGGCTTTGGGATCTGGCAACGGGCAAGGAGTTGCGCCGATTCGTTGGGCACACTGAAGCTGTGCAGTCGGTGGACTTCTCTCCAGACGGGCGCAGGGTGCTGACGGGCAGCTTCGACAAAACAGCGCGGCTCTGGGATGTAGAAACCGGCAAGGAGTTGCAGCGCTTTGAAGGAGACGTTAGCTTTGTTGCTTTCTATCCGGACGGCAGCCGCGTGTTGACCGGCGGCTATGACAAGGTCATCCGACTTTGGGACGTCCAGACCGGTAAAGAAGTGCAGCATTTTAACGGAGAGAAGATTGGCACGGTCACGTCGGTGGCATTTTCTCCAGACGGCCGCCAGGTCCTGATGGGAAGCGATGACAAGACCATCCGGCTGTGGGACGTGGAAACCGGAAAAATCCTCAAGCAGTTTGATGGGCATACCGATCGCGTTGCTTCGGTAGCCTTCTCCGCCGATGGCAGCAAGATTGTTTCAGGCAGCGACGACTCCACCGTGCGCTTGTGGGATGTGGCGACGGCGAAGGAGTTGCTTCAATTCCAGGGGCATTCCGGGTCCATCTGGTCGGTCACATTTTCGCCAGATGGGAACAAGTTGCTCACTGTCGCGACAGATAACACCGCTCGGCTGTGGGACGTGAAGACAGGCACGGAGCTTTATCGCATCGATGGCCGTTCGGAGTTTGATGGTAGTTCGCATCCAATCGGGCCAGTTCTTTTCTCGCCCGACGGCCGCTGGATTTTTACATGCGGCAGCTTTGATGGCACAGCCAGGTTGTGGGACGCCGCGACAGGCAAAGAAGTGCAGCGTTTCGTTGGCCACCAAAAGCCAATCACCTCAGTCGTGTTCACGCCTGACGGAAAGCAGATCTTCACGGGGAGCGGTGACTGGACCGCGCGCCTGTGGGATGCGGCAACAGGCAAAGAGGTTCGCAGGTTTGAAGGGCGCGCCAAGGGAGTTCACACCGTGGCCTTCTCGCTGGATGGACGCCGCGTGCTGACCGATAGCGGCGTGCCGCCGGCGATGCACACGGACAACGGCGCGCGCATCTGGGATCTCGAGACGGGCAAGGAGCTGCGCCGTCTTGCGGTCGATTCCGATACGGTGAACAGCGTTTCCTACTCCGGCGACGGACGCCGCATGCTCACGTGCAGCGGCTATGCGCAGCTTTGGGATCTGGAGACGGGCAAGGAGCTGCGCCACTTTGAACTCGACAACTTGATCATCTCGGTTGCCCTTTCGCGGGACGGGAAGAAGGTTTTGACCGGCAGCCTCGACAACACCGCGCGCCTTTGGGACGCCGAGACGGGCAAGGAGCTGCAACGCTTTCAGGGACACGCCGCCGACGTGCGCTCCGTTGCCTTCTCGCCTGATGGCCGCCGGGTGTTGACCGGCAGTAGTGACAGTACGGTGAAGCTCTGGGACGCTGAGACCGGCAAAGAGCTTCTGTCTCTCATCAGCTTTGAGGACGGCGGATGGGCGGTGGTGGATCCGGAGGGCCGCTACGATGCCTCCGATCCTGACAACTCGTCGTCGCTTTACTGGGTCACCGACAATCTGCGCACCATCGACCTTGGCCAGTTGAAGCGGGCGTACTACACCCCCGATCTGCTGGGACGTGTGATTCGTGGAACGCGGCTTCCAGAGGTCAGCGGCCTGGATACTGTCGATCTGCCGCCGCTGCTCTCAGCCGTTGGCGATTACAATCCGGCGACACACAAGCTTGCAGTAAGCCTGACCAATGACGGCGGTGGAGTGGGTAGAGTGTTGGTCAAGGTCAACGACCGGCTGCTGCGCATCATAGACACAGTCACGGCTCCCGCCGAAGGAAAGAGCATCGAGCTCTCACTTGATCTTGCCGATGCGCCCTTCATCGCGGGCGAAAATACCATCCAGGTGACCGCGTACAACGCTGAGAATCGCATCGAGAGCCAGCCAGCACAGGCCGCCTATTCGCTCGTCGCGGGCGCCAGGGGCTTCGGCGTGAGGCCGGGCGCGGCGTCGCCTCTTGATGCCGGAAATTTCTACGCGATCGTGGTGGGCACCTCGACCTTTGGCGATCCCAAGCTGCACTTGCAGTTTCCCGCGCGCGATGCGCAAAGCATTGCCACCGGCGTGCGCCTTGGCGCAGAACGGCTTTACGGCAAAGATCACGTTTGGATGCGGGTGCTCACCAGCGATGCGACCAGCGACGCCGATCTACCGACGAAGAAGAACATCCGTGCTGCCTTTGATGCGGTTCGTCAGGTGGCTCATCCCGAGGACACGCTGCTTGTTTACTTGTCAGGGCATGGGGCCATGTCGAGCACTAATCGGGATCTCTACTATTATCTGACGGCCGACGCGCGCGGTTTGGAGATCGACAACGATCCAAAGCTGCGGGACATCTCCGTCGTCAGCAGCGATGAATTGTTTCAATGGTTGCGCGAGCCGGTTAAGACCATGCCGCTCAAGCAGGTGGTCATCCTTGATACCTGCGCGGCAGGCGGGGCAAGCGAGACGCTGGCGCGTCTCTCAGAAAAGCGCGATGTGCCTCCCGATCAGCGCCGCGCGATCGAGTTGCTGAAGGATGCAACCGGCACGTTTATCCTGATGGGCAGCGCGGCCGACGCCGTCAGTTTTGAAGCCAGCCGTTACGGCGAGGGCTTGCTGACCTATGCGCTGTTGCAGGGGATGCGCGGCATGTCACTCGATGATGGATCGCGCCTGAATGTGAGCCGCTGGTTTGAGGACGCGAGCGAACAAGTCCCCGAACTGGCCAGGAGCATCGGCGGCATTCAAAAGCCGGTCATCGCCGCGCCCCGGGGCATGGGCTTTCCGGTTGCGTTGCTGACTGCGGAAGACCGGGCCAGGATTCCCCTGGCGATTCCCAGGCCGCAGCTCTTGCGCGTCATTTGCGAGGATGATAACCAGGAAGACCCCCTAAACCTGAGGACACCTCTTCGCGAACGTTTGCGCGCACTCAATTACGCTGAGGCGCGCGGCACGCCCGCGGGTGGATCGCCGGTGGTCTACTTCGATGCTGCCGACGATGATTTGCCCGACGCGCTGTCCCCAAGAGTGCGCTACAGCGTGGAGGCAGGAAGCGTGAAGGCCCATGTCCGCCTGGTTGCTGATCGGAAAACGGTTGCCGAGCAGACGGTGACGGGCAGTTCGAGCAATCCTGCGGGCCTGGTGTCCACGCTTGTTGACACGATTCTGGCCCTGGCTTCGACAGTGCACTGAAGTTGCACGACTGCGGGTTGACGGCCTTTGCTTCGGTATAGAAGGATGAACCCGTGTCCCTGCCTCAGCCGGGGACAAGTCGGAGCCCGGATTCCCCGGAATGGGTGACATGGCAGAGCCAAAGACGTTGAACAATCAGTTGCGCTCAGCGCTCGATCCCCTGTCGGCGCGCATGAAATCGAATCGCGAAGCGCTTTTGACGCTCATGGCCGCACTGAAATCAGAGGAAGAGGAGATTCGCCTTGGGGGCGGGACGAAGGCAGCCGAGGCGCAGAGATCCAAAGGCAGGCTCACGGTCCGGGAACGTCTGAGACTGCTACTTGATGAAGGCACAGAGCTGTTTGAACTGGGACTTTGGGCGGCCTACGGGATGTATTCCGACTATGGTGGCGCGCCCGGTGCCGGCGTCGTGACAGGGATGGGTCGCGTGAGCGGCAGGCTGTGCATGATCATCGCCAACGATGCGACGGTGAAAGCCGGCGCGTTTTTCCCCATGACGGCGAAGAAAGTGATCCGCGCGCAGAACATCGCGCTCGAAAACCGCATTCCCACTCTTTATCTTGTCGATTCCTCCGGCGTGTTTCTCCCGCTGCAGGAAGATGTTTTCCCCGATACGGACGATTTTGGCCGTGTCTTTCGCAACAATGCGGTGATGAGCTCGCTCGGCATTCCGCAGATTACGGCCATCATGGGGATGTGCGTGGCCGGCGGCGCTTATCTCCCGGTCATGACTGACACGGTGCTAATGACGGAGGGCTCGGGACTGTTTCTCGCTGGCCCCTCGCTGGTTCAGGCAGCTATCGGGCAAAAGACCGATGCGGAGGAATTGGGCGGCGCGGCGATGCATGCGGAGATCTCTGGCACTGCCGATTTCAAAGAGCCCAATGACTACCTGTGCATTGCGCGTTTGCGATCTCTGGTGGACAAGATTGGGACGCGCACTGAAAGCGAGCCGGGGGCTACAGTTTTCAGTCGCATCGAGTTCCACGCGGAGCGAGACGACCCCAAATTTGCTGCTGAAGATGTCTACGGTCTGCTGAACCCCGCTCCAGGCGCGAGCAATGTGTATGAAATGCGCGAAGTGATCGCGCGTATTGTGGACCGCAGCGAGTTCGACGAGTACAAGGCCGACTTTGGACGGACGCTTCTGTGCGGCTACGCGCGCATTGCGGGCCGTGCCGTGGGCATCGTCGCGAATCAAAAAACGAATCAGAATCAGACCGTGGCGATGGGGCCGTCCGCGGGAATGAAGCGCATTGAAGTGGGCGGCGTCATCTACACCGAGGGCGCGCAAAAGGCGGCCCGCTTCATCATGGATTGCAATCAGAACCTTGTGCCGCTGATTTTTCTGCACGACGTGAACGGCTTCATGGTGGGCAAGGATGCGGAGTGGTCGGGGATCATTCGCGCGGGAGCGAAGATGGTGTCCGCGGTGAGCACCAGCGTCGTCCCCAAGATATCGGTCATCGTCGGCGGCAGCTTCGGCGCAGGCCACTATGCAATGTGTGGCAAGGCGTACGATCCACGTTTTCTCTTCGCGTGGCCCACGGCCCGCTATGCAGTGATGAGCGGTGCGTCAGCGGCCAACACGCTTGCCGAAGTCCGCGCGCGCCAGTTGGAGCGCGGTGGCAAGACGCTTTCCGATGGCGAGCGGGCGGCTCTGCATGAAGAGATTCGCGCCACCTACGATGCGCAGGCTGATCCGCGCTATGGCGCTGCGCGGCTTTGGATCGATGCGATCATTGATCCGGCCAAAACGCGCGAAGCCTTGATGATTGCACTGGAAGCATGCGCGCTGAATCCGGATGTGCCGCGCTTCAATCCCGGGGTTTTGCAGACCTGATTGCGCTTCTGCGGCATCTAAATGGAGAAGCACAGAAGTTCGAAGGCAAAGGAGCATCGAAATGGCCGTTCAATTGGAAATGGTGGAGAGCTTGTATCCCTTTGTCCTGACCGAGGAACAGGAACATCTGCGCCGCGAGATTCGCGAGTTTGCCGCGCGTGAGATTGCGCCCAATGTGATGAAGTGGGACGAAGCCAGTGAGTTCCCCATGGACGCGATCAAGAAGCTGGGTGCGATGGGTCTCCTCGGCGTCATCTTTCCTCCGGAGTACGGCGGCGCGGGGCTCGGCTATGTCGATTACGTACTGGCCATCGAGGAACTCTCCGCAGTCGATGGATCGATCGGCATCACGGTGGCCGCGCATAATTCGCTGGGGACAAATCATATCTTCCTCGCCGGGAACGAGGCGCAGAAGCGCAAGTATGTGCCGTTGCTGGCGAGTGGAGAATGGCTGGCCGCGTGGGGATTGACGGAGCCCGGCTCCGGGTCCGATGCGGGCGGTGCGCGGACAACCGCAGTAAAAAAGGGCGACCGCTATGTGCTGAATGGAAACAAGACCTTCATCACCAACGGCCATTACGCCGATGTCGCGGTGGTTATTGCGGTGACCGACAAGAGCCAGGGGACGCAAGGATTGTCGGCATTTATCGTGGAGAAAGGAACCAAGGGGTTTCGCCCTGGCAAGAAGGAGAACAAGCTAGGGCTGCGCGCCAGCGATACCAGTGAGTTGATTTTCGAAGACTGCGAGATCCCCGCTGAGAATCTTCTTGGCGTCGAAGGAGAAGGATTCGTCGATGCGATGCGCGTGCTCGATGGCGGCAGAATTTCGATCGCGGCGCTGGCCCTGGGCATCGGACGCGGAGCGCTGGATGCGGCGCTCAAATATGTGAAGGAACGGCGGCAGTTCGGAAAGGCCATCGCTGAGTTTCAGGGGATCCAATGGAAGCTCGCGGACATGGCGACGGAACTCGATGCCGCGCGGCTGCTGACACAACGTGCCGCGGTGCTCAAGGATGCGGGCCGCAAGATCACGCGCGAATCGTCAATGGCCAAGCTCTTTTCTAGCGAAGTGGCCGTGCGCATTTGCGACGAGGCGGTGCAACTGTTTGGCGGCTACGGGTTCATCAAAGACTATCCGGCGGAGAAGTATTATCGCGATGTGAAGCTGTGCACTATTGGCGAAGGGACCAGTGAGATCCAGCGTATGGTGATCGCGCGCGAGATTCTCAAGGTTCATCCTTCGCGCGGATGAGAGGCACAGGTGCGAACAAGGGAAGATCGATGCGCGATGAAGTCAAGATCGTCGAGTGCCCGCGGGACGCATGGCAAGGGCTTCCGGCGCAGATTCCCACGCAGGCGAAGGCCGATTCTCTGCGTGCGCTGATCGATGCCGGGTTCACCCACATTGATGCTGTGAGCTTCGTCTCACCGGCGGCCGTTCCTCAGATGGCCGATTCAGAGCAGGTGTTGGCGCTGTTGAATCCACCGGCCGCCGTTGAGATCATCGGAATCGTGGTGAATGAAAAAGGAGCGCGGCGCGCCATCGCGACCGGAAAGGTCACCACGCTTGGCTTCCCGTCTTCCATCTCGCCGGAGTTTCTGAAGCGCAACCAGCGTCAAACGCCTGAAGAGTCACTCGCCGTGCTGAGCTCGATTGCAGCTCTGGCAAGGACCGCGGATCATGGCGTGGTTGCCTACATCTCCATGGCGTTCGGCAATCCGTATGGGGATAAATGGAGCGTTGATGCGGTGATACGAGCTTGCGCTGCGATCGCGTCGCTTGGGGTGAGTCAGATTTCATTGGCAGATACGGTTGGCGTGGCGACTCCGGAACAGATCGGGGAAGTCGTGAGCGCGGTACGGGCAGCTCAGCCCGAGATCGAGTTAGGCGTGCATCTTCATGCGCGGGGCAATGAGGCTGCGGCGCGGGTTCGCGCGGCTTTCGAGGCAGGGTGCCGGCGATTCGATGCTGCGCTGGGCGGCCTGGGTGGATGTCCTTTCGCGCAGGATGAACTTGTCGGCAACATCCCCACGGAAGTGTTGCTCGGGACGTTGGCAGAGTGCGGGGCGACTTTACCGGCACTGGGCCCGCTGGATGGCTTGATCCGCGGCACGGCGGAAATCGCACAACGGTACAGAGAGACGCAAGAGCCTGAAGTCGCGAGGAGGGGCAAGTGAGACTCGAGACGCTCCTCATCGCCAACGATGGATTGATCAGAACGATTACGCTGAACCGGCCCGAGAAGCGCAACGCGATGACTCCAGCGATGCAGATGGAGCTGATCACCGCGATGCACGATTCCGCAAGGAGCGACTGTCGAGTTCTCGTGTTTGCGGGAGCTGGCGATGCATTTTGCGCGGGCCTCGATCTATCGGTGTTGCAGACGATGATGGACAAACCGGTCGAGGAACATCGCGCGGATGCTGAGCGCATCGCGACCCTTTTGCGGACACTCTATGAATTGCCCTTGCCGACCATAGCGGCTGTTCATGGGCCTGCGATCGCTGGAGGCACTGGGCTGGCGACAATCTGCGACTTCACGCTCGCCACGCCGGCGGCGAAGTTTGGTTATACAGAGGCGCGCATCGGCTTTGTGCCGGCACTGGTGTCGGCTTTTCTCGCATTGCAAATTGGAGACAAGCGCTGCCGAGATCTTCTCCTCACCGCCCGCACCTTTGGAGCTGAAGAGGCCTTGCGCCTTGGCTTGGTTAACGAGATCGTTGCGCCCGGCGAGCTTGAGCAACGGGTGCGATCGCTGGCGCAGGGACTTATCGCGAACAGCCCGCAATCGCTCGCCGGTACCAAACGTCTCCTGGCCGTGCAGAACAAACCGTGGCTTGATGCAGCGATCCATGCGGCGATGGAAGCCAATGCAGAATCCCGTCGCACCGATGATTTTCGCGAGGGCGTGACGGCATTTCTTGAGAAACGCAAGCCCGTCTGGAGCAAGAGTCCGGGCTAAACCCGGTCAGCCTAGCGTGCTGCTGAAACGAAGCGATGCATCCGTTCGCTCCTGCACCTGCTCCCGCGTCACATCTGGAGCCAATTCCACCAGTTCAAAGCCATCGGGCGTGACATCGAGAACGCCCAGATCCGTGATCACACGATGGACGACTCCCGCTCCCGTGAGAGGAAGGTTGCATGTCCGCAGCAGCTTGGGCGATCCATCCTGCGCGGTATGCTCCATGATCACCAGCAGGCGGCGCACGCCGTTGACCAGGTCCATCGCGCCGCCCATGCCCTTCACGCGCTTGCCGGGGATCATCCAGTTGGCCAGGTCACCGCGCTCTGAGACCTGCATCGCACCCAGAATCGCAAGATCGATGTGCCCGCCGCGAATCATCGTGAACGAGTCGGCGCTTGAAAACGTCGACGCGCCCGGGACAAATGTGACCGTTTCTTTGCCCGCATTAATCAGATCTGCATCGACATCTGCCTCACGAGGGAACGGTCCCATGCCGAGCAGTCCGTTCTCAGACTGCAGCGTCACCGTCATCCCTTCGGGGATAAAATTCGCCACCAGCGTTGGAATCCCGATGCCGAGGTTGACGTAGAACCCGTCTTTCAATTCCCGGGCGGCGCGCGCAGCCATTTGTTGACGCGTCCATGCCATGTGCTCAGCTCTCCCGCGTTGTTCTGCGCTCAATGCGCTTTTCTGGATGAGGATTGTGCACGAGCCGCTGCACGAAGATTCCCGGCGTGTGAACCTCGTCGGGGTCAAGCTGGCCGGCCTCGACCACGATCTCGGCTTCCGCAATGGTGATCTTTCCGCAAGTCGCCGCATTGGGATTGAAGTTTCTCGCCGTTCGACGGTAGATCAAGTTGCCGTGCACGTCTGCCTTCCAAGCTTTGACCAGCGCGACGTCGGCCTGAATTCCGCGCTCGAGAATGTAGGTATGCCCATCAAAATCCTTGCGCTCCTTGCCTTCAGCCACTAGCGTGCCCACGCCCGTGCGCGTATAGAAGCCGGGGATCCCGGCTCCTCCCGCGCGCATGCGCTCGGCGAGCGTACCTTGTGGGCTGAACTCAACTTCCAACTCACCGGCGAGAAACTGGCGTTCGAACTCGAGATTCTCGCCCACATAGCTTGAGATCATCTTTTTGACTTGACGGGTGCGGAGAAGCAACCCGATGCCCCAATCATCCACGCCGGCATTGTTGCTGGCGATGGTCAGGTTGCGCACACCGATGTCGCGCAGGGCGAGGATCAGAGCTTCCGGAATCCCGCACAAGCCAAAACCACCGATCGCGAGCAGCATGCCATCGTGCACAACGCCGTCAAGCGCGGCCTTCGCACTCGGCCACAGTTTGTTCATTCCCAATGCAGATGGAACTGGACCTGCCACAGTCTTCTCGTGCTCCTTTTTCAACTGTCCCATGCTACAGCCCGAAGCAAGGGGTTGGGCAGTCGATCGGTTTCCTATCGAATTTCGGGATTTGCCGCCATGTAAAATGGGCGCGTGAGATCGCCGGGGAACGAAGAATGGTACGACGTTGCGGAGCCCATTGTCAGGGCGATCATCCGCAATAAGCTACGTGTCACCCTGCGTGAGGATGACGAGAGGCGCGAAAATCAGGATGCTCTGGACCTGGTTCAGAGCGTTTATCTTGACCTGGCGAAGGCCATGGGCGCGGGCGGCCGAGAAATCAAGGATCTGGGTCCGTACGCGGCTGTGGTTACCTATCATGCCTGCGCGCAATATTTGCGGAGCCGTTATCCCGAGCACACTCGCCTGAAAAACAAGCTGCGCTACTTTCTTTCGCACGAATCTGGTTTTGCGGTGTGGGAGACGCGGGAGGGCGAGAGCTGTTGCGGGTATGCCGGGTGGCAGCGCACCCCGGTTGCCAGTGCGCAGACGGTGCAGGCTCTCATCGCCAATCCTGCAGAGATCTGGGCGAAGCTCGCCCCGTATGCAGAGCGCAAGGCGGCTGTGGCCAAGGCGCTCGATTCCATGAAAGCATCAGACTGGCGCAATTTGCTGGAGGCGATCTTCGATCGACTGGAACACCCGCTAGAACTTGACCAGCTTTTGTCGATCGCAAGTGTGCTGTTCGGGGTGAAGGACGAAGTGGGGGGTGAGATCGATGATTCGGGAGGATGGCCCGACTATGACCAGAGGCTGCACGCGAAGAAGCTCATGCAGGGGTTGTGGCAGGTCCTTCAGGACTTTGAACACCGATGGCTAATGGCTTTTTTGCTGAATCTTCCCGGCGCCACAAAAGAAGCGCGCGGAGAGATTGAGGCGTTTGAGACGAGCGGGGCTGCCAGCCGTCGCGACATCGGCGACTTGCTTGGTTTGATCCAGCAGGAGTATGAGGATCTGGGATACGAGACGCTTGAATGGCCCGCTGATCCAGGTTCGCCTGCGGATCGGATGGAAGCGGCATGGCCTTTTTTGCCGCGTGAAGACATGCTGATTGCCCGGGCTCTCCAGTGCGAGAAGCAGCAAGTGATCAATTTGAGAGCAGTTGCGGTGCAGAAGGCGGCTAAGCGCATGAGAGTTCTTTTTGCAGCGGGAAACAGCTGACCATTCACCAATCTACCGGGAGGGCGACCGCCTTCAATGGATGTTCTGGGAGCGGACTGAAGCGGAGAATGGCTGAACAGGATCAAGGCCGATCGGGCATCTGGACCGCGCTGAGTGGAGCTCGGTCACAGCACCTGCGCTTTGAGCAGCTCGAGGGCTATGTCGATCACCGGCTCGATCCCACAGAGGCGGAGCTTGTCGAAGCCCATACCGATCTGTGTTCGCAGTGCGCCGGCGAGCTGCACGACCTTGAGGCATTCCGCCAGGCATTGCAGGGCGAAGAGCGCGCGTTTGATGCTCCGTGGTGGGAGCGCCCACACTCGACGACTTTCGAGCAATTCGCACCGATGCCCGGCACCAGTGCACCTGCGCCAAACTCAAAGCGGCCTGAAAGGACGGGGCTCTTGGCGCGGGTGGGGGCATGGTTCAAGGCGCCCCGTCATCTATTGGCGACGGCTGGGGCAATGGCAGCGGTGGTTTGCCTGATCAGCGTTCTGCCCCATGCGGTCGATCGCGTCGAGTCGCGCCCTCCAGAGAATTTGACGGCGTCCGCTCCGAGCAGCGCTCCAACGCAATCGGAGGCACTTGATAAGGTCGCGCCCGTGTCGGCGGCGCCGGATAGGCGCGCGTCCGCAACGCCGGGTCTCAATAAGGTCGCGCCGGCAGTCCCGGCGCCGGGAATCGCACCACCGACATCGATCGCTTCTGCGCCTCGAGTGTCCCACTCCGCCGGGACTGCAGCCGCAGCATCCGCCGGGACTTCATCCTTCGAAGCTGCGGCGCCGCGTGAGGAGGCGGTTCTGGAGGCGCCACAGCAGCAGGTGGGGGCAATGGCTTCAAAGCAGATGGCGCCCCGGTACCGAGTCCTCTCTCCGCAAGAGGCAATGGCGTACCGCATGCAGTTGATGAATGCCCCCAACGACCCGGAGGCGCGTGCGGCCATTGCTATCAAGTTCGCCCTCTATGGGGAGGCGGAGAAAGAGTATCTCAAGATGGAAGCAGCCGGCGGCGCCGAAGCCGAAAGGGGCAAAGTGCTCATGGCGCGCTTGGAAAAACTGCGCGGCCATTAATTCTTTGCGGGTCCACCAATCTGCCGGCGAGACGAACACCTTGACTGGTTGTTGAAGCAGCCTGCAGAAAGGGCGGCGACAAGGGAATCCAGCAGAGGAGATTCGTATGGAAACGACGGCAAAGATGAGTTACACAAGACAAGGGATTTTTTGGTCGATCCTGGGCATGGGGAGCCTTGCAGTCTGCCTGTTGATCGCGTTGAATCCGGCGCTGGGTTTGATCTGCGTCGCGGCGATCAATGGTAACCACGGAGCCCTGATCGGCACGATGCTTGGCTTTGGGGCCCTCATTCAGCAACTCGGCGCCGACCGGTCGATGCCTCGCGGGCTAAAGATTCTGGCGGGCGCCTCCTCGTTCTTCGCGGCCCTGGTCTTCATGGTCGTGATCGCATTTCTGGGTTGGTGGTTCCTGGCCGGTACGGCCGTGATTTTTCTTGTGGCGTGGTTCGCGTCGGGCCGGCCGAAGCTTCCGACGTGGAAAGAATTCAACGGGCGCTAGGGACTCAACGGCCCACTGGTGGGAACGTCTGGCTGATTGAGTTCTTAGTGAAAGGGAGCGGAACGTGAAAATCAGAATCGCCTGGGCGAGCGCTACCTTCATCTTTGTCGGGAGTGCCGTTTTTGCGCAACCGGCGCCCAACGACTCTCGCATCCGGAGCGGGATCGACACCGCCTACAAGTCAATGGTCAAGACCTGGGCGGGCGTACTGGGATCAGATTTCGTGCCGCCCCGGATCGTGTATTACACGAAGCCCACAAAAACAGGCTGCGGCGAAGCGGGCCTGGGAAATGCATTCTTCTGTCATGCAGACAATGCCATTTACATCGACACAGGATTCATCGCGACCGTTGATAAGTTTGCTGCGACCGAAACCGGCTCGTCGGGAGATTATGCCGGGATTACGGTTGTTGCCCATGAGTTTGGCCATGCTGTTGAGCGCCACACGTCCTACCAGGTCATGCCGACTTCAGAGGCAGCGGCGGATTGCTTCGCCGGTGCGGAGACGCGCCAGGTGAAGGCAGACGGTGGGTTAGCCGAACATAGCTTCGACGAGGCACTCGCTTTTATGGAGTTCGGGGGGGACGACAAAGTGATTGGGTTCAACCCCAACAACTCGGCGCAGGTTGTCCTTGCGTGGGCTATTTACGGGCCTCTCAATCACGGGGTCGTCGAGCAGCGTCAGGAAGCGTTCCTGCGCGGGTTCTACGGGGGTGCTGACTTCTGCACAGACGGGCTTGGTTCTCCGAGTCCTTCGGCTGGGGGAAAGGTGATCGCCTTTCAGCCCCTGGTCGCCCGGCAACTGAACTCACCTGCTCCAGGCTGCTTTCTTTCCGCAGGCAGAGACGGCGTGGAGATGCGCAATGTTTCGGCGCGCAACGGGTGCGTCGTGAACCTTCTGCCTCCAGCTAGCCTGCTGCCGGACCACGTGCGCATCGAGCTTACGGTGAAACTGCTGCCCAGCTCGAGCGGGCACACCGGCAGCGCTGGAATCTATTACGGAGATGCCCGGCCGACAGGCAAGCTGGTTCGCTTTGGAGACGAGACAAATGAGGTCGAGGGAACAAAGATGATCAATCTCGATGGGAACCCACCGGTTGCCGATCCTCCTCTTTCAGACTTGCTCTTGATCAGAAAGGGCGCAAATCCCGGCAACGGAGATCAGGTCCTCACCCTCGACATTCATCACGAGGGAAAAAATGTGTACTTTATCGAATATCTGAATGGGGTCGCCGTGGAGCACAACGCGCTGTGGAGGCACGGAACGCAGTACCGGCGCTTCGCGCTTGCTGAGTTGAACGGCGTCCCGGACCAGGCGGGTTTGTTGCTCCGTCAGCCGGGGTCGGTCGCTCTCTTCTCCAATTTTCGCGTGAGCGCGCTTCCCAATTGAGTCTGAGAACGCTAATTGGGGTGCGATGAGCCGGAGCCGAGTTCGCGCAATGCCTCTTCGGCAACCCGCCTCACTTCCACATCAGGATCGCTGAGCAGTTTGAAGAGCGGGACGGTCGCAGGGATTGCGGCGGGGGGACCGATGCATGCAAGCGCCTTCGCCGCACTCCAGCGAACGCTCTCATCCCAGTGGGTTAGAGCTTCGGTTAACGCAGGCACGGCTTCGCTCGCGAGCGGGCCGATGTGTGCGAGTGCATCAGCAGCCTGGGCATCAAAATGGAAGTTCCCGAGAGCTGTGATGAGCGCGGGAACGGCAATCGCTGCTGCTGCCGGTGGAACAAGATTCAGCGAGCGAACTGCATCTCCCTGGGCCTCGCTGTCCCCGCCGAGCAGAGCCGCGTGCAACACCGGCACTGCGGGGGTAGAGACAGTGGGGCCGATGCGGGCCAGGGCACACGCGGCGGCGAAGCTGACCGCGGTCTGAGAATCTCGCAGCGCGTCGAGAAGAACGGGAATCGCATTGCTCGAAGGGGCGACTTTCAAATACCCCAAGGTGTTCGCGGCCGCCCTGCGGGATCCCGCGTCGCCATGCCTCAGTGCTTCGATGAGGAGGGGAACAAGCGCATCGGCTTCGGGAAAAGGAATCCAGCCCAGGGTCGAAACCAGCTCCTCGAACTCAGGGCCGGTTTTACCGCGAAGAATCTCGACGAGCACCGGAGCCGCGGGGGTCGCGTGCGGGGCGCCTATGAGCCTGAGCGCTTTTGCGGCGGCAAGCGCGACGGCAAAATTTGGATCGTGCAAGGCGAATGTGAGGGCGGCCACGATTGAGTTCATCGCAGGCCACTCGGCAGAGTCGATTGCGTAGTGGAGGGCTATCCATCCTAACGCCTCGGCGGAACCTGCGCGCTCCGTCCAGTGCAGATTGCGGAGTGCGGCGAGCAACGCCGGGACGGCCGCCTCGCGGTAGTGTTGCAGAGTCTCGGCAATCTGCGTGCGGCGCTCCGAATCTTCTTCGCGGAGGGCCTGGATGAGCGCGGGGATCGCTTCTGCCGGCGGCTGATCCATGAAGAGCAACGCAAGCGCCGCGTTTGCGCGCAGGTTCCAATCCGGGCTAGCGAGAGCCTCGACTAAGGCGGGCGTCACGGCTGGATCGGCGTTCGCCAATTTTGCGAGAGAGAAGGCCACTGCGCGGCTCATCTCTCCGGGCTTGCCGTTCAGGTAGGCCAGCAATGGCGCGCGGGCCGCCAGGCCAAAATTTGCCAGTGCATAGGCTGCCGCCGAGCTTATGTGGACGGATGGATACCCAAGAACTGCGACCAGGATTGCTGGGTCGTCACCTGGGGAGGCTGGTTCGATCCTGGCAAGTGTGTCGACGGCGAGTCGCCAGACAGAATCGTTGTCGCTGTCGCTTGCCTCAACCAGAGCCGGCACGGCGGCAAGGCCGATGCGCAGGATCTCCGCACTGGCCCGCATGCGCACCTGCTCATCTTCGCGGGCGAATTCCGCAATGAGATCAGAGATCTTTGCCCCGTCAGACATAAAAACTTTCTTCAATCTCAACCAATCATCGCTCTCCTTCGACGCCGTTCCAGACACAAAGGAAGCATATGACACTCTTGACCGAACGGTTTTACGGTTACAACTTTGGATCGCTGGGACGGACCCTTGAAACGGCGGAACAGACCGGATTCTTTCAATGGTTCCACCTTGTCCAAACGGACCAGATTCCTCGCGAACCGGGGCAAATGACGCGGTTCCGGCCGTCGGGCGAGAAGTTTCATGATCTTTGCTGTCTCGAGGTTCTCGAGGCGGGCGACGGCGCGATGGTCCAGATGGACCTGGTGGTGCAGCGCGGATTTATTGATGGTAGGAACGGCCTGTTCGCGCAGGATCTGGTGAAGAGTTTCCTCGTTGCGGCACTTCCCGATGCATGCCGCGATTTGCTTGAGGATTTTATGCAGGAGATGCAGACCCCGGGCCGGCATGGACAGACGGCGGGCTCGCTTGTCTTCTGGGGGCAGCGGGATGAGTGGTCCGTGAAGACGGGCTGGTCTCGATTATTCTTGACCAACTGCTCGCTGGCGGGCGAGCGTGTATTCATTGTGCAAGTGCGCCCCAACCCCAAGGCGCCCAATGCGAAGCGCATTAAGCTTGACTGGAGACTGCGAATGCGACGGATGCTGCTTGGTCTGGGAATATTGAGTGTGTGCCTTTGCGGGTGCTCGCCGAATAAGGGAAAGAATACGCCAGAGGTTTCATTGAAAGGCCCGTGGAAACTGGTGACGCAGCGGGTGCAGAACTGCGGCAAGGACGCGCCGCTGCAACTGGAACGGCTCGACTTCGTAATTCAAGACGCCCCGCTGCTGAATCGCGCGGCCTCGTCCTTTGATCTTGAGAAGGCCGACGTGACCGGCACCGTAACCATGGGGATCAAGATCGACCATCCGCAAACGGTGGCGACGGGGATTCTAGTGGGCGAGATTGTGAGCAGCCCGGCCAAGCTTTCCAATGGAAGCACCGCGTCGGGAAAATGGTTGCAGGGCTATATTCTCTCCGCCGAAGAATATGGAAACTGGGTGGCGAAGAACAAGAAGGCGGGCGCGCCGGTAGACGCCGGCGAGGTGGAGCTGCAGATCCAGGGTGATCTGGCCAAGGGCTATACCTTGAGCGGAGATGTGCGGTCGAGTACCGTGTGCGGCGCGTTCTCGAACATCGATGCCGCCGCTCGTTATTTAACGTCGGATTTTGGCCGCGGAATTCCCGCGGAGTGGTCGGCGCATGTGCTGCTCGAGAAGCAATAGCCACCGCGAGGCGGCTTCGTCAGGCTGACTCGCTCCACTGTAATGCGGGACGCAGGCTTTGCTTGCGTCCCGTTTGTCTTGGACCCGAATTTGGACCAGAGGAAGAAAAAGAATCTGGACGCACCAATCTGGCGCGCGGTTCATCGCCGTTCCTATGCGGATTGAGAAAGTGCACTAGCCGTCCGAGTTGCATAGAGGGCGTGCAGCAATCCAGGGAATGGAGATTCCGAACATGAGATTCGCATTTGCAATCCTGATCTTCCTGGGGCTGTCGTGTGCAGGGGCATTTGCCGGCACGCAAACAGTTGATCCCGCGCTGGTCGGCACCTGGCAGGCAGTCGTCCCCAACGCTGCGGGCGCAGCTCGATGGGTATGGAATGTCCGCGCCGACGGAAGCTATGACTTTCACGCAGAGGGGCCGGGCAACATACCTTCCCATCAAGGCGAGTTTGAAGCGAGCGATGGCAGATACACCTTGAAAGCGGCCAATCTGGATTGGACGGACAACGGGACCTACGACCCTCCCGCAAACGGCATGGTGCGCATGTCGGGTCGCCTTGGGACCGGCTACTGGATGCGCGCAGGCGCGAGTGCCCCCAACGCTGAACAGGGAACGAAGGACGTGGATCAGGGCCTTCTCATGAAGGCAAGAAACTTGGACAAGATTGCGTATGCGAACGAGATGGGGGCCGAAGTTGCGGGAACAGTTCTTAAGAGGCCGATCGTTCTGTTCTTCACGGGAGGGCGTAATTTCGACGCAGTGTTGTATAGCGACGCAATGGCGGCTCTCGGAGAACGGGCCGCGTTTGGTCTCGACGCGGATGTTGAGGGTGATCCGGTAATGGCCAACGAGCCCGCCAATGTGAAGGGCAATGAGACGACGTTTCCGCGCATCTTGATCTTGATGCCACGATCCAAATCGGGCGAGATCGGCGACGGGCCCCTTGTCACTTATGAGTCCGAGATCACTGGTTTGGCTTCGGGGGCAGAGTACGCGCAACTGATCGGAAATCAATTGAAGAAGCTGGGTTATTGAAAATTGGTCCCACGCATGGACGAGGCAGCATATGAAGAACTTGAACGCTTTGATTGCCGGTCTCGGCGACGAAAGCTGGATGAGGCGCGTGTTGAGCGCGAAGAACCTGGCGAAAATTGGGCCACCCGCGCGAGGCGCGTTGCCGGCCCTGGTCGCTGCCGTCGCGGACCAAGATGAACTGGTACGCGTTGAGTCGATTACCGCGATCCGCAAGATCGGCGTGTCGAGCGAGGTGATTCCTGTCCTCATTGCAGCATTGAGTGACGAAAGCAAGCTTGTCGCCGGCCAGGCGGCGGGTGCGCTCGGGCAGGCGAGCCCGCCGGTTGCGGCCGAAGCCGTTCCAGCATTGATTCGCGCGATGCGCGATGAGAGCGATCCGGTCCGGATGCGGGCGTCGGTAGCACTGGCGATCATGGGAAGCACTGCTGTGCCCGCTCTTACAGAAGCTCTGGTTGACGAGAGTCCTGAGGTCCGCGAGGCAGCTGCGCGCGCGTTGCAAAAGATCGAAGACAATGTCGCGAAGAGTGCGGAAGGGGCTGCGGCAGAACGCCCATGCGATTCCTGAGACCTTTATTGCGATTCGGAGTTGGGCTTGGGCGGGCCGGCGAATTTTGCGAGGACGAGTTCAAGCGGCTGCTGCGTTTCGCCTCTTCCTTTCAAGTGAGGGACGGTTCGCAGCGGAATCCCAGAGCGCGCATCTTCATGCGAGTCGGCGGCACGAATCGGCCTGCCAATTCCCCGAGCTATGTGCGTGTCGTAACCCACGCATCCGTTCAGGATGGGTTGAAGTCACGCCAGGATCTTGCGCGGCCCTGATGCCGCGTCCGCAGAGGAGTGACACCGCAGGCTCGATTTAGAAGAGATTGCCGGCCACTTGTTCGGCCGCGGTATAGATTCTCGTGCGCAGCTCATCACGGGAGAGAAGCGGGTCGCTTTTCAACGTGCTGGTAAGCGTGATGGTGAAAACCTGGTCGCGCACTCTGCCAACGACTCGCTCCCCTGGACCCGCTTTGCGCACATCGGCCATGCAGACCTGCGCTTCATTGCCGATGGCCTGCAGCGGAACTGCATCGGGCCCACAGGTTCGCGCCACAACTGCCAGGCGATCTCTAGGGGCAGCGGCCACTTCGACCGTCACCACCAGCGTACGTGTCACGCCAGGTCCGTCATACGTGAACTTGCAGACGGCGGGCTGGCCGGCGGTCGCTTCAGTAAACTCGTTCACCGCCGTGCCGCCCAGAAGGCCGCCAGCTGTGGCTTCGTTGATCCAGGGGCAATTATTTTTCGCGTGGCACACGATTGGCACGCCAAGCAGGAAGAGTGCAATGAATCCCTTGCTCATTCTGCCCAGGCACTGTCGCGCGATCGTCGCATTACTTACCATTTTGTACCGCCCCGCCTTCAGCTTCCAGGTCAGAGTGCACGTGCCACGGGATACTCTCATTCGATATCTCGGGATGCAGGCGAAGGTAGCCCAGGGAATAAGTGGGCGCGCCGGGATCGACCTTCTTATCAATAAACATCGCCTGCTCGTCGGCTGCCTTGTCCTTCATACCCATGCGCCGGTACAGGATGGACAGGTTGTAGTGGGCGGCCAAGTCGTCGGGGTCGATTTTCTGTAGAGCTTCGAACTGCTCAAGCGCCGCGTGCTCATTCTTCTGCTGGTAGTAGGTAATTCCCAACTCGCGGCGAGCGTCGCGAGACTGCGGGAACATCTCGACGACCTTGCGGAAATCGGCGATCTCCTGCGCGGTATTGCCGGCGCGCCGCTGCAAAAGGCCGTCATAGTAAAGGGCGCGTGCGTTATTTGGATCCAGGCTGAGCGCCTTGCGAATGGCTGTGCGTGCGGAGCCGTATTTCTCCCACGAAATCTCGGTCAGCCCAACGTTGGTGTAGCCGTCTGGATAATCGTGGCGCAGTTTGACGACTTCAGTGAATGCCTGGACCGATTCAGCGTACTGCGTCTGGTCGAGCAGCGCGATGCCGAGATTGTTCCACCTCATCCAGTCGGGGTTGTCTTCCGCTGTCGGATCCTCGGGGTGGTTTTCGCCCATTTTGAGAACACGAGTCTTTGAAGCAATCTCGACTAGGGGATAGGCAGGATGGTCCCCCTTGCCGAAAATGTTATCAAGATAGCTCTGGCGCAGATGGCGATAATTCACCTTTGCGGTTACGCTGATCGCTCCGCTTGCATTCGATGGAACGCGGAACCGGTAACGAACCAGAACGGAACGGCCCGCCTGCACGCTATTGTCGTAAGCGACCGAATGGATTAGCCACACTTTGTGGTTGTCGACGAAGTCGCCTTCGTTGGTGACTGGGCGATTGGTGAAACTATGGGCGCGCGGATCGAGCATGCCGTCGGGCTTGATGAATCCGCTGTGGTAAATCTTCTTGCCGTCAGCGTCCTTCACCGTGAACTCGACCCACGCCTCGTAGAGGTCGCGGACTTCGGGGATCAGCGAATGGCCGATATTCTTGTTCTGCACCACGACGTAGGCTTCGAGCATGTCGCTTGGCGCAAGGCTAAATTCGGCTCGCCCCAGGGGAGCAATCAAGTTGTCCATGCTCGTCTCTTGCGGCGTGCTCAGCTTGCGAATGCCGAAGATATCTACGTTAAGATAGTTGCCGGCGCGCAGGAATTCGATGGTCTTGTTCAACTGCTCGTCAAACCCGTAGTAGAAGGGCACGGCAGTGTTTCCGGCCAGCCAGCGGTGCGAGGCGAACGTCCCGTTCTTGGCGCCGTAGTCGGGCAGCGCATTGGCCGCGCGCTTCATGTGGCAGCCCTGGCAGGTGGTAAAGTCCGCGGTGTAGAAGGTGAGCGGATTGCGCTGCGAGAACTTTGACTGCTGCCACTCGTCGTATGCGGTAAACGCGCGGATGAATTTGTAGTCGTTGAGCGTGGCAGGCAGGTTTGCTTTGTGGCAGGCCGCGCAGAACTCCGGCGTACGCAGAAAGTCGTGCATCACGGCCTTGGAGTGACGCTCGGGATGGCGCAGGATCTGGTCAAACGGCACCATGCCGGGAATGCGGTTTCCCTTTTCATCCACGATCACCGAAGGGACGCCCATCACCACGCTGGAGTTGCCATTGGTTGAGTCCAGCGCCACTACAGAGTGGCAGGTGGTGCAGGTCAGGCCATCCGCGTCGAAGCGCGCGCGATCGACCTTTGAATCTTCAGTAAGCGCCGCGCCCAGCACGCCGATGGGGTTATGGCAGCTGTCGCAATGCCGTGCGAAGGCGATTCCACGCTCTTTGTCGCGGATGAGAAGGTTGACGCTGGTCCGATAGAAGGGCGTGCGGAAGGCATTCGAATGCAGCGCCTGACGCCACTGGCTGTACGCTTCCTGGTGGCATGTGCCGCAATATTCCGCGGTCGGAAATGCTCCTGGCTGAATGAAGCCATCCCCCTGGACTGCAATATCCCCGGGCAAGTATGGATTCTTTTTGCCGTAGTGGAAGTTGTAGGCCGGCGTGACCAGCTCATTGTGGGCCTTGCGCTCCGCTTCGGTTCGCGCTTCGGCCTTGGCTTCTAGCTTTTCCAATGCCTCGCGCTGCTCCGGGGTGTCTTCAACCGGCGGCGCGCCTTTGGCTGGAGGCGTGTAGGCGGGGGGCGGCGGAGGCGTGACTTGCGGCGCGCCCGGCTGGGACGGCGCCTGTTGAGCGAGAACCGAAACAAGAAGCAGGCCAGAAACGGTGACCGCACATGCGGTCAAAGCGGTCGTCAGAATTCCCATCGTGCGTACTCCTGGCACATTTCCCTAAAGCACTTCAGTCGCTAATTTCCTGCATGCGATTTAACTGGAGTCTTTGCATTCCGTTCCGTGGCAATCGCGTCGTAGACGCTCGGCACCAGGCCCTTGCCCTCTTCGATCGCGTAGTAGCGGTCCACGCCAGGCAGCGTGTAAGTCTCCTTGGCGCCATCGGGCCAGCGAATCTCCACCTTGTCCGTGGTGGTTGCCGTGCCGAGACCGAAGTGAATGCGAAAATCGTTGGACGACTCGAAGCTGCCGCCGCTCATCACGTCCCCGCGCTGGCGCATGCCGCCGGCGGTCAAATAAACGGTTGAGCCGATGGCGTCGCGCGGGCTCTTCGGTCCGCCGATGAGCATGACGCCGACCCAGTGGTTGTGATCGTCGCTCACATTGCGCAGAAGCACAGGCGTGTGGTCGATGCAGTTAATCACCACATCGATCTTGCCGTCGTTGAACAGATCGCCAAAGGCCGCGCCGCGAGCGGGAATGACATCCGCCAGGCCGGTGCCCTCCACCGGAGGCATAACTTCAAGCTTTTTGCCGTGATCGACGTTGTGAAACAGCAGCGGCCGCTCGGCCCACGAAGTGCCCCAGTTGTGCTGATCGACCTGCGGATACACGTGGCCGGAGACGAACATCAGGTCCTTCCAGCCGTCGTTGTCGTAATCGAAAAACTCGGTGCCCCAGCTGAGGAACGGATAAGTGGGCTCGGCGATGCCCATCTGTGGCGTCACATCGACAAAGTTTCCCTCGCCATCGTTGCGGTAGAGAGTCTTGTAGTCGTCAGAGAAGGTCGTGGTATAGAGCGAGAGCCGGCCATTGTTGCTGTAGTCGCCCACCGCGAGGCCCATCGCTGCCGTCTCACGCGCATCCTGGTTCAGCGCAAAGCCGGAGTAGAAGCTTGCATCCTGAAACGTGCCGTCGCCTTTGTTCAGGTACAGATAATTCGGAGACGAATCGTCGGTCACGATCAGGTCCACTTTGCCGTCGTCATCAATGTCAACAAAGGTCGAAGAGAAGCCGTAATAGCGGTTCTTGTCGTTGACGCCGGCCTTCACGCTTACGTCAGTAAAGGTGCCGTCGCCGTTGTTGTGAAACAGGTGGTCCGGCTCGCCCTGCAATCCGCGCGGGCCGCACATCGTCTGCGTTCCCCGGAACGAGCAGTTGGCATAGCCCACCGCCTTCGATCCGGGGTCGGGCAGGTTGTTCATATCCCAGTGAACGTAGCCGGGGACGAAAATGTCGAGCCGCCCATCGCCGTCATAGTCGCCAAAGCTCGGCCCGGTGGACCAGTTGCCCAGCGTCACGCCCGCCTTTTCGGCCACGTCGGTGAAGGTGCCGTCGTGATTGTTCCGGTAGAGCCGATTGTGGCCAAAGTTGGCTACGTAGAGGTCGGGCCAGCCGTCGTTGTCAAAGTCGCCCACGGCTACGCCGAAGCCCCAGCGATCATTGGTGACTCCGGCCTGGGCGGCTACGTCGGTAAACGTGCCATCGTGATTGTTATGAAACAGGGCGGCATGCGGCGGCGTTGTCCTGCCGTTATAGGAGTCATAGGTCGCGCCATTAACGATATAGATGTCGAGCCAGCCGTCGTGATCGTAGTCAAGCAGCGCCACACCGGAGCCGATGGTCTCGAGAATGTACTTCTTCTCGGGGGTTCCCATCTGGTGTTTCCACACCGTGAGCCCGGCCTTCTCTGAGATGTCCTGAAAGATAACCGGGCCGGTCTTTACGAAACCGCCCGCGGTGATCGGTCGCTTTTCCGAGTCGAGCACGGGCGCGAACACGCCTCCCGTTGCGGACCCGCCCTGCTGCTGCGGACCGGCCATCCCCGTATTGCCGCCATAGAGAGGGGGCTGATTGGCTTGAGGGGTCTGGGCGATGATTGGGCCTAACCCCAACAAAGACAGCGAAAAGAAAGCGCCGGAGCGCAGAAAGGCGCGCAATTTCAAAGACTGAATCAATCCATGACCTCTCGGGCGGGAAATTGCCCTCGATCATCGAGTTTGACGCAACGAGCCTCTTCTTGTCTTCAGATGGTCGATTGAGCTGGTTACCATACTACCGATGGAGACAGTGAGCCGTCTTGTCCAAACGAGGATGCTGTCTGGATTCCTGAGGTTACGGGGACGGTTACGGTCGAGGTACCGGTCCGCGCCCCGAGGTTGAGGGATACTGGTTCTGACGGTCCCGATTTTTTTCGAGGGGAGCCGCATGAACGATCTATCGCGTCGCAGTTTTCTCAAGACCAGTGTCAGCGCTGCCGGGTTTTGCATGGTCGGTCAATCAGCATTTGCCCAGGCGCTTCATGCCGACTCCCCTCAGGCATCCAGGCTCGAGGCCTTTTCCGCTCAGCGCCGTTCGCTTGTCTCCCGGCATCTTCAAAGAGCGAGGAAGAGATCAACGCGCGGTATCTTGACTCGCTCGCAAGCGAGCGGCTCTTGCATTCGTTTCGCCTAACGGCAGGGATCTCTTCCAGTGCTACCCCGTTCAAGGGTTGGGAAGATCCAACTTGCGAGCTGCGCGGCCACTTTGCCGGCGGCCACTTCCTTTCGGCCGTTGCGCTGGCATCAGCAGGATCGGACAACGATGTCCTCAAGAGCCGTGGCACCCAATTGGTCGCTGGATTGGCGGCTTGTCAGAAGAAGAGCGGAAGCGGCTATCTGAGCGCGTTTCCAACAGATCTCTTCGAACATCTGGCAGCGGGCAAGCCGGTCTGGGCGCCCTTCTACACCTACCACAAGATCATGGCCGGCCTGCTCGATATGTATGTCCTTACCGGCAACGAGGATGCGCTCCAGGTGGCTGAGGGCATGGCCGGTTGGGTCGACGGATACTTCGAGGGCATTAGCGACATCCAGCGCCAGCACATGTTGCGCACCGAGTATGGCGGCATGAATGAGGTGCTGGTGAACCTAGCCGCGCTCACAAAGAAGCAGCAGTACATCGACACGGCGCACCTATTTGAGCAGCCGTCGATTCTTGATCCGCTGGCGCAGCGCCGCGATGAGTTGCAGGGCCTCCATGCGAACACCAACGTCCCCAAGATGATCGGTGCAGCGCGCATGTATGAGGTCATCGGTGATCGACGCTACCGGCAGATCGCTGAATACTTCCTTGAAGAAGTGCTGACTGCGCGCAACTACGCAATCGGCAACACGAGCCTCGACGAGCACTGGAACACCGGGCCGGGCCAACTCCAGGGCACTCTGCAGTGGACGAACGCCGAATGCTGCGTAGCCTACAACCTGATGAAGCTGCAGCGGCTCGTCTTCGGCTGGACCGCCGACCCGCGCTGGATGGATGCCTACGAGCGCACGCTCTTCAACGCCCGGCTCGGCACGCAGAATGCGCAGGGACTCAAGCAATACTTCTTCCCCCTTGCGGCGGGATATTGGCGAACGTACAACTCGCCTGAGGAATCGTTCTGGTGCTGCACCGGCACAGGCGCCGAAGAGTTCGCGAAATTCGCTGACACCATTTACTTCCGCCGCGGCCACGATCTCTATGTCAACCAGTTCCTCGCTTCGACGCTTGATTGGAAAGAGGAAGGGCTCGTCCTCAAACAGGTCACGCAATTTCCGCACGAACAGGGCACGACGCTCAAGCTTGAAACCACGCGGCCGGAACTGCGGACTATCCATGTGCGGATTCCTGGTTGGACGACGGGCGCTGCCGAAGTGAAGATCAACGGCCGGCCGTTGGAGGCAATGGCCGATCCGGGATCGTACCTGGCCATTCGCCGCACCTGGCAGAAGGGCGACACAATCACCGTCAGTCTGCCGATGGAACTGCATCAGGAACAGTTGCCGGGAGATTCTTCCGTGAGCGCGGTCCTTTATGGCCCGCTCGTGCTCGCGGCCACTCTTGGAGATGGTCCGGGGGATGGGCCGTCCAAGATCATTCACAGCGGCGAAACCGTTCCCAAAGATCTACCGAAAGCTGATCCGTTGCCCAAAACCGCTCCTGCCGGCACAAAGATCGCCGAATGGGTGCAGACTGTGTCCGCTTCGGAGCTTCGATTCTCCGCCGCCACCGGCGGAACGAAACACGAGCTCATGCCGATGTTTGCGATCCGCGATGAACGCTATTCGGTCTATTGGCAGTCAGAGAGTGCCACGAAATCGAGCTAGGCGGGGCAGCCAACGAATAGGCGGATGCGAAACTAGTCTGGGGCCTGCAGAATCTTTGCCCGTTCTCCCGGAAAGACGGGCTAAACTCTCTATACTCCTGTGGAACCGCTCGACCGTTTGGGTAGCTAGGATACCCACGCGCGGGTGCGCCGGGTGAGGGAATCCTCTCGAATCGAGATCTTCGGCGGATTCGTTCTCCCTTTTCGTTCAGTTTAGTGATGCAGAATTTCACCACGACTATGTCCGTCATTCGATTCGGCGAATTCGAACTAGACGAGCAGACCTTCGAGCTGCGCAGGAAGGGTGTGCCCGCACGCATTCAGCAGCAGCCCGCGCGGGTTCTCGCCATGCTGATCAGCAACCATGGCGCGATGGTCACGCGTGAGCAGATCCGCGCTGCTATCTGGGGCAACGACACGTTTGTCGATTTTGAGCAGGGCCTCAACTACTGCATTCGTCAGATCCGTCTCACCCTGAACGACCAGGCAGAGAACCCTCAGTATATTGAGACCCTGCCCCGGCTCGGTTATCGCTTCATCGCGCCAATTGAGAGAATTGGGGCAATTGAGGTCGCCTCAAACGGGCAGATGCCCGCTGCGCCGCGACGGATTCGAATTGCGATGGCGCCCATTGAGCTGCTTGGTGGAACAGAAGAGGACTACTTCGCAGCCGGCTTGACCGACGACATGATCTCCGCTCTCTCGCAGATCGATCCCACAAAATTGCGCGTGACGGCGGTTCCGCGGCTTCTGCCAGGCGATCTTGCCGGCGAGCAGATGGACCGCCTGCAGCGCGAATTGAATCTCGACTACCTGCTGCGAGGATCGGTGCGCCGTGCTGCGGGAGCCGTCCGCATTGGCGTGCAATTGCATGACCTGCGTGATAAGAGCGTGCTGTGGTCGAAGACCTACGATCGCCAAACTGCGGATTTGCTGGCGGTGCAGGATGAAGTAACGCTAAGTGTGAGCAATTCACTGGCGCTGGAGCTGCTGCCCGATAGAAACGCGGGATCGCGGCGCTATGCCGAGTCGGCGGGGGCCTACGACGCCTTCCTGAAAGGGCGGTTCTTCTGGCACAAGATGACCGGCGACGGAATCAAGAGCAGCCTGACCTACTTCACCGACGCCATCACTCTGGATCCGAAATTCGCGCCTGCCTATGCGGGCCTGGCCGACTGCTATTTGCAGATGGGCTCAATCCGTGTAGGTATCATGAAGCCGCTTGAGGCGCTGGCCAAGGCGCGGCCGCTTCTGCAGCGCGCGATGGACCTCGATAGCAATATGGCTGAAGTGCATTGCACCCTGGGACTTCTAAAGAGCTGGTACGACCTGGATTGGGCCGGGGCCGAGACCGAGTTTCAACTTGCATTGAGTCTTGATCCTAGCCACCTGACGACTTTGCTTTGGCAGTCTCTGTATCTCACCGCCATGGGCCGGTTTGACGAGGCGGTCGCTTCGGTTCGGCGAGCCAGAGAATCGGAGCCACTATCTTCTCCGATCAACATGTACTATGCCTTCTCGCTGACAAACTCCGGTCAATACGACCTTGGAATTCGGCAACACAAGCTGGCGATGGAGCTCGACCCGCACTACTATCGGCCACATTTGTTCCTGGGTCTCGTGTACCAGGATCTTGGGCGGCACGAAGAATCGCTCGCCGAGTTTCAGCAAGCGCTTACCATGGCTCCTGACAACCTCGAATCCCTCGCATTTAGCGGTATCGCAATGGCTAAGTTGGGCAATCGAAAGGGCGCGCTTGGTGTGATCAAGAAGATCGATGCCGCCAAGAGCCGGACAGATCCCGCTCTTCTGTCAGCTTTCGTATATGCGGGTCTCGGCGAAGCGGATGAGATGTTCCGCTTGCTCAACTATGCACTCGAGAACAAATGCGCTCCTCTTTATCTCTTCGCGATCCAGAAGGTATTCAGACCATTCGACAAGGACCCTCGGTCGGCTGCATTTCGCGCAGCACTGGGAATCCCTTCGCGATCGAACGCCTAACTGGCCGGCGCGATGTTCTGGTTGGAGCAGAAAAGATTGTCGGGATCGAACTTCTTCTTCAACTGAGCCAGGCGTTCGTAGTTCACTCCGTACGAAGCTTTCACCGCTTCGACTCCATCGTCTCCCAAATAGTTGACGTACGAGTCTGCCCCTCCGAACGATTCCATCCGCGCAGAAAGTCCCCTTGCCCAGGCAATGCATTGCTCCGTCATCAAGGGGTCGGTCCAACTCGCCACGATGTTGACGCTATAGTGAACCCGGCGCAGGCCGAAGGCTGTATCCGTCGGCGTAACGCGGCTGGCGGCGCCATGCATATGCTCGAGGATGACCTGCGTTTGCTCGGTAGGTGCTGACGCCGCGCCATCGATCAAGGCCAGCAGTGCATCGTCGGTCAGTTCGCGCAGGAAAGGGCACTTGAAGTAGTAGTAAGCCCCGGCAGGGGCGGAGAAGTCCATCATCGTTTGAATCTCGGTGTATTTCTTTTCGCCCATCATGTCGGCGACGGGAGGATCGGCGAGGTGAAATTGCATCGCGGCGCCGGCTGCCTGGGTGCGGTCGCCGGAGTGACACATGGCGATTGCGGCAAGCGGGGCTCCGTGTCCGGTCAGGAGCGCAGCGTATGCAGTCAGCTCGTCGGGTGCATTTCGCGTGACGTCGCGATAGTGGCGCAGCAAATCGAACGCGGCGGCTCGCGGATAGAGAAGCACGCCTCCCTCGACTGATTCGAGCGGGTGCAACCGGAACTCAAGAGCTGTGATGATGCCAAAGTTGCCGCCGCCGCCGCGGATTGCCCAGAAAAGATCCTCGTTCTGCGCCGCGCTGACTTGTACGTGTTGCCCCTCGGCATTGACGAGATCGGCTGACAGCACGTTGTCGCAACTCAGGCCGTGCTTCCCCATCAACCAGCCAAGACCGCCGCCCAGCGTGAGGCCGCAGACTCCGGTTGAGGAGATGACGCCGCCGGTAGTGGCCAGGGCATACGCCTCGGCTTCGCGGTCCAGCTCGCCCCAGGTTGCGCCGCCCTGCACGACAACGGACCGGCGGCCCGCATCCACCTGGATGTCTCTCATCCGGGAAAGATCAATCATCACCGCGCCATCGGCCACCGATTTGCCGGCAACGCTGTGCCCTCCTCCGCGAATCGTGAGCGGGAGTTGATGCTCGCGCACGAAGCGAACCGAATGCATGACGTCTGCAATGCTCGATGGCCGCACGATGAGGCTTGGCTTGCGGTCGATCATGCCATTCCAAATATGACGGGCCGCTTCGAAATCCGGATCGTTGTCGGTAAGGACTGGGCAGGCGAGCCCGGACCGCAAATCGCTGAGTTGGGATTGGCTGATTGCCTGATTCATGGAGGGAGACTATCACGCGTTTATCAAGATTTTGAATGAGTTCTGGATGAGTTGGAAGCCTGTCGCGAACTCAGATTCAACTCACTTCCACCTCATTGAACCAGCAATGAATGCCGTGCAGACTCATTTCATCAAGGGCGCCAGGGGGAAACCTCAGACCCTTTGCCGAGAGCTCAAAAAAATCTCGCTCCCGGTTGCCCCTTTTCCCTGCTCACCGCGCACTCACCAGTGAAGGGAAGTATGAAGCGCCCTCCCCAGGAGAAAAGGTCATGAAAAGCAATCGCATCTTCGCTCTCGCAACTTTCGTCCTCGCCTCATCACAAAGCGCGACTGAGTCGAGCCAAATTCAAAAAGGAGAACTTCAAATGAAGAGCAAATTCGGATTCGCCCTCGCAGCTTCAATGCTCGTCCTCGCTTTGGCCGCCTTGCCTGGAAGCGCGGCCGCAAGCACCAACCCAAGCCCCGCGCAGATCCTTCGCCAGTCAACCCGGACGGTCACTTTTCCGCAAATTCGAGATCGCGCCAACCTCGCCGTCACCACGACGCCGACGGCCCAGGTGGACAAGTTTCTTGTCGCTGCAGGCGATCAGCCCCCGTCTCCTGCAGCACCGGCGTTGATGCGCAAAGGGGGCGGCCCAGTCATTTACCTGGGGATCACCGCTTCACTGCTTGGCGTCGTGCAGGCCATAATTTAGCCGATGTCGACTCTCTGGACGCAGCAGAGCGACGCCGGATCGCAGGACGATTTGACAAGTCTTCTTGTCAGGGCAGGCTGCTTGGGGAGTGGGCAACACGGAACGCTGGCGGAGAGAGGGGGATTCGAACCCCCGATAGAGCTTTTGACCCTATAACGGTTTAGCAAACCGCCGCCTTCAGCCACTCGGCCATCTCTCCGGGTCTCAGAGGATTATACCGGATTGCATCTCCGGCCGCGCCCGAGGCCCATGGACCAGCCCGATCAGCCAACAAACTGTGCTTCGATTCCGGCACTTGCTCGCGATCGGCCTAGGCAGCGTCTGCAGTTCTGCAAATCCTTCCCAGCGCTTGCTGTGCTCTGGTCCGCGCTCAGTTTTCGCTTTGCAGACGGTCCCACGGTTGTTAGATTCGCAGTGATGCCCCTTGTCCTGGATTCTTCGCGGCGGAAGATGCGCTTTCTGCCTCTGATTGCTGCGACCTATTTCATGGTTTCGGGCGGCCCTTACGGGATCGAGGACATTCTCGGCGGCGCGGGTTTTCTCAGGGCGATCGTCATTCTGCTGGTGCTGCCCTTTCTGTGGAGCCTGCCCACCGCGCTGATGATCGGCGAACTGGCCAGCGCTATTCCCGCCGAGGGCGGCTTTTACATCTGGGTGCGGCGCGCTCTGGGGCCTTTCTGGGGCTACCAGGAGGGATGGCTTTCGCTCTCGGCCAGCATCTTCGACATGGCCATTTATCCCTCCATCTTCGTTCTCTATCTGGGAAAGTTCTCCCCCGCATTGACTGAAGGCGGTCGAGGGTATCTGTGGTCACTGGCGGTGGTCGTGCTCTGTTGCGCGTGGAATCTGCGCGGAGCGCCGGCCGTCGGCGAAGGATCGGTATGGATGTTTCTGCTCTTGCTCGCGCCATTTGCCGTCTTCGTCGCGCTGGCCTTCTGGCATGGATTCACGCAGCATCCCGCCGTGCAGTGGGCACAGTCCACCGGCGAGGGAGGCCTTTCGACCGCGGTGTTGGTCGCCATGTGGAACTACATGGGTTGGGACAACGCCACCACCGTCGCGCAGGAGGTCGAAAATCCTCAGCGCAATTATCCCCGCGCGATGATTGCCGCCGTTTCGCTGGTCGCCGTAACGTATATCGTTCCCCTGGCGGCAATGGCGTTTTCGGGCCTTTCAGTAGACACCTTCTCGACCGGCGACTGGACCACGGCAGCGCGCACGCTGGGCGGTCCGCTGCTGGGGCTGGCCATCGTTGGCGGCGGCTCCATCTGCGGCATTGGCATGTTCAACGCGCTGGTGATGAGCTATTCGCGCCTGCCCCTGGCCATGGCCGAGGATGGGATGCTGCCGGCAATTGTGGCCCGGCGCAACAGCCGCGGCGTGCCGTGGGTCAGCGTGGTGCTGTGCGGGCTGGCCTGGGCACTGGCGCTGAAGCTGCCATTTGAGCGGCTGATTGCCATCGACCTGATTCTCTACGGATCAAGCCTGTTGCTGGAGTTCGTCGCGCTGGTCGTGCTGCGGGTGCGCGAGCCGGACCTGGAGCGGCCCTTCAAGGCCGGCAATTTTGCATCGGCTTGCCTGCTGGGCGTGGGGCCCGCGGTCCTGATCGGCTATGCGCTGTGGGTCTCGCGCGACGACAAGCTGATGCAGTCCGATTCGTGGCTCGGGTCGATTCCCGCACTGCTCTTTGCGATCGTGGTGGGATTGATGGGGCCGCTGTTCTATTGGGCGACGGCCGGTCAGTTTGCGCGCCGCAAAGCGCTGTTTCACGGGCCTGAAACGAAAGCGGGCGAGGCATAGCCTCGCCCCTCTCATGTTCGCGTCGCATTCATTCGCTCCGATTCGGTTGAATTCTACTTGGCGACTTTGAGCTTGGTCTCAGCCTTGGCTTGTGCCCCTTGAACTGCTTGGCCGAGATGACCACCTTGTCGCGCGCATAGGCGGCATCGCGCCAGCCCTTGATCTCGACCCGCTTGCCTTCAAGATCCTTATAGATCGAGAAAAAGTGCGTGATCTCTTTCAACATGTGCGGGTAGATGTCGGTGTAGTTCCACACATTGTTGTAGCGGGGATTGTTCTTGCCCACGGCCAGCACCTTCTCATCGAGCACGCCCTGATCGAGCATTTCAAGCAGGCCGATGGGCCGCACCTCCTGCACGCATCCAGGAAAGCTCGGGCCGGGCACCAGCACCAGCACGTCCAGCGGATCGCCGTCGTCGCTCAGCGTGGAAGGAATAAACCCGTAGTCGCCGGGGTAATGCACCGGCGAGTGCAGGTTGCGGTCCAGCTTGAAGACGTGCAGTTCCTTGTCGTATTCAAACTTGTTGCGTGCCGTCCTTGGGGATTTCGATCACAGCTCGAAAAACTTCAGGGCAGCGATCGCCAATGGGCAGTTCAAGATAGTTAACCATTGCTGTGTATTCACTTCTCCTTCAATTTGGGGAGGTGGCGCTGAACCGGCCGGCACAGAAAGGGACCGTCGTCGTTCGAAATCCCCTCGCTCTGCCCGAGCTACTATAATCAGCGATGATGAAGGCGCATGTCTATGTCACTTTAAAGTCATCAGTCCTTGACCCCCAGGGCCAGACCATCCAAAATGCCCTGCACAAGATCGGCTTTGCCGACGTGACTCGGTGCGGCAGGGCAAGTACTTCGCCCTTTCTCTGGCCGATGGACTGAGTGGCGGAAGCCGCGAAAACGCAGGTGGAGCGCATCGCCCGCGAAGTGCTCACCAACCCAGTGATCGAAGAATTTACCTACCGCATAGAGGAATAGGGAATCCAATCCCCGATCGGTGGGATGCGCCGCCTCGAACGAGGCAGTTCCATTGCGGATTCAGTCGATTCCCCAATTCTGACAATCGCTTAGAATCGATCCATGTGCGGCATTGTTGGCTATGTTGGTCCGAAGAAAGTGGTCCCCGTCATCATCGAGGGACTCAGGCGCCTTGAGTATCGCGGGTACGATTCGGCTGGCATTGCGGTCGGCAGCCCTGGTTCGCTCCACGCTTGAGCTGCGGCGCGCTCCAGGCAAACTGGGCAATCTCGAAGAGGTGCTACGCGAGAATCCGCTGACCGGCACCTTCGGCATCGGCCACACGCGCTGGGCCACGCACGGCCGCCCCACTGAAGAGAATGCTCATCCGCATCGCGACTGCACCGGCCGCATCGTCGTGGTGCACAACGGCATCGTCGAGAACTATCTCGACCTGAAGCGCGAGCTCACCGGGCTGGGCCACAAGTTTGTCACCGAGACCGACACCGAAATCATCGCGCACCTCATCGAGCAGGTGCAGAAAGATGCTGAGGCCGAGGGCAAGCCGATTCTGCTTGAAGTCGCGGTGCGCCGCGCGGTCAAGCGGCTTACCGGCGCGTTTGCGCTGGGCGTACTCTCCGCCGCAGAGCCAGACAAGATCATCGCCGCGCGCTTCGGACCGCCGGTCGTGATCGGCGTCGGCGAAGGCGAGTACTTTGTCGCCTCTGACGTGCCCGGCATCCTGCATCACACCCGCAATATCTACTTCCTCGCCGATGGCGACATGGCCATCCTCACCAAGGCTGGCGTTGAGCTGACCGACTTTGACGGCAAGCCCATCAAGCGCGCCATCACCCGCATTCAGTGGGATCCGATCCAGGCGGAAAAGGGCGGCTACAAGCATTTCATGCTCAAGGAAATCTGGGAGCAGCCCCGCGCTATCACCGATACAACGCTGGGCCGCGTCTCGCTCGACTCCGGCAAAGTGTACCTGGGCGAGATGAAGCTGACCGATGAGGAACTCGCCTCGGCCAGCAGCATCAGCATCGCCGCCTGCGGCACAAGCTGGCATGCCGGGCTCACGGGCAAGTACATGATCGAGCGTCTTGCGCGCCTGCCGGTCGACGTCGACTACGCCAGCGAATACCGCTATCGCGGGCCCATTGCCGGCCCCAATTCACTGGGCCTGCTCATCACGCAATCCGGCGAAACCGCCGATACTCTAGCCGCGCAGCGGGAGATGATCTCGCTTGGCTCGAAAACCGTCGCCATCTGCAACGTGGTCGATGCCATGGTTGCGCGCGAAGCGCACGGCGCCATCTATACGCACGCCGGCCCTGAGATCGGTGTCGCTTCCACCAAGGCATTTACCTCGCAGCTTACGGCGCTGTTTCTGCTGGCGCTCAAGCTCGGACAACTGCGTGGCAAGCTCGACAAGGCCGAGTCGGTCGCCTTGATTGAGCAACTGAGCCGCATTCCGCACAAGATTGAAGAGACGCTGAAGTCCTGCAGCGCACAGTGCGAAGAACTGGCCAAGGATTTTTCGGCCGCGCGCGATTTCCTCTATCTCGGACGCGGCATCCACTTCCCGATCGCGCTTGGAAGGCGCGCTCAAGCTGAAGGAGATCTCCTACATTCACGCCGAGGGGTACCCGGCCGGCGAGATGAAGCACGGCCCTAATGCCCTGATTGATGAAACACTGCCCGTAGTGGTCCTGGTAACGCGCGATGAGGCCGATCCCGCGTCGAAACTCCGCTACGAGAAGACGCTTTCCAACATTCAGGAAGTGACGGCGCGCTCGGGCCGCGTGATCGCCATCGCGACAGAAGGTGACGAAACCATCGGCGACCTGGTGGAGCACGTGATCCATATCCCGCCCGCCATCGAGCTTCTCAGCCCACTTATTGAAATCGTTCCGCTGCAGTTGTTGGCGTACTACATCGCCGTCCGCCGTGGCTGCGACGTCGATCAGCCACGCAATCTGGCCAAGTCGGTAACTGTGGAGTAGGCAAAGGTCAACCATGCGTCAGCCGTCACATCGGCGCGCAAACCTCAAAATCTATTATCGTTTGCCGATCCGGAATGCATCGCGGTTGTGTGGATACGCGCCTCGCAGACCGGTCCTCGAGGAGTTTCGTGATGAAGGCCGTCGTCTTAATTATGTTTGTGGTCCTTTTATCTGTTCCCGCGCTCGCCAAGCCCCGGGATGTTTTTCCAGGCTCATGCGACAACGTCTGGTCGGCGATCTCGGCCACGCTCTCTGATGGCAGAAACTACGGGATCGTGTCGATCGACGATCTCAACGAGCGGGCATACTTCACGGTGATCGGCGATCTGACCGTGCGCACCGACAAGGTGACGCTCGTTCCCGTGGACGGCGGTTGCCAGATGAAATTGGTCGTGACGCAAATCGGCTCGGACAACTCTGACGAGCGCTGCTTCCGAAACCGGTTGAAGAAGTCGATGGCCCGGCTCCAGGCCGCCAAACCGCCGGCGCTTGCCAATGCGCCCTTGCCAACCATTCCGGCCGCGCCAACCAATCCGCCGATGCCGGTCAACGGCATGCAATAGCAACTCTTATCTAAACTATCTTCACCGCGGCAGGGGCCAGTTCACAGTTTCCCTCTGCAACACCCGGGGCACACTATGAACCAACAACCGCGAACTTTCAATCAAGGAGAAAAAGCCCTCATGCGGGGATCACAACAAAGGATGCGAGCGGTCTTGTTCCTGGCCGTTACGGTTGCATTCCCAAGCTTGACCGGTTTCGCTCAGGAGCCCATTATTCCCCGGATCGCGGTGGGGCCTCAATACGACTCGACCCACGTCTATGTCGCACCTGAGAACGTGGACGCATTTGTGAAAGCATTCCTGGGCACCTTTGGCGGAGACAGTTCGAAGCAGGCAGTCGTGACGGTTACGCCTACGCCCAGCAGCACCACGTCCCAGGTCCTGCAGACACCGGTGGGGATGGTCTCGCTCTTCGGATTCAAAACGCCGATCCCGTATCCGTTCGGCGCCGAACGGACCGGGCTGCTGGTGAGAAATCTCGATGAGGCAATCCAAGCCGCACGGCAGTCCGGCGCTGATCTGCTGGTGACGCCTTTCCCCGATGCCATTGGCCGCGACGCTGTAATTCAGTTTCCGGGCGGCGTGAACACGCAACTCTACTGGCATACCACCGCGCCCTCCTATCCAGCGCTGCAGACGATCCCTGAAAATCGCGTTTATGTTTCACCATGGCGTCTTGCTGATTTTTTGAAGAGCTACATCGCCTTCACGCATGGCAAAGTCGTCGACAACGACTCGCACGCACCGGGAATCGAGGTTGGCAGGCCTGGTGAAACTGTCTGGCGCGTTCGGCTTGAGTCGGGTTTTGGCAAGCTCACCCTTTTCGTATCCGACGGCCACATGCCTTATCCCTACGGTCGCGAGACGACGGGTTACGAGGTTGCGAACCTGGCAGAGACGCTTGCGAAGGCAAAGGCGGTGGGCGTGACCGTGCTTGTCCAGCCTTACAAATCCGGGGATCGAACGGCGGCGATGGTTGAGTTCCCCGGCGGATACATCGCGGAGATTCACGAGATTGTTCGATAGTCCGGGAGTCATACTGTCCGCGCTCGGATAGCCGCGTCCAAATTCGAACATTGCCGACGGTTCCCTTTGTTGCCGCAAGCCAACTCAGCTTGCATGCGGTTGGGGCTAATTCAAACCGTAACAATCAGTAAGCGACAGTTCCGCTTCGCGCGCGCCTCAGCCACGCACTTTCCCACGGTTGGTCACCGCCGTGCAGGCATCCCAGGAGCACCTGAGGAGAGCCTTATGCCAAAACGCGCTACGTTGCTTCTGATCGCTGTTTGTCTCGTCTGCCTGCTCTCGGGCGTCGCCCAGTCCGCCGACAATCCCTTCGCGGGCAAATGGAAGATGAACCCCGCCAAAAGCCGGCTGACCGATCAGATGAAGGTCGAGGCTGCCGGGCCCAACAAGTACAACATGATCTTCTCCGGCGACAACGTCGAGACCATCGTGGCCGACGGCACCGACCAGCCCGGGCTCTACGGCTCAACCCTTGCTGTTTCCATCGACGCGCCCGATTCGTGGAAGGTGGTGCGCAAGAGTAACGGCAAGGTCACAATCATCGGCCTTTGGAAGCTCTCCCCGGATGGCAAGACCCTGACCGACAACTTCACCGGATTTCGCGCCGACGGGACGACCAGCAATCTGCACTACATCTACCAGCGCACAGCCGGGACCGCGGGCTTCGTGGGGACATGGGAGAGCGTCGAGACAGATGTGAACTCGAAATATGAGATCGAGATCCAGCCGTTTGAAGGGGACGGTCTATCCTTCATCAACGCCTCGGCCCAGATGACGCAGAGCCTGAAGTTCGATGGCAAGGATTATCCCGCCACCGGCAAGGTGCCGGAAGGCCTGGCCTCGTCGGGCCGCCGCATTAGCGATCGTGCGGTTGAACGCACCGACAAGATCAAAGGAAAGACGCTCTATACCCAGCAGATAGAGGTCTCGCCCGACGGCAAGACCCTTACGGTCACAGCCCACATACCCGGCCAGGACAAGCCGAACATTCAGGTCTTTGACCGCGAGTAAGTCCGTCGTTCCGCAATTCGGGCGTCACGGCTGATCGCGCAGAACGCGAAAGAGCGCACCTCCGCCCGCACGACGGGTGCGCCGCGTCTGAACCTCAAGCCCTCGCACCCTCACCTTCCCCAGCCCCATCGGATCGCCCCAGGCCAAACTCTCTGTGCCCGCGTGGCGCTTGCCTTAGCAGCAAGGGTTCGTGAAATACTCCAATTGCCTCATGTTCAGTAGACACATTGGTGCACCCGCGCCGTTGGAGCGGCCACTTTGAAGCCCGATCCCAGGGTTGCATCTACCCCAAATTTGCTTGAAATCGCGGGTGCCAGGTAAATGATTCAAGGCTTCATCGATTTTTCCCTCAAGAACCGCTGGCTGGTGCTGGGCGGCGCGCTCGTCCTCACCGTCTGGGGCATCCTGTCGTTTCGCGCCCTGCCTATCGAGGCGTATCCCGATGTGGCCAATAATTACGTGCAGATCATTACCCAGTGGCCGGGCCGGTCCGCTGAGGAGATCGAGCGGCAGGTCACGGTCCCGGTCGAAATTCAGATGGCGGGTATTCCGCACCTGGTTCACCTGCGCTCCACCACCCTGGCCGGTCTCTCCAGCCTGAATCTCATCTTCGACGACGACTCAACCTCCGACGTCAATCGCGAACATGTGCTTGAGCGCCTCAGCGAAGTTACATTGCCGGCGAATCTCGTGCCCCAGATGGGAACGGACTGGAGTCCGGTTGGCCAGATCTACTGGTACACCCTTGAGAGCACCAACCCTGCCTACGACGTCATGGAGATGAAGTCGCTCGAAGACTGGACGCTCGAAAAGTCCTTCAAGAGCGTGACGGGCGTTGTCGACGTCGCCAGCTTCGGCGGACCGACGAAGGAATACCAGATCAAGATCGATCCGGATAAGTTGGTTTCGTATGGATTGTCGATTGCGCAGGTGGAACAGGCTGTCGCGAATAACAACACCAACGGCGGCGGCAGCTTTATCGAGCAGGGGGCGCAGCAGATCAATGTCCAGGGGGCCGGCCTTTACAGAAACGTTAAAGACATTGAACAGACGGTGATCAAGTCGCAAAATGGCATGCCGGTCAAGATCACGGATATCGGCACGGTGGAGCAAGGGCCGAAGATTCGGCTTGGCCAGATCGGACGCGCGAGCCGTGGAGCGAATGGCTCCATCATCGACAATCCCGATACGGTCGAAGGCATTGTTCTGCTGCAAAAGGGCGCGGACTCCGACCCAGTGCTTCAAGGCATCCACGAGAAAGTCAAGGAACTGAACGACAGCATCCTTCCCAAGGGCGTCAAGATCGTGCGATTTCCTCGACAGGTCAAAGCTGGTTGCCTTCACCGTCGAAACCGTGGAACACAACCTGACTGAAGGAATGATCCTGGTTGTGATCATTCTCTTCGTCTTTCTGGGCAACGTGCGGGGCGCAATGATTGTTGCCCTCACCATCCCCTTTGCCTTGATGTTTGCGTCAATTTGCCTGAACTTGCGCCATATTCCCGCCAACCTACTTTCCCTGGGCGCGCTGGATTTCGGCATGGTCGTCGATGGCTCTGTAGTCATGATCGAGAACATGGTTCGCCATCTGTGCCTGAAGAAGGATTGGCTCACGCCGGAGCAGAAGATCCGCGAGGCGGCCCGCGAGGTGCTCCGCCCGGTCTTCTTTGCGCGCGGCATCATCATCACCTCGTACCTACCCATTTTCACGCTGCAGGCCGTGGAGGGCAGGCTCTTCAAGCCCATGGCATGGACTGTTTGCTTCGCGCTTCTGGGCGCGCTTGTCTTTGCCATCGCCGTTGCTCCAGCACTTGCCGCTCTGCTCTTCAGGAAAGGAGCAACGGAATGGGAAAATCCGTTCCTCATCTGGCTGCGCAAGCATTACCGTACCGCGGTTCGTGCCGCTATCGAGAATCGCATTGTCACGCTAGGTATCGCGACGGCGCTCTTTCTTCTTGCTGTGTATCTCACCGTGGGCGGCCCAATCGGTTCTGAGTTTTTGCCGCATCTGGATGAAGGGTCCATCTGGGTGCGCGGGACGCTCGCTCCCAGCGAAGGCCCCACGGCCAGCATCGCTTTCACCAACAAGGCGCGCGTTGTGCTTGCTTCCTTCCCGGAGGTCACACAGGTGGTGAGCCAGACTGGACGTCCCGACGATGGCACCGATACCGCCGGGTTCTTTAACACCGAGTATTTTGTCGACCTGAAGCGCAAAGAGGAGTGGCGCCCCGCGTTCCATAAGAATAAGGACGAGCTGATTGCCGCCATCGATAAGGAGCTCTCAAAGTTTCCCGGCGTGCTGTGGAATTACTCGCAGCCAATCTCAGACAACATGGAAGAAGCTGTGTCGGGCGTTAAAGGCGAGTTGGCCGTTAAGCTATACGGCGACGACCTGCGTACACTGGAACACACAGCGGAAAAAATTCAGTCGCAGATGGCTGCGGTCAAGGGAGTCGGCGACCTGGGCATCTTCCGCATCGTCGGGCAGCCCAACCTCACGTTTCAGGTGGACCGGGCAGCCGCTGCGCGCTGGGGCATTTACGTCGCGGACATTCAAGACGCGATTCAAACCGCGGTCGGCGCCAACGCCGTGACGCAGGTGCAGCAGGGTGAGGCCCGCTACGACGTCACGCTGCGCTACCAGCAGCAGTACCGCGATACGCGCGAGGCCATCCAGAACGTTCGCCTGCTTTCGCCCTCAGGAGAACGAGTATCCCTGGCCCAGTTGACCACCGTCTCCTCCGATGACGGCGCGGAGCAGATCAACCGCGAGGGCGGTCAGCGCTATATCGCGATCAAGTACTCCGTTCGCGGACGCGACCTGGGCTCGACGGTCGAAGAAGCGATTAAAAGGGTTCAGCAGAACGTACAACTTCCGCCCGGCTATCACCTTGAGTGGGCCGGTGAGTATGCGAGCCAGAAGCGGGCCAACGCGCGTATGGCGATCGTTGTTCCCATCACGGTGCTCGCGGTCTTTCTTCTGCTGTTTGCCATGTTCCGCTCTTACAAGTGGGCAGCGCTGATCCTGGTTTCGGTGATCATGGCCTCGGTCGGAGGCCCCGCTGCCCTCTATCTCACCCACACTAACTTCTCAGTCTCCTCGGCGGTCGGGTTTCTGGCGCTGTTTGGCGTTTCAGTGCAGACGGGCGTCATCATGCTCGAGTACATCAATCAGCTCCGGGTGCGGGGATACACCATTGAAGATGCAGCCGTGGAGGGCGCGGTGCTCCGCCTGCGGCCCATCATGATCACCATGCTTGTGGCCACGCTCGGGCTGATTCCCGCGGCGCTTTCTCACGCGATCGGTTCCGACTCGCAGCGTCCATTCGCCATCGTCATCGTGGGCGGGTTGCTGGCCAATTTGGTGATCGGGATCTTTCTGCTGCCGACTCTCTATGTCTGGATCGCCCGGGAAGACGATGTTCTTCCGCCTTCAGAGCCGGAGTGGGCGAGCGAATAGCGGGGAGGTTGCCCTCAAGCTCGTCCCGCAAACTCCCCGGTCTCGGTGTAGACCTTCACCTTTTCGCCATCCTGGATGTAGAGAGGGGCCTTGATTTCGAGGCCGGTCTCGAGACGTGCAAGCTTGGTGACGTTGCCGCTGGTGTCGCCGCGCGCGCCGCCTTCGGTGTAGGTCACCGTCAGCTCCACCTTGTCGGGCAGCTGCAGGCCGATGGGGTTCCCGTTGAACTTATGCAGTTGGATAATGGCGCCCTCGACAAGGTATTCGAGCGCATTGCCTATCATGTCGCCGGTCAAAGCAAGCGTGTCGAAGGTCTCCTGGTCGAGGAAGTAGGAACCGTCGGCGTCGCTGTAGAGGTAGGATGCCTCGACTGTCTCGAGATCGGGCTCCTTGAACTTGTCGCCGGCCTTGAACGTCTTGTCGAAAACGGCACGGGTGAGCAGATTGCGCATCTTCAGGCGGACAAGCGTCTGTCCGCCGCGCGCGGTGGGAGTTGAAACCTCAGCTTCGAGGCAATAAAACGGGGTGTTCTCAAATTCAAAAACCATCTTGCGCTTCACAGTGATGGCTTCGATCAGTGCGGCCATGGATTCCTCAAAACGAGCGGATTGGGAAGGAACTTGCCTGGCAAATGCGGTTCAACTCCCGGTCCATTATAGGGTGCCGGCAAGGGAGGCGAATGGCCTGGTCGATGCAGCGGCCCCGCCCGATTGCACCGCAGGCTGAAACGTGCCGCTTGCCACCCGACCCTTTGGGTAGCGATACTTGGCTACAGTCCTATTCAGGGCTTCATCCTTTTTTTGGACAGCGAGAAATCCTTTGGCGCGTGAACTCTATACGGCACGACTTGAAAGCAAAAGCTGCCTCTCTGAATCTGCCCAGTGTTTCCACTTCGTCTTCGCCCTTGAAGGCTTTGACAGCTTTCCGTATGAAGCCGGCCAGTTCATCTCGGCTGTGGCTGAAGACGCCAACGGCAAGCAGCAAACGCGCGCCTATTCAATCGCCTCCGCGGCCAGCGGTAACCGGTTCGAGCTGTGCGTGAATCGGGTTGAAGGCGGATTCTTCTCGAACCACCTCGCCGATCTGCCCGACCTGCCCGTTGGCGGAACGATCAAGGTCCACGGCCCGCACGGGCACTTCGTCCTGAGCGAGCCGATCACCGACTCAATCTTTGTTGCGACAGGCACCGGCGTTGCGCCCATGCGTGCCTTTGCGCAGCATCTCTTCCCCGAGGGCGGCCCCGATCGCAGCGAAGGCAAGGAAATCTGGATGGTCTACGGCACTCGGCACGAGACCGAACTCTACTACAACGACGAGTTCGTAAAGCTGGCTGAACAGCATCCCAATTTCCATTACGTGAACACACTGAGCCGCGCGGGTGACGCCTGGAAGGGCCATCGCGGCTACGTGCAGGATCACGTGGCGACTATCGTTGAAGCCCGGGCCCAGCGGCTTGGCATTCCCCTGGTGCAGGCGCCCCCCGATCCGGCCACTCCCAAGGCCGATCTCAAGTTCGACATCTACTCCTACATCTGCGGCCTGAACAACATGGTTTCCGGTGTGCGCGACAAGCTCGCTGGGTACGGCTGGCATCGCAAGCAGATTGTCTTTGAGCGCTACGATTAATTTCCGCGTCCGGCGGGAATTCGAGCGATAGACTCATCTCGAATGAACGCCTCGGTCGGGAGATCACGCGGAGCATCGCGGCAGTTAGCAACCGGCATTGTGCTGGGCGTGGTTCTGCTCGCGTATGCGCTGGCGCGGGTTCTTGAGAATCTGCACAGCTCCATTCCCAGCCTTGCCATTATTGCTCTCGATGTGCTGAGCGCGGCCGCGTTCGGGTATGTCCACGGCAAGCTGCATTACCGGCTCAAAGGCATCCTGGTTTTTGTGGGTCTGTGCATCCTGGTAGGGAACTTCTCAGAGAACCTGAGCGTGGAGACAGGCTTTCCCTTCGGCCACTACGTCTTCAACGATCTGATGGGGCCCAAGATGTGGAATGTGCCCATCCTTCTCGGACTGGCCTACATCGGCATGGCTTATGTTTCGTGGACGCTGGCGCGGTTGATCGTTGGCGATCCCTACGCGACGGTCACGGGTTTGCGGATCGTGACGTTGCCGCTAGTCGCGAGCTGCCTCATGGTCGCGTGGGATGTCGCGCAGGATCCGGTATGGGGAACAGTCTTGCATGGGTGGACGTGGCGCGATGGCGGCCCTTGGTTCGGCGTGCCAATTTCGAATTACTTCGGTTGGTTTGCCAACGTCTTCGTGATCTATCTGCTGTTCGCGCTGTTCCTCAAACGGCGGCCCGAGCTGGGCGTACCGGTCGTTCACCCCATGTGGGGCGCGGCGATTCTCTTCTACTTGCTGTGCGCAGCGGGCAACGTGCTGCAGCGTTTCGCGACAGCTGCAAGCGGTACTGTGCTCGATCCTTCGGGAAAAGCGTGGCAGGTTGCGGATATCACCACCGCGTCCGCTGTTGTTTCAATCTTCGTGATGGGCGGGCTTGCGACGCTCGCGATTGTGCGGATGCAAGGACCCAGAGGACCGCTATAGATTGAACAGCTCGCGCAGTCGCCTGGTCTGCGCGCGGCTGACGGGGATCTCAGTCTGCTTCTTGTCGTTCATGCGCAGTTGATAGGTCGACTTGAACCACGGCACAACCTCGCGAATGTTATTGATGTTCACCACAAATCCGCGGTGCGGCCGCCAGAAAAGTGCCGGGTCCAACAGCTCGAGGAGCTCTTCGAGGGTGCGGCACTTCGAGTGTCCTTCGAACGTGGGCGTGGCGATGCGAATCACGCCTTCATCGATAGCCGCGTAGCAGATTTCGTTCTGATCGATGAGCAACAGGCGGCTCTGCGCCTGGACAATGAGCTTTGCCGGCTGGGTTGCACGCGCTGCGCCTTGCGGGCGATTGAGCAGCTTGAGCAACGCGTCGAGTTGCGACTCGATGGGCGAATCGCTGGCCGGCGTGGTGTTGCCGTTCGTCGTTGACGATCCGGACTCAACGCGATCGCGCGCCCGGTCGACGGCCTGGCGGACCCGCGTCTTGTCGAAGGGCTTCAGAAGGTAATCGACGGCGTTGACGTCGAAGGCGCGTACCGCGTACTGGTCATAGGCCGTGGCAAAGACAATCTGCGGCAGCGCTTCGGCAGGCTTGCCCGCCTTGGCCCTGGTGCGGCTGCGGTCCACGAGACGTTTGATCACGGCGAATCCATCGAGGCCGGGCATCTGCACATCGAGGAAGACAAGATCGGGATGGTGCTCCTCGATCAGATCGACGGCTTCGATGCCGTTTGTGCCTTGCGCCACCACGTCGACATCCCCAATGGAGTCGAGGAGGAATTTAAGCTCGTCGCGGGCCAGTTGTTCGTCGTCGATGATGAGCGCGGAAAGGGTCATGCAAGGTTGGCAGCTTGATTGTAGGAAGCGGAGGCGAGGCGGTCAATTCAGAAGGGCGAAAGGCAGTTCGCAGTTCTTAGTTCGTGGTCTCCCGAAGGAAGCAGGTGCCCCATCCATCCACGGCCTCATCGTGGATGGATGGGAATCCACGAACCCAATCTTGAAAGGGACAGGCGGGGATCCAGCCTATTCGCCCAACACCCGCAGTCGCGCAGGCATATGGTCGCGCGCCAGCTCATGCCCGCACCGCGTGCAGAACTGATCGCTGGCACGCACCGTACGGAAGCAATTCCCGCAACTCGCCGTCAACTGGTAGTCGCACTGCGGGCAGAAATGAAAATCGCTCTGCACATGGGTGGAGCAGGCGGGGCACCGCGAAACCAGCGGCTGGCGCAGCAGGAAATACAGCACCGCGCCGATGCCGCCGGGCATCACGAAGCAGATCACGATCCAGAAACGCGAGCTCATGGCGCGCCGCGGAGCATCTTTGCTCACATAGCCGACCATCAGGAAGTAGAGAGCGGCCAGCAATCCCCACGACAAGTTGAAGTAGATGCGGAAGCCAAGCGGCGGCTTGTGGTTCTGTCCCGAGGGCAGCACCAGCCAGAAATAGTATTCGACCAGCACAAACGCCAGGCTGGCGACGATGATCGACCAGACCGGAATTAGCCGCGCGTCTTCATTGACGCTGATGGACTCAGGATCACGCATTCTTTTTCCCTCTCTCCAGAGAGGCCCATGGGGGATTAACCAAAGCTTACCGCCTATTTAGTAAGACGGGAAGGCACTTCGGTAAGTTGCGGTGCGAAACGAGCGAAAATGAGGATTAGCGCCGGCGCTTCAGCCATCCGGCAAGAATGGCGGACGCCAGTAGTGCGGCGCCCAGGAACAGGATCCAGACACTGAGCTGACACCTTAAAGTGCCCCAATGTTCTTCAAGGAACAGATTCTCGTAAGCCCACCAGAGCAGGGGCCCCAGGACCAGTAAAACCACAATGGTCGCGGCTAGAGCTACAGCACGGATCCGTTTGCGGTCGGCCTTCTGGTCGTTCATCACGCCAAGCGAGGCGCTGACGACGCGGCGGGTGCGATGAGTAACGAGGCGATCCTGATCGGCCTGCCTCCCGGTTAACGCCGAGAGAAGATCCGAGTCAATTGCCCCATTATTTTGCGGTTTGCCTTGATCCCCATCGGCCAAAACGGCACTCATACCGCCTCCAGGCGGCGCAACGCGATGCGATCGAGCTTGACCTTGATCGCGGCCAATCCTCTGTAAAGCCTTGATTTTACAGTGGAAAGAGGAGCGCGCGTAACTTTGGCGATCTCTTCGAGAGACAGCTCTTCATGGAAGCGGAGCACCAGAACCTCGCGGTGCAGGGTATCGAGCTGCATCATCGCGGTGGCAATGCGTTCGCGGTCTTCGAGGTTGGCGAAGGAATCAAACGGGGTGGGATCGCCATCGGCAATCTCAAAACTCATGGGCCGGTCGTCTTCGCTGCCTCCCTCAAACATCTCGTCGAGGCTTGACATGGTGCGCTTGCGGCGCTGGTCGATGACCAGGTTGCGGGCGATGGTGAACAGCCATGTATCGAAGCGCGCCTGCCCGTTGAACTGGGCTCCGCGGACGAGAACCCGCATCCAGACTTCCTGAAAGAGGTCTTCGGCCATCTCGCGGTTGCTGGTGAGATAGAGCAGATACCGCAGCAGGCGATGCTGGTGGCGCACGATCAGCTCATCGAGCAGGCCGGCATCCTGGCGCTTGAGGCCCTGGGCAACGGCCAGGCTCTCCTGCCGCACTTGCTCATCAACCGCCGGGTTGGAGGACGCTCCGGAAAAAGGACGCACGAAAGCTGTATCGCTCATCTTGCTCAATTAGACGACAAGAGGATGCCCTGAGACGCGAAAAAATGGGTTTAGTTTGCATTGTGCACTATAGGCGGTGCAGATGCGTGGACTGCCTGCACGGTTCGAACGGAAATTCCTGTGAAACTGTGGAGGGAGTATCCGCAAGCTGTTCTTAACAAGAGGCTTTTGAGGGGTACACAGTTTCACAGCCGTTTCTGAGGATGCTTTTCCGGTGTTTACCAAGTTGATAAGGGCTCGGCCTGACGGACCGGTGTTTCTCGCGAGCGGTGACAGTGGGCAGTGGAGCGGCTTCCGCTTTGTGTGGCGCGTCACAGCACAGCTTTTTGCTTGCCTGTTTTCAATGAGTTGCGAGGATGAAGGGGGTGGGGGTACCCTTAGGCCCGGGTTTGCGGTGCTATGACTCACTGGCTTCTCCCTGGATCTGGTTCGACGCAAGATCCAACTGCAGATCAATTGTGCGCTTTTGCTAGAAATAGTATGCAAATCCGGGTGAAGTTTTTTGGCAATAACAACCTTGACACACAAGTTCTTTTTTCTTAAAATGTTCTTAGGTTGAAGGTGCCAAGTATGAAAAAGCCCGTAACTCTCCAGCAGGCAATAGTTTACTTCTCTGACGCGGACCGCGCGTTTGACTACGCGAAGTGGCTTCGCTGGCCGGATGACAAGGTTACATGCCCCCGCTGCGACTCGGACTCGAACTCTTTCGTGAAGACCCGGAAACTCTGGTTCTGCAACGGCTGCAAGAAGCAATTCACCCTCAAAGTGGGCACGGTTTTCGAGGATTCGGCCCTTGGTCTGGACAAGTGGATGACGGCCTTTTGGATGCTGGTCAACTGTAAGAATGGCATCTCCAGCTACGAGCTTCACCGCGCCCTTGGGGTCAGCCAGAAGTCGGCTTGGTTCATGCTCCACCGTATCCGGGAAGCAATGAAGAGCGGAACGTTTGTGAAGATGGGCGGCTCTGATTCCGGCCCCGTCGAAGTGGACGAAACCTACGTAGGCGGCAAGGTCAAGAACATGCACCGCAAGCACGTTCGCGAGAAGTACCGGGGGCAATCGGTACAAGCGACCGCAGCCAAGGCAATCGTGATGGGAATGCGCGACCGCGAAACTCGGCAAGTCCGGGCGAAGGTCATCCCCAACACTCGCCGCGAGACCTTGCAGAATGCGATCTTGGATAACATCGACAAGAAGTCCACCGTCTACACCGATCAAGCGCAGAGCTATTACAAGCTGGCTGAGAAAGACTTCATCCATGACACCGTGAACCATCTTGAAGAGTATGTGCGCGGTCAGGTCCACACGAACGGAATTGAGAACTTCTGGTCGCTCTTGAAGCGGGGACTCAAGGGAACCTACGTTGCCGTCGAGCCGTTTCATCTTGACCGCTACGTCACAGAACAGGTCTTCCGCTTCAACAATCGGGCGACGACAGATAACCCGTTGACGGACGAGGACCGCTTTGTTCTTGCGATGTTTCAGGCCGTGGGCAAGCGCCTCACCTACACCCAACTTACAGGGCAGGGAGCGGACTGACACACGCATTAAGCGGTGGGGACGCGGCAAACGGATCACTTCTCGCTGCCTCCCTTTTTAGGTGGTTTAGGTTTCTTTGTCACGTCTGACTTCGGAACGCGAAAGAGCTTCTTCATCCCCTCTTCGAAGTTCTTTCGCGCGTCCGCACCCTTCTGATATTCCGGCTTCACTGATACCTCTCATTCATCGCCTGCCAGAGCGCGTCAATCAACTCCTGGATCGCCTCGCAGGATGCGGCGTGTCGAGTTATAAAGATGAGACGATCTAGTCCGCTGGCACCTCTCTCAATAACAATTTTGTTGCACACTTCGCGCGCGCGATTCATAAATTCCAGTTCATATTTCGAGTAGAGCTGAGGATCGGGGTTGTGCCGTACCATTTCCCACCATCCATCTCCGGGAGGGAACGCAGAGTTAGTGGAGTTTTTAAGTCTTATTTCTTCTTCCTTGAGAAATGCTGTGAGGTCTCTGCGGAGCTGCTGAGCTTCGATTTGAAGCGGAGAAAAAGACGACAATTGCTCCTCTAATTCTTTTACTTTTTCTTCCGCCTTGCGTTTCTCGGCGGCGTACTCATCTCTAATTTGGGCGCAACTTGAGAGTTCCGCTCTAGATTGCATCTCAAGTTTTCGCAGTTCTTCTGTGTGGTTTTGCTTCAGTGATTTTGCGCGTCGGGCATCCCGGAAATTCTTGAATGCTCCCAAGCACAGAGCCGCCCACAGCAAGATGGTCACGACGATGTTCGCGGCAGTCAGCATATGGTCGTGGCCCTCTTCTTTCCATACTTGGAGTTGAAGATAGAGCCACAACGCCGAAATGAGCCCGCACCCAACTGTAGTGACGGTCCCCCAAGCGAATCCGCCTTTCGATTCTGAATCAGCCATGGTTCATAGTCCGCCTCTGGCGCAAGGGTACCCCGACGCCGCTTGTGCGTCAAGGTTGTTATTGCCAGTTTTTTGCGTTTAGAATGAGCGGCTTGCGGATTATTTTTGTCTCAGGGGCTTGACAGGGTTTCGAACTGAACCAGGACAGGGAGTTGGGAAGCCGGACAGTGGGCCCCCCACCCCATGTCGGTCGAAGTTTCCCCATTCTCGCTCCTTTGTGCGATTTACGGCCCAAGGTCCATCAACGCCTATTAAGTCAAGATCAACGAGTGGCCGTCCCCTAAACGCTCGCCGATTTAAGGCTGTTTTCTCGCTGCCCTTAAGGCTTCGTCGACGGCTTTGGCGGCGCGGCGTTCTCTTGCCTCGACGCTTTTGTAGTAGAAGATGCCGAGCAGATGGCCGCGGCGCTGGACGGGCGTCATCATCTGCCAACCCTTGCGCGCCAGGGGCTCGCGCTGGAAGGCGGCGTTGAGGATCGGGGGGAGTTCGTGCTCGCCTTCCATGGCCAGCAGCATCTGCTCGGCAAGCTGCTCGGCGCGCTTGGCGCGGGCTGCCGGGCTCTTGGGCGCGTTGATCCCGTCGCCAAAGGCCTTGCGGTAGGAGTAGCTCAGCTTGCCATACCAGGTGCGCAGGGCGCGGTCGCCGCGCAGAATCTTTTCCAGCTCCGGGGGAATTTTCGCCTCGCGCTCTTCAAGGTCCGGTTCGAGCTGGATGCTGACTTTGGAGCCGATGCCGGCGCGGGCCGCACGCTGCATCTTTTTGTTGACCAGCAGAAAGTGACCGGGCTCTCCCGACCAGGGGAAGAGCGAGGTGCGGAAGGGAAAGCCCTCGATCTCGCCGCGCACCTTGCGGCCCTTTATGGCGGGCCAGGTTTTCTTTACGTCGAAGGGGACGCGGGCGATGACCCAGCCCAGGCCGCCGCGCAGCGGCTCGAGGATGGCGATGAAGGATTTTGGTTTGGCTGCGGGCATCGGCATCAGTATGAAGGCGGACGAGCGAGGTATGCAATGCAGGGGTCGAGAGAGCAGCTACGCTGGGGATTGCGGCCCGACTCCCAGGTCTCAGAAGCGAGACCTGGGGCACCCGATGGTCGGGGACAAGGACAGCAGGCTGGTTTCCGCTTGCGCGGGAGTCGCGAGTTGGCAAGTTGGCGCGAAGGTTTTGGCTGCTCGTCAGATTCCGCCCCGCGCCGGTCTGCGACCTCGATCTTCTAAACTAGCCTCATGGAAGTTTTGTATGGCCTGCACCCGGTAGAGGAGGCTCTCAAAGCCGGCAGGCGGCGTTTTGACCATGTGCTCGTCGCGCGCGAACGCAATGATGATCGACTGGATCGCGTGGTTGCCGCATGCCGGCAGGCCGGAGTGCGGGTGCGGCAGGAGTCGCGCGAGCAGTTGACGCTGGTGGCTCAGACGGCGGCGCATCAGGGCGTGGTGGCGATGGTTCGGCCGCAGGAGTTTCTCACCATCGAAGACTTGTTCGAAGGCCAGGCGGGATCGCGGCGCCTGGTGCTGGCGCTCGATGGAGTTGAAGACCCGCAGAATCTTGGCGCCCTGTTGCGCGTGGCCGATGGCGCGGGAGTGGATGGGGTGGTGCTCACGGAACGCAGGTCGGCGCCGATTAGCCCCGTGGCGGTGAAGGCAAGCGCGGGCGCGACCGAACATTTACGGATTGCGCGGGTGGTTAACCTGGTGCGTGCGCTTGAAGAGCTGAAGCACCAGAACCTGTGGATCATCGGTCTCGACGAACGCGGCACCGCCGACTACGACCAGTTTGACTTCAGCGGCGATTGCGTGATCGTGCTCGGCCGCGAAGGCGCGGGCCTGCACGACCTGGTGCGCAAGACCTGCGACCACCTTCTGCGTATCCCCATGGCGGGCGGCGTGAGTTCGCTGAACGTGTCGGCCGCGGGCGCGGTGGTGCTGTATGAAGCGGCTCGCCAGCGACGGCGCGCAGCCAGTGTGAGCGCCCACGGAGCCGCTGCCGCGTCTAAACCAAAAAAGCAGAAAGGCCTGGGTTCATGAGGCTTTCACACGCCGCGATTGCGGCAGGGTTTGCGCTCGCGCTCGCACTCTCCAGCGCCGCGCAAACCACGACGTACACGCCGCCGGCACCGCAGCAATCCCCCGCGCAGCAATCTCCCGCACCGAAACAACCGGGCGGCAAGGTCATTCTGTCCCGCTCGATCGATGCGAACGGAAATACGATCCAGGGTGGGACCGGAAGCCGGGCCGCGCCGCCTGGCGGCCAGATGGCCAAGGAGCCTTCCGCAGAAGACGCCGATCGACAAGCGATTACGTATACCGACTTCGATATGGACGTACGCCTGCGCACGGCCGAGCAGCATCTCGCGGTGCGGGCGCTCATTTCGGTGCGCAACGTCGGCAAGGCTCCGCTCGGCCGCATTCCGATTCAGATTTCTTCTTCGCTGAGCTGGGATCGCATTCGTGTGGATGGCAAGGACATCACGTTCCCCGTGGCCACGCTGAACTCCGACACCGATCACACCGGGCAGTTGCATGAGGCGGCCGTTCCGCTGGCGCAACCACTCGGGCCGGGGCAGAATCTGCAACTCGATGTGACCTACTCGGGCACCATCGCGCCCAACGCGCAACGGTTGCTGGCCATCGGCACTCCGGAGGACGTCGCGCTGCATTCCGATTGGGATCGCATCAGCATTCCGTTCACCGGTCTCCGCGGGTTCGGCAACGTGGTGTGGTATCCGGTGACGACGGTGCCGGTGATCCTGGGCGATGGAGCGCGGCTGTTCGACGAGATCGGCGAGCACAAGCTGAAGCTCTCTGGCGCGCACTTCAGAATGCGATTGACAGTCGAATCGCCGCACGGGCACGCGCCTTCACTCGCGGTGATCAACGGTCATACGGTCCCGCTCACGCTGGCCAGCGCGGGGAGTCAGGATGTGGCTGCCGTGTCGACTGCGAGCGACGACGGCTCGATTCTGGGCTTCGAAGCACCGAGCCTTTTTGTTGCCGTCCGCACGGCGAAGCAGGGGACGAACACCACGCTGTGGGTGCTGCCTGAAGATGAGGCGGCGTCGCTGGCGTGGGCAACTGCCACTTCCACCGTCACTCCGTTTCTGCAGGGCTGGCTCGGCAAGCAGCCGCGTTCGCAGCTTACGCTGCTCGATCTTCCCGACGCGGAAGACGCGCCGTTTGAAACAGGCGCGCTGCTGGCTACGTCGATCCGGCAGGCGAATCCAGATCAGTTGAATGGCATTCTCGCGCACGCCCTCACGCATGCATGGGTGCAATCTCCACGCGCGTGGTTGAGTGAGGGTGTTGCGCACTTCATGGGCACGTTGTGGATCGAAAAGCAGCGCGGCACCGAGCAGGCGCTTGGCTCGCTCGAATCGAACCGCGCGGCGCTGTCTCTGGCGGAACCGGAGAGTCCCGGGCAGGGTTTGGGGCAGCCGCTGGCCGAGGCGATTTCGCCTGTCTATTACCGCACCAAGGCGACCTACGTATTGTGGATGCTGCGCTCGGTCGCTGGCGATGGCACGCTGTCGGCCGCGTTACGGGCTTACGATCCAACTGCGGACCAGAGCAACGGGGCCGGGAGCAATGAGACAGGCAAAAATGCGAGTTCAGGGACGTTTGAAAAGCTTGTGGAGCAGGCGGGCAACCGCAACGATCTCGCGTGGTTTTTTGCCGACTGGGTCGATGCCGACAAGGGCTTGCCCGATCTCTCGATTGAGAACGTGTTTCAGGCGGCCGAGCCTTCAGGATCGGTTCTGGTTTCGGTCACCGTGAACAATGCCGGCTACGCGGGGGCCGAGGTTCCGGTTACGGTGCGCTCTGCGGGAACGTCGGTGACGCAACGGTTGCTGGTGCCCGCGCATGGCAGAGGCACGCAGCGCATTCTCATCCAGGAGAAGCCGGTGTCGGTGCAGGTGAACGACGGTACAGTGCCGGAGACACAGGCCAGCGTGCACATCACGCACCTCGATCAAGCTCCTGCGAGTTCGTCAAGCCAACAGATCTTTCCGCAAAAATGAAGTGGGTCTCCGAGCACCCAAACAAAGTCTGGGTGCCCCAGGTCCCTCGCATTTGGGGACCTGGGATCATTTCGCCGAATCGATCCTAATCCCTTTTCTCAGCGTTCCTCGACCGCACTTTGAACCAGATTGGCGTGCCCTCAAATCCAAACGCCTCGCGGATCTGGTTCTCCAAAAACCGCTCGAAGCTGAAGTGCAGTTTGATGTCGCGATCGGTGAACAGCACAAACGTCGGCGGGGCAACCGCGGCCTGCGTCATATAGAAGATGCGAATGCGCTTGGCCATGGGTACGGGCGCGCGCTGGAAGTCGATCTTGTCGAGGAAGCGATTCATCTGTCCCGTCGTTACGCGCTTGCGCCGCTCCTCGGCGACTTTCTTCACTTCGTTCATCACGCGCCCGAGGCCGGTCTTTTCGAGAGCGGAAAGGAAGATGACCGGCGCGTAGTGCAGGTACTTGAGCACCACGCGCAACTGGTTCTCAAAGATCTCGCGATCGGCGGGCGGCTTGCCATCTGTACGCCCCGTGGTCACCGCGTCCCACTTGTTCACGAGAATGATCACGCTGCGGCCGCTCTCGTGGGCGTAGCCGCCGATGGTTGCGTCGGCTGCGGTGACGCCTTCGGTTGCGTCGATCACCAGCAGCGCAACGTCGGCTGCTTCAAGATGGCGCCGCGCCATCACCACGCTGAGCTTCTCAGCCATCAGGTGCGTCTTGCCCTTGCGGCGAATGCCCGCCGTATCGACAAAGCGAAACTGGGTGCCCTCGAACTCGACGACCTCGTCGACAGCATCGCGCGTGGTGCCGGCGATAGGGGAGACAATGGCGCGCGAAGTGCCGGTGAGCGCATTGAGCAGCGTCGATTTGCCCACGTTGGGGCGGCCGATGATGGCCACCGAAGTTTCAAACTGCTCAAACGTGCCATGAGTGCGATTCAGTGCGCGCCCTTCGGCGTCTTCCTGGACCAGATCCTCACCCGGCTCTTCTCCTGCTCTAAGCGGGCCGCCTTCGAAGATCTCGTTCTCTTCTGCGAGAAGGTCTTCTTCGGCTTGCCTGGCCGCAGCTTCATCGCCGGGCCGTGCGGGAATCGCCGCCGAGACCGCGTCGAGCAGATCGCCAATGCCCAACCCATGCTCCGCGCTCACGGGATACATTTCGCGAATGCCCAGACGGCGTAGATTTTCCGCCTCGGCTGCCATGGCATCGCCTTCCACCTTGTTCACGGCCAGAAACACCGGCTTGCCGCCGCGGATCAGCATCTTCACCAGGTCGTAGTCGGGACTGGCCAACTCGGTGCGTGCGTCCACCACAAGAATCAGCGCGTCAGCTTCTTCAAGGGCCACCCGTGCCTGCGCGAAGATTTCGGTCGGGATCAGCTCGGGATCGTCAGGCACGATGCCGCCTGTGTCGACGAGGCGAAAGCGTCGCCCTGCCCACTCGTATTCGCCATAGATGCGGTCGCGCGTGATGCCGGGCTCGTCGCCGACGATGGAGCGACGGCTCCCGGTAAGCCGGTTGAACAGCGTGGATTTGCCCACGTTGGGCCGGCCCACAATGGCCACCACCGACAACGCCGTTGCGCCCGGGCTTGCCGGGACTACCGATCTGCGATACTTCGCCAAAACTTGTCTCCAGTCGTGATCGGGGGAAGATCCCCGCATTCAGTATCGCGTTAATCCCAGATACGGCGCACGCCGTAGGCGTCGAAGATGGTGTCGCGGCTGAGGAGGGGCAGGTTGAGATCGAGTGCCTGCGCGATCAGCAAGCGGTCGAATGGATCTTTATGGTAGCGCGGGAGGGAGCCGCTCCGGACCGCGTGCTTGACCGAGGTGTCGAGCATTCGATATCCGCTCGCTGTCGTTCGGATCTCGAAGTCATCCAGAATTTCGGCCCCGTTTTCAAGCTTTCCAATTCCAGCCTTGATTGCCATCTCCCACGGAGTAGCAACGGAAAGCAGCAACTCGGCTCCTCGATCCGTGAGAATTTCGTTGATGCGATGACTCAGCTTCTCCGGAGACAGGACAGCCCAGAGAAACACGTGCGTGTCGAGGAGATATCTCACTTTTCTTGAGCCGTTCGATCTGGCGGTGGTTCGAGGGGCGCGTCGACGAGGAAGTCAAAGCCCATCTCAACCAGATCTTCGTCCGTCGCGGGAGCGAAAGCCTCATCGTCCGCGCGAACCTTTCCCCGATAAGCCCCAATGAGGCGAAACGGAACCTCCTCCTCGGCCGGGCCGCCGATCGCCACGATCTTCGCAACCGGCTTCTTTCCGCGCATGACAATGACTTCCTTCCCGTCTTCAGCTTCTTTGAGGAGCCGGGAAAAATGCGTTTTAGCCTGATGGACGGTGTACGGCATGGACTAAATATACTTAGTCCACTTTGCAGGGTCAAGCCGTGGCTGCACAGTTGAGCATGAGTCGTTCGTGCTATCCCAGTCCCGGCCGAGTTTGCGCCTTTTCTACGCTTTTTCACTATGATGGGGACAGCCGATGCCCCCCACCGCAACCATCGCCCGCGCCCTGCCCAGCCTGCATGAGTTCTTCGCGCCCGGCGGGTTGCTGGCGCAGTCGGCGCTTCCCTATGAGTACCGGCCCGGGCAGTTGGAGATGGCCAAAGCGGTCGAGCGCGCGCTTGAGGAGCACCGTCATCTGATCGTCGAAGCGGGCACCGGCACGGGCAAAACGCTCGCCTACCTGCTGCCGGCCTTGCGCACCGGACAGCGCGTCATCGTCTCCACCGGGACCAAGGCACTGCAGGATCAGCTCTATTTCCGCGACATTCCGTTTCTTGAAACGCTGCTCGGCGGCCTGCGCGTCTGCTACATGAAGGGCCGCGCCAACTATCTTTGCCGCCACAAGCTGGTGGCGCTGCGCGACCAGCCGATTCTCTCAGGGCTGGAAGAGATCGATCAGTACCGCCAGATTTCCGACTGGGAAAAGACGACTGAAACCGGCGACCGCTCGGAGATCTCCGGCCTGCCCGAATCCAGCGCCCTTTGGAGCAAGCTCGACGCGCGCAGCGACGCCTGCCTCGGCTCAACCTGTCCCGACTACCAGCGCTGCTTCATCACCGAGATGCGGCGCAAGGCGCTCGAGTCCGACATCATCATCGTGAACCATCACCTGTTTTTTGCCGACATTGCGGTCAAGCAGGAGGCCAGTGGCGCGCCCGATGCAGGCATCCTTCCTGAGGCTGCTGCGGTCATCTTCGATGAGGCGCATGAGCTGGAAGAGGTCGCCTCGCAGTACTTCGGGCTCTCGGTGAGCAACATTCGCTTTGAAGAGCTGGCCCGCGATACCGACGTGATGCTGCGCGGCAAAGAAGGCGCGGGGGCCCTGCCGGCAGCCACGCAACAGCTCCGCGATCGCGCGCGCATGTTTTTCGCCGGACTCCCCATGGCGGGCGATGGGCGTCAGCCGTTCACGGCGCGCGAGGAGTTCCTGGAGACATCGGGCGATTTGTACCTGTCCGTGCGCTCAACGCTTCGCAAGATCGAAGCGGAGATGGATGGCCTCAAAGGCATTGACGAAGCGCCGGGCCTGAAAAAGCGCGTGGCCCGTCTGCGCGCCGAGTTCGAATTTCTGCTCGAGTCGAACGCCAGCAACATGGTCTATTGGATGGAGCGCCGCCTCGGGCCTGGGCCAAGAGAACGCCATGCGGTGCGCAACGCATCCCGCACAACGTTTCTGCAGGCCACGCCCATCGACGTTTCGGAGCTGCTGCGTGAGATGGTTTTTGAAACCATCCCCACCGTTGTGCTCACCTCGGCCACGCTCACCGTGCAGGGCGGCTTCGAGCATATGCGCAAGCGGCTGGGGCTGAGCGAGGCGCGCGAGCTGGTGGTGCCGTCGCACTTTCAATACGGCAAGCAGGCGCTGCTTTACCTTCCGCCGGAGATGCCCGATCCGCGCGACCCCGAATTTCAAGAGGCAGCCGTGCGCTGCATTCGCCGCGTTCTCGAGGCCAGCCGCGGCCGTGCCTTCTGCCTCTTTACCAGCTACGCGCAGATGCGCGACCTCTACGAGCGATTGCTTCCGCAGCTCGATTTCCCCTTGCTGCTGCATGGCACGGCGCCGCGCAAGGCCCTGCTCGAGCAGTTCCGCGAAACGCCCAACGCAGTTTTGTTTGGTACATCGAGTTTCTGGCAGGGCGTCGATGTGCAGGGCGAGGCGCTGAGCTGCGTCATCATCGATCGGCTGCCCTTTGCCGTGCCGAGCGACCCGGTAGTTTCAGCGCGCATGCGGGCCATCGAAGAAGCCGGCGGCAAGCCGTTTTTCGAGTACCAGGTGCCGGCGGCGGTGCTGACGCTGAAGCAGGGCTTTGGGCGGCTGATCCGCTCGCTTGAAGATCGCGGCGTGCTGGTGCTTCTCGACCCGCGCATCACCCGCCAGCGCTACGGCCAGACGTTTCTCGCTAGTCTACCGCCTTACCGCGTCACGCAGACGATCACGGATGTGGAAGCGTTCTTCGAGGCGACGCCAAGGACAAGTCGGTCCGAGTAGAATTCGGAGTTAACAGTCAACCTAAAAGCAAGCCGAGACCAACATGCCGATACCGGACTTCCAGACCGTGATGCTCCCCCTTCTCAAGCTTGCGGCGGAGCGCGAATGGCGGATCTCCGACGCGGTTGATAAGTTGGCTGACGAATTCTCCATCTCGCCGGAGGAGCGAGCGGCTCTTCTTCCATCCGGACGCCAGACAACGATCCGGAACCGTGTCGCGTGGGCGAAGTCCTATCTCATTAAGGCTGGGCTTCTGAAGCCGACCAAACGAGGCCACTTTTTCATCTCGGACCAGGGACGAAATGTCCTAGCGAATCCTCCCGACAGAATTACGGTCAAGTATCTAACCCAATTTCCAGAGTTTCAGGAATTCCGGAAGGAGCGAGAAGCGGATGCAATCCTTCCGCACGATTCGGACACAGGTCATGAGTCCGCGTTAACTCCTGACGAAGCGATTCGTAGTGCTCACAAACAACTTGAATCCGAATTGGCCGACGAATTGCTCGTCAAGATTCGCGCTGGAACCCCTGCCTTCTTCGAGAATTTGGTTGTCCGCCTTCTGTTCGCCATGGGTTATGGCGGGTCAGTCGCAGAGATTAACAAAGCTCTAGTTGGAGGAGCCGGCGACGGGGGTGTTGACGGCGTCATTGATCAGGACATCTTAGGCCTGGACCGCATTTACGTTCAGGCCAAGCGATACGCAGAGGGAAACACAGTTGGACCGGGTGCAATCCGGGATTTCTTTGGTAGCCTCGACCGGTTCAAGGCAACGAAGGGCCTTTTTGTTTCCGCGTCAACCTACACCGCGTCAGCTCGCGAGACCGCAGGCATGCTGAGCAAGCGGATCGTCCTCATTGACGGTGCGCAACTCACACGCTTAATGATCCGGCATAACGTCGGATGTAGAGTGGAAGAATCCCTCGAAATCAAGGAGATCGACGAGGAGTTCTTTGAATGATCTGAGTCCTCGCCTCCGATGGAAGCACGAAAAGGAATTGGGATGAAATCGAACAGCAAATCCGAGAGAGGACGCAGCGGCTCTTCCTTCGACAGCTTCCTCGATGAGGAAGGAATTCTGGACGAGGTCGAGGCCGTCGCTGTGAGGCGTGTCATCGCCCGACAACTTTCGGAGGAACTCCGGAACCATCCGGAGTCTCTTGAAGTTTCAAGAAGCAAAGAGTCATGCGAAGCGTGAAGGCCAAGGCCAAACTCGCAACCGAGCCCGCTGAAGATCGTCAGCGTCAACTGGACATTGCCGCCCGAGCCGATGCCGAAGAGGGAATTCGTCAGGGCCTAGAAGCCGCAGAAAGCGGCAGGGTCCGACCGATCAGGGAGTTTTTCGCCGAGTTCGAGGCCACTCATGGCATCCGTCGCTGACATCACTTCCCAAGACGCACTCCTCGTCATCGACGTCCAGAATGACTTCTGCCCCGGCGGAGCGCTTGCGGTCGCGGACGGAGACGCCGTGCTGCCTGTCATTCACCGCATCGCGCCGCTGTTTGAGCACATCATCCTTACGCAAGACTGGCACACGCCCACCCACGCCTCGTTCGCCAGCGCGCATCCCGGCAAGCAGCCGTTTGAGACGATCGAAGTCGGCTACGGACCGCAAACACTCTGGCCCGATCATTGCGTGCAGGGCACAAAGGGCGCGGAGTTTCAGCCTGATCTCCAACTGCCGCGCGCGGAACTGATTCTGCGCAAGGGGTTTAGGCCGCAGATCGATTCGTATTCTGCGTTTTTCGAGAATGACCGTACCACGGCAACTGGTCTCGCCGGGTATCTTGAGGAGCGCGGGCTGACGCGCGTCTTCTTGTGCGGACTGGCCTACGACTATTGCGTTGGTTACTCGGCGCTCGATGCGCGTCGGCTGGGGTTGCAGGCTATCGTGATCAAGGACGCTTGTCGAGCCATCGACCTGAACGGTTCTGTGCAAAGGATTGAAGCCGAATTCGCCCGCGACGGTGTCCAGGTCGTCGAATCATCGGCGCTCACGCCGTTGACGAAGTAAACAACGCTAGAATCGCAACAGGCCTCTCGGCCGCACTCCATGTCGCGCAACTTCTACATCCTGGCCGCCACGCTCGGCTTGTTCGCACTCATCTCCGCATGCATGTCGATGGTGCCCTCGAGCTTTCAGCCCGGGCTTCCGGCAAATGCTTCGCTCTGGCGGACGATCGCGCTGCTGCTGCTGCTCTTTGGCCTCGGCGCGGCGCTGATCGGCGTGATGAGCCATCTGTTCGAGCAGGTCGATCGACGCAGCGAAGCCGCTCGACAGGCTGCTCGGCGCAAACGGCGCGGCGACGGGTAGAATTGCCGCGCAGCCTGTGAGCGCCGAATGAGCAGCCTTGAGCACCTAAAATGGAGAAACGGGGATCTCCCCCGGAGGATTGAGCAGACGCCGATGTACGAAGTCACCGTGGAAGCCGGCTTTTCTTCCGGCCATTACCTGCGCAACTACCGCGGCAAGTGCGAAAACCCGCACGGCCACAACTACAAGGTCCAGGTGACCCTGGCCGGCGCTGAGCTCGACGTCGCGGGCCTGTTGCTCGACTTCAAGCTGCTCAAGCAGGTGATGCGCCCGGTCATCGACCGCATCGACCATCAGATGCTCAACGACCTTGAGCCGTTTACGGTGATCAATCCCTCGGCGGAAAACATCGCCAAATATTTCTACGACCAGACCAACCAGCAGCTCCATGGAATGACCGAGGGCCGCGTGCGGGTGAAAACCTGCACCATCTGGGAGACGGATACGACCACGGCGACTTATTACGAGTAGTTGGGAAAGAACTCTCAGGGGCTAAAGCCCGCGGCCTTTCGCGGCGTTTGCGGCACGACTGAAGTCGTGCCCTTTCAAAGCCGCATTTACGCAACCGGTTCCTGCGACCCGCCACGAACCAGCCGGTCAATCCATCTCTTTTGACTTCGACTTCAGATACTTATCAAACGGAATCTCGAAGTAAAACAGCTCATTCCCATCCGCATCGCGCAGCTTGTGCAAGTGCATCTTGGCGTCCTTCAGCGGATGGTCGAGCTGCGACACATCGTAGAAAAGAAAACCAGCCCGCGTGGTGTGCGCCTCCACCACCAGCGCCTGGTACTCATACGTGTTGAAGTCGTCCTCGATCTCCTTATTGCTCGCCTTGGGCTTGAGCTTGATCTTCGGAATCGGGCCGGGCATGGGGATCGTGCCGCCCTGGCGTTCCTTCCGCGTCATCAGCCGCTCCACGTCCTCCGGCTCCGCGGCCTGGATCTTGTCGCCGGCAGCCGTCATAAACAAAATCCGCGCATCGCGGAGACTGATGGGGCGGTCTCCATTGTTGGTCACGATCAAGCGGATCGGCATGACGCCGTGGCTCAGGTAGTCGACTTTGAAGATGGATTCTTTCTCGCGTGTCTCGAAGGGCTCAACGGCGATGGCCACGTTTTCTTTGTCGTGGACTTCGACGGCGGGATAGGTGGTTGCCGGCTGCGCGGGGGGTGGCCCGTGCTCCGCCGCAACCGCGGGGAGCGCCAGCAAGAGACACAACGCCGGCATGGCCCGCAGGGTTCTCATCGTGCTCGACTGTATCATTTGAGTCAGTCCTCGAGATTAGACGGGGGCGAGGCTCGATCCGTCACGCATGATCCTTTTTTTCTATAACCTCGCGTCTGTTAGTGGGCCTCGTCGTGGGGGCTCCCTGGTGGTTATGGAAAATAATGACCGCGGAAAAGTATCGCGACGGGCTAGCGCAGCGGCTGGGGCAGGTTCCGCTCAATACCGGCAAGGGCGGCGATCTTCTCCTCGATGGAAAACCAATCATCTGGCTTCATGCGGTGTCGGTGGGGGAAGTGATCGCCGTGAGCCGGCTGGTCGTCGAGCTCGACCGCGCCTTCCCGCACTATCAAGTCCTCGTCTCCACTACCACCCGCACCGGCCAGGAACTGGCGCGAACGCGGCTCGGCGGCGAACGGGTCTTCTACTGCCCGCTCGATCTGCCCTGGGCAGTTCGCGCTTACATGAACGCACTCAAGCCCACGCTGTTCATCCTTGCAGAGACAGAGTTCTGGCCCAACCTGCTCAACGGCTGTTTTCGCCGCAATATTCCCATCGTCGTGGTCAATGCGCGCGTGTCGGACCGGTCGTGGCCGCGCTATCGGCGGCTCCGCTGGCTTTGGAAGCCGCTCCTGAGCAAGCTCAGCGTGGTCCTCGCGCAAAGTGAGACCGATGCGGAGCGCCTGAAAGCGATTGGCTGCCTGCCCGAGCGGGTGCAGGACGCCGGCAACCTTAAATTTGACGTGCGCGCCGCCAAAGAAGCCGAGGCCACTCTGCAGCTCAAGGCCCTTTCGAAGAACGCGCGCTTTTTTGTTGCGGGCAGCACGCTTGAGGGCGAAGAGACTGCTCTGCTTGAAGCATGGCCTCAGCTGCTGAAGGTTGTGCCGCAGATGGTCATGGTGCTGGCCCCGCGTCATCCTGAGCGATTTCAGGCGGTGGCCGATCTGCTGGCCAAGTCGGGCATCGCATGGGCAAGGCGATCCGACTGGCGCAGCAAGCCGGCTGCGTCGTTGCCGCCTGTCGTGGGCGGCCAGATCGTTCTGTTGAATTCCATCGGCGAGCTCGCGTCCGTCTACTCACTTGCCGCCATCGCGTTTGTCGGTGGCAGCCTGGTTCCTGCGGGCGGGCACAATCCGCTGGAGCCGGCGCAGTTTGGCGTGCCGATTGTCATGGGCCCCCATTACGAGAATTTCCGCGCCATCACTGAAGATCTGCTCGACAATCAGGCGTTGCGCATCACCACGCGCGAAGAACTGGCCGAAACTATTCTGCATTTACTGAGCGACCGGGCCGCTGCGGAAACCATGGGCGTGCGCGCTCTTGAAGTCTTCGATCAGCAGAGCGGCGCGACTGCGCGCTGCATCGAGGCGCTTAAGCTGCTGCTGCCCGCCGAGGGAGAAGGGAAGCAATGAGCGCGAACGCGCTGCGCAAAGCGCTGCTGCCGCTGGTTCCTCTCTATAGGATGGGACTCGGCTTGCGCGGCCTGGGGCTGCGTTCGAATCTCGAGCGGGTGCGGCGGCTGCGCTCGCCCGTGATCAGCATCGGCAATCTTTCCATGGGCGGCTCGGGAAAGACTCCGCTCACCATTGCGCTCGCCCAGGCAATCGCAGAGCGCGGCTATGCGCTGGACGTGCTTTCGCGCGGCTACGGACGGGACAGCAATTTGCCGGCGCGGGTCAATTTAAATGGAACTGCGGAGGAGTTCGGCGACGAACCAATCCTGATTGCGCGGGAGACCGGCCAGCCCGTTTACGTGGCTGCTCAGCGCTATGACGCCGGCCTGTTTGCAGAGGAATCACAAGCGGCGCAAGCCGCATCTGCCGCACCGCAGGTGCCGACGCAAGGAGTGTCTGCCGCGCGGCAGACGCTGCTTCATCTGCTCGATGACGGCTTCCAGCATCGACAGCTCTATCGCGACATCGACATCGTTTTGCTCGATCGCCACGACTGGCTCGACTCGCTGCTGCCTGCCGGCAACTTGCGTGAACCTCTCAGCGCGCTTGGCCGCGCATCCATCCTGGCCATCCCTGCCGACGACCCCGAGTTGCGCGTTGAGATTGAATCATCCGGGTGGACGGGGACTATCTGGCGTCTGCGGCGCATCATAGAGGTTCCAGCCCTCAGCGTATCCGTCGCCGCGTTTTGCGGTATCGCGCGCCCCGAGCAATTCTTTGCCGGTCTCAAGGCTGCCGGACTCCCGGTTGTCTTTCAAAGGGCATTTCCTGATCACCATCGCTACACCGTGCGCGAGATCGAAGCCTTCACCGCGGAGGCGCGTGCAGCCGGAGCCCGTGCGCTTTTCACAACCGAGAAGGACCAGATCCGCCTGCGCAGCCTCGCGCCCGCGTTGCCGCTGCACACCGCTCGTCTCCGCATCGAGATCGGCGACAAGGATCGCGCCATCACCGCGCTGCTTGCCGCTCTCCATGCGGGGCCGCAGCCATCCCTGTGAGAAAATCAGAGTTTGCACACTCAGTCAAAGTTTCGTCTGCTCGTGGTTCGGCTGGGCGCCATGGGCGATATTCTGCACGCGCTTCCGGCAGTGACTGCGCTTCGCGCGGCGCATCCTGGGTGGAGCATTGACTGGGTCGTCGAGCCGCGCTGGCGCGCTTTGCTGTCTGCTGAGTCTGTGAGCGAAGCATCGCTTTCAGCCAAGCCAAATCCCGCGCGCCCGCTCGTCAATCATCTTCACTTTGCGGCAACGCGCGACTGGCGCAAGCAGCCGTTCAGCGCTGCGACGCTGAAGGCTGTGCGCACCCTGCGCCGCGAACTAAAATCCTGCGACTACGATGTTGTTCTCGATCTGCAGGGCGCCATTCGCTCCTCCGTCATCAGCACAATGACCGGCTGCCGGCGCATCATCGGCGAAGATGCACCGCGCGAGCGCGCAGCGCGATGGCTGTATCATGAGCGCGTCCCAACCCGAGGAGCGCACGTGATCGAACAGGATGCCGAACTCGCCTCTGCTATTGCCGGCGATGAGCTCGCGCCCGGTCCGCCGCTGCTTCCCGTCGACGCAGCAGCCGAGCGTTGGGCCGACACAATCCTTCCCCCCGACAACAACACACCTGCTGTCCTCATCAATCCCGGCGCAGGGTGGGGCGCCAAGCGCTGGCCCATCGAACGCTACGCCGCTGTCGCCGCATCGCTGATCAGCCGCGGACTGCGCGTGCTCGTCAACGTTGGTCCGGGCGAAGACACGCTCGCTGCGTCTATCGTTGAGGCAACTGGCGGAGCCGCGCTCTCGCTCAACTGCAGCCTCGATCAACTTATCGCCATTACCCGCCGCATTCATCTGGCCATTGCCGGCGATACCGGCCCGCTCCATCTGGCCTGCGCCTTGCAAAAGCCAGTAGTCGGCATCTTCGGCCCGACCGACCCCAGTCGCAACGGCCCATACGGCTGCCGCTTCAATGTACTGCGCAGTCCGCAGAGTGTCCGTGACCACACACGCCACGAAGCGCCTGAGGCGGGACTTCTGACCATCCACCCCGAAGTGGTGCTCGAAGCCGCCGATAAACTTCTCGGTGGGGAGGCGGCTTGATGACCGAGTCCCCGCAGCTAGACGTCATCGCCCGCTGGCAGCGCATCGCGCGCCGCATCCGCGTCCCGCTCGGCTTCGTCACAGCCGGGCTCTATCTCTTTGAACTGTGGCGGCGCGCTCCGCAACCGGCAGCTATCGCGTGGAGCCTGGTGCTCGTCCTTCCCGGCCTGTGGCTTCGCGCCTACGCGGCCGGCTACGTGAAGAAGAACCGCGAGCTCACCCAGACCGGCCCTTATGCCTACACGCGCAATCCTCTCTATCTGGGATCGATGATGATCGCCGCGGGGTTTGCCCTCGCGCTGCTCAGCTGGCCAGTCGCTCTGGTGCTCGCCATCGGGTTTGCCGTCATCTACATTCCGGTGATCGCGTCGGAAGAACGCTTTCTACGCGCGACGTTCGCAGACTTCGACGACTATTGCCGGCGCGTACCGCGGCTCATCCCCCACCCTTTCCAAAGCTCTCGACCAAAAAGCAAGAGCGCCCCGGGCGCGTTCTCGATGTCGCTCTATCGCAAGCACCGCGAGTACAATGCAGGGATAGGGGCAGCGCTGCTTTACCTGAGCCTGCTTCTGCTTCACCCGTTGCTGCAGCATCTGGGCGGATAGTCTGAAATAAGAAGCTTCCGCGAGCAGATTGCCCAATTTTTGCATCGCATCGTCCAATGAATTAAAGACCGAGCACGAGCATTCGGCGTAGTCAAGGAGTTCCGCCTGAGGGTGAAGACGCGCATAACCGCAGCCTGCATGGGTTGCACCCTGATCTGCACCGCGCTGGCCGTCAGCCAGCAGGCGCCGCCCCTCACGCCTCCACGCCCGGGCTTCAGCTTTCCGCAGAAACAAACCCTCACCTACACCGTTGACTGGCGGGTCTTCCCCGCCGGAACAGCCGTGCTGCACTTTGAAGCCACAGGCGACCGCGAGCGCATTACCGCCAACGCCGACACCATCGGCGCCATCAACATGATCTTCCACGTCGGCGACAAGTTTCAGTCCACCTTCGATCGCGAAAAAGGCTGCACCTACGAGTTCGATAAGCAGACAGTCGAAGGCCGCCGCCAGATCAACTCCACACTGCGGCTCGACTACGCGCAGCAGAAGTCCATTCTCGATGAAAAAAATATTGTCACCGGCCAGACCAAGCATGTTGAAACGCCGATCCCGCAGTGCATGACCGACCTGCTCAGCGGCGTCTACTATGCCTCGTCGCAGCCGATGGAAGTGGGCAAGACCTTCGTGATTCCCGTGGTCGATGCGCTGCACACGGTCGCCGTGAGCATGAAGGTCGAAGGCCGCGAAGAGATCAAGACCACGCTCGGGACGTTCAAGACAGTGCGTGTGCAGCCGACCTCTGACGCCGGCGTGGTGAAGAATCGCGGCAACATCTGGATCTGGTACACCGACGACGACCGCCATCTGCCGGTGCAGATGCGCGCGCGGTTGTTCTGGGGGACGATTACGTTTCGGCTGACGGGCAACGAGAACAAATAGGTGTCTTTCTTCAGACTTTGCGGAGGGAGCAGGGGCATTCATGCCCCTGAAACCCATACCTGATTCGATGGGCTTCAGCCCCGGGTCCTTGTTTCGAGCGAGCGCTTTCCGGGCCTGAAGGCCAATGCATCGGCCGAGCGGTTCAGGGGCATGAATGCCCCTGCTCCCTCCAGGCGCGGTGCCCCAGAGGCTGCCCTGAGCCGGTCGAAGGGTCTCGCTGAGACCTGGGAACTACACCTCGACCAACCGGTTTCACCTCTCCGATGTAAACTTCTCCTTCGCGCGATTTCACCCGCACCACCCGTGCACATCGAGGGACCCATGCGCCGATCGATCCTGCCTCTGCTGTTCATCGCCTGTATCCTCACCCCGCCCAGCCCCGCCCAATCCAAGCGCCCCATGACCTTCGAAGACATGATGGCCATGAAGCGGCTGGGCGAAACCGCTGTCTCGCCCGACGGCAAATGGCTGGCCTACTCCGTCACCACCGTGAACCTGGCGCAAAACACCAGAACAACCGAATGGTGGCTGCAGCCCATCGCAGGCGGCGATCCGTTCAAGATCGCCGTTACGCGCCCCGGCGACAGCGGACTGCAGTTCGAGCCCGATGGCAAGCGCATTCTCTTCCTCTCCAGTCGTTCCGGGTCGCAGCAGATCTGGCTCGCGTCCTTCGACACCGCTACTGGAGCCACAGGCGCTCCGTACGATCCGCCGCCCGCTGCCGAGCCGATGCAGTTCACCCACAACTCCGTCGAGCCCGACAACGCCCGCTGGTCGCCTGATGGCAAGTTCATTCTCTTCACGGCGGAGGTCTATCCCGACTGCCCGCCTTTCACCCCGCAGACTGACGCGTCAGAGCGGGGCCCGGCGGACATGTGCAACAGCACCCGCGACAAGGCGCGCGCCGACAGCAAGGTCAAAGCGCAGATCTTCACGCATCTGCTGTATCGCCATTGGGACCACTTCACGGGCGAGAAGCGCAGTCACTTGTTCTACGCGACCGCCGAGAATCCATCGCCGACAACGCTGCTCTGGCGCGACCTCACGCCCAACGACCCGCACGACGTGCCGCCATTTTCGTTGGGCGGCGACGGCGGCTTTTCCATCTCGCCCGATTCGAAGGAGCTGGCCTTCACGGAGAATCCCGATCCCGAGCCGGCCATCAGCATCAGCGCGCAAATCTATACGCTCGACCTGACCAACCCGAGTGCGAAGCCGGTGAAGGTGAGCACGTCGGCGGGCGGCAACTTCAGTCCGGCCTACTCGCCGGATGGAAGGTATTTGGCGTGGCGCTCCGAGGCACGCGCTGGGTATGAAGCGGATAAGTTTCGGCTGTTTGTTTATGATCGGGCGGCAAAGACAGCCAGGGACCTTTTGCCAAAGTTTGATAGGTGGGTTGATGAGTTTGCGTGGGCACCTGACTCGCAATCGATCTTGTTCGTTTCAGGAGACGAAGGCCACGCCCCGATTTATAGGGGCGAAATCGAGAACGGGGAACTGAAGTACTTGCAGTATTGGGATGCGATGGGGCAAGACGCAACGGGGCAAGTTCAGCCCTATGGGGAGTACGGCGATCTTCATCCCCTGCCGGATAACAAGACTGTCATCGCGTCCCTCATGTCGGTTCGGCACCCCGGTGAAGTCGTGCAGGTCATCGACGATCGCCGAGCGATTGCTTCTTGGCAGAAGACGGAAGCGGAACAAGAGCATGAGCGTATATCGACCGGATACTGGACGCCAAAGGGAGTAACGCAAGTTACGCATCTCAACAATGCACTTCTGAGTGAACTTGACCTCGGTAGGTTGGAGAAGTTCTTTTTCACCGCCAAAGACGGCACCAAGCTGCAAGGCTTCGTCATTCGTCCCCCCGGCTTCGACCCTGCGAAAAAATATCCGCTCAAGTTTTTAATCCACGGCGGGCCGCAAGGCGCGTGGGGCGACGCCTGGTCCTATCGATGGAACGCCGAGCTGATGGCCGCCAACGGCTACGTCGTGGTCATGATCAATCCGCGCGGCTCGACAGGCTATGGCCAGGCCGTCGTCGATGGCGTCAACGGCGACTGGGGCGGCAAGCCCTTCTCTGACCTCATGCTCGGCCTCGACTATGCCGAGCAGCATTACTCCTTCATCGACAAGAACCGCGAGTGCGCGCTCGGCGCCAGCTATGGCGGCTACATGGCCAACTGGATCCTCGGCCACACCAACCGCTTCAAGTGCATCGTCTCCCACGACGGCATGTTCAATGCCGAGTCCGCCTTCGGCACCACCGAAGAAGACTGGTTCAACATCTGGGAGTTCAAAACTCCAAACTCCCAGGGTGGCCATCCGTGGGACTACTATGGCAAGCCCGACGCAGAGAATCCATTCCGCAAATGGTCGCCCATGCTGTCGGCGAAGAACTTCAAAACGCCCACGCTCGTCATCCACAGCCAGCTCGACTACCGCCTCGATGTCAGCGAGGGCTTCCAGCTCTTCGACACGCTGCAGTTGCTCCACGTGCCCAGCAAAATGCTCTACTTCCCCGACGAAGGCCACTGGGTGCTCAAGCCGCAAAACTCGCAGCTCTGGTACAAAACCGTCAACGACTGGGTCGATCAATGGACGAAAGGCAGTGAGCAGTGAACAGTGCGCGGGGTACAGTGAAAAGCTCGACATGCGATCGTTATTGATCAATGCAGGGAGTTCGCGGTCGAACCGTACCCTGTTCACCGTACCCTGCTCACTGTCCACTGTTTGAAGGTAGAGCCATGCCCTTCGGCCGCGCACGCAAACAACCCGCACCCCTCAATGAAGCCGGCCTGCACGACTACGCCATCAAGGCTCTCGGCCGTTCCATGCGCACCGAGGCCGAACTCCATCGCCTGATGAAAGCCCGCGTCGAGCCCGGTCCTCAGGGAGAAGCCGTCATCGCGGCGGTGATCGCGCGTCTCAAGGAATACGGCTACCTCAACGACCAGACCTTCGCCGAAACCTACGCGCGCCTGCGCCAGGAGAATGAGAAGCTCGGCGCGCGCCGCGTCCGTCAGTCGCTCACGCAGAAGGGCGTCGCGGCGGCCACGGTCAATGAAGTCATCGACGCCCGCTACGCCGACACCAACGAAGAAGCTCTCGCCCGCGAGCACCTCGAACGCAAGCGCATCCGCAAGCCAACCAACGAAAAAGAAACCGCGCGCGTCATGCGTCGCCTTGTCTCCGCTGGATTTTCAACCGGCGTGATCTACAAAATCCTGCGCAATTGGGATGTCCCGGACGAAGCGCTTGCAGTTTTAGACAATCTGGACGCAGAACCCCACGGTGAAGAATAGATCCGAGCCTGCCGACACGTGAGCCGAGCCTTGAATCTAGAGCTCAATGCGCTGCTTGCGTCGAAGCGTCTCCCGCAATCGCCTCGCGGACCTTCGCCAGTGGCGCGGTCGATGAAAACTCAATCGCCCCGCTGTTCGTCGTGATTCCAAGCTCCGCCCAAAGCTTCGGCAAGTCGACCTGGACCGGCTTGTCCTTCCACGCGGCATACATCTCCGTCAACACGGTGGTCCCGGTCGCGCGATCGCCAACGGCAAACGCCTGGTCCAACGACCAATCATGGTCAATCGTCCCGCCCTGCGCCACGATTGCCTGCAACGCGTCTCTTAGTCCTTTACGATTGCCGGTCGCGCGGCGAATCTCCACATCGGCCACCATGCAAAACAGCCCGCCGCCCCAATACGTTCGCCCCCAGGTATGCGTGTGGTTCATGCCCACATCGCCCGCGGCCGGCTCGCCCTGCGGCATGCCGCGCACCATGTCGCGCCACACCGATTTGGCTGTCAGCTCGCCGGTCATCACGCGCGCCAGCGGCTCAATGTAGGTTGCCGTGCCTTCCTCAATCCAATGCTGATCGTCGGGCATTTGCGGAAAGGCCATGTGCACCAGCTCGTGCGTGGTGGTCCAATCCTGCTTCAGGTCGTCCGTCGTGGTGTGCTGCCCAACGCGCAGGCGCGTGAACCCCTGAAAACCCCGCCGTCCACCCCAGGTCGTCCCTTGCATCACGCCATGGCGATCGGGAACAGGCACCACCAGGATCCCCGCATGCTCCACCGGATATTTTCCGAAGTAGGTGACAACAGCCGTCGCCGCGGCCTGAATGTGCGCGAGCAAAACGTCGTTGGGCAGATCGAACGATCCAGGCGCGAAGTCCACTTCCAGCGTGCCGCCGCCGATGGCCAGCTGGCTCGACGCGGCCATCCCGTTTGCGGTGGGCAGCGTCTGCCACGCCGGTTTCTGGGCAAGGCCGGCCGCAGGCCAGCAGAGGCATACAAAGACCGCGAGCCCAACCAGCCTTAGCTTCACAGTATCCATCAGCATCCTTCAGTTGGACGCCAGATTCACATGGGCGCCCTAGCTCTTCGGCGCTTTCAACGCCAGAATCTCAAGCTTCTCGACCTGCGGAGCCTCGGCAAGCAGCTCGTCGGCCTTCGCGAACAGCGCCTTGGCAATCTCTCCACCCAGGTGGGCATTGCGCCCAGCCTCATCTTTAAACGTATCGAAGATGCCGAACTTCGCCGGCCCCAGCTTCACGGCATACCAGGTCGATGTCCCCGTCTCCTTCTCCGCCAGCGGCTGCGCCGACTTCAGAAACGCCTCCAAATCCTGCTCTTTTCCGGGCTTGGCGTGCAAAAGGGCTAACAATGCAAATTTGTCCATGATTTCCTCCGCAGTTGAGTGCTGCAAGTGAGATGCCGCTGGCCCACTCCGCGCTCATGAATTTGCGAAGAGAGCCGCAATGCAGCCAAGTACACTGAAAAAGCTATGCAATTTCGATCGGGTAATGAAATTCGGGAGATGTTCCTTAAGTTTTTTGAGACCAAGGGGCACCGCCGTGTGCACTCGTCCTCGCTGGTGCCGGCCAACGACCCCACGCTGCTGTTCACCAACGCGGGCATGAATCAATTTAAGGACCTGTTTCTCGGCGCCGAGAAGCGGGACTATTCACGCGCGACCACCTCGCAGAAGTGCGTGCGCGCCGGTGGCAAGCATAACGATCTTGAGAATGTTGGCTTCACGCGCCGCCACCACACGTTCTTTGAAATGCTGGGGAACTTCAGCTTCGGCGACTATTTCAAAAAGGATGCGATCGCCTTTGCCTGGGAGCTGGTCACGAGCGACGAATGGTTCGGCATCCCCAAAGACAAGCTGTACGTGACCATCTTTGAAGGCGACCCGGCCAACGGCGTCCCGCGCGACGACGAGGCCGAGGGCTTCTGGATCAGCCAGGGTGTGCCCAAAGAGCGCATCTTCCAATTCGGCTTGAAGGACAATTTCTGGCAGATGGGCGAGACCGGCCCCTGCGGGCCGTGTTCCGAAATCTTCTACGACATGGGGATTGAGGCTGCGGAGACGCCTGGCGTTGACAAGCCTTTCGGCCACGATGACGCACGCTATGTTGAGATCTGGAACCTGGTGTTTATGCAGTTCGATCGCAGCGCTGTGATCGACCCGACCACCAAGGCCACCAGTTACAAGCTCACCCCGCTGCCCAAGCCCTCGATCGATACGGGCATGGGTTTGGAGCGGGTGGCCGCGGTACTGCAGGGCAAAGTCTCCAACTTTGAAACGGATCTTTTTACTCCGCTCATCCAAAGAGCCGCCGAATTAACGGGCCTTGTAACAGGGCACGACTTCAGTCGTGCCGAAGATGCCCCCAGTCAACAGAGGGCTTTAGCCCCTGCGGAAATCGAAGCTCTCACCGCCACCGCCAGCTTGCGCATCATTTCCGATCACGCCCGCGCCGCCACGTTCCTGATCAATGATGGCGTGTTGCCGTCGAACGAAGGCCGCGGCTATGTGCTGCGTAAAATCCTCCGCCGCGGCATCCGCCATGGTCGTCTGCTCGGGCAAGAGCACCCGTTTCTTTTCGAGATGGTCTACGCAGTGCGCGACCTGATGCAAGGTGCCTATCCAGAACTGATCGACTCAGCATCGCGCGTTGCTCGGGTTGTGAAGGCAGAAGAAGAACAGTTCGATCGGGTGCTCAAGATCGGACTCGTTCGTCTCAATGAGGAATTGCAGGGCACGTTTACCGGCGAAAAAGCCTTCCACCTGTACGAAACCTTCGGCCTGCCCCTCGACTTCATGGTCGATGCGGCGCGCGATGCCGGTGTCCCGTTCGACGAAGCCGGCTTTGAAGCCGCACGCGCTGAAGAGCAAGCCCGCGCCCGCGCATCCTGGAAAGGCGGCAGCCAAAAATCCGCCAGCCCTGCTTTTCGCGAGCTGCCGAAGACGAACTTCCTCGGCTACAAGCAGCTCACCGTGCCCAACGCCGAAGTCCTCGCAATCGTGAAGGACGGGGTCGGCGTGCCCGCCGCCGCCGCCGGCGATGCTGTCGACGTTGTCCTCGACCAGACCAGTTTCTACAGCGACTCAGGCGGCCAGACTGGGGACATGGGCGTTTTCACCTCACCGGACGGCAACGCCATCATCGCCGAAATCACCGGCTCCGTTCTGCCCGTTCAAGGCGTCCGCGCCCACAAGGCCATCCTCAAGCAGCCCCTCGCCGTCGGCGACCACGTCCGCACGGTGGTCGATGGAGAGCGCCGCGATGCCATTCGCCGCAATCACACGGGGACGCACCTGCTGCACGCGGCTCTGAGACAAGTTTTAGGCACCCACGTCAAGCAGGCCGGCTCGTCGGTCGAGCCCACGCGCCTGCGTTTCGATTTTTCGCATTTCGCGCAGGTTGCCGATGAAGAGCTTACGGAGATTGAGTCGATCGTCAACAGGGAAGTGCTCTCCAACGCGCGCGTCGAAACCCTCGAAGACGTGCCCATCGACGTGGCCGTGAATGAATACCACGCCATGGCCCTGTTCGGCGAAAAGTATGGTGACAAAGTCCGCGTCGTCAAGCTGTCTGACGGCTTCTCAACCGAGCTTTGCGGCGGCACGCACACCGCGGCCACGGGCGAAATCGGCCTGATCAAGATTGTGTCGGAAGGGTCTGTGTCTTCGGGAGTGCGCCGCCTCGAAGCGATCACTGGCTTTGGCTCGCTCGATACTTTCCGCCAGGACTTCGAGGTGGCCAAGCTGGCAGGGCAGTTTGTTCCTTCCACCGACAACCTTACGGAGGGCCTGCGCGCCAAGTTTGCCAGCCAGGAAGAAGAGTTGAAGCGCCTGCGCCGCGAGCTTGAGGACTCGCGCATGAAGTCTGCTGCCGGCGCCCTCGACGAGGCGCTTTCGAAGTCAGTCGACGTCAAAGGCGTCAAGCTCGTCACCCTTCGTGCCGACTCGCTTGAGCGCGGCCAACTCCGCACTCTTGTCGACAACCTCAAGCAGAAACTGGGCGAAGGCGTCGTCGTGCTGGCCTCCGCGCAGCCTGAGGGCAAAGTCGCCATCATCGCCGGTGTCACCGCAGGACTGACGAAGCGCGTCCAGGCCGGTAAACTCGTCGGGGCTGTCGCCAACTTGGTCGGCGGCGCCGGCGGAGGCAAGCCGGATATCGCCGAAGCCGGGGGCAAGGATCAGGCCCAGATCGACGCCGCTCTTGCCGCAGCGCCCGCAATCGTCAGCGACCTGCTTGGCTGACTCCGAACCGCCCTTCGAAATCATCTGCTCAAAAAAAGAAGGCCGCTCCACGAGGGAACGGCCTTTTGAACACGAAGAGGAAGGTTTACCGGATGTGGAAGCTGTATGCGATGCCACCGGAGAAGATGGGGTAATACTTCAGCGGGCTGAGGTCGTTGTTGTACTTGGCGATCTGGGCCGCCAGGTTGGCCTGGACGCCGGGATCCGTCGCCACGTTGACGCAGTTGGCGCCTTCCGAGTCACAGGCCTGCCCGGAGGTTAAAGCCATGTTGAGAGACGGAGCGCCGATAAACGCTACGCCGATTTCCATGGGGAAGGACCAGTGCTTGTCCCTGTGAGGAATCATGTTGCCCCAGCCGGTTGTGATGGTGAAGGCCGGGTTGGTGGTGTGCAATCCCAGGCCGCCGTTGCCCACAATCGGGTTCGACGATGACGCGTAGTAGGTGATGTCGTTCAGGCTGAAGCTGGTGCCGCCGGCAACGTTGAAATTGCCGGTAATTGCGTTTGTGTTGTAGAACAGCGCTCCGGGGCTGATGCGGAAACCGTGACTGGGGAAGGGATAGAAGTCAACCGACGCGCCCGCCGATGCCAGGTTGGCCTTTGCGTCGAAATTGAATCCATTCGTTGTAATGTTATTGGTCGTGTAATTAAAAATATTGCTCGTGCCCCGGAGGTTGAGAAAGCGGTTTACATTGGTGGCCGCCTGCAGGTTGATGCCCATGGTTGAACCGCCAACACTGAAGGCGACGCGCGAGAACGGTGCATCGGGACCGTAGCCGCCCCTGGCAGGCAGAATCGCCTGGCCCGCTGCACCATCGAGGTTGTAGTCATCCACGACCAGGGTGGATGAGGACGAGTAAGACTGAGCCAGAACCCCGGCTGAGGGCGCGGCCAGAAGTGCGAGTGAGAGACACAATGCGGTGCGGTTCAACTGAAGCCTCCAAAAATTTCAGATACGGTGTGCACTCGTCCCGCCGCCCAGCGATTCTTTCGTCTGTTTCGACTCAGACTCTGGACCCCGATGATTTCGCTGTTTCTGGCAGGCGTTTCGAGTTACATTACCAGAGTACGGATCGAGATACACGTCAGTATCCAACCTTGATGTTACTCACGTACCTAATTCGGGCTAAATCCCAAAATGGGTCACGCCTGCCATCATGTTTCTTGCCCAATGATTGAAGAATTGACCGACCGAGTGCCGCGCACTGACCCCTCCCGGATGCCCAAACAGGACCGCGAGCCCGACAAGCTGATTCGGATGCGCCAGGCGCTTCTGGAGTGGTATCGGATCAACCGTCGCGACCTGCCCTGGCGGCGCAGTGCCGACCCCTATGCCATCTGGGTTTCTGAAATCATGCTTCAGCAGACCCGGGTTGCCGTGGTCGTCGAGCGCTATCAGTCGTTTCTTGAACGGTTTCCGACCCTCGTCGCCCTTGCGCTTGCCGCTGAAGAAGACGTTCTGGCACAGTGGAGCGGCCTGGGCTACTATCGCCGCGCGCGCATGCTCCACAAGGCCGCGCAGTTTGTGGCCACGCATCACCAGGGCAACCTGCCTGGCCGTGTCGAGGAGTTGCGTACGCTCCCCGGCATAGGCGCCTACACCGGCGCAGCCATCGCTTCCATTGCATTTGGCGAACCAGTGGCCGTGGTCGATGGGAATGTCGAGCGGGTTCTTTGCCGCATTGAAGGCTGGGAGCACAGCAAATCCATGGGAGGCTCGGTTCTTCGGCGCAACATTGAGGAGCTGGCCGGCCAGCTCGTCGATCCCGAGCATCCTGGCGACTTCAACCAGGCCGTCATGGAGCTGGGCGCAACCGTCTGCCTGCCGCGCAATCCGCAATGCCTGATCTGTCCGGTGAACGCTGAGTGCAAGACGCGCGGAGAACACAAGACCGCGCCCCGCGCCAAGATGCTGAGCCGCGAGGTCGCCTACGCGCTTGCCGTGAGGCATGGCCGCCGCCTGGGCAACGCCAACCGCGAGATCCTGCTGGAACAACGCCCCGCCGAACTCACGGTGATGCCCGGCATGTGGGAGTTGCCTTCACTGAAAGATGCCGTGGTGCCCGATGGCGAGTTGCGCATGACCGTGCGCCACGCCATCATGCAGGTCAACTACTACGTGCGCATCCGCACCGTGTTTGAAGACGACGCCCCCGAGCTGACCGTCGCAGGCGGCGAGCGTCGATGGGTCGTGCTTGCCGAAGTCGATCAGCTCCCGCTCACCGGTCTGGCGCGCAAAGTGCTTCGGCGCTCGCATCTGCTTTCGGGCGCAGCGGGAACTTCCATTGCCTGAGGGCGCGGCGCAGAAGTAGTCTGAAGCAGAGCTTACTCAGGCATTGGCTTCCGCTTCCTCTTACACGGACGAGCGGGTGCCCCAGGCGCCTCGCCTTTGGGCACCTGGGAGCCCCCCACTTCTTCGGCACATCTCTGGAGATCTCATGTACCCCCGGCACTTCTTCGCCATCCTGTTCGTGATCGCAGCTTCCGTCCCCGCCCAGCAGCCCTTGCTGCAGCCGGTTCCTGAGATTGCGGGCCTCTCTCCGGCAGCGCGCGCCGCCGCGGCTTCCATCGATCCGGAAAAAATTCGCGCCCACGTGCGCTTCCTCTCACTCGATCTGCTGGAAGGCCGTGGCCCTGGTAAGCGTGGCGCGGAGATTGCCGCCGAATACATCGCGACCCAGTTCGCGCTCGCCGGCGTTGAACCGGCCGGTGACAACGGCACTTATTTCCAGAAGGTCCCGCTTTTCGCCGTCCATACGGTCGAAGACAAGACGCACTTCGCCTTTACCCCCGCGCAAGGTGAGCCTATCGACCTTGCCTACGGAACCGACATCGTTGCGAAGGACGAAACCGGTGCCGAATCCGCGGAGCTTCGACGCGCCCATCGTCTTTGTCGGCTACGGCATTCATGCGCCCGAGTATCACTGGAATGACTATGCCGGCCCCGATGGCAAGGATCTCGACGTGAAGGGAAAAGTGCTGCTCGTTATCGTCAACGAGCCGCCTTCCGATGATCCCAATTTCTTCAAGGGCAAAGCCCTCACCTATTACGGCCGCTGGACCTACAAGTACGAGGAAGCCGCGCGCCGCGGCGCCGTTGGCGTGCTCATCATTCATCGCACCGATCTGGCCAGTTATGGCTGGGAGGTGGTGCGCAACTCCCAGGCCATCGAGAAGAGCTACCTCCAGGGCGATCCCGACGCAACCCTGCGCGCCGCCGCATGGATTCAGCACGACACTGCACAGCATCTCTTCACGCTCGCCGGGCTGGGCGACCTCGATCATGCCATCGAGCAAGCCGGCAAGCCGGGCGCGTTCCATGCCGTCGAGCTTCCCGTTCATCTGCGCGCTCACATTGAGAGCCGCGTCCGCCGCTATGAAAGCTCCAACGTTGTGGGCCGCGTAGCCGGGGCGAACGCAGCCGATCAGGCGGTGTTTTATACGGCGCACTACGATCACCTCGGCATTGACCCTGACGCCAAGGGCGACAACATCTATAACGGCGCGGCCGACAACGGCACCGGCTGCGGCATCCTCATTGAGATGGCACGCGCCTTCGCTCAGTCCTCAGAACGGCCGCCGCACGCGATGTACTTCGCTGCGGTCACGGCCGAGGAGCAGGGCTTGCTCGGCTCGGAATTTCTCGGGATGCACCCGCCCGTTCCGGCCGCGAAAATTACCCTCGATCTGAACTACGACATGCTGCTGCCCATCGGCGTGCCGCGCTCTGTCTCCGTGGGCGGTGCGGAGCGCATCGACTTCTGGCCCACAGTGCAAACCGTCGCACGGCGATTTGACCTGGCGCTTCTGCCCGATGCCACCCCCGGCGCAGGACACTACTACCGCTCCGACCACTTCTCGTTCGCACGCGTCGGCGTTCCCGCCTTCTCCATTGACCCCGGCACACTGTTTGAAGGCCACGATGAAGCGTGGGGCCAGGCGCAGTTCGCCGACTACGTCGCGCACCACTACCATCAGCCGTCCGACGAGTACCGCGCCGACTGGGACTTCCGCGGCAACGCCAAGCTTGCCCGTTTCGGTTTTGTTTTAGGATGGCTAGCCAGCGAGCAGCCCAAACCCGTCGCATGGCAGCCAGCCGACGAGTTCGAGGCAGCGCGCAAGAAGAGCGAAGGCCGCTAACACACCTGGAGTTCCTGTTCGAATGCCCCCGTCGTCTTCTGCTCGTCTGACATTTCGAAGCTGGACGGCCGAAGACACGGGCCTCGCCGAAGCACTGTGGTGCGATGAGGAAGTGACGCACTACTTCGGCGGCGCCATGACGCGCGAGCAGGCGCATGCCCGGCTCCAAACAGAGTGTGAAGCGGACAAACTCCTCGGGATACAGTACTGGCCGATGTTCTTGCGCGAAACAGGCGAGTTTGCCGGGTGTGCCGGCCTGCGGCAGTGGCAATTGGATCCCAAGATGATCGAGGTCGGCGTTCATCTCATGCGTTCTGTCTGGGGATGGCGGCTAGGTGAGGAGGCTTTGCGCGCGGTACTCGCGTACGGATTCGGAACGCTGGGCCTGCCCAGGATTGTCACCGGACATGGGATCGGGCACGACAACTCGCAGAAGCTGCTGGAACGCGTGGGATTTACCTACACGCACGACGCCAGGTGGGGGCCGAAAGCGATCGAGGTCCGCATCTATGCGATCTCCGCAGAAGCGTTCGGACCCCGATAGCGCCCGGGGAAAGTGACTGATAGCCGCCTGAACCCGGAGACTGCAGCCATTTCGTCCCGGAGGGACAGCGGTCATTAGCCCAGGACAAGCGCAGCGCAGTCCTGGGAACGGCTGATAGAAATGATCCAGCCCCGTAGGGGCGAAGGAAAAAAGCCCCCATCCCCGGTCTCATCGACGGCGGAACAAGCAGTTCAGTAATAATCCGCGCAGCTCAAGTAGTACCCGCACTCCGTGCACACCAGCTTGCAATGATGGCCGGTCAGGTGGTGGCTGCAGTTGGGGCAGACCTGGCAATGATGGTCGATGCGCGGCGGCGTCGCGGAGCGCGCCTCCTCACAATGTGAAAATTCGGGCGCAATTTCCCCGTTGTAGAGCCTGGGCCGGTGCGGAAGCATGGTCGAGAGATTAGCATAGGAACAGTGGCTACATGCAGCGAAAACATCTTCGCGGCAGCCCGAGGCATCAACCCAAGTACGCCGCTTTGGACCATCTTTCCCCGATCCCCGGCGTGACCCAATCACTGAACATTTTTGAGCTCCCAAGGAGGGACAATGGCAAGCAAGGCAAGTGCGGTTTGGACAGGTTCGTTGAAAGAAGGCAAAGGCACCATCTCCACAGCAACCGGCGTGTTGAAGGACGCCAACTACTCGTTTGCAACGCGCTTTGAAGGCGCAGCTTCGGGCACCACCCCTGAGGAACTGATCGCCGCGGCGCACGCGAGCTGCTTCTCCATGGCCCTGGGCGCGCAGTTGGGCGGCGCCGGCCTGACCCCGGAAAAGATCGAAACCAGCGCGGCCGTGACCCTGGCCAAAACCGATGGCGGGTTCGCAGTCACCAAGATCACGCTTGACACCACGGCAAAGGTTCCCGGCGCAACCAAGGAGCAGTTCGACAAAGCCGCCGCCGACGCCAAGGCCGGCTGCCCCATCTCGAAGCTCTTCGCCAACAACACTGAGATCGTCCTCGACGCCAAGCTGGTCTAAGTCTTCGCTCGAGTCAGCAAAAGGCCCGTCCGCATCGCGTTTCCCCTTCCCGGGAGGCGCAGGCGGGCGGGTTGATCATTTGCATAAGAAGCGTTTGAGGCCAGGCGCGATGAAGACATACAAGTTTCAGGCCACGCTCCAAGCCGGCATCGGCGGCGGCGCCGGCGTGTTCTTCCCTTACGATGTCGGGCAGGAGTTCGGCACGCGCGGGCAGGTGCGCGTCAAGGCGACGTTCGATGGCGTTCCGTACACCGGTTCGCTGGTCAAGTGTGGCCCGGATGCGCACATGATCGGCGTTCTCAAGGCCATTCGCGAGCAGATCGGCAAGGGGCCGGGCCAGTCCATCGAGGTGGTTCTCTGGAAGGACGATGCGCCCCGCGTCGTCGATGTGCCCGCCGAGTTTGCGGCCCTGCTCAAGAAAGAAGGCCTGCTTGCCGACTTCGAAAAGCTGAGCTTCACGCACCGCAAGGAGTATTGCCGCTGGATCACCGAAGCCAAGCGCGAAGAGACCCGCAAGGCCCGTCTCACAAAGGCCATCGCGCTGCTCCGAAGCGGCGTCAAGACACCGGATTAGTGCCGTCTTTTGTGGGGATTTCGCGCTCCGGCAATTTGACACTGCGCCCCGCATTTGCGAGACTCAGAGATGCTGCCGGTTCAGCGAAACGCTGAACTGATGTACCGTGCCGAAGTGGCGGAATTGGCAGACGCGCGTGGTTCAGGTCCACGTACTCGCAAGGGTGTGGGGGTTCGAGTCCCTTCTTCGGCACCATGGAAACGGGCAAATTGCTCATTATGGTGTAGATAGCTAAAAATTAAAGACTTACGCGATTTATCTATAGTGGATATGGGCGTCTATATTGTCTCTAGGCAGCTGTATTCTTCAGTTTTGTATTAACAAGCCGCCCATGTATTAACAAGCCCGGAGCGCCTTAGCAAAACACCCGTCACTGGCCAAATCGGCTTGCTGTCATTCAGGCAGCACGGAAGGGTTTCGGCTTGGCATCCTCTGCGAAATACTCCATCGCGGGGTGTGCAGCGAAGCATCATGGCCCGACTGTTTGCCGGTACGCCTGTATTTGATGCTGGACATTGGTGAGAGCACTTGTTCCCCAAAGATTGGCGGGCTCGACGTCGTCGGTGGAATTCGCGTCAAATCCCTCATCTGGCGGAGTGAATTCGTTGAACTGGTGAATGATCAGGAAGATCGGATTGAGCTGTTTGGCATAGGTCATGAATGAAGTGAAAGTGATGTAAGTTTCATTCGGATTGTTGCCGAAGCGCAAAGAGTCATCAGGACAGTACGGTGAGGAATTAGGATTCGGACACCCCCATCCTCCTTCTGCGCCAACGGTGGCAACCGAAACCGTGAAATTCTCGATTCTGGAGCCGGCCTGGTTATAGGAGGGATAAAACGGGCAGCCAGAAACAGCGCATCCTGTATTCAGGCGGTCGACCCAACTCCAAAAACCGTACGAGGGTGAGATCTGCACCGGCGCCGTCGGGGTCTTCGTGCTTTGCCAGAGACCAGGCTGGCTGTCGAGGTATCCCGCCATGAATCGAAACGTATATTTGTTGGCAATATCGGGATGGCTTTGCAGAAACATCTCAATTTGATACCAAAGCGGGTTGTCGGCCGTGCTTGGATCTTGCGCCGCGCCAAGAAATACGATCATGAGCGGCTTGCCCTGGTAGATCACGCTCAAATTCGGGTAGCTTTGAAGGAGAGCGCCAAAATAGCGGATCTCCTTTTCGAGAGCCGTCGTGCCATCCTGGTCGGGGTACATCACATCGTTGTCGACTCCACCCACCATCGGTATCAGCTTTAGGTTTGTTCCCAGGCTGTTCCACGCGGGATAGAGATTGCCCGTGTTGTTGCGGATTGTCTGATTGGATGATCGGAACGTTGGGGTGCAGTTGGGTAGGTATTTGTCGATAAACCCCTGGCTGTTGAAGATGCAGCTCACGTTGTTCGTTACTTCAATGAGAGCCGCATCCACTCCGATGGCTTCCAACCAGGAAACGTGCTGTTTGATCACGGCAGGGTCGGCGCTGTCGTAGCCGCCGCCCAAAGCTTGCATGTCCGGGGATTGCAGAGCGGGTTTCGCCGGAAAATTCGCAAAGGTCATCGCGTTTGGGCCGAACCAGGCTTCGTACTCCATGACCACAACATGGCTATTGCTGGTCACGTTCAACGGATTGGTCGCAGTAGCGGCGGACTGCAGGCTCGTGAACGAGGCAGAACAAGACGAAATTACAAGGGCTGCCGACAGGTTTGCGATCGCAATGAGAAGCGCGGTGGATCGCGGCTGCGCGATCCAATTCCACTCACGATCGACTGCGAGCGCGAGCGGCCTGATCCTCAGAAAGATCCGGTTCAAAGTCGAGTGAACGCATTTCGACATAAGCGATTGAGGGTGCATGCATTCCGCTTCCAAAATGACATCAAGCCTTCGTCTGAGGTCATTAGGCGTTATCGGCGTGTTTGAGAAAACACTTTAGCCTTTATTCAAAGGCGCGTTCTCCCAGGAACACATCCCACAATAGTTCCCGTGGATTCCCCATGAAGTTGGACGGAAGGACGCCAGAAGCGCTGCTGCTAAACGCTAATTCATGGTGATCTTGCGCCACTTCTATAGGACTACGAAGCGTTTGCTTTATCAATGTCTCTGTATTTCTGGTAGTCTTCGACGAACGTATCCAGATTGGAATTGGCGTACTTTTCGATTTCCCGGTCCAGGTGCCCATACCTTCTTGCGTATTCAGGGCCTGAGGCGTGTAGACAGTAAACGTCTCGAATGATCCCGCTCTTCAAAGAAAGCCGCTGTTCGAATCTTGCGGTGAGGAAGGTGTCCTCGCCGTATCCCATATGAAGGTCAGCCGACAGAAAGTCCTTCTGTATTTTCTTGAATTCTGATCTTCGAAAACAAGCGCACCAGCCACCCGTTGGACCGCGTAGAATTGTCTTCCCGTTTCTCGTTTCTTCACGATACTCATCGAGTGCGGGGCGCGCCCCATTCGTAAGCTCGTTTTGCACAACATTCAGGGCTATGAAACCGTAGTCCGAGAACGTCTCCATATGCTCTGCGAGAATTCGGTCAATCCCATTTGGAAACTCAATGACGTCGTCGTCCACTTCGATGATGTAATCGCCGGATGCGGCTCCAAACAATCTCTTGTAGGCATTGAGGCCATCATTCTTGACTCGGGAAATCAGACGCAAGGCCTTCGCTTCTTCAAATGAGCGGAGGATATTTTGCGTTTCATCATTCGAGCCATTATCGAGTACGATAATCTCGCTATCCTGGAGGTCTCCAATGCTTCGAATGAGTGAATTGAGACATTGTTCCAGGAATCGGCATCGATTCCAGGTAAGAATGACAAAACTGAATCGCATACATCATCGTATCGTAGAAAGAGTAATCTTGAGTTGACTGGACTTGGCGGATTCTCGATGTTTGCAGCGCAGACCGAATCAGGACATCGCCCAGCATCGTCTTTTCATACCCGAGCCGTAGATGAAGATCCTGAAAAGAAAAGCAAAGTGGTTCAGGATCCTGAATTCCCTCAAAAAGTGAATGTCGTGTCCGGTGCACCCCATCAGGGCGGTGCAGAATGAGAATCATGGACGAAGGTAGTGATTTGCCAACTGACTACCGATATCAGGATGCACTCGACCTGCCGGCAAATGACGACCTCTTTTCTGAAACTGACACATTGGCCGACGTTCTAGTAGAGCCTCCGCGTGTTGTGCGTTCGTTCGTTCGCCCACTGCCGGAATTCCTTTCCGATCCCGACGATGTGGGTTTGTTTTCGGGACTCTCGCCCGATGTTTTCTTTTTCGCCTCCGGCGTTTGTTGCGCGGGCGCAAAACGCCCGTGTCGTGGGATTTCGGACAGTTCTGTTAAATGACGGCAGATTTTTCAACGACGATTCAATTGCGGGTGAAGAAAAGCGGAAAGAATTCCTCAGAACGCTTTCAATGCCCGACCCTCTGAAACCTCTTCCCGCACAGGCGCGGCTGGGTCTGATTTATTTCATCGATCCGCCTGAGGTAGCAAGCCTCTATCCCGAGGAACTGGAGCGAGTCGAAAGTGCCGAGACGTCCAATGAGATATCTCGAAGCATGCTGGAGAAGTCTTTTCCCAACGGCTTCAACATATCGAAAGACTACGTAGAAGCCGCGAAGTGGAATCTTCGCGCAGCCGAACAGGGTGTCGCTGAGGCGCAGGCGCGTTATGGACAACAACTCGCTCTTGGACTCGGAGTGACTCGCAATGAGCCGGAAGCGGAGAGGTGGTTTTCCGAAGCCGCTGCCCATGCAGACTCTGCAGCGCAGGTCGGGTTGGGAGTCCTGTATGCCGGCGGATTTGGAGGTACGCCCGATTACCCCAGGGCGATTGAATGGCTCTCGAAGGCTTCCGAATCGGACAACTCTACCGCGCACTATTGGCTGGGAGCCGTTCTCCTCCGCCGGGACTTTGATGATCGCGATCCTGAACAGGCGGTCCTGTATCTTGAACGCGCCGTTGAGGAGAACAGCTCCGATGCAATGTACTTGCTTGGAATCACGCTTTGGCAGGGTGATCGCATCCCAAAAGACCTGGTGAACGCTGAGTCCTTGTTGAGGCGAGCAGCGAATCGAGGACATGTGGATGCTGCCTTTGCATTAGGCAGATTCCTGCTGGAGATCAATGAGAATGAAGCGATAGAGGCTTCCACCTGGTTTCGTTCCGCGGCGGAGAAGGGCCACAGGCGGGCAGCCGCAGCCCTTGGTGAGCTGTATCTTTTGAACAAATCTCTGCCTGAAGATCCAGTTGAAGCATCTCGCTGGCTCCAGCAGGGTGGCACTGAATCCGATCCTGACGCCCTTACCACGATCGCAGCCCTCTATGCAGAGGGTCGCGGGGTCGAACAGGACTATGCCGTTGCCGCTTTTTGGTTGCGATTGGCCGCTGAACTCGGCAGCGCGGTAGGCTGTTTCAACCTCGGCTCACTGCATCGGTACGGGCTGGGCGTGCCAGAAGATCACGCAGAGGCCGCGAGGCTGTACCGTATGGCAGCTGAAAAGGGAAACACGGACGCCCCCTTTCAGCTCGGATTACTGTATTCGGATGTCGGAAGTGAGATTCACGATGATACCGCCGCAGCAACGTCGTTTGCGCAAGCTGCCGATCAAGGACACGCTCTTTCCCGCTACAATCTCGCCCTGTTGCTGATTGAAGGGAAAGGACTGGATGCCGACCCGGATAGGGCTGTCGCATTGCTTGAGACACTGGTTAAAGTCGATGAGATGGTCTTGGCGGCGGAGACCCTGGCGGACCTGTATTCCAACGGAAAGTACCTTCCTCCTTCCGACGAACTTCACGCCGGGTTCCTCGCCGAGGCACTTCGCCTTGGAAGCGATTCTGCGCCGGGTCTCATCGTTGAACTCCTCCAGCAGGGTAAACATGTTCCGATCGATCCTGAAGCAAGCCTCGCACGATACAAGCAGGCCGCCGCCGACGGCGACACTTCCTGCCAGCTGGCGCTCGGTCGCCTCTATGCCGCCGGATTGGATGGATCCCCCGAAATTGAGAAAGCCTATCCCTGGTTTGAGCTCGCCGCTGAATCGGGCGATGCCTTCGCACAAGCATGGATGGGGGATTGTTGCCGAATGGGCCTGGTCGACCCACCCGATTCAGTCTCGGCGGAGTGGTGGTATCGGCGGGCTGCAGCCCAAAACCATCCAGGAGCCTTGATCCTCCTGGCTGAAGCTCTTGAATCCTCCGAATCTCCAACCGAAGAGGTACTCAGTGAAGTCTTCGGGCTTTTCCTTGCTGCGGCTTCAAGCGGCGAGGCCGTTGCCCAGCGTAAGATCGGAAGTTGCTATCTTCAGGGGCGAGGCTGTAAAGAAGACCCGGTCGCCGCAGCCAACTGGTTCTTGACTGCGGCTCAGCAGGGCGACCCTGAAGCAGAATATGAGCTCAGCATTTGCTACAGTCACGGCCGCGGAGTCGACCGAAATATCGGAGAAGCCGAAAATTGGTTGGTCCGGGCCACAGAACATGGCTTCGTCATTCCCTCTGTAACGAACTTGTGACGATCAAGAACTAAATCTTAAGGCGAAGATGCCGAGTGCTCGGCAGCGATCGCGAGGCTGTATGGCCGATCAGCTCAAAGTGGATCTTTATTGTCTCTGCTGGAACGATGCGCGCATGCTGCCGTTTTTCTTTCGCCATTACGACAGTTGCGTCGACCGCTATTTCGTCTTTGACAACGGGTCGACGGACCAATATCTCTCCGTACTCCAGCAACATGGCAGAGTCGAGATTGCTCATTTCGATGTGACGGGGGACTCGTTCGTTGATGAGGAACGTCGATTAAGCGACACCATCTGGAAGGGCAGTGACGCCGACTGGGTAAATGTCACCGATATAGATGAGCATATCTACCATCCGGAGTTGCGCGCGTATCTGCAGCGCTGCAAGAGCCAGGGCGTCACAGCAATCCAGTCGATGGGACATGAAATGGTCTCTGACTCTTTCCCCTCCGGACCGGATCCACTTGTCGATTTGGTGACCTATGGCGCACGGTCTGCGGGACATGACAGGCTCTGCATCTTCAACCCTGGGGCTCTGACCGAGACAAAGTATTCTCCAGGGCGCCATCGCGCAGCTCCTGAAGGCGAAGTGGTCTGGCCGGATTACTCCGAGGTGTTGCTCCTGCACTTCAAGCAGCTCGGAGTCGATTACCCCATCGCAAGGAGCGCTGAGCTATTGCAAGGCCTGAAGGCCCGGGATTTCGAGAAGGGTTGGGGCGTCCATTACTCATGGAGCAGCGATGAGATTCAAGCGAATTGGCAGAGTCTGAAGTCTATGTCTGCCCGTCCCAGGCCTTGGGGCTCTTGAGTATATCGAGCCCCATGATTACAACAAGACTGAGCGCATGCTTATCACTTCCGGTTTGATCGATAGTGAGTGGTATCTCAGCCAATCCGGTGATATCAATCCCTTTCAAGTCGACCCTTGTTACACTTCTGCATCCACGGATGGAGGGAAGGGCGCCGGCCCAACTTCTATTTCGATCCCGATTGGTATACCCGCAATTACCCTGACCTATCGGCGGATGGCCGCAACCCGCTCTTCGATTACTTAACCAGGGGCGAACAGGCGGATGCATGCCCATCGCCTCAATTCAACACCAAATGGTATCGGGAGACATATGGAATCGAGCGCGACGCCAGTCCACTCGCTCACTACCTGAAACATCGTAAGTTGGGACAAGTGAGTCCAGTACCCGAATTCAATTTGGTCGAATACTGCAACCTTCATCCAGAATTGCTCGCCACCGGGGTAGACCCTTTTGAGTCCAGCTTCCACGAGAAGTAGTTGGCTAAGCGGAGAGTTAGACTGAAAGCAATTCGAGATGTTGAGCTACGCCGCTTCAATCCCGCAGGAGAAAAATATGCGCCTTCTTTCCCTTCTTATTCTTGCCCTTGCCCCTTCCGCCTTTTTCGGGCAATCCGCAAGCAACGCCGCGATGGGCCAGGTCAGCGGGCGGGTGTCCTGTGGCGACACTGGCCAGCCGGCCCGGTTCGCGGGCGTGCAGTTGATCGCTGCCAGGCCTGACCGGACACGTGACCTTTCCAGCAAGGGCAAGGGAAGCAGCCTCACGACTGTCACGGCAATGGATGGGAGCTATTCGCTCGACAAGGTTCCCTCGGGAACCTATTACGTGGTGGGCCAGTTTGCCGGTTATCTTTCACCGATCAACCAGATAACGATCGCGGATCGTATGAAGCCTGACGAAACAACGCTCAGGATTATCGCGAACGGTTCGGAAAAAATTGTTGTCCAAGGAAATCAGCCCGTTCATGTTGATCTGCGCCTCAAGCGCGGAGCGTCAATCAGCGGCACAATTCGATATGACGACGGCAACCCGGCTCCTAGCATCACGGCCATCCTCATGCAGTTGCAGAAGGACGGCACATGGAAGACCACAGGTACCGCCACGCCTTCAACCAGCGATGACAGGGGGCGCTATCGCATCACCGGCCTATTCGATGGAAAGTACGCAATAAGAGCATCCCTGGGGACAAACCTCGTTATGGTTGGACTCGGTGCCAATTCAACCTCTGCGCACCACAACTCCGGGGACGCCCTTGTCGTTTATTCCGGAGGCGCTTTGCGTGAAGGGGACGTGAAACCAATCGAAGTGGGGCCTGGCGCGGATGTGGACGGTATCGACCTTGTCTTCCCCATCGACAACCTCCGGAGCGTCTCCGGATTCGTGGTCGCCAAGGCCGATAACCACCCCGTCAGTGCCGGCAACGTCACACTCGTAGATCCGAATACCAACGCAACGCTCCGCTTCGCTCAGATCGACCAGGATGGCAGCTTCAATTTCAACTACGTTCCCGACGGCATGTATACCATCAGGGTTTCAGGCGCCGGAGATGCGGAACGATCTGAAAATGCGGATCTCCAACAATCCAGGATCGTCAAGTCCTACGGGCCTGTGGAACTGCCTCTAAACGTCAAGGGAGACCAAACCGGCTTGAGCCTTCAGGTGCCGGAGCAAGGTGCGAGGTCTTATGCTTCCGGCGGAGGCGGAAATTCAACCGCACCCTGATCGCGGATTCAAGTCGCGGCGAAACACCTTTGCCCGCTCTAGTGGTGATCGCGATGGGCGGCGGCCCAGTCGTTGTACTGTTTCCGCTCGTCGTCGGTCCGCTTTGCAATGTCCACATGGTCGCGATGCGTCTCATGTTCCCACTGGATGTAGGGATCGTCCTGCGGAGCGGCAGCCGCGGCCGGTGCCGGGGCTTGTGTCTGGCATCCCGAAAGAAGAACGGGAACAGCCAGAACGGCTGCAATTAAAGCTAAACCTAAATTCCTGGAAATCGAGCGCATGATCCCCCTTCGGGATGGTTCCCTTGGTTGGATGCGGTTTGACAGCGGGCACGAGGACGCTCAACACATATTTAGAAATGGGTACTGGAGGGAGCCAAGGGCGCAGGGTGGGGCAGGCCCCTCTCTAGAAAGCGATCTAAAATCGAATGTTTAAGGAAGTTTAAGGAACAATAGACGAAGCAACAGCCATCTATCGTGCTCAGCCATCGCTGCGGCGCGGGCGTTTCTTTTCCCATCCCCGCGAGGCACCCGAAGCCCCGCCGGGGTCTGATCGAGCTCCATGGCTGATCAGGCCCATCGGCACAAGCTGGACAGCAGGCTCGGTGTCGCCCTTCTCCTCGACGCGCAAAATTGTATGTAAGGTTAGCGTGGCCCTTCTCCCATCATGTGATTCATAGCCACCTCGTATCCACGACGGAAGCCATCGCGGTAGTCTTCGCGGTCGCTTTCCGGCACGTGCGGATGGCGATACTCATCACGGTTATTGACGTCGGGGCGGCGATGATTGTCGAAATCTTTTTTCGCGCCTTCGATGCCGTCATGAAAACCTTTCCGCTGCGCATCCCTGAATCCCGGCGGAACATCATCCCAGCCGTGGCCTTCTTGAAAAGCGGCTGATGGAGCGCCCTGGGCTATAGCTACCGCGGTAAAACTGCCCATTCCGGCGGTTCCAAGCGAAACAGCGAGCAAACACGAGCCAAACCTGTTGTGTCGCATCTTATACAAAACTCCTTTCATTGCGATAGAGATGTGCTGTTTTTATCTTGTGTTGCCTGCGTGGTGGTGCCGCAAGCTGTTCGATTTGTTGCAAAAACGCCGCAGTTGAAGCCGTAACTCTCTGGATTCACCGTCGTTGCGGGCGGACACAATCAATGCGTTAGGATGGCACAATGCCGCCGCTCCTCGAGGTTCGCGACCTGCACATTCGCTTCGGGACCACCCACGCGGTGAAGGGGATCTCGTTTGGGGTTGAGGAGCGGGAGGTCCTGGGCCTGGTTGGTGAGTCGGGGTCAGGCAAGAGCGCCACTTCGCTGGCGATCCTCGGCCTGTTGGGCAAGGCGGCCCAGGTCTCAGGACAGATTCTGTGGAGGACCGCCGACGGCGTTCAGGTTGATCTTGCGCACCTTTCGGCAGAAGGGTTGCGGAAGGTGCGCGGCCGCGAGATTGCCATGATCTTTCAGGAACCCATGACAGCGCTGAACCCGGTGATGACTATCGGGCGCCAGGTCGCCGAGTGTGCCGAGGCGCATGCGCCGTCGTTTACCGGGCGGGAAGCAAAGCGGCGGGCGATTGCGGCGCTTGAGTCCGTTGCGATTCCGGAAGCGGCGCGCCGGTATGGCGACCATCCGCATCAGTTTTCCGGCGGCCAGCGGCAGCGCATCCTCATCGCGATGGCGTTGATCAATCGCCCGCGCCTGCTCATCGCGGATGAACCGACCACGGCTCTGGATGTGACAGTGCAGGCCCAGGTGCTGGAACTGCTGAAAGATCTGCAGAAGCAGCATGGACTGGCCATGCTCTTTATCTCGCATGATCTCGCGGTCGTGGGGCAGGTGGCGGGGCGCGTCGCGGTCATGCGCCACGGCCAGATCGTCGAGACGGGCCCATGCGCTACGGTGCTTTTCGCGCCCGAGCATGCGTACACACGCAGCCTGCTCGCTGCCGTGCCGACTTTGCGCACCGACCGCGATCAGCCGCTGGCGGTAGTGCGGTAAGTCGCGTCTTCAGCCAACGGAGGAGGGAGAGCGATGAAAACAGCCCAGCTTATCCTGGCCATGGTTTTTGCTGCATTTGCATTCGTGCAACTCACAGGACTGTCTCAAACGGGATCGAGATACGACGATTCCGATTGGTGGTCGATGACTCGGCCAGAGAGCGCGGACGCAGTGAAGACACGAAAAAGAGAAGCAGCGGGAGCAAACTTCAGCGTTCTTGGAGTCGATCTGCGCGAGGATGCGATAAAGAGATTGGCGAGAAGGCTTGGAAAGGTCGATACGGTTTCGCGAGGAGATGCGAGCACAGCGCGGGAGCAGGCATGTTATCGCTCTTCGGACGGCGCCCCTTCAACTTATCTCATTGCAGAAGAGGGAGAAGTCAACTCAGGTTTTTACCTTTTACGCGACCCCAAACCATGGACCGGCCAAGATATCTGTAAGCGGACGAACGCGATTTCGGAAGCAACGACAACAGACTCGGGAATTCATCTTGGCATGTCAGAGATTGCCCTGATTCAAATCCTCGGCACTCCGGGTAATCGGGGTCCGGAGAGAATCTCCTATTCTTTCGGCGTGAGAAAGCCAGCGAGAAAGAGCGACTCAGTCAAATGTCGACTTCAGAATCCGAAATTAAGCGAAGGCGAACTCCATAAAGACTGCGACGAGTACGACCTGTCGCAGTTCATAGACGCCCATTTTGAGGGGAATAAGCTCGTCTACTTCGGAGCCTCAATCTCAGAGACCGATTAGACGGGCGAGCATAAATCGGGATCAGCCGGGGCCGGTGCTCAGCTTTATAGAGGAATCGCGGGGCATGCGCAATCTCCCGGCGAATCGGGCTTCGTGGATCCCCACCCATCGAGCAAACTACGCTCGATGGATGGGGCACCCCACGATCATTGATCCAATGCGGAGTTACTTAGCGACCGCTTCTTCCGCAGCAGGAGCTGGCTCGGCGGCAACCACTTCAGAGCCGTCGCCCACAACCTTGACCTGCACGTGCGCGGTGACTTCGCGATGCAGTTTGATGGCCACGGTGTAGTCGCCGAGAGCCTTCAGCGGTTCGTTCAACTGAATCTTGCGGCGATCGACTTCAAAGCCCTTGGTTTCGAGTTCGCCGGCGATGTCTGACGAGGTGACGGAACCGAAGAGCTGTCCGTTTTCGCCCGACTTGCGCGTAAAGCTTAGCGAAACCGGGGCGAGCTTGGTGACCAGTTCCTCGGCCTGCGCCTTTTCTGACTCCGAACGGCGCGCTGCGGAAACCTTCATCTGTTCGATAACGGCCTTGTTGGCCAGGGTAGCCTGCAGTGCCAGCTTGCGCGGCAGCAGGAAATTGCGGCCGTAGCCATCCGCGACCTTCACCACGTCGCCGCGGTGTCCAAGATTGGCTACGTCTTCTTTCAAAATAACTTCCATCGGAATTCTCCAGTGTTGCTCGGCGGGCCACAAATTGCGGGTTGGTTTCTCGTCCAGAGGAAGAGAATCCGTCGCAACGGGCCCCGCAGATTCTACATCGGTGATCGGAAGATTGTCGCTTGCCGTTGTCGCTTGATCAAGGTCAGTTCCCGGTACCAAAGAGCTAACCGGATCGAACGAAGGGACTATCCCCCGCAAGGCAGACGCACCCCGAATCCGAAAGGTTTAGTGCCGTGTCGCGAAGGGCAGCAGGGCGATGTTCCGGGCCTGCTTGATGGCGCGGGTCAAACGGCGTTGGTGCGTGGTACAAACGCCGGTCAGGCGCCGCGGAACGATCTTGCCGCGCTCGGCCACAAACCCTTGCAGCAGACGGACATCGCGGTACGGGATGGCGTCTATCTTCTCGGTGCAGAACTTGCAGACCTTCTTGCGGCGGAAGAACTTGCCGCGTCCGCCTGGGCCGCCCGAGGGGCGTCCGCCGGGTCCGCCGGCCGGGCGTCCACCCGTGCGGGCCGGGGGTCCGGATTCGGAATGGGCTGCGGGTGCGCTCGACTCGGGCGCTCTTACGGGAGTTTCGTCAGACATAGTGTTTCCTCTTTGCTCTCTTTTCGACTCGTGGCGCACTCAAGCGCCGGGATAAGTACGGATGCAGGCTGCGCAAGCGTGCCGGCGAGTACCCCGGCAAGCGAACTTACGCGCTGGCCTGAACCGGTTCGGCAACCTCAGCGGCAGGCGCGGCGGCAGCTGAGGGCGCTGCGGGCGCAGCAGCAACAGGAGCCGGGGCAGAATGCGGCTCCGCGCTTACCTTGCGACGCGTTCCGCGCAGTGCCTTCACCTTGGCCAGGCGCTTCTCTTCCTCATCGATGCGCACGGTGATGAACTTGATCACCGGCTCAGTCACACGCAGGCGGCGCTCGAGCTCAAGAACCACCGGCCCGTTGGCCTCAATGGTCATCAGAACGTAGTTGCCGTCGTTGAACTTGCGCACCATGTAGGCGAGCTTGCGCCGGCCCATCTTCTCGACAGACTTCACCACTCCGCCACCATCGGTCACGGTGGTGGAGAAGCCGGCGATCAGCTTGTCCGCTTCTTCTTCGACCACATCGGGCCGAACAATGAACATCACTTCATACAAACGCGACATCAATGTTTCCTTTTCCGCCGGCTTCTCTCTCCGGCCATTCCGTCGGGGTCCTGATCCCTCAGTCCCTTCGTCCCTAAGTCCCTGCACTTCGATTGAACTCATTCATCGCGGGTCCCGGCCCTTGTTCGACGATGCGCCGCGTGGCCGTAGCCACCTTGTCCAGCACTTCGTCCAGCACCGTCAAATCCGCCTTGCGCATCGGCGACAGCAGATAATCCCTGCCTGGCCGTCTTCCCCCGCGAGCCGCAATGGCTTCTGGTGGCAGATCGAGCCCAACGCCAATTCGCAGCCGCAGCCACTCCTGGCTTCCCAGGGCATCGGTGACGCTGCGGGCCCCGTTGTGGCCGGCCGGCGAACCGCGCTCCCTGATCTTGAACGTCCCCAGCGCAAAATCAAGCTCGTCATAAATCACGAGCAGATCGTGCAACGGGTCCGCGTCAAACTCCCGAATCAGAGCGGCTACCGCAAGCCCGCTCAGATTCATATAGGTCTCCGGCTTGGCCAGTACCACTTCCCGTCCTGCAATCCTGCAGGTTGCGGTCATGGCCCGGCATCGCCGGTTCTGCACCACAACGCCCTCTTGCTCGGCAATGCGGTCAATCGCCATGAACCCGGCATTATGCGGGGTCCACAGATACTCCAACCCGTAGTTGCCAAGGCCCACCACCAGAAACGGGCCCTGTGACTCGTCCGGTTGCTCGGATTGCCTTGCTTCGTCCAAGGCTTACTTCTTCGCTTCGGGCTTCTTCGCCGCAGCGTCTTCCGGCTTGCCCTTCTTGGCAACTTCCGGCTCTGTCGCCGCCGGCGTTGCTCCAGCCGCTGCCGCTGCTGCTGCATCCGCTTCGGCCTGCTGTCGGCGCTTCTTCACGGATCGAGATGACGTGCGCTACCGTCGCGTCTTCCGAGTTCAGATACTTGATCTTGTCCGAGTGCGGCAGACCGCTCACGCGCAGCGCCTGGTGCATCTCGAGATTGCTCACATCCACATCGATGTGCTGCGGAATGTCAGCAGGCAAGCACTCGATTTCCACTTCGCGCAGAACCTGGTCGAGAATGCCGCCGGCGGTCTTGACGCCGATCGGCGTGCCCAGCAGCTTGACCCGCACGCTCACGCGCAGTGTCTTGTCGAGCGCAATGCGCTTCATGTCGATATGGATCAACTGATCCTTGATCGGCTCGCGCTGCCAGTCGACAATCATGGCCTTGGCCGCGGCTTGTGACCCGACACTTCCACATCGAAAATCGTGTTATGGCCGGACTCGGAAAAGAGAATCCGGGAGATCTGCTTGGGATCCACTTCAACGGCAACCGGGTCACCGCCCGATCCATACAGAACCGCAGGAATCTTGCCGGCTACGCGCACGCGGCGTGCCGCATTCTTATTGAACTTGCCCTCACGGGGCTTGGCTACGACAACTTCAGGCATTCGAATCTCTCATTTCCTTGTTCGGGCACGGACGGCTAAGGCCGCTCCCTTTGTTGGGCCAGTTCGCAGTTCTTAGTTCGTAGTTCACAGTTCAACAACGGCTGTGATCTTTCCTAAGCTTCCACGTACCGGCTGATCGTTCATCTTCCCGCAGCCCAACTACGAACTGCGAACTACGAACTGTGAACTGTTCAGCTTCAGCTGAACAATGTACTCACGCTCGTTTCCATGTGAATGCTCTCGATGGCAGCGCCGAGAAGGCCGGCAATCGACAGCACCTTAATCTTGGGCAACTTGTTCGGCGCATCCGCTGACGCAACCGTCAGCTTCTGGGCCGCATCCCGCAAGGGAATCGTGTTGGTGACCACCACCTGCTCAAGCTTCGAGTTGGCGATGCGGTCAATCGCCGGTCCTGAAAGCACAGCATGACTCGCGCACGCATAAACGCTGATCGCGCCTGCTGCAAGCAGAGCATCCACCGTCTTCACCAGAGTTCCGGCAGTATCAATAATGTCGTCGAGGATCAGGCAAGTCTTGCCTTCCACGTCGCCGATCACGTTCATCACTTCGGCAACGTTGATCTCGGTGCGCCGCTTGTCCACAATCGCCAGCGGAGCGCCGATCTTCTGCGCGAAGAAGCGTGCGCGTTCCACGCCGCCCGCGTCCGGCGAAACCACCATCAGGTTGGGCAGGTTCAGTTCGCGGCAGTAGCTCACCAGCACCGGGCTGGCAAACAAGTGATCCACAGGGATGTTGAAGAAGCCTTGAATCTGCGCCGCATGCAGATCCACAAACAGAGCGCGGTTGGCGCCGGCCGTGGTCAGCAGATCGGCAATCAGCTTGGCGCTAGATGGCAACGCGAGGACGGTCCTTTCGATCCTGTCGCGCGTAGCCGTAATACGGAACCACCACGGTGATTCTCGCCGCCGAGGCGCGCTTCAGCGCGTCAATCATGATCAGCAGCTCCACCAGGTGCTGGTCGACCGGGTAGCAGGTCGGCTGCACCACAAATACATCCACGCCGCGCACGTTTTCGAGCAGTTGGAAGTAGACTTCGCCGTCGGCAAACCGCTGCAGCTTGGCCTCGCCCACCGGAACCCCGATGTGGCGGCCAATCTCCTCAGCCAGCGCGCGGTTGGCTGTTCCGCTGAACAGCTTGAAGCGCTTGTCTTCGCTCAGATTGCGGGACCGCTTGCGCTCAGGCTGCACTTTCGCGTCCTTGCCGGCTGCGGGCGCGGCCGGCTGCGGTGCTGGCTCTTTCGAGCTGCCCGCCGCCTGCTGCGGCTTGTTCCCGTCCTGTTGCTTGTCCTGCGCGATCAACGTATCCACTTCCATCTCCGAATTCCTCCAAGCTGGTTGGCTTTGGCTGCATTCCGGTCTTTCCTTGGAGACTTGGCTGGGCGACTAGGATTCGAACCTAGACAAGTGCCTCCAAAGGGCACTGTCCTACCATTAGACGATCGCCCAACACTCAACAAAACCAGTGGCTTTGCTCTCGACAACCGATGGCGAGTCTCTCTCGCACAAGGGTTGAATGTCAATGCTCCTCTTGCGTCAACATTTCCCGCCAGTACTGGTCCCGGGGCAGGGTGCGCGTCAACAGACTCTTCACCCCCGCCGCGTCCAGCCGCCGGCAGGCCGCTTCCGCATCTCCCCGGGTCTGGTACAACCCGAAGAGCGCTGAACCGGACCCTGACAGCAAGGCAACGCAGGGCTGCCTCCGGAGTGTCCGAAGCCGCAAGAATGCGCTTGATTTCTGCAAGGGAAGGATGCTGGGGAAAGACGACGCGTTCAAAGTCGTTCTGGATCCAGCTGACTGATCCCGGTGCGGACAAGCGCGGACTCTTGAGGTCCGGCCAGGTTCTCTCCCATGGAAAGAACACCGGAGGAGCCTGCATGCTGTCCTTCTGGGATCGCTCCCGAAAAGGCGCTGGCATAAGCGCGGCTCAACTCATTTAGTTTAGCGGCACTTGCCTCCTGGGTCAAACCTTCCGTCGCGCAGAGGGCGTCCCAGTCGCGAAAGGCCTGAGGCGTCGAAACCCCAATCTCCGGCAGTGGCGATCACGCACCACACCGGCTCAATGTCTTTGAGCGGATACACCTCCTGCCCGCGATCCACCCCCAGAATCGTCCCGCCAATCAGAAACAGCGGCACATCCGAGCCAACTTTAGCCGCGATCTCCATCCACGCCCGCGCCGCCCAAGTCGTCTGAGCCCGTTTGATTGAACCCGGTTGAGGGTCCTGAGTCTCATCCCACCGGGTGCCCTGAGTCTCATTCCACCGGGTGCCCTGAACCTCATCCCACTGGGTGCCCCCGGTGCCTCGCTTTTGGACACCTGGGATGCTGCCGGCCCAATCCCCAAAGCCAAGCTCCGCTCCCAACCCCACCAGCGCCGCTACCGCGTTCGCCGACCCCGCCCCCATCCCGCCCTGGACAGGAAGCCGCTTCTCGATATGAATCTCAACCTCGGCCGTCCGATCCACCCACCGAAGCGCAAGTTCCGTCATCTTCCAGGCCGTGTTTCGCTCATCGGTCGGCACCCGCCTGTCATTTGAAGTGAGCCGGATCCGGGTCGACGCCGCAGCCCGCGCCGCCACCGTCACCCGATCATGAACCGCGAGCGTCTGGTACACCGTCGCCAACCCATGAAATCCATCCGCCCGCGGCGCACCAATGTGCAGCCCCAGATTGATCTTCGCGTGCGAACGAACGGTTGTCGCCATACCGGCTTATTGTAGTTGCGAGTAACGGAGGGAGCAGTGGCCTTCAGGCCACTGATAAAGATGCTGCCCGGGCGGGGCCTTCAGGCCCGGCACCAAAATTAACCTTCCTACCAATTGACCAATGGTTCTCCATGTTGATATCAAGGGAGCCTGTCATCGCGACGTCGATTCGTCGATTGCGCCACCCCACAAGGAGAGTTCCACAATGTTCACGCCCAAAGGAAAATTCGCCTGGTACGAGCTCATGACCAGCGACACCAAGGCCGCCGGCAAGTTTTACAGTGACGTGGTTGGCTGGACAACGCACGCGATGGACAGCCCCGGCGGACAAACGTACACCACCTTCAACCTGGGCGAAGTCGGGATGGCCGGCATGCTCCATCTCGAAGGGCATACGGCATGGCTCGGCTACATCTCCGTCGAGGATGTTGATGCGCATATCGAAAAGATTGTCGAAGCCGGCGGCAAATTGTGGAGACCGGCAACCGACGTTCCCGGCATGCTTCGTTTCGCAGTCATGTCCGATCCGCAGGGCGCGGCCATTGCGGTCTTTACAGCCAATCCCGCCATGCCTTCGCCAGTACGCCCCGAGCCCCCGGCCCCAGGCACCATCAGCTGGCACGAGCTCTATACCACCGACATTGACGCCGGCATGGATTTCTACAACAAGATGTTCGGGTGGACCAAAGTCTCCGACATGGACATGGGGCCAATGGGGCTCTATCGCATCTTCGATGAGGGCGACCACAAGCAGATGGGCGATGGCGGCATGATGACCAAACCGCCCCACATCCCCGTGTCGAATTGGGGTTTCTACTTCAGTGTCGACGCCATCCGCGCAGCCATTCAACGCGTCGAAGCAGGCGGCGGCAAGGTTCTAAATGGGCCGGTCCAGGTGCCGGGCGGCGGCTGGATCATCAACGGCCAGGATCCGCAGGGCGCGATGTTCTCCCTGGTGAGCGACAAGGAGTAAGCGGTCTAGTCGCCAAGGAGATGAGTCAGGTAAGTCGCTCGTGATGAATGTGGCTTCCGTGTCTGCGTGAGAACTCGCTTTTCGGGTTTCTTCGGAGGGAGCGGCGGCCTTCAGGCCGCCTAAAAGGTCTATGCAGACTCGACGGCTTTAGCCGCGGGCCTCACACCACGACTCTCAGCCCCAAGAAGCAGTTCTCACGCAGACACTTCATCCCCTGCGGAACGTTGTCAGTTCAGCAGCCCCGTTCACCGCAAAAGCACCGCACCCGGCCCCTTCGCCGCCAGCTTGTCCATCGGGTTGCGCAGCGGACACTCTTCGAGCGATAAGCACCCGCACCCAATGCAGCGATCCATCTGCTCCCTGAGCTGAATGAGCTTTTGAATTCGCGCGTCCAGATCAGCCCGCCATACCGCCGACAAGTGCGCCCAGTCTTGCCGCTTGGGCGGGTGATCGGCGGGCAGATCGGCAAAGTTCTCCTGAATGGCCCGCAGCGAAATGCCCAGCTGCTGCGCCGTCTTCACGATCGCCACCCTCCGCAACACCCCCCGCGAATAACGCCGCTGGTTGCCGGCATTGCGCTCGCTGCGAATCAAACCCTTCTGCTCGTAAAAATGCAGCGTCGAAACCGCCACTCCGCTGCGCGCGGCCACCTCGCCCACCGTCAGCGCCCTGTATGAATCCTCCGATTTCTCCATTTCACTCTTGACCTCAAGTTAACTTGAGGTTCTAGCCTAGAACAAGTTGAGGAGAGGAATCAAGTGAATCTGATTGAGACTGCACCCCAGGAGCCGGGACTTCTGGGGCCCGAAACCACCGGACGGCTGAAACTGGCGCTTCTTTATGGCAGCGTGCGCGAAGGCCGCCTATGCGACAAGGTCGCCGCCTGGGTGAAAGCCCAGATTGAAGCTGAAGGAAGCTTCGACGTCCTGGTCGTCGATCCCCGGACGGTGTACCTGGCGCTCGCCACAAATGTTCCAGACGAACACGCTCTCAATGCGCTGCGCCGGGCCATCGCGGAGGCAGATGCGTATCTCGTTGTCACTCCGGAGTACAACCACAGCTACCCTGCCGCGCTCAAGCTGGTGATCGACGCGGTGTATTCGGAGTGGCAGGCCAAGCCGGTCGCCTTTATCAGCTATGGGGGCGCGTCCGGCGGCATTCGCGCCGTCGAACATCTGCGTCAGGTTTTTGCCGAGCTGCACGCGGTCGGCATTCGCGACAGCGTCAGCTTTGCGAATGCGTGGGAGCAGTTTGGCGCCCAAGCAAGCCCCGATGCGCCCACCCGCCGTTCTGCCAAAGAGCTTCTACGCCGCCTCAAGTGGTGGGCAACCGCGCTCCGCAACGCCCGCAAAACCGCCCCCTACAGTTAGTCGTGCCAGGGACCGCAGATTAGGTCATCAGGAGCGGGTGCCCCAGGTGCCTCGCCTTTGGGCACCTGGGATACCACGAACCGCATCCAGCAGGTATTGCCGGGTGCCCCAGGTCTAGCTCTTGAGACCTGGGAGATTGTTTCACGAATTCACTGTTTCTCTGTTTCCCTGTTCTCTGTCAGTACGCCCACCACGGCGACGCCGGCTCACCCGATGGCACCGCCTGCCCATCGATCGAGGAATAAACGTTCACTCCGTAAAAGAACGGCAATCCCCAATCGAAGCCAAATCCCGTTGGATTAAGCCCCGCCAGCCCCGGCAAAGCAGCGTCCGATGCGGTCGCCGGCGCCGTGAACAGCGTTTCGGCGTTGGACACGCTGAAGCTGGTCGTCTTCGACGCTCCATTGGTCCCCGAATTCGTGGCTGAGAAGCCCTCGGTCGAAGCAGGACAGTAGAAGGATGAGAGGTCGCCAGCGTCGCTGCTGCTCGGGCAGGTGGGTATCCCGGTTGCGTTAGGAAAATAAAGGCCGTTCGATCCGCTGTCGATAAAACTCCCGGCTCCCGCGCACGTAGTCGCGTTGCGAATGCCGTAGGTCGAGTTCGCAAACTGAGTCGTGAACATATCGCAGGTAAGCGTAAACACGGTCGCGGAGCTGGGGAGCTGATTGTTCGTTTCAGTCCCGATCCCGAAGATCAAAGAGCCGTCGATTGAGGCAGCGTTCCCCGAGACGGCCGGCAACTCGACGATCACGCCGTTATTGTCCGTGGGAAAAAGGACAACAGGATTCATAACCTGGTTTGCAGAGCTGATGAACGCAGGGCTGCACGAGCTGCCCGAGCAGGTGTAGTAAGCAGGGTAGGGCGCGCTCGCCAATCCGGAGGTCGGGCTGCAGGCGCTGCCGCCGTCGAAGTAACAGTCCGTCGGCTCCGTGCCCACGCCCAGGATCCCATTCGCTCCAAGGCTCGATTCGGCGTTCTGGTTTGCCGTACTGCCGTTCGAGCAGGTATTCGGGATGCCTGTCGTGGCCGAGCTGATCACCTGAATCGGAAGGTTGCTGGCTGTCTCTCCTCCAAGCGTCACATCGGCCTTCTGCACCGGTCCCCACAGATAGGAGTTGTCGACAAAGTTGATGCAGTCGTAAGCGGCCGAGCCATTTGAAGCGTCAACAGCGGGCAGATTCAACGAGCCAATGGCCGACTGCAGAACGCGCAGGCCGGTTGACCCAGTGTCGACCAGCAGATTGTCGACCGTGACACAGTTGCTTTTGCTGCCCGGAGCGCAGATGGTCGCGCTGGCAAATGCGGCATTGGTGTAGATCGAACCATTGAGCTCGCCCGCCGTCGGGCCGCCGTTCACTGAAATCGACAGAACATTGGACGTACCGGACGACCCGGCTGTACTGGAACCGCTGGTCGACGAACTGGAAAGACTGCTGCCGCCGCAACCCGCCATGACGATGGCGCCGCCAGCGATAAAAAGAGTAAGCATCTGCGCAAAGGGGAATCTCCTGCCAACTCGTTACTGAATCTGATCGGGATCAAATCCCGAAGGCAGCAACGAAGGAATGTAAGCTCGGCCAAAATAATCGCGCATATGCCCGCCGGTCTGCACCACAAGTTCCGATTGCTTGATATTGAGTGGCTGGTGTCCGAAGTGCTTCTGCTGAGATTGAAGCGCAGCTGAATATTGATTGAAATAAGTGCCCATGAGCTGCTGCATGTCCGGCATAAAGTGACCGCGCCACGCCACGGCAAACACGGTTCCCGTCGAGGAAACATATTCCTCGACGATCGTTCCCTCAGGCGCCTGAATCTGATGAATGTTGTAGTTATCTTTCGAAGTCACCGTAAGATTGGCCTTCATGTGGACGCGATCCGCGCTGACTGAATCCAGATTGCCGCCAAGCGAAGCAAATGCGGGAAGTCCGAATGCTGCCAGGCTCGCAAGCCCGGCGGCAAAGCCAATGCGAATCAAACGGTAACAAGGGGAGAATTTCATCGAGTATCTACTGAGAATCATCTACAACCAATCTAATTCGTCTATCTGGGATGTCCGGTCTACTTACAGGCTAGCGGCTTGTTCAGTAAGTTGCTGCAACCTGTGGCGCCAAGCCTGAAAGGCCTCTTTGACCACCGCTTCTGCTCATTAGACGACACGCACCGGGATTTGGGTGCCTGATCACCTCGCACTGCGATGCGCTGAGAACAGAACCAACCCTCGCCTGGACACATCCTGCCATTCCTGCTGACTCAGCATTGCCGCGTTTCGTCGCAAAACTCTGGCTTGCGTCAGACCATCCGGTCCATACTCTCTTAGAAGAATTCCCCAGCTCTGTTCCGAATGGAGAATCGAATGCGCACGAAAATTCTGGTGGCCACGTTTCTGCAAATCACACTCGCTTGCCTTGCGGTGCATGCGCCCGCACAAGCAGCGAAAACCGCATATCCCGCTATGGCCCCGCTCGACAAGTATCTGATCTCCGACCAGAACGCTGAAGTCGCATTGGCGCGCACCGCTGCCCCGTCAGCCATCTCCGACGCGGCCGAAGTGATGGTGCTGACGCGCGACGGCTTCATCACGGCGGCAAAGGGCACGAACGGTTTTGTCTGCGTCGTCGAGCGGGGGTGGGGCGCAGCGACCACCGATGAGGTCTTCTGGAATCCGAACATTCGCGCGCCAATCTGTTTCAATCCGCAAGCCGCAAAGACCTTCCTGCCCATCTTTCTGATGAAGACCAAACTCGTGCTCGCAGGAAAATCAAAGACCGAAATCCTCGCGGCCACAAGCTCCGCATTCGAGAAGAAAGAACTGCCCCAGCTCGAGCCGGGCGCCATGTGCTACATGATGTCGAAGCAGCAGTATCTCAGTGATTCTGGCACCCACAACTGGCATCCGCACCTCATGTTCTTTGTGGCAGGAGACGAGGCAAAGACCTGGGGCGCCGATGTGGAGGGTTCGCCGGTCATGGCTGCCCCCGATCCTGAAGAACGGTCGACGATTTTCATGGTCTGGGTGGGC